>JAHHSO010000009.1 GCA_020025205.1 Christensenellaceae bacterium | reverse complement strand
CAATATAATAAAGCCAGAAAAAGGAGGGAATGTCATGAAACAGAGTACATTATCCAAATGGCTCAAAGCGATAATTCTGGGGGCGGGCATATGCGGACTGATCGTCTATTTTCTTGTTGTGCCGATGATAGGAAAACAGATCATTGCGATTGAAAAGGGCGGCTATCAGCACTGCTATTATCCGTGGCTGTTTTTTATCTGGGCAACAGGAATTCCATGTTTTGCCGCACTGGTGTATGCATGGAAAATCGCACGGAATATCGGCGAAGATCGTTCCTTTTCGATGGAGAACGCAAAGTATTTGCAGAGGATTTCCATGTTGGCGGCAGCAGATGCGGCGTTTTTCTTTGTAGGAAATGTCGTCCTGCTTTTTATGAACATGAATCATCCGGGAATCGTTCTGTTTTCAACGCTGATCGTGTTTGCTGGCGTGATCGTATCCGTTGCGGCTGCGGCGCTGTCTCATTTGGTTGAAAAAGCGGCAGAGCTGCAGCTGCAAAGCGATTTGACCATCTGAGGAGGCAAAAGATGGAAGGAAAGATTATTTTCAACATCGACGTGATGCTGGCAAAGCGGAAAATGAGCGTCACGGAGCTTTCCGAGCGGGTCGGCATCACTATTTCCAACATTTCCGTTTTAAAAAATGGCAAGGCCAAAGCACTCAAAATTTCTACGCTGATGAAGCTTTGCCAAGCGCTGGACTGTCAGCCGGGGGACATTCTGGAATATCGGAAGGAAGAGTGAAATGAAGAAGAAACTGCTTGCCCTATGTGTCGTGCTGTTTGCTGTGCTTTTTGCCGGGAACATATATGAAAAATCAGACGCGGCAAAGCTGAAACGCCTGTCTGAGACACTGGGGGTTTCGCTGAAAGGCGGGCAGATTCTCCGGTATGAGGACAGTCACGGCGGCTTTCATGGAGACGGCATCAGGAAAGTGGTGATTCAGTTTTCTGACATACGCACTTTAGAAGCGATTCATGAGGATGTACACTGGAAAAAGCTGCCTCTGACGGAGCACCTTGAAGTCATCGCTCATGGAGAACAGGCGGATGGGGTTTACACGGCACCGCTGATTGAAAACGAGGACGGCGCGCCCTTTCTGCCGGAGACAGAGAATGGGTGCTTCTGGTTCATGGACAGATATTCGGAAAGTGACGACCCATGGGACGATTCGGATGTGCTCAACCGATATGCCTATAATTTTACGCTGGCTGTGTACGATGCTTGCACAAACAGGCTGTATTATGCGGAAATGGACACATGAAATGCGGTTGACAAAGGGAAAGGGTTGTGCTATAATCGCAACGTTTGTGAGGCTGCTGGACGGGCGCGCGCCGCAAGGTGTGAGGAAAGTCCGAGCTCCGCAGGGCAGAGTGCCGGGTAACACCCGGCGGGGGTGACCCCAGGGAAAGTGCAACAGAGATATACCGCATGCTTTTGGCGTGTAAGGGTGGAAAGGTGAGGTAAGAGCTCACCCGCGGCCTGGCGACTTGTCCGCGATGTAAACCCCACTCGGAGCAAGAAACGAAAGAGCGTTTGAGGCGGCCCGCCGATGCTCTCAGGATTTCGCTTGAACCTATCGGTAACGGTGGGTCTAGATAGATGACCGTCTTTAACAGAACTCGGCTTACAGGCAACGCTCACAGACCTTTTGACATGTATCCGCGCGGCACAGCTTGTGTGCCGCGTATTTTTTTACCGGCAGAAATCAGAAAATTCGTGAAAATGACGCAAATAGCAGGGAAATCGTAAAAAAGATCTTGATTTTTCACGGAAACCGTGATATGATCGGAAGGAAAACGCACCTGCGTCTATTTCTGTGCGCCTGCCGCTTTGCGGTCCGCACGGGAGAAAAACGCAGGGAGGGTTAAATCTAAGGAGGAATACACACATGGCAGTTATTTCCATGAAGCAGCTGCTGGAGGCTGGCGTTCACTTTGGCCACCAGACCCGCCGCTGGAACCCCAAGATGGCTCAGTACATCTTCACTGAGCGCAACGGTATCTACATCATTGATCTGCAGAAGACCGTTCGCAAGATCGACGAAGCGTATGCTTTCATCCGTTCTGTTGCAATGGAAGGCAAGAGCGTTCTGTTCGTCGGCACGAAGAAGCAGGCGCAGGAGTCCATCGAGAATGAGGCCAAGCGCTGCAACATGTTCTATGTCAATAACCGCTGGCTGGGCGGCATGATGACCAACTTCCGCACAATCAAGACCCGTATTGCCCGCCTGAATGCCATTGACGCGATGGAAGAGCGCGGTGAGTTTGAAGTGCTCCCCAAAAAGGAAGTCATCAAGCTGATGGCCGAGCGTGAAAAGCTGATTGCCAACCTGGGCGGCATTCGCGAGATGAAGAATCTGCCGGGCTGCCTGTTTGTGGTTGACCCGCGCAAGGAGCACATCGCTGTGGCTGAAGCGCGTGCGCTGGGCATCCCGGTTGTCGCAATCGTCGATACCAACTGCGATCCGGACGAAGTTGATTATGTCATTCCGGGCAACGACGATGCGATCCGCGCTGTAAAGCTGATCGCCGGCAAGATGGCGGATGCTGTTCTGGAAGGCCGTCAGGGCGAACAGGCTGAGCCGGCCGCTGAAGCGAAGTAATCACTTTAAGTCTGGAGGAACGAGATATGGCTACTATTACCGCTGCTCTTGTTAAGGAACTGCGCGAGCGCACCGGCGCCGGCATGATGGATTGCAAGAAGGCTCTCGTCCAGAACGATGGCGACATGGATAAGGCCATCGACTTCCTGCGCGAGAAGGGTCTCGCTGCTGCCGCTAAGAAGGCCAGCCGCGTTGCCGCTGAAGGCATGGTTGATGCATACGTCGATGAGAATGGCGTAGGCGTTGTGGTTGAAGTCAACTGCGAGACCGACTTTGTTGCTAACACTGATCGCTTCAAGGCACTGTGCCGCAATTTTGCCAAGCACATCGCAGTGAAGGCTCCGGCCACTGTCGAAGAGATGCTGGCTCAGCCTTTCTATGAGGATGAGAGCAAGAATGTTCAGGATTTGATCGGTGAGGCTACTGCTTCCATCGGTGAGAAGATCTCTGTGCGCCGCTTTGAACGCTACGAGCCGAAGAACGGCATGGTTGCCACCTACATCCACATGGGCGGCAGCATCGGCGTTATGGCCGAACTGACCTGTGATGAGATCAACGATGAGATCAACACCATGAGCCACGACCTCGTTATGCATATCGCTGCTGCCAACCCGCAGTGTGTGCGCCGCGAGGAAGTTGCGGCAGCTGACCTGGAGAAGGAGCGCGAGGTTTTGACGCAGCAGGCTCTCAACGAGGGCAAGCCCGCCAAGATCGTGGAGCGCATGGTCGAAGGCCGTATTGAGAAGTACTACAAGGAAGTCTGTCTTCTCGATCAGCCGTTCGTCAAGGATCCGGATATCAGCGTCCAGAAGATGCTCAACGGCAAGGCAGATGTTGTCCGCTTTGTCCGCTTCGTCCGAGGCGAAGGTATGGAAAAGCGCCACGACGATCTGGCCGCCGACATCGCTGCCGAGCAGGCCAAGATGAAGAAGTAATTCGGAAAGGGGACATGCTGTTGCATGTCCCTTTTTTTGAAAAACAGGTCTATTTTGAAGTAAATCGCATGAAGAAACATTGCAGCGTGAAGGAATTTGACATTGCATGACGAAATACAGGCGTGTCCGGTTTACTTTCGATGCATTTGCGGCATTCTGTTTCTGTCGTTTTGCCGCAGCAACATAGAAGAAAACCCGTCCGGCATGCTCAGGACGGGAGGCGGGCAAAGCCCGCAGAAGGAGAGTATTATGCCAAAGTATAAGCGTGTACTGGTGAAGCTCAGCGGCGAAGCACTGGGCGAACATGGCCGACTTTTTGACTTTGAACAGATTGATCGTGTGGCATCCGTCATTTCTGAGCTGCACGAGACCGGCACGGAAATTGCCATCGTGATTGGCGCTGGCAATATCTGGCGCGGCCGTCAGGGTCCTGCCGCCAAGATGACTGCCATCAATGCAGACCATATGGGTATGCTCGGCACGGCAATCAACAGCATTGCCATGCAGGACGCTGTGGAGCGTTTGGGTATTCCGACCCGCGTGATGTCTGCGGTTGAAATGAACAGGTTTTGTGAGCCGTACACCTATCGCCGCGCAGTGCGTCATCTTGAAAAGGGCCGCATTGTGATCTTTGCCTGCGGTACCGGCAACCCATTCTTCTCCACGGATACTGCTGCGGCGCTGCGTGCGGTTGAAATCGGTGCAGATGCGATCTTGCTTGCCAAGAATGTGGATGGCGTCTATGACAGTGATCCGCGCCTTAATCCCGATGCGAAGCTCCTCAAGGATTTGACATATCAGGAGGTACAGGAGCGCGATCTGAAGGTGATGGACGCGTCCGCGATTACCATTTGCCGCGAGAACAACGTGCCGAGCATCCGTGTGTTTGGCCTGGATGATCCGCAGAACATCCTGCGCGTCATTGAAGGCGACCCGATGGGCACCAACGTGCATCCGTAAGGCAGTCAACTTAAAAAACGGGACAAATGATTGATGTGCCCTTTGCTGGATATTCAGCGAGGAAGGCGGTCGGTTTGCCCCGTTTTTTTAAGTTCCTTTATATGCTCATCCTTCTTTCTTGATTCAAAATCAGTTTTGCAAATGTCGAATTAAAATTGACAGAACGATAAGAAAAGCATATAATAAAAAGTTCTATCAGATGCATCGGAAAATGAAAGAATGGGAAGCCGAGGGAAATCGTAATGAAACGAAAAATTCTGAAAATGAATGCCGCTTTGGATGAAAAAATGGCTGCCTGCGAAAAGAAAAGGCGCGCGTTGATGGACGATCAGCGAACAGATGAAGCGGTGTTTCAGAAAATTGAAGCCAATGTATATGAAATTTTTCGGACGGTTCTTGCTGCCGGGGAGAGAGCCTGCGGCGAAGAGGAGAGGATGCTGAAACAGTTCTTCATGAAAAAGATGGAAGAGATTCCTGCTAACTGGGAAAAAGCATGTGAAACAGCCAGACTGCATGACGATGCGGTGAAGATAAAAATGGAAAGCGTAAAACTGGCAGCGGCAGAGAATGTGAAGGTACTGTTCAAAGAGATTTGGGGGATGCAAGATGAATGAGACGCAGGCCATTCGCCTGTTCAAGTGTCTGGCCGACAAGTCAAGGCTGCAAATCCTTAAATCGCTGATGATTGAAGACATGTATGTAGAACGTTTGGCAGAGCGGCTGGGACTTACGCCTCCGACCGTTTCCTTTCATTTAAAGAAACTGTCGGAGGCGGGTGTTGTAACTTCATACAAAAGCCAATATTATACGATGTATACGCTCAACAGGTCGATTTTCGAAACGACAATTTTGCAGATTCTGGAAGAAAAGTCGGACGAAGCAGACTTGCAGACGCAGCGCGAGGCGGAGTATCGCCAGAAGGTGATGGATGCGTTTTTTGAATACGGGAAGTTGAAAAGCATCCCGGCACAGCACAAAAAAGAGTATATCATTCTGGAAGTTATTGTTCAGGCATTTGAATTTGACCGGGTTTATACAGAGCGTGAAGTGAATCTGATCATTGCTGATTTTTACGACGACTTTTGCACGATTCGCCGGGACCTTGTGGCCGAAAAGCTGCTTGATCGCGATGCAGGACAGTATTGGCGCGTGAAGGCGTAGACAAAAGGTTTCCTGTATAAATCTGGAAAAACAGCGTTTTCTGGCAGATTTGAGTCAAAAATCGAGACCTTGCAGGACAGGAGTTTTGTGAGATTCGATAAAAAGACTTGCCAAAGCCCCGGTTTGTGGGGTAGAATATAGAAAAAGAAATTCGAGGAGGTTGCTCCCATGACGATTCAGTCTATTCAGGATACCGCTAAGGAAAAGATGGAAAAAACCAAGAACGTTCTCCGTGAAGATCTGATGGCTATTCGTGCCGGCCGTGCAAACCCGCAGCTGCTGGACCGTATCACCGTCGATTATTACGGCACACCCACGCCGGTGAAAAATCTGGCCAACGTGTCCGCGCCGGAACCGCGCGTTCTTCAGATCAATCCGTGGGATGTGAAAATGGTCAAGGAGATTTCCCGCGCCATCCAGTCCAGCGATTTGGGACTTACGCCTTCCAATGATGGCAAGGTCATCCGCCTGATGCTGCCGGAACTGACTGAAGAACGCCGCAAGGAGCTGACTAAACTGGTTCACAAGACTTCTGAAGCCAGCAAGGTCGCTGTCCGCGCGATCCGCCGTGATGCGGTCGATCAGGTGAAGAAGCTCAAGAAAAACGGAGAAATCACTGAGGACGACCAGAAGGATGCGGAGCAGTCCATTCAGAAACTGACCGATGCCGCAATTAAAGATATTGATACGATCAATGCGGAGAAGGAAAAGGAGATCATGGACGTCAGATGAGGACGGAACTGCTGGGCCTTGCGCTGGATGAAGCGCTTGATCTGCTTCAAAAGGAAGGCGTGGAGCCGATTGTCCAAAGGACGTGTGCACCCCGCAGAGCGGAAGAGACGCGCGGCACGCTGCGTGTTGTGTCCGCAACGGACACTGTATTGACGGCGGCTCGGTTTCTGGATCCGATTTCTGACCCATAAGCGGGAATACGGCGCAAATGCGCAGAAAACACAGCGGGTTTCGCCGGGCGTCGCTCTGCGAATCCCGCTTTTTTGATGGTTAAAAAACGACATTGAATCGGGCAATGGGCATGCGACTGCCTGAAAGTAAATAAGAACCGGAGTGCCGTGTGCCTGGCGGGCGGCATTCACAGGAGGATAAACATGGCGATTTTCGGCAAGGATGAGGCAAAGGCAGCTGTGCAGCTGGATCATACGCTTTTGCCCAGACATGTGGCTATAATCATGGACGGCAATGGCCGCTGGGCACAACGCCGGGGTATGCCGCGCACATTTGGACACAAGGCGGGCGTGGAGGCGCTGCGTGAAATTATTCAGTACTCCGATGAGTTGGGCATTGAGGCTCTGACGATTTATGCATTCTCGGCTGAAAACTGGAAGAGATCGGCTGAGGAAGTTGGGGCGCTGATGGGTCTGCTGCTGGAATACTTCACCAAGGAGTTGGAAGAGCTTCACAAAAAGAATGTTCGCATCCGTATTCTTGGCGACATTGACGGCATGCCTCAGGGACTTGAACGCCAGAAATCTGCACTTCATGCGGCAATTGAGCGCACAAAAGACAACACCGGCTTGCAATTGGGCATTGCGCTCAACTATGGAGGCCAGCAGGAAATTCTGCACGCTGCGCAGAGGCTTGCAAAGCGCGCGGCCGATGGAGAAATTGCGCCGGAAGCGATTGACAAAGCGATGTTTGAAAAGGAACTGTACACAAATGGCATGCCGGACGTGGATTTCCTCATTCGCACGAGCGGGGAAATGCGCTTGAGCAATTTCCTGCTCTATCAGCTGGCCTATGCCGAGTTTTACAATACAGACACGCTCTGGCCGGATTTTGACAGAAAGGCCTACGATCAGGCGCTTCTGTCTTATGCAAAGAGAAACCGCCGGTTTGGCGGCGTGTAAGAAAAGAGGAAAGTTATGAAAGCTCGACTGATAACCACGGCCATCGGCGTTCCATTTTTGATTTTTGTATTGGTCGTACGCGGTTGGTTTGCGGAATTGACGATTGCCGTTTTGACGCTCATTGCGCTGTACGAAAGCTATCGTGCGTTAAAGGCTGCCGGATATCACGTCTGCGAATGGGGAGGCTATGCGGCGGCAACGTGTATGTGGCCATTGAGCCGATTCATGGGCGTGCTGGATCCGCTTCTGCTTGTTGTGGCGGCGATGGGTATTTCCATGACGGGTATTATTTTGCGTGAAAAGCCGTCGTTCCCGGATGCTGCGGCGTCTGTCTATCCGCTGTTCACCTGTTTCTTGCCGATGTCCATGTTCATGATGATGCTCAACTCAATGTATGGTCAGGTGCCGGGCGTTGCATTGATAACGATGGCGTTCGGCATTGCCTATGGAGGCGATGGTGCGGCGTATTTCGGCGGGCGCGCTTTTGGCAAACACAAGCTTTGCCCGAATGTCAGCCCGAAAAAAACGGTTGAAGGATCTGTATGCGGCTTCGTTGGCAGCCTGGTGATGGCGCTTTTGTGCCGGCTTGTGTTCGTAAATATCTTTCACATGGATATGCCGGGCCTGGCTGCAACCATCGCGTTGGCGATTGTCGGCTCTGCGGCAGGTCAGATCGGCGACCTGACCGCTTCTTTGCTCAAGCGTTACAGCGGCATAAAGGATTATGGTAAACTATTTCCGGGACACGGCGGTGTAATGGATCGATTTGACAGCGTGATCTTTACGTTGATTGTGTTGTACTGCTATACGCTGGTTCTGTAATCCGGCGTGAAATGGCGGGATGACCCGCTGAGGAGGAAAAATATGCGTAAGTTGGCTATACTTGGAAGCACCGGTTCCATCGGCACGCAGGCACTGGACGTTGTGAAGCGTCACAGCGACCGGTTTGAGGTCACAGCGCTGGCGGCGCACTCCTCGAGCGAAAAACTGTTTGAACAGGTGCGTGTATTTCATCCGAAGATTGCAGCGTTGACGGTAGAGCCGAAGGACATTCCCGCAGATATTCGCAATGCCTGTCAGTGGATGTTTGGAGAAGATGTGCTTTTGCGTGTGGTCAGGGCATGTGATGCCCAGGACGTGCTGGTGTCGGTGGTCGGGGTGGTTGGCCTTGCGGCTGTTATGGAGTCCCTTTCATGCGGCAAACGCGTCCTGCTGGCTAACAAGGAGCCGCTGGTTGCCGGCGGCGAGCTGGTGACAGAAGCAGCCAGAAAGGCGGGGCATCCTCTTCTTCCGGTGGACAGCGAGCATAGTGCGATTTTCCAGTGCCTGCAAGGCGCACAGGGCAATACGCCTGAACGGCTGATTCTGACGGCCAGCGGCGGCCCGTTCCGCACATGGAAGAAGGAAGATATCTTTTATGCCAAGAAGGAACAGGCGCTCAAGCATCCCAACTGGAACATGGGCAGGAAGATCACCATTGACTCTGCGTCAATGATGAATAAGGCACTGGAGGTTATCGAGGCGCGCTGGCTGTTTGACATGCCGCCCGAAAAGATTGACGTGCTGATTCACCCGCAAAGCGTCATACACTCTATGGTCGAGTATGCGGATGGCGCGGTCATGGCTCAGCTGGGTACACCGGATATGCGGCTTCCGATTTTGTATGCCATGAGCTGGCCGGAGCGCCTGACGACAGGCGGAAAGAAGCTGAACTTTGCGGAAATGAACGCGCTGACGTTTGAACAGCCGGATCTTGACCGCTTCCCCGGGCTGGGACTTGCTTACAAGGCGCTTGCAGCGGGCGGAACGACATGCGCCATCCTCAACGGGGCCAATGAGATTGCCGTGGATGCGTTCCTCAATGATCGCATTGTGTTCGGCTGTATTCCGCAGCTGGTGGAAGAGACGATGAATGCTGTTGCGTCCATCAGTCATCCGACACTGGAACAGGTGTTTGAAAGCGACTTCGCTGCACGCCGAAAGGCACGGGAACTGCTGGAAGCGGGCCGGTTTAGCCATTGATGGAGGGATTTCATGTATGTAATTCTGGCGCTTTTGATGTTAAGTCTTTTGATCATGGTACATGAAGCAGGCCATTTTTTTGCTGCGCGTGCCTGTGGTATCGATGTGCAGGAGTTTTCCATAGGCATGGGAACGCTGCTTTTGAAGCATAAAAGCAAAAAGGGCACGCAGTTTTCCCTGCGCCTTCTGCCAATCGGCGGCTATTGCCAGTTCTATGGAGAGGATCAGGATGTGCCGGACGCGCGTGCGTTTAATCAGCAGCCGGTCTGGAAGCGTGCCATCACAGTGGCAAGCGGGCCTCTGATGAATTTTGCAGTAGCAATTCTTACCATTGTGATCTACATGAGTGCGGTTGGGTTCCTGACAACCGTGCCCAGAGTTGCACAGGTCGAGCCTAATGCTGCGCAGGCCGGGCTTTTGCCGGATGACGTGTTTTTGACCATCAATGGTCAGGAGATAACGGGTACGCAGATGCTGGCTCAAACAATTGCAGAAGCTGAAAACACACCGGTTACGCTGGGCATCCTCCGCGGAGAAGAGGAAATGGAAGTCGTTGTTTCGCCTTTCTATGATGAGGAGCTGAACCGTTATCGGATAGGCTTTTCCTTCGCACAGGAGCGCCTGCGCCTGCCGCTGATGCAGACAATTCCTTTCTCAATCAGCTACAACGTGGAAAGCATCCGCATGGTTGCAGATACGCTCAAGAACCTGATTTTCAAAGGAGAAGGAGCCAACGATGTGACCGGCCCGGTGGGCACGGTGTATGTCATCAAGAATATGACCCAGAAAGGCGGTCTTGATGTCTACCTGGAGATGATCGCGCTGATTTCCGTCAATCTGGGCGTGGTAAACCTGCTCCCGATTCCGGGACTGGATGGCAGCAGATTGTTGTTCCTGCTGGTGGAAGCAATTCGCAAAAAGCCCATCAAGCGTGAAGTGGAAGGTGCAATTCACATGGCTGGGTATGTCATTTTGATGGGGCTAATGATTGTTTTGACGTATAAGGATATCATGAACTTCTTTTTTTGAGCATGAAGTGTAGAAAAAAGCCGGTCAAACGGTGAAGAAGCAAAGGAGAAGGAGCAATGGCAAAACAAACTCGGCAGGTTAAAGTCGGCAATGTACTCATTGGCGGAGGCGCGCCGGTGAGCGTGCAGTCCATGACGAATACGGATACCGCTGATGTGGAGGCGACACTGTCTCAGATTCGCGCACTGGCGATTGCCGGTGCGGACATTGTTCGCGTTTCTGTTTACAACGAAGACTGTGCAAAGGCTGTGCGCGAGCTGGCAGACAAAAGCCCTGTGCCGCTGGTGGCTGATATTCATTTCAACCACAAGCTTGCGATTGCTGCTGTTGAAAACGGCATTCACAAACTGCGCATCAATCCCGGCAATATCGGAGGAGAGGCCAACGTGCGCGCGCTGGCAGACTGCGTGAAAGCCCATCATATTCCGGTGCGCATCGGCGTGAATTCCGGATCGGTTGAAAAGGGCATTTTGGAAAAGTATGGCGGCCCGACGCCGCAGGGCATGGTGGAAAGTGCTCTGGAACACGCCAGGATGCTTGAGCGCTGCGGCTTCTATGACATGGTGCTTTCCATGAAGGCGAGCAATGTGCCGGATACCGTTGAAGCGTATCGTCTGGCGAGCCGGCAGTGTGACTATCCTCTGCATCTGGGCGTAACGGAGGCGGGATTGCCGGAGCAGGGCAGGATGAAAAGTGCCATTGGCATTGGCGCACTTTTGCTGGACGGCATCGGCGACACGATACGTGTCTCACTGACGGGAGATCCATGCCTCGAACCGCCGGCAGGCATCGAGATTCTCCAGCATGTCGGGCTGCGTAAGAACTGCGTGGAATATGTCTCCTGCCCGACCTGCGGACGCACCTGCATTGACGTGGGCGGCATCATGGCGCGTGTGCAGAAGGAGCTGGCCGGAGTTCAGGTTCCGTTCAAAGTGGCTGTCATGGGCTGCGTTGTCAATGGGCCGGGAGAGGCGAGAGAGGCAGATATCGGCATCTGCGGCGGCGGAAATGGAACGGGTCTGCTCATCAAGCGCGGCGAAGCACCGCGTAAGGTAACGGGAGACTTGGCGCAGATTCTCGTGGATGAAATCCATGCGATGATGGACTAAAGACGGCTGCCGGGCTTTGCCCGGCAGTTTCAATTTTGACAGCTGCAAAAAAGCGGCATGTGTCAGATACACAGCTTAAAAGAAAGGAGAGACACGATGGCACAGCAATGGGAAAGCCTGTTAGAGGGATCGGCACAGGCGCTTGTGGGTCATTTGACACTCGACCGTGTGAATGCATCGCACAGCGGAGATGCAATTACAGTACAGTTTTCTTCGGATATTCTCGTGGAGGAAGGGCCGTTTCTGGCCGTGCAGCGTGCGCTCAGGCGCAACTTTGCGCCAACGCGGGTATCGCTGATCATCAAATCCCCGCAGCTGGCAGAGGAATTTCTTGCAGATCCGCAGAAATACGTGCCGTTTATTCAGCGATGCGTCAAGCGGCACCATCCCTCTGGCGCACCGTTCATGCAGGATGCCAAGCTGGAATGCAAGGGAAACGTGTTGTCAGTGCTTGTTCCTCAGGTCATTGCACCGAAATTCCTTGAGCAGTCCGGCGTGGGGGACTATATTGAAGAGCTTGTTAAAAACGTGTTTGTGACGGATGTGCATGTGGTTTTTCAGGCGGTCAAGCTGCGTGAAGAGCAGCTGGAGGAGATCCGCCGCCGCCGCCAGAAGGAAGATGAGCAGGCCGTTGCAGAGATGATCAAAGAGCAGAAGGAACAGGTTGAACGCGAAGAACACAAGGCTGCCAGAGAAAAACCGAAGGCCGTGTTTGGCAGGCCGATCACAATGGAGCCGATGGAGATTAGCGAACTGATTGAGGAAGCAAGCAAAGTCGTCATCTGCGGCGAAGTGCTGACGGCCGAAACGCGAGAACTGCGCGGCGGAGAGATGCAGCTTTTGTCCTTTGCGATTACGGACTATACAAACACCATCAAGTGCAAGGTATTTTTGCGATACAAGCCGAGGCGCGGACGCTTCGGCCAGCAGCAGGAGGATGATGAACGTCCGCCGACAGAGGAAGAAAAGAAAGCTGTTCAGGATGTCATTGACGCGGTTAAGCCGGGCAAATGGTTTGCCGTTCGAGGCGATGTCAAGATGGACAGTTTTGAACATGGTCTTGTGCTGATGGTTCTGGACATTGACCAGAGGGAAAAACCCATGCGTCAGGATACAGCGGAGAGAAAGCGCATTGAACTGCACATGCACACCAACATGAGCGAGATGGACGGCGTGTCTTCGGCATCCGACCTCATCAAGCGCGCGGCACAGTGGGGGCACCCGGCTGTGGCGATTACCGATCACGGCGTTGTGCAGGCGTTCCCGGAAGCATTTGGCGCGGCCAAGAAAAACAAGATTAAGCTGATTCCGGGCATGGAAGGATATCTCACGGACGTGACCACCGTTGTCAAGAACGGGGATGAGCGCTCATTGTATGACGACATTGTGGTTGTTGACTTTGAGACGACCGGACTCAATCCGCGCAAGTGCCGCATCATGGAAATTGGCGCTGTGCGAATCAGAAATGGGCAGATTGTCGAAGAGTACTCGAAGTTTGTGAACCCTCAAGAACCGATTCCGCAGGAGGTTTCCGATCTCACGCATATCACCGATGCGATGGTTGCGGACGCGGCACCGGCAGAAGTGGAGATTCCCAAACTGCTTGAGTTCATCGGTGATGCGGCGTTTGCGGCGCATAACGCAAAATTCGACTATTCTTTCCTGACAGAGGAGTGCAGGAGGCTAAACATCGAGATCGAACTTCCCGTGATTGACACGCTGGAGTTTTCCCGGCGCATGTATCCCAGCCTCAAGAGCCATCGTTTGGGCGCAGTGTGCAAGTCTCTTGGCATCAGCCTCAAAAATGCGCACCGCGCTGTCCACGATGCACGCGCAACGGCACATATGCTCAACAGAATGCTGGATACCGCGAAGGAACGGGGCGTCAATCGTTTGTGCGATATCAACAGCGCGCTGACAGGCGGTGCCATTGGTGATTCGTATCATATCATTTTGCTGGCTGCCGAACAGGACGGTATTACAAACCTGAACAAAATTGTTTCAGAAGGCCATCTTCATTATTTCAGCAAACGGCCGCATACGCCGCGCGAGATTCTGCAAAAGTATAGAAAGGGCATTATAGTCGGCTCGGCCTGTGAGGCGGGCGAACTTTTCCGCGCTGTTGTGGATGGAAAGAACGATACTGAATTGAAGCGTATCGCCAGATTTTATGATTATCTGGAAATTCAGCCCATTGGAAACAATGCGTTTATGCTGAGAAACGGTACGGCAGAGGATGAAGAACAGCTGCGTGACTTCAACAGAAAGATTGTCTGGCTGGGCGAAGAACTCAACATCCCTGTTGTGGCAACGGGAGACGTTCATTTTCTTGATCCCAAAGACGGAAAATTCCGCGCCATCATTCAGGCAGCACATGGTTTTAAGGATGCCGATAATCAGCCGCCGCTTTATTTCAAAACCACACAGGAAATGCTGGAGGAATTCAGTTATCTGGGCAGGGAGAAGGCAGAGGAGGTCGTCATAGACAACCCGGCCAAGATTGCTGCGCGCATAGGTGATGTGAGTCTGTATCCCAAACACCCGGAAGGCAAGGAGACTTTCCAGCCGTTCTGGCCGGATGCGGCAGACAACATCCGCAATCTCTGCTATGCTCAGATCAAGGAGTGGTTTGGAGACAATCCGCCGGATATTGTGCTCAAAAGAACGGAGAAGGAACTGTCTTCAATTCTGGGTTATGGCTACGGCACCCTGTACAACATCGCGGAAAAGCTGGTCAAGAAATCCAATGAAGACGGTTATCTGGTCGGCTCTCGAGGCAGCGTAGGTTCTTCCTATGTGGCACACCTGGTGGGCATTTCGGAGGTTAACGCGCTTCCGCCGCATTACCGCTGCCCCAAGTGTAAGTGGTACACGTTTGACGTGGACAAGTCGAAATACAAGGTAGGGGTTGACCTTCCGCCCATGAAGTGCCCGGAATGCGGCGAAGAGTTGTACCGCGATGGATTCGAAATTCCGTTTGAAGTCTTTCTGGGATTTAAAGGCGACAAAGTGCCTGATATTGATTTGAATTTCTCCGGTGTCTATCAGCCGCGTGCTCATGCATACATCGAAGAGCTGTTTGGCAAGAAGTACTGTTACCGCGCTGGAACCATCGGCACGCTGGCAGACAAGACGGCTTATGGCTATGTGAAAAAATACTGCGAAGAGAGAAATCTGGTGCTTTCGGAAGCAGAGATGAATCGTCTGGCGCTGGGGTGTGTGGGTGTTAAACGCACAACGGGACAGCACCCGGCGGGCATGGTCGTTCTGCCCAAGGAATACGAGATTGAACAGTTCGTTGCCATTCAGCATCCGGCAAACGACATGACCAGCCCGGTCATCACCACGCATTACGACTTCGGTTCCATGCATGACGTTCTGGTTAAGCTGGACGTTCTGGGACATGACGATCCGACCATGATTCGTATGCTGATGGACTTGACGGGGATTGACGCGCGCGAATTGCCGCTGACAGACCCGGATGTGATTTCGCTGTTCTCCGGCACACAGGCGCTTGGCGTCACGCCGGAACAAATTGGCTCCAACACCGGCACATACGGAGTCCCGGAATTCGGCACGCGTTTTGTCCGCCAGATGCTGGAAGAAACACATCCCACGACAATGGAGGAACTGATTCGCATTTCCGGTCTGTCTCACGGCACGGACGTTTGGATTGGCAATGCACAGGATATCATCAAGGCGGGCATTGCGCCGCTGGCTTCCTGTATTTGCTGCCGCGACGACATCATGAACGCACTGATGGATTATGGCGTTGAACCGAAGATGGCTTTTGACACGATGGAATCTGTCCGAAAAGGCAAGGGTTTGAAGCCGGAAATGGAAAGTGCCATGATTGAACACGGTGTGCCTCAATGGTTCATTGATTCCTGCAAGAAGATCAAATATATGTTCCCCAAAGGACACGCTGTCGCCTACGTCACCATGGCACTGCGCATCGCCTGGTATAAGGTGCATCGTCCGGCGGCGTATTACTGCGCATATTACACCGTGCGAGCGGATTGTTTTGACGCGAGCATTCTGGGCGGCTCTCTGGAGGCTATCCGCACACGATACAGGGAAATGGAAGAGAATGCCAAGGAACTGACGCAGAAGGACAAGGATCTGATGATCATTATGGAGCTTGTGATTGAAATGCTGTGCCGCGGCATTCAGCTTGCACCGGTGGATCTGTACAAATCTGACGCGACTAAATTTCAAGTGGTCTCCGACACGCTCATCAGGATGCCGTTTAACGCGCTGCCGGGCATGGGCGAATCGGCAGCGCAGAGCATTGTGGATGCCAGAGAAGCTTCGCCGTTCATTTCTGTTGAAGATTTGCGTGCGCGAACAAAAATTTCTGCTTCCATCATTGACCTCATGCGTGAAAACGGATGCCTTGCAGCTCTTCCTGAAACGAATCAGACGACGCTCTTTTCCTTCTAAAATTTTGAGATAAGAACGGGAAAAAACGCATGTAGAGGGTTGTATTTTCGAAGAAGCAGTGATATAATGACTATGTAGCATTGGAGTGTGCAGAGTATCTGCACCTTATCGTTTGGAGGGAAAGAGTGGGCTTGACGCTCACTCTTTCTATCTGAATACTGATTTTTTAGGAGTGTGTAAATGGCACAAAGCGATTTATCCCGCACAGTGGAACCGGCCTGCCAAAGGCTTGCTCAGGAGCTCGGCCTTGAGCTGGTGGACGTGGAGCTTGTGCGCGAGGGCGCCAACCGCTATTTGCGGATTTATATTTCTAAACCTGATGGCATTGACCTTGACGACTGCGAAAAATATCACCGTTCGGTTATGCCTCTTGTGGAGCATGTGGATTACGACTTCCTTGAGGTGTGTTCGCCGGGGCTGGATCGTCCGCTGAAAAAGCAGAAGGATTACGATGCGAACGTGGGCAATCAGGTGGAGATTCATCTGTATAAGCCTGTCAATCGCTGCAGACGTTTTGAAGGCGAACTGCTTGGCCTTGAGGACGGCGTTGTTTCCATCAGCACGGCTGTAGGAGACATGCACTTTGCGCTCAAGGATATCTCTGTGTGCAAGCCGGTCGTTGTTGTCACGGAGGAAGAACTCGTTCAGGACGTGGAAGGAGAGACGTCAAAATGATGGACAAAACCGAGAATAAAGAGATGATTGAAGCGGTTGCACTTCTGGCCAAGGAGAAGGGCATCAGCAAGGAAGTGCTGTTTACTGCCATCGAAGAGGCACTCAAGAGCGCTTATAAGAACAATTTCAACAAGCAGTACGGCGTGGCTCCTTCCAACGCGAATGTGCGCGTGGAGCTGGATCGCGTCACCGGCGCAGTGCGGCTGTATGCCAGAAAGACCGTTGTGCGCTGGGTCATTGACGAGGCTGGCGAAATTTCCATTGAGGAAGCCCGCGAGATTCAGCCGAGCTATCAGGAAGATGATATCGTCGAGATCGAAGTGACGCCGGACAATTTCCGCCGCGTTGCTGCACAGACCGCCAAGCAGGTGATTGTGCAGAAGATTCGTGAGGCTGAACGCGGAAAGACCTACGAAGACTTCATCGAGAAGGAAAACGAGATTCTTACTGCCATTGTCCACAGCGTGGATCCGGAGACCCGCGATGTCTATGTTGAGCTGGGCAAGACAGAAGGCGTTCTTGAACCGGCACAGCAGATGGCCACGGATTCCTATCAGCCGGATGAGCGCTTCAAGGTGTACGTCCTTGAGGTTGTTTCAGACCGCCGTCTGGCTCGTCCGGGCGCTAAGTATGGCCCGCAGGTCAGCGTTTCCCGTATCCATCCGGGGCTGGTGAAGCGTCTGTTTGAGCTGGAAGTGCCGGAAATTCAATCCGGTATTGTGCAGATCAAGTCCATTGCACGCGAGGCCGGTTCCCGCACGAAGATGGCTGTTCATTCCAGCGATGCGATGGTTGATCCGGTCGGCTCCTGCGTTGGCCCGCGCGGCCAGCGCGTGGATCGCGTTGTAACTGAACTGCGCGGCGAGAAGATCGACATCATCAAGTGGTCCGCTGATCCGGCGGAGTTTGTCGCCAATGCGCTCAATCCGGCGCACGTCATCAACGTGTTCGTTTCTGAAGCGGACAAGGCGTGCCGCGTGGTTGTGCCGGACAATCAGCTTTCTCTGGCAATTGGTAAAGAAGGTCAGAATGCCCGTCTGGCGGCGCGCCTGACCGGCTGGAAGATCGACATTAAGAGCCAGAGCCAGGTGGATGAACAGCTTTCCGAAGAGGCAGAAGAGAAAGAATGAAGACACGCAAGATTCCCATGCGCATGTGCGTGGGCTGCCGCGAAATGCGGGAGAAAAAAGCTCTTCTGCGTATCGTCAAGAATGCGGACGGTGTCATCTGTTTTGACCGCACGGGCAAGGTTTCCGGGCGCGGCGCGTATGTGTGCCGTTCCAGGGAATGTCTTGAAAAGGCAGTGCGTCAGCATCAGCTGGAGCGTGCGCTTGAGACCAAGATTGACGAAACGGTGTATCAGCAGCTGATGGAGGAAATCGATGGCGATTAAAAAGGACGCGTTTTATTCGCTCCTTGGAATTGCCATGCGTGCCGGCGTTTTGACGCCTGGAGAGAGCGGCGTTCTACGATCCATCTCCTCTCAAACAGCGCTGTTTGTGCTGGTGGATGCAGGGGCGTCCGATAATACAAAAAAGAGATTCCGCGATTCCTGCGCGTTTTATCATGTTGAACTTTTTGAAACGCAGGAAGACCGTCTGGGCAATGCCATCGGCAAACCGGGACGAATGAGTGTCGCGGTTGCAGGCGGAATGCTGGGGGAGCGCCTGCTCAGCCTGGCAAAGGAAGAATAAAGGCGGCTGACCGCCTGAGTACGAAAACAACACAACGATAACGCGGGGGTGCAAGGGCAGAATGGCCAATATTAAGGTTCAAGAAGCAACAAAAGAACTGAGCCGTAGGGCGGCGAAGCTCCTTGGCGACGTGAGCAGCGTTCGCCAGGCGGCAGAGAAGACGCTTGCCGAGCTGCGTAAGCTGGAGAACGGCTTTACGCAGAAAGCAGAGGCAGAGCGCGAGGAGAAGCGCCGCGAGGAACAGCAGAAGGCATTGGATTCGCAGAGCAAAGCCTGGACCATGCCGGATGATGTCCCGGCTCCAGCTGTAGAAGAAAAGAAAGAAGCCCCGCAGGAGAAGCCTGTGCGCCCGGCGCAGCCGCGCGAAACGGCTCCCGCTCGTCCTGCACAGCGTCCGCCAAGACCGATGGGGGCAAATTTTGCGCCGCGCGGCAATGCGCCTCAACAGGGCGGCCGATCCTTTGGCGGCAATCAGCAGCAGGGCGGCCAGCAAAGCGGCGGCAAGCCGTTTGGCGCCAATCGCCCCGGCAGCGCGCAGAGCCGTCCGGCTGGCGGCAGCAGACCGCCGCGCGCGCCCAAGGGTCCGGAACTTATGCCGACCATTGAGAAGGAGCGCGTCTCCAACTACGATCCTAATAAGAAAATGCGTCAGCGCCAGCATGATGTAGAACGTCAGCCGGTCAAGAATCGCAAGCAGCTCGCCCGCGAAAACGGTTATCACATGGACGATGAAGTTGTGCGCGGACGCCGCAAGAAGAAGGTTTCTGCTCAGCAGAAGATGGCGCCGATCAAGATTGAAAAGGCGTACATGACCGCCGAAACGATCACCGTGCGCGACCTGACCGAGCGCATTGGCAAGCCGGCTGGCGAAATCATCAAGAAGCTTCTGCTTCTTGGCATTATGGCGACCATCAACCAGGAACTGGACTTTGACACCGCTTCCCTGGTGGCTTCCGAGTTCGGCGTTGAGCTTGAGATGAAGCTGGATAAGACGGCAGAGGATGCGCTCTCCGCCGAGAATGTCGAGGACGATGAGGCTGATTTGATCTCCCGTCCGCCGGTTGTGACCATCATGGGTCACGTTGACCATGGCAAGACATCCCTGCTTGACTATATCCGCAAGACCAAAGTGACTACCGGAGAAGCTGGCGGCATTACGCAGCACATTGGCGCATACACCGCCAATGTGGACGGCAAGACGATCACTTTCCTGGATACTCCTGGACATGAAGCGTTCACCGCCATGCGTGCCCGTGGTACACAGGCAACGGATATTGCGATTCTGGTTGTCGCGGCCGATGACGGCGTCATGCCGCAGACCATCGAGTCTATCAACCATGCCAAGGCGGCAAACTGCCCGATTATCGTGGCGATCAACAAGATTGATAAGCCCACGGCTGATCCGGATGCTGTCAAGCAGGAGCTGACCCGTTATGAGCTGGTGCCCGAAGAGTGGGGCGGAGACACCATTATGGTGCCGGTTTCTGCGCACACAGGCGACGGCATCGACGAATTGCTGGAGAATGTTCTGCTGCTGGCCGATATGCTGGAACTGAAGGCAAACCCGAACCGCAAGGCGCGTGGCGTGATCATCGAGGCAAAACTCGATCACACCCGCGGTGCTGTGGCGACGGCACTTGTTCAGAACGGCACGCTCAACGTGGGCGATATGGTTGTTGCAGGCAATGCATATGGACGTGTCCGCGCGATGATGTCCAGCCGCGGCGACCGCGTGAAGCATGCCAAGCCTTCTACGCCGGTCGAGATCATCGGTTTCGGTGGTGTACCGGAGGCTGGTGACGAATTCATGGCGGTTGAAGACGAGAAGCTGGCGCGTCAGGTTGTTGAAGAACGTGCCGCAAAGGCTCGTGCTTCCATGATCAAGAACAGCCAGGTTTCTACACTGGAAGATCTGTACAGCAAGCTTGAAGAGGGCGAGGTCAAGGATCTCAATATCATCATCAAAGCGGATGTGCAGGGCTCCGTTGAAGCAGTCAGGCAGTCCCTTGAGAAGCTGTCCAATGAAGAAGTGCGTGTACGCACGATCCACAGCGGCGTTGGCGCTGTCAACGAGAACGATGTCATGCTTGCAGGCATTGACGGCGCAATCATCATCGGCTTTAACGTCCGCCCGGATGCTAAAGCCCGCGAAGCAGCCAGCCGTGACGGCATCGATATCCGCTACTATCGCGTCATCTATCAGGCGATTGAGGATGTTGAAAAGGCCATGAAGGGTCTGCTCACGCCGGAATATCGCGAGAACGTGCTTGGACATGCCGAGGTGCGCAATGTCTTCAAGATCACCAATGTCGGCATTGTTGCCGGTTCTTACGTCACAGACGGTATGCTTCAGCGCAATGCGCAGGTGCGCCTGCTGCGAGACAACATCGTTGTCTACGAAGGCAAGCTGTCTTCCCTGCAGCGCTTCAAGGATGCCGTTAAGGAAGTCAAGGACGGCTACGAGTGTGGTGTCTGTCTGGAAAATTACACCGACATCAAGGAAGGCGACGTTATCGAGTGCTTCGTGATGGAGGAAATTCCGCGGTAATCCCCGGTACGACCCGGTAAAAAACCGGGTCGATACCTGATTTTTTCTGAGGTGTCTATATGGCAACACAGCAATTTGAAAGAACTGACCGCATTGCATCCGAGATCATGCGTGAAACGGAAAAGATCATCCGCGAGGATGTGTCCGATCCCCGCACAGACTGCATGTTCTCTATTACACATGTGGATGTGACGCGCGATCTTCGCTATGCGAAGGTTTATGTCAGCATATATGAAGAAGAAAAGCGTCAGCCGATGATGAAGGCGCTCAAGAGTGCGGCGGGCTTTATCCGTCATAATCTGGGCAGAAGCGTACAGCTCCGCTATACGCCGGAACTTCTTTTCGAGCTGGATACAACGATTGAGTATGGTGTGCATATAGCAAGCGTGCTCAATGAAATAAAAAAAACGGAGGAGAGTCGATCCCATGATGCAGGAGATGCAGAAATTTGAGGATTGGCTTTGCCTGGCACGCAAGGCGAAAAAGCTGGCGCTGATTAGTCACGTATCTCCTGATGGAGATACGCTTGGCTCGGCGCTGGCTTTGCGCCTTGCTTTTTTGTCCATGGGCAAAGCTGTTGATGTGATATGTGACGGAACTGCGCCTGAGAACCTGGCCTTTCTGCCCGGTGTAGAATGTCTGAAGCGTCCGGAAGAGGCGGATCATGATTACGATACGGCCATTGCGGTGGATGTGAGCGCAAGAGAACTGCTGGGCAAGTCTGAAGCGGTTTTTGATGCAGCTCCCGTGCGCCTTGTGATCGACCATCATGCGACCAATCCGGCTTATGGGCAGGCAAATTTCATCCGCAGGGGAGAAAGTGCCTGCTGTCTGCTGGCCTTTGATGCAATTAAAGCGCTGGGGGTTGCGCTGGATAAGGATATGGGCACATGCCTGATGGCAGGCATGAGCACCGATACTGGCCACTTCCAGTACCCCTGTACGTCTGCGGCAACGCTCAGGGCGGCTGGTGAGCTGCTGGATACAGGCGTGGATATTTCGATGCTCACGCGTATTCTTTACCGAACACAGCCGCTGGCTCGCGTCAATATGACGCGCATCGCTTACCAAAAACTGCATTTTGTCCTTGATGGTCAGGTTGGCGTGATCAAACTCACGAAAGAGGATTTTGAGGAAACGGGTGCAACAATGGGGCAGGCCGATGGCCTGGTCAATAAAGCGTTGGAAGTGGAAGGTGTCCGCATGGCGGTGCTGGCCTCTGAGCGTGAAGAGGGGATTAAGATGTCTTTGCGCGCGGTGGAGCCGGATACGGTGAACGACATTGCGCTGATCTTTGGCGGCGGCGGCCACGCTCAGGCAGCGGGCTGCACCATCAAGGCGCCTCTGGACGAAGCGACTGACCGTGTAATTGCGGCGATGGCGAAAAAACTGGAGCAGAACGCATGAATGGATTTCTCTGTGTACTGAAACCGCCGGGAATGACGTCCAGCGATGTGGTGGTACGCGTGCGGCGCAAACTGCCCCGCGGAATGAAGGTTGGCCATGCGGGGACGCTCGATCCGGAGGCCTCTGGTGTTCTGCCGCTGATGGTGGGAAAAGCTTCCCGCCTGTTTGACTATCTGGTTGAAAAGGAAAAAACTTATGTGGCGCAGTTTAAGCCGGGCTATGCGACAGATACGCAGGATGCGCACGGAAAGATCGTCGCGGGAAGCGGCGAGAGGGTGACGCGCGCCCAGCTGGAAGCTGTTTTACCGCAGTTTATTGGAGAAATTGCGCAGATTCCGCCCATGTATTCGGCGCTCAAGCGTGACGGGCAGAAGCTCTGTGATCTGGCCAGACAAGGGCAAATGATTGATGTAGAGCCAAGACCGACGATGGTCTATGATATCCGCGTTCTGCACGAGCATCAGGATGGCAGTTTTATCCTGGAAATTCGCTGTGGACGCGGTACATATATCCGCACACTTTGCCATGACATAGGCTGTGCACTGGGATGCATGGCTCATATGGGTCTGCTTCTTCGGACGCAGACCGGCATGTTTAAACTGGACGATGCACACACCATTGAAGAAGTGGACGCAGAGGAAAATCTGGAACATCTGCTCATTGCGATGGACAGACCGCTGGGCCATCTGCCTCGTCTGGATGTGAAGCCGGAAGCGGAGCGCTTTGTCCGCAACGGCAACGTACTGAAAAAGCGCGAATTGATTGGAGAAGCACCAGACGATACGCCCATCAGGCTCTATCTGAACGGGCAGTTTTGCGGCTTGGGGCGGCTTCATCATGGTGCGCTGAAATTTGATGCAATGCTTTTGGAGTAAACATGAAACTGCTGACACACGAAAAACAATGGCACGGCGGCAGCACCGTCGTCGTTTTCGGCATGTTTGACGGCGTGCACAGGGGACACGCACAGCTGATGCACAAAGCCAATGAGCTGGCCGCCCTGTATGACTTGAAGAGCGTGGTATACACGTTTTCGACCCATCCCATGGCCACATATGCACCTGACAGAGTTCCTTTGCAGCTGGAAACACGCTCAGAAAAGATCAGGGCGCTGGCCAAAGAAGGGATGGATGTGGCGCTTATGCGTCCGTTCAACGCGGCGTATGGCGCGCAAACCCCGGAAGAATTTGTAAAGGCGTTTGTAGATGCGCTGCACCCGCGCCATGTGGTGTGCGGCTTCAACTACTCGTTCGGTATGATGGGCAAGGGCAAAGCAGAGGATATGATCCGTCTGGGCCAAAGGTACGGATTTGAGACACATGTGGTGGATGAAGTGCGCATAGAGGGTATGCCGGTTTCCTCCACACGTGTTCGCGCGGCGGTTGCGGCAGGCGATATGGCGCTGGCGGAGAAGCTGCTGGGCAGGCCATACAGTCTGTGCGGCGTCGTGATTCGTGGAAAGCAGCTGGGACGGACGCTTGATTTTCCTACAGCGAATCTTGCATGGCCTGAGAATAAAGCGATCCCGCCCAAAGGTGTGTATGGAGCGCTGGCTTATATCAACGAGACATGGCACATGGCCGCCGTCAACATCGGCACTCATCCTACGGCGCCCGGCGGACCGGCAACCATCGAAGCCAATCTGCTGGATTACGAGGGGAAAAGCCTCTACGGCTGCCACATGCGGCTGATGCTTTTTGTGCGCATCCGCGAAGAGAAGAAGTTTGAATCACTGGAAGCACTGCGCCAAGAAGTGATGAAAAATCGCGAACAGGTGCGCGATTACTTTAAAAACAGGCTGAAACAGGATAAAATCCTGCAAGAACTGTAAAAAAATTAAAAAAGGCATGGAAGTTCTGTTTACAAAGCAAGGCTTCCGTGTTACAATATCCTTCGGTCTGAACCGCGCGCGCAGATAATCGCGTCTCCAAACACGTTTATCTATGCCCGCGGCAATTGGCACAAAACATTATGATTTGGAGGATTTTGTCATGGATAAGGCTATGAAGGAAGCGATCATCAAGGAGTACGCCCGCCACGAGGGTGACACGGGTTCCCCCGAAGTGCAGGTTGCTCTGCTGACCGCGCGCATCAACCACCTCAATGAGCACCTGAAGGATCACGCGAAGGATCATCATTCCCAGCGCGGCCTGCTGCTCATGGTCGGCCAGCGCCGCAACATGCTCGAGTACCTCAAGAAGGTCGATATCGAGCGTTATCGTGCGCTGATTGCCAAGCTGGGTCTGCGCAAGTAATTCTTTTTTGAGGGCTTTGCCCCAGATGACCGTCGTTTGGGAGGCACCCAAACGACGGTTTTTTCAGACTTTGAGGGTTCGGGTCTGATAGGAAGTGTTGGCAGGTAGGTTTTGAAAGGAGATTCCCCCGATGGTAAAGACGTATACCACTGAGCTGGCGGGCCGCAAGCTGAGCATGGAGTTCGGCAAATACTGTGGTCAGGCGAACGGCTCCGTCATCGTCCGTCTGGGCGATACGGTCGTCATGGTCAATGCAACGGCGTCCGATACGCCGCGCGAAGGTCAGGACTTTTTTCCGCTGAGCGTGGATTTTGAAGAGAAGATGTACTCTGTGGGCAAGATTCCCGGAGGTTTCATCAAGCGTGAAGGCCGTCCGTCTGAAAAGGCAACGCTGACTTCCCGACTGATTGACCGTCCGCTTCGCCCGCTGTTTGATAAGGGCATGCGCAACGATGTTCAGGTTGTGGCGACTGTTCTGTCCGTTGAGCAGGATGTTCCGCCGGATATCCCCGCGATGATCGGTGCGTCTGCTGCGATTGCGGTCAGTGATATCCCGTGGGCCGGCCCGATTGCAGGCGTGTCTGTGGGTCTTGTGGACGGAGAAGTTGTCATCAACCCGGACTGCGCGCAGCGCGAGGTATCCAAGCTCAGCCTGACCGTTGCCGGCACGGATGAGGCCGTTCTGATGGTTGAAGCTGGCGCAAAGGAAATCAGCGAGGCCGATATGCTCCGCGCGATCCTCACCGGTCACGAGGAGATCAAGAAGATCGTCAAGTTCCAGAAGGATATTGTCGCTGAAATCGGCAAAGCCAAGCGTGATTTCCCGGTTGTTGCCACTGGAGACGATGTGAAGGCTGCTGTCCGCGAGGATTTCTACGGCCGCTGTGAGTGGGCGTTTGAGGCGTTTGACCGCCACGAGCGTGGAGACCGCGAAGATCAGGTGAAGAAGGAAGCACACGAAAAGTACGCGGAGTGCTTTGAAGGCCGCATGAGCGAGGTGGACGACGCGCTGTATTACCTGAACAAGGAAATCATGCGCAAGAAGATTCTGGAAAAGGGTGTTCGTCCTGACGGACGCAGCCTGACCCAGATCCGCCCGATCTGGTGCGAAACGGGTGTGCTCCCGCGCGTTCATGGCTGCGGTGTTTTTACGCGCGGTGAAACGCAGGTCATGTCCATTGCCACACTGGCACCTGTCAGCGAGGCACAGGTGATTGAAGGCCTCGGAACGGAGACCTGCGAACGCTATATGCACAATTACAACATGCCGCCGTATTCTTCCGGCGAGGCTGGCCGTCTCAAGAGCCCGGGCCGCCGCGAAATCGGCCACGGTGCGCTGGCGCGCCGTGCGCTTGAGCCGGTGATTCCGGACGTGGAAGAATTCCCATACGCGATCCGTGTGGTCAGCGAAGTGCTCTCTTCCAACGGCTCCACGTCTCAGGCTTCTGTCTGCGGCTCTACGCTGGCGCTGATGGATGCGGGCGTGCCGATCAAGGCACCCGTTGCGGGCGTAGCAATGGGACTCATCAAGGATCAGGAGACAGGCAAGGTGGCCGTGCTGACCGATATTCAGGGTCTGGAAGACTTCCTTGGCGATATGGACTTCAAAGTTGCGGGCACCATGAACGGCATCACCGCAATCCAGATGGACATTAAGATTAAGGGTATTGATGAAGCGATCCTGCATCAGGCGTTGTCTCAGGCGCTGGATGGCCGTCTGTTTATCCTTGGCAAGATGCTGGAAGTGCTGCCCCAGCCGCGTGAGCAGCTGTCTGCCTATGCGCCCAAGATTGTTCGCTTTACCATTAACTCGGACAAGATCCGTGAGGTTATTGGACCGGGCGGAAAGATGATCAATAAGATCATCGACGAGACCGGTGTGAAGATCGATATTGAAGATGATGGAAGTGTGTACATTGCCACGCCGGATCAGGCTGCAGCAGACAAGGCACGCCGCATCATCGAAGGGATCGCTAAGGATATCGAAGTTGGCGAAGTGTACACAGGCAAGGTTGTCCGCATGATGAACTTTGGCGTGTTTGTTGAGCTTCTGCCTGGAAAGGATGGCATGGTGCATATCTCCAAGCTCGCTAAGGGCCGCGTGGAGAAGTGCGAAGATGTCGTGAAGATTGGCGATGAGCTGGAGGTTAAGGTGGCGGAGATTGATTCTCAGGGCCGTATCAACCTCATCCGCAACGATATCGAGTATGATCATGCAGATATGCCGCACCGCAGTGCTCCGGGTCAGCGCCCGCCGCGCCGGAATGCTCCACATAATAACTAATGCGGTTTTGACGGGTCTGGCTGATCTACTCGGCCAGCCCGGTTTCTTTTTCATGCAGCCTGCATACATCCAGCCTGGCGCGCTTTAAAATGAAAGCAAAGAGCACGTAGTCGGAAGAAACAGTTTTTAGGCAGGATGGCCAATCGTCTGTCGAAAGGCGATTTAAAAGGCGGGATTTTTCCCGCTTCTGTATGAATATAGATATCAAAGTGAAGAATAGAAAAAAAGAGATCGGAGGTACATGCGCATGTGTGAAGAATTCGTTTTGTCAAACGGCCTTCGGGTTGTTGCGGAATATATCCCGCATTTTCCGTCGGTGACAGTCGGACTATGGATCGGTGCAGGTTCGATGTATGAAACGCCGGAAGAAAACGGACTGTCTCATTTTGTAGAACATATGCTTTTTAAAGGAACGGAAAGCAGGACGACCCGTCAGATTGCTGTGGAAATGGACGCCATCGGCGGGCAGGTGAATGCTTTTACGGCAAAGGAGTGTACCTGCTATTATGCCAAGGTCATCGCGGAGCATTTGCCGCGTGCAATGGAGCTTTTGTCTGACCTGCTTCTGAATGCTAAGATGGATGAAGCGGAATTTGAAAAAGAGAAGAGCGTCATTCTGGAAGAAATTGCCATGTGCGAAGATACGCCCGAGGATCTTGTTTCAGATCTTCTGGCAGAAGCATATTTCGGAGATCATCCGCTTTCACGTCCGATTTTAGGCCATCACGATCAGATTGCATCTGTTACGCGTGAAGCGCTCATGAAGTTTCGCCAGAAGCACTATCGCCCGGATAATACGGTTCTGGCAATTGCGGGACAGTATGACCGCAAAGAGCTGGAAATGCTGGCGGAGAAATATCTGGGCGGCTGGCAGGCAGAGGGACAGCCGCAGGAGCTTGAGCTGTTTGTGCCGCAGGAGCCGCGCGTCATCAAGCGCAAAAAAGATATCGAGCAGGTTCACATCTGCCTGCAGTACCCGGGGGTTGCGCAGGTCGATGATGATTTGTATCCAATGAGTGTCATGAATAACCTTTTTGGAGGCGGCATGTCTTCGCGGCTGTTTCAGCGCATCCGTGAAGAGATGGGAGCGGTTTATTCTGTGTACAGTTTCCCGTCTACCTATACACATTGCGGCACGATGACCGTTTATGCGGGCACATCGCCTGACATGGCGCAAAAAGTGGTGAATGAGCTGCACGAGGAAATCCATAAGCTGGTCGAAGGCGGCGTGACCGACGAGGAATTTGACATGGCTAAGGAACAGCTCAAAGTGTCCTATGTACTGGGGCTTGAGAGCAGCTCTTCCCGTATGTCGTCTATCGGCAGAAGCAAGCTTTTGCAGGGACACCCGGTCGATCCGCAGGAAGTCATCCGGAAAATTGAAGCGGTCACCAAAGCGGATGTGGAGCGCGTGATCAGGAATATCTTCACAAAACCCTGCGCGGCAGCGGCAGTGGGCCGCAGCGTGGACGATCTTGAATTGCTGTGAACGAAAAGATTCGAGCGGCGCTCCTTATGCAAGCAGAGGAAAAGTACCGCGTCTTTTCAAGTGGTCTTTTGCCGGGCGTTTCCGGCATTCTGGGGGTGCGCCTGCCTGTTTTGCAGAGGATGGCAGATAAACTGGCAGCGGGGGACTGGAAGACTTATCTGGACGGTGCGTCTGATGCGAGTTTTGAAGAAATCATGCTTCAGGGGATGACGTTAGCTAAAGCAAAAGCGGATTTGACTGAGAAGATTCCATATGTGGAGTCTTTTGTCCCTAAAATTGATAATTGGTCTGTTTGCGACAGTTTTTGTGCAGCATTTAAGAGCGTGAGAAAGCAGGAAAAAGAAGCAATGGCGCTGATTGACCGATATCTCACGTCAAAACAGCCGTATGCAGCGCGGTTTGCTGTGGTGATGCTTCTGGATCACTTTATGGATGAAGCACATCTGAATGCGTTGCTTTTGCGCTTGACGTGTGTTCAGGCGCAGGAAGATGCAGCACAGATGGCCGTGGCGTGGGCATTGAGCGCGGCCTATAAAAAGGATCGGGAAAAGACACTGAATTTCATGGATGCGCATGATTTTTTGCCGTCAACCAGGAGAAAAGCCTATCAGAAGATGATTGAGCTTTCCGGGGTGACGCAAGAAGAAAAGCAAAAACTTCGGGAATTGCGCGGGCTTTGCAGAAAGTAAAAGGTGTGCTTCGGCACACCTTTTTTGTGAGAAATAAAAGCATTTGGAAAGGGCGTGTGTTGTCATTGACCCAGATGAGAAAACAGCAGGAGCGCTGGAGGGTGAATTGCATTTGCAGCAGATTTCGCGTATAATTCAATTAAAACACATTTTAAATTGGATATAATGGAATGAAGAAGGCAATGATATGGAAGAAAATTTAAAAATTACATTTGCACCGGACATTCTCAAAGACCGTGTGCTTTGCGAACTGAAAAGCAGGGGCGGGGAATATATGCAGCTGATGAGCTATTATTCCAGTGCAATGCTTGAGGTAGAGACGAAATTTAAGGTGCTCAATATTGAGTATTCTTCCCGTTTTGACCGTAATCCGATTGAAACAATTAAGACGAGGCTGAAAAGTCCAAAGAGTATCATTGAAAAAATGAATAGAATTGGGGTTCCTGTTTCAGCAGAGAATATAGAGCATAACCTCAATGATGTAGCGGGTGTGCGCGTGATCTGTTCGTTTGTGGACGACATTTATAAATTGGCAGACATGCTTGCCGTACAGGACGATGTGTATGTCGTCAAGACAAAGGACTATATCAAAAATCCCAAGCCCAGCGGGTACAGAAGCCTTCACCTGATTGTGGAGACTCCCATTTTTTTGTCCAACGAGAAGCGGTATATGCGGGTTGAAGTGCAGCTGCGCACCATTGCCATGGACTTCTGGGCAAGCCTTGAACATAAACTCCGCTATAAGAAAGATATTCCAGCGGACGCGGCTCAGGAAATTGCGCGCCAGCTGTACGACTGTGCAGAGGCGGCCAGCAAGACCGATCAGGAGATGCTGGCGATCAGACGCAGAATTGAAGCGTCCGGATTCAAGACAGGCATTGAATAAAATGGGTATAATGCTGGGCGAATGGCGTATGCTGTGGATGAAACATGCATCGTGAAAATTGACAAAGCATGAAAAACGTGGGATAATAAAAAAGCTTTATATCGAATTCGCATGAGACTGATGACTCAATGAGCCAGGAAAGGATCGTTTTTTCATGGGCAAATATTTCGGCACAGATGGCTTCCGCGGGGAAGCAAATGTAGGCCTCACCAGTGAACACGCGTATAAAATCGGCAAATTCATCGGCTGGTATTACGGTGCGCGTAAGTCGCGCAAAGCACGAGTGGTTATCGGAAAAGATACCCGCCGTTCCAGCTATATGTTTGAATATGCACTTGTTGCGGGTCTGACTTCGACTGGCGGCGATGCATATATGCTCCACGTCACGACGACACCCAGCGTAGCATATGTGACCCGTGTGGACAATTTTGACTGCGGGGTTATGATTTCTGCCTCGCACAATCCGTTCTATGACAATGGCATTAAGCTCATCAACAGCCGTGGTGAGAAAATGGAAGACGAGACCATCGGTGCGATTGAAGCGTATCTGGATGGCCGCTTTGACGAATTGGGGTTACAGGGCGATGTGCCGGAAGCACACCGCGAAGAAGTGGGCGAAATTGTGGATTATGCGTCCGGCCGCAACCGTTATATCGGTTATTTGATTTCGTTGGCCGCACATTCCTACAAGAATATGCGCGTAGGTCTGGACTGCGCCAACGGCAGCGCGTGGAATATCGCACGCACTGTGTTTGAGGCGTTGGGAGCCAAGACGTATGTAATCAACGCAGAGCCGGATGGCGTCAACATCAATAGAAACGCTGGCTCTACGCATATTGAGGGGCTGCGGCGCTTTGTGATAGAGAATCACTTGGACGTGGGCTTTGCTTATGACGGAGATGCTGATCGCTGTCTTGCGGTGGATGAAAACGGCGAAGTGGTGGATGGCGATAAGATTATTTATATTTTCGGCAAGCAGCTCAAAAAAGAAGGAAAGCTGACGGGCAACAAGGTGGTTACGACCATCATGTCAAACTTTGGCCTGTATAAAGCGCTTGACGATGCGGAAATTGGCTACGAAAAAACCAGCGTGGGCGACCGTTATGTCTATGAGAATATGGCGCAAAATGGCTATTGCGTCGGCGGCGAACAATCCGGACACATCATCCTGAGCAAGTATGCCACAACGGGCGATGGCATTCTTACTTCCATTGAACTGATGGAAGCCATGCTGGATAATAAGCAGAAATTGTCCCGCCTATGTGCCGAAATGACGGCTTATCCACAAGTGCTTAAAAATGTCAGGGTATCAGACAAGCGCGCTGTTCTGGAAAATCTGAACGTGCAGACAGTTGTGGCGAAAGTCAGCGGGCATTTGGGCGACAAGGGGCGTGTGCTTTTACGCGAGAGCGGCACGGAGCCGGTGATTCGCGTGATGGCAGAAGCTGAGGAGATGCGTGACGCGGAAATCAGCGTCAATGAGATTATCGAAGTCATGAAGGCTGAAGGCCTTGCATGATTCAGAAGGAGGAAAGACAATGGATGCAATTCGCACAGTAGATCTGTTTGACCTGACAAAGACCCGCGCAGAGGATATGCTCAAGACGTGTACCTATCCGTGGGAGGCGCTGACACTCATTGGGGAAACCGTTCTTGCCATTGGACACACGCTGGATGCAGCGGAGTATGACCATCCGGCTGACGATGTATGGATTGCAAAGTCTGCTTCCGTTGCTCAGACAGCCAGCATCACAGGTCCCTGTGTGATTGGCGCGGGCACGCAGGTGCGCCCCGGTGCCTTTATCCGCGGCAATGTGCTGGTGGGCGAAGATGCTGTTGTCGGCAATTCATGCGAACTGAAAAACTGCATTCTCTTTGATGGCGTACAGGTGCCGCATTTTAACTATGTCGGAGATTCCGTTCTGGGCTATAAGGCTCACATGGGCGCGGGGGCTGTGACCAGTAACGTCAAGGGAGACAGAAAGCCGATTGTCGTGCATGGTCAAAAGAATTACGAGACGGGACGCAAGAAGTTCGGCGCGATGCTGGGCGATAATGCTGAAATTGGCTGCAACAGCGTTCTGAATCCCGGCACGATCATTGGACGGAACAGCCAGGTTTATCCGCTGACGAGTGTACGCGGCGTTGTGCCGGAAAAGAGCATCGTCAAGGGCGAACGCGGCGTGTTTCCTAAAGCAGAATGATGATAGAAAAGCACCGTTTTCCGCAAGGAAAACGGTGCTTTTAATATCAGGCATTGTTCTTTTTGTATTCTTCCAGCGCGCGTGCAAGCTGATCTGGACAGGATGTATTGCCGCGGCAGGGAATGTTCTTGAGCGTTTGGATGACCTTGTCGATGGGCATGCCAGTGGCCAGCGCAGCGACACCCTGCGTGTTGCCGGGGCAGCCTGCGACAAAATGGCAATGGGTCAAAATGCCGTCTTCCACTTCAAATTCGATGGCACGGCTGCAGGTGCCGTGAGTCTTGTACACGTTCATGATAATCCTCCTGAAATTGACGTAATGACTATTTTCGACAGATATCGCGTGATTCCTGCCTTCTGGATTTAAATATCTTTCGGGACGTGCGCACCTTTTCATTCATACGATGGTGAGGAAAGGGGGAGGCGGCGTTGACAAAGCGGATTATTGTCTCTGGAAGCGACAAACTCATGGAATTCGGTTATCCAGAAAAGACGTCAGCACGTCAGATCCGCCTGGATGGTGCGGGAACGCTGTGTGCATCGGCAGAGAAGATCTTCTGCGCCTGCGGCAATGTCATCTGGCAGCTTGACAGCAGCATGCTTGTGCCCACAGCACTGTTTGCAGGCGGACCGGGTATCAACAGGATGCACATTTTTGAAAACAGCCTGATTGCACTGTGCGCAGAAGCAGACAGCGTGCTTTTGATGGACGCGGCATCCGGCGCGCCGCTTGTTGTCAACCGGGCTGGTCTGTATCCGCGGGATATGGCGCTGGATGAAACAGCCGGGGTTCTGGCTGTGGCAGGCGGTGAAACAGGTGAAGCAGTGCTTCTTTCTGCGCGCTCATTGCATGTCTTGCAGCGATTGCCGATGCCTGGCATGGTTTACGCAGTGGCGCTGAAAGCTGGAATGGTTCATGCGCTGTGTCTGAACGACACGCTGGACACAACGCTTGTGACAGTTTTCCCCGGGGGTGTACGTCAGTCGCTGGCATTATTGGGGATGCCGGGCATGATCAGGTGTCGAAAAGAAGACATTCTGTGTGCCACGGAGGGATATATATATACGGTCTCGCGGGACGGAATGCGCATTTTGTCGTACATCAAATCAGCGGGAAGACCAGCCAGAATGATCCAGCTGGAGGGAGACTATCTGATTCTTGATCCGCTTGCCGAAGCGGTATATGCGCTTTCGATGCCAGGCGGCTGCTGGAGACTTATGTGCAGCGGCGCAAAGGACATTTGTGATACATAGAAACGGAAGGGGCGGGAAAGATACGAAAGAGGAGGGAAGCACATGGACAGAAAACTTCGGCATGCGGCAGGCGTTGTGCTCGTCTGCTCAATGGCGGCAACGGTGGGAATGCTGTATGTACAGGGGCGTGTTCTGGAAGCGTTGCCGCTGCATCTGTGCAGCATTTCTGCGCTGGCAGCGGTGTGCCTATCTGCCGGAAAACGCGCGGGACTGCTTGATTTTCTGTGGTATCTGGGGATGCCGGGGGCACTTCTTGCGCTTATTTTTCCAGCGCCGGCCGTCAGTCGGTGGCAGTGGCTTTTTGATGCTGCCTATGCTGTGACCCATGCGCTGATCCTCGTGATTCCAATGTTGTGTATATACATGGGCGAAAAACCGCGCTCCGGGCAGACGCTGCGCATGATGGTATTTTTGCAGGGCGCGGCACTGATGGCCAGTTTGACTAACCACATGCTGGGAACAGATTTTTTCTTTTTATCGGCTCCGCCCGCTGGGACGCCGCTTGAATGGGTGTTTAGCTGGGGATATGACACGTATATCATTTTTCTGGAGATATTGATGTTTTGTGTCTGCTGGGGCATGGATGTGCTTTGCAGAAAAATTTTCCGATAGCAGAAAACAGTATGCTGCTCATGAACAATGGGAAAGAAAAGTACGGATTCATTTGACGTTTCCTTGACCGACAACAGAAATGCGGCCGATTAACTATACAAAAGATAAAAAATGAGGTATAATATCAAATGGACATTTTTCATATTCATTCGGGCGCTTTGCGTCACACATGTTCGATCGCGGCCGAGAGGCTGCCGGGTCAGAAGGAGTCAAGGTGAACAATCAAAGAGTTTCCGTTTTTAGAAGGAAGAATCGTTGGGGGCTGACGGCACTGTGCGTTTTTGCCTGCATGTTCCTGTCTCCGGTGCTGGGGGCGGCAGCTGTTATGCCGCAGGTGATGACCATGGTACCCGTGGCGCTGCTTGCATTGCTGGGCTATGTGGGGCCGGCGAGCGTTGTGATCTGCGTTTCCATGCTGATGGCACTTTGCACAACGCTTTTCGGCTTTTGGGGTGCTGTGGCAGCCGGCATAATGCTCATTCCGGTGGTTATCGTATCCGGCGTTGTCGTGGATCGGGAGCGTCCGTTCTGGCAGGGGGTTGCGGCAGGCTGTCTGGCGATGTTTGTATCCATGGGAGCCGTCATGGTGCTTTTGACTGTTTTGTCGGGCAGCGATGTGGTGACGGCAATTTCCAACATGGTTCGTCAGGCGTTTGAGGCCTCTGGTGCGCTGGGGGATTCTCTGCTTGCGGTTCTTGCACAGCTGGGCATTATTGAACCTCAAAATGGGACAGTTGCGGGCATGGATGCGCTTGCACGCAGCCAGATGGTTGAATCATTGATCCTGATGATGGATTCTGCCCTGCGTCTTGAAATTCCGATGCAGATGGCAACCGGCGCTGTGTCGGCAGGTCTCTTGGGCCAGGCGGTTTTGCGCAAGGGACTTCTTTCCCGCGGAGAAAAGAAGGATTATCGGCCGCTCAAAACGTGGAATGTGCCAACTGGCTGGGGACGAGTGCTGGGGCTGACACTTCTGGCCCTGTTTGTCCTGGCTCAGATTGTACCATTTGCGATGAGCAGCATGTACTATGTATTCGGCGGCGTGTTCGAGCAGCTTTTTGCAATCCAGGGCATTGCGGCCGTCTGCTACTGGCTGGAGAAAAAGAACAAGAGTGTGATGATTCAGGGGCTGGTCTTCATTCTGGGGTATTTCATGTTTAGACCCACAGCTATTATTCTGGGCATTATGGATCAGACGTTTGACTTTACCAGAAGGCGTGCAGAAATGGCAGAGAACAGGATCAACCCGTTTGACCCGCGTGCGGTATAAAATGAATGATCTGCTTTAGGCAGAGAAGCAATAAGGAGGATATAAGCATGAAAGTAATTTTGCTCAAGGATATCAAGGGAACCGGCAAAAAGGATCAGATTATTGAGGCATCCGACGGATATGCCCGCAACTTCCTGTTCCCGCGCGGGCTGGCCCGCGAGGCGAGTGCGACCAATGTCAACGCTGTGAACAATGCGAATTCTGCCAAGAAGCATCGTCAGGACGTGGAACGCGCTGAGGCACAGGAGATCAGCAGGAAGATTTCCGGCAAGGCAATCAAGATTGCGGCGCGCGGCGCGGAAGGCGGAAGGCTCTATGGTTCTGTAACATCTCAGGAAATTGCCGAAGAGCTGTTTAAGCAGTACGGCGTCAAGGTGGAAAAGCGCCGCATTGATGTGGCCAACATCCGCAATGCGGGAGATTTCAACGTTACGATTAAGCTGTATGCCGGTGTTTCGGCAGAAATGGTCGCCAAGGTCGAAGTGGCGAAGGCGTAATACCCGAGAGGAGAGAACGATTTGGACGAGCAAGTCATGCGGGTGCCGCCCAATAATGCCGATGCGGAGAAAAGCGTACTCGGCTGCATGATGCAGGACAGAGAGGCCCTAAGTCTCTCCTTTGAACTGCTGACAGCAGACGACTTCTATCAGCCTGCGCATCGTGAAATCTTCGATGCCATGCACCAGCTCAATACGCAGGGCATGCCAGTCGATTTGGTCACGGTGGACGAGGAACTTTCCCGGCGCGGCACGCTGGAGGGTGTGGGCGGCACCAACTATCTGGTTGAGCTGTCCCAGTGCATGCCTTCTACGGTCAATGCCCGCGCCTATGTACAGATCGTCGATGAAAAGGCAATACTCAGGCGGATGATCAAGGCCACAAGTGATATTGCGGCCTCCTGCTATCGGCAGGAAGATCCGGTATCGGATATTCTGGGCGTAGCGGAAAAATCAATTTTTGATATCGTCATGCGCCGCCATGACGGCGCATCGCTGACGCACATTGCGGAGGTTCTGCCGGAAACCTATATCCGTATTGAGGAGCTGACAAAGCTCAAGGGCGGCATTGACGGCGTTCCCACCGGTTTCATTGATCTGGACAATCTGCTCACGGGCCTGCACGGCGGCGAACTGGTGATTGTCGGCGCGCGTCCTTCCATGGGCAAGACGAGCTTTGGCATGAACCTCATTGCCCATGCGGCGACGATTGCCGGGCGCACGGCGGCTGTTTTTTCGCTGGAAATGCCGAAAGATCAGCTGGCGATGCGCCTTCTGTGCGCCGATGCCCGCGTGGATATGCAGGCTGTTCGCCATGGCTCGCTTAAAGATGACGACTGGCTGTCGCTGTCGGCAGCACTTGGCCCGCTGGCTTCTTCTAACATATATATTGACGATACCTCTGGCATTACACCTTCTCAGCTGCGTTCGCGCTGCCGCCGTTTGAAGATGGAGCATGGGCTTGATCTCATCATGGTGGACTATTTGCAGCTGATGAGTGCTGACGGCCGCGTGGAAAACAGGCAGAACGAGGTCAGCGAAATCTCCAGAAACCTCAAAAGCATTGCCAAGGAACTGAACGTACCGCTTGTGGCACTGGCGCAGCTTTCGCGCGCAGGCGCACAGCGTTCGGATAAGCGGCCGATACTGTCTGACCTGCGAGATTCCGGCGCTATCGAACAGGATGCAGACGTCATCATGTTCCTGCACAGAGAAGAGTACTATGACCCCAATACCGAGGACAAAAACATCGCGGAAGTCATCGTTGCCAAGCAGCGCAACGGCCCTCTGGGCACGGTGAAACTGGCCTGGCTGGGACAGTATACGCGTTTTGCCAGCTTGCAGCAGGGCGCATAAGGAACGGGGGAAATTATGCACACGCTTGTCGTTGCTGAAAAGCCGTCCGTTGCGCGGGATATTGCCCGCGTTCTGGGGGCGAAGGCCAAAGGCGAAAGCTGCCTGATGGGCAGCGGCTATGTCGTCACATGGGCGCTGGGGCATCTGGTGACGCTCAAGGAGCCGCAGGAGCTTGATGAACGCTACAAAAAATGGCGCAGGCAAGACCTGCCGATCCTTCCGGAAAACATGGAAACCAAGGTCATCAAAAAGACCAGAAATCAATACAACATTGTCAAAAAGCTTATGCTCAGCGCGGAGACGCAGACGATTATCTGCGCAACGGACTCCGGGCGAGAGGGCGAACTCATTTTTCGCTACATCTATGAACAGGCAAAGTGCAAAAAGCCCGTTCTGCGGCTATGGATTTCCTCCATGACTGATGAAGCTATCCGCATGGGCTTTGAGACGCTCAAGCCGTCCTCAGCATATGATGCGCTGTATAAGAGTGCGCGGTGCCGCGCCGATGCGGACTGGATCATCGGCATGAACGCCACGCGCGCTTATACGCTGCGCTATGGCGTTTTGTTGTCTATAGGACGCGTTCAGACCCCAACGCTTAGCATGATGGTTAAAAGGCGCAAGGAAATTGACGCTTTTGTGCCGCAGCCGTACTACACTGTACATGCGGATTTCGGTGACTATCGGGGTGTCTACATTGATACAAATGGTGAGCGCCGCATCGCACAGCGTGCACAGGCAGAGCAGATTGCCAACCGTGTACACGGAAAGATGGGGCAGGTTGTGGAGGACAAGCGGGAGAAAAAGTCTGTTCGTCCGCCGCTTTTGTATGATTTGACAACGCTGCAGCGTGAAGCCAATGCCCAGCTGGGCTTTACGGCAAAAAAAACGCTGGCAACCGCGCAGAAACTCTATGAACAGCACAAGCTGCTGACGTATCCCAGAACGGACAGCCGCTATCTTTCCCATGATATGGTGGACAAGGTGAAACATACGCTGTCGATGCTGGATGGCAATTTGAAGCCGCTTGGCGAACAGGCCCTTTCTTATGGCGTGAAGCTGACGCGGCGTGTGTTTGATGACGAAAAACTCACCGATCATCATGCGATTATTCCCACTGGAAAGCGCACAGAGAATCTGACTTTGACAGCGGATGAGCGAAACCTTTATGAAATGGTTGCCAGACGTCTGGCTGCTGAGTTTTATCCGAATTATGAGTATGATGCGCTTCATGTTGTGACGGCAGTGGGCGAGGATCATTTTTTATCCAGCGGAAAGTCAGTCACGCAGGAAGGATGGAAGGCCGTCTATGCGGACGCTGGCACACAGCGCCGCAGAAAAAAGGACGAGGATGAACAGGAGCTGCCTGCGCTGTCCAAGGGAGATACAAGACTCTGCCGTGCATCTCGGGTCAAGGATGAAGAGACAAAGCCGCCCAAGGAATATAACGATGCAACCATCCTGCTGGATATGGAACGAGCAGGCCGTCAGATTGAAGACGAGGCTGTACGTGAAGAGATGAAGGATTGCGCACTGGGCACACCGGCAACGCGTGCGGCGATCATTGAGCGGCTGATCAGCGTTGGATATGTAAAAAGAAGCGGAAAAAATCTTGTTGCAACGGATAAAGGCGTGCGCCTGATTGAGGCAGTCCCGGCTGAAATTGCTTCGCCGGAAACGACGGGACGATGGGAACGGGCGTTGTCGGAAATTGCAAAAGGCAGGGACGTGGAAGAACGTTTCCGCACGGGCATTGCGCGCCTGGCGACGTTCCTTGTGAACAAGGCAGGGGAATCGCCCGATGTGTCTTTTGAAAAAGAGGAACGCAGGGGCAGGCGGCCGCATGATTTGGGCGTTTCCTGTCCGGTGTGCGGACAAGGCAGAATTGCGGAGAATTCCCGATCATTTTATTGCACGCGTTTCCGCGAAGGCTGCACCTTTACGATTTGGAAAGATGCGCTTGTCCGTGCGGGCGGGCCGGAAATGACAGAAAAGCTGTTGAAATTGTGTATGGAGAAAAAGACCGTCCGCGGTTCAACGGGGGTCATTGAATACGAAAACGGCAGTGTGCGCTTTCGTGCATTCGGGCCGGTGCAGGGAGCATAAAGTGCCAGGAGGAAAAGACTGTGTTCTATCAGGCAGAAGACTGCGAAAAGAACCGCAGGAAAATGAAGCGTGAGATTTGGATCATGCTGCTGTGTGTATTGCCCTGTTTCGTAGTGGGAACAGCAGGGTTTGTCGTGAGGAATGAAGCGCTGGCCATTATCGGATTTGCGGCGGCATGTATTTCGGCGATTTTTCTTTGGGATCTGCGGCTGATGCCGGTGATTCGGTATGGACGCTATCTGGATGAAATCATGGGCGGGCTTTGCCATGATACGGTCGGCTGTGTGATGTCTTTTGGAAAAGAACCGGTTTACGAGAGCGGCGTGAACTTTCGGGAAATGATCATCAATGTGTACGAAGATTTATCCGTGGAAGGCGAACGCCGATTTCTGATGGAATACACCAGAGAAGTGCCTGAAGCACTGATTGGACAGAACGTAAAAGTGACCAGCCACGGCAGCTATGTCATGGGGTTGCAGAAAGGAAAGGACGAATGAAAAACGATGTAATGGTCTGCGTGACTGGCCAGAAAACGTGTGAACGCCTGATCAGAGAAGGCGCACGAATTGCGCAGATACACAGTGTCGAAGTACATGTGGTGCACGTGGCGCATGAAGGAGAACACTTCATGGGAAGCGGGGAGAATGAAGCGGAAGCGCTTGAATATCTCCTGCGCCGGAGCAATGAAGTGGGCGCAGATATGACCGTCCTTCATGCCAAAGACCCAAAGGCGACGCTGTGCGACTATGCGAAAAAGAATGAAATCGGCGTAGTGGTACTTGGTGTTGCGCCTGGAACGAATGCTCTGGACTTTGCAAGAGATTTGGAAGCGAGACTGCCGGGTGTAGATATCTGCCCGGTAAGCGCGTGAGCACGTCTGATGCCTGCACAAAGCGCAGGCATCAGCTGATTTTTGTGCTGCTGCTGGCAATGATAGCCGGCACGATGCTGTATCTGAATCACCATACGCCGTTGCAGATGGATGATTATGATTACAGCATCAGTTGGGCTACGGGCAAGCCGGTCAGCGGCTTTTTCGATGTAATTGCCTCTCAGATAGAACATTACAATCTATGGGGCGGAAGAAGCATTGTCCATGCGCTTGCACAGATTTTTTTGTATTGGGGCAAAGCGGTATTCAATGTTTTGAATACGGGCATGTATGTGCTGCTTCTTCTTGAAATCTACGCGCTGTCAAAGCCACGCGAAAAGGCATACTGCTGGCCGATTCTTGCGTTTGCACATGCGTTTTTTATGCTGTTTCTTCCATTTTTCGGCACGGTGTTCCTCTGGCTGGACGGCGCATGCAACTATTTGTGGGGCACAGCGCTGGGGCTTCTGCCGCTGCTTTTGTACCGAAATGCGGCGGAAGGCGGTTTTTTCTCGAAGCATGGAGGCGTTCTGGCTGTTGTGCTGTCCTTCCTTGCGGGCTGGACAAATGAAAATACGGCCTGCGGTGTGCTGGCTATGACGGCATGTTTGCTGCTGATGGACTGGAGAAAAAACAGACCTGTCCGCCCGTGGCAGGCGGCGGCGCTTTTTGCGCAGGCAGCAGGTGCGGCGCTCATGATTCTGGCTCCGGGCAATTTTGCCCGAGCATCTGTGTACAGCTATGAGTCCATGCTGTTGGAATTCATTAAGCGTATGGTCATTATTGCGCTGTACACAGGATTGTACACGGTGATTTTATGGATCGTGGCTGCTTTCCTTATATACAAGCGCAAAAGCACGAAAGTGCGTACAGTATGGGCAGCAATTCTGTTTGCATGTTCGCTTCTTTGTGCGTTTGCCATGGTGGCTTCTCCAGAATTGTCGGACAGGTCGCTGACAAGCACTGTTGTTTTGGCGCTTGCAGCATGTCTGACGCTTGCGGCTGATGTCAAGATGGAAAAACTGGCGCTTGTGCTGCTTGTCTTGACAGCGGCGAGGAGCGTCCAGGCTGCTGGGGATGTCCGTGCTCATGAAGCAAGGTGGCAGATTCAGCTGGACAGAATTCAGCAGGCTGTTTCTGCAGGGGAGGAGAGCGTGGAAATTGACAGCGTCCCCAGCGAATCGCCGTTCACAATGGGCATCATATTGTCCGAAAATCCGGACGAATGGCCCAATAAGACGCTGAGTAAATGGTTCGGCGTGAAAATTCTGGAAAGAAAATTGTGAAACGAACGTGAATTTTTACAGACTGCCGGACAACTGCCTGAGTTTGCTTGACAATTTCAAGACGGCTTATTATAATTGGATGTATATTGTCGAGTTTAGGCTGAAAGGAAGAGAACGAGTTATGAAAAAGGGAATCGCATTGATCGCCATGCTGCTTGCGGCGGTGATGATGATGTCCGGCTGCAATCTGATCGGCTATGATGCTGAGCTGGATGGCAATCAGGTGGTGGCAAAGGTCAACGATACCGAGATCACCAAGGCTGAATGGCTGGCATACAGGGATTATCTGGCCAGCTACTATCAGCAGTATGCCATGCAGTATTTTGGCAGCGCCATGCAGCTGACGGAAGACGACATCAAGGCATATGGTGAATCTGCTCTGGAGCAGATGATTGAGAGCACCGTTCTTGGCGACAAGATCAAGGAGCTGGGCTTTGATCCGCTGCCCGAAGAGGATCAGGCTGGGGTTGAGGCTGAAGCCGACCAGATGTTGGATCTGTATAAGATGATGATTCGTTTCCAGAACTACCCGGATCTGGAAACGGTTGAAGAAGAGGCCGAGCGTCTTAAAGCCGAAGCGACTGCTGGCGAAGCGGCTGCTGTCGAAGCCACCGCTGGTGAAGCCGTTGAGAGCGAAGCCACTGCTGGCGAAGCAGCTAATGATACGACGCCTAAGGCGACTGTGACCAATGCGGAGCTGGACGAGATGCTGCTCAAGGATCTGGAAGCGATCGGCTATACGCGTGAGTATCTGATCGACAGCAAGGCGTCGGAAGTACAGGCGCAGAAGGTTCGCGAGTATGCCGTGAAGGACGTTGTTGTAACGGACGAGCAGATTAAGGCAGAGTTTGACGCCATTGCTGCACAGCAGAAAGAAAGCTATGATGAGTCGCCTAACGGCTACGTGGCGGCTGAACAGCGCGGTACGGTCAACTACTATGCGCCGGAAGGATATCGTGGCGTTAAGAATCTGCTGGTCAAGTTCTCCGATGAAAAGCAGAGCGAAATTGACGCACTGAACACGGAAATCAGAACGGCGCAGAACACGCTGGACGATGCCAACAAGCAGTTGGCAGATTTGAAGGCGCAGGATGTCTCGAAGTATGACGAGGATGCGCTCAACAGCTACAATGAGCAGGTAGCTTCTCTTGAGGCGACTGTTGCAGAGCAGGAACCGGCGATTGCTGAAAAGCAGACCAAGCTGGACGAAGTGATGGCAGCAGCGTATGAGGAGATTCTGCCCATCGCAGAGGAAGCGCTTGCCAAGGCTCAGGAAGGAACGAACTTTGATGAGCTGATTGAAGCATACGGCAAGGATCAGGGCATGAACAGCGAGCCGAACAAGACACGCGGTTATCTTGTGCGCGAAGGCTTGAGCGTTTACGAGCCGAGCTTCCAGGAGGCTGCTATGGCGCTTGCCAATGTGGGAGACGTGTCCGGTTTGGTTAAGACGGGCTACGGCTATCACATTCTTCAGTACGCGGGTGATATCCCGGCGGGCGTTGTGGAAATGACCGACGAGATCAAAACTGCCCTGCATGATCAGCTGCTTGCTCAGGCACAGGATGCAGCCTTTGAGGCGGCATTGACACAGTGGGTGTCCGAGGCAACGGTGGAGACCTACCCGAAGGTCATGAAGTAAGAAGCAAAGAGCTGCTGCGAAGGGAAAACCTTGCGGCAGCTCTTTTTTCTTTGCTCAAAATCTCTGAATCAGCCTGTTTTTCACTCAATTTTAAAGAAAATGACCGGGATGCTTGTTTTTGACGGGAATTTGACCTATAATAGAACCATATATGTTTGTTACATGCAGTTGATGAAAAAAGATTCGTGGAGGAACCATGTATAAACTTCTGCTGGTTTCCGATAAGGAAGAAATACGTTCGTTGTATCAGCACTATTCTGAATGGGAAAATCTGGGATTTGAGAAGCCGACAGTCGCGGCAAATGCACAGGAAGGCATTGAAAAGTTGTCTAAAAACCGCTTTGATGCGATTTCCTGGCTGCTGTCTGTCAGCGAAGGCAAACGCTTATTTGCGTACCTGTCCCGTCGTCCCGAAATGCTGGGGATGGAGACTGCGCGCGATGAAGCACGCCTTCGCCGCGAAATCAGCAATGCCCGCCGTCTTTTGTCGGCTCGCGATGCAGTCAGGCGCAATAAGCAGGTGGATGACCTGACACGCGCTATGCAGGGTGAATTTCTGTGCGATCTTCTGCGCGGCGCGCCATACGATCAGACAAAGATTGACGAGCGCATGCGGTCTTTGAGGATGACCAATCTGGATGCTTCTCGTCCAGTGGCGATGTCTTCGTTCCGGCTGCCGCAGGGGGATTACTTCCTGTCGGAAGTGTGGCGCTATGGACGGGAGCGTTTGGAAAATGCTCTGAAGAATATCTTTGAAAATGGCGATTCGCGCGTGAGTTTCGTGCTTCTGATCATCAATCCGCATCATATGCGACTGATTGCGCTGCCGCAGGAAGAGATGACAAAGCAAGAAGTATATGAGCAGATGATGATTCATCTGGAGCATTGCCAGCACAGCTTGGACGAGTATTTTGAATTGGCGCTCACGATTAAGCGCGTTGTATCGTATGACAGCCTGTACGCGCTGGGAAAGGAAAACGCGCTGCGGCTGGCACATTAAAAACCATATCAAGGCGGGAGAGATTCCCGCCTTTTTGCTTGCCATCCGTGTGTTCTTGCAGACCGCTGCGGCGCATACCTTCTTTTGAGGCTGAATGACCAGCTGAGGAGGGAACAATTTGAAGAAAAAGACACGGCTGCTGATGCTGCATGCCGGTTTGCCGGAGGACGCTGTAAGCGACTGCGCACGCGTAACCATGACGGGACGCAGTGCGGCGCTTGTGGAGGGACAACACGGCGTTGTGGAGCTGACAGCACAACGGATTCGGCTGAAAACAGGCCGCGGCATTTTAACGGTTGAGGGAAAGGAACTGCGGCTTCGGGAAATGTCCGTAGATGCAGCGCTGATTGACGGAGAAGTGATTACGGTGACCTATGGGGCCTGACAGGGGGGAGAAGAATGGACCTTGAGGTCGGGGGTCTGAATCTGGAGCGGCTGCTGGAAAAGGCGGCGGAATCGGGTATTCTGCTTCGCCGGGTGCGGCGGGTTGATGCGGGCGGCATGATGGTGAGTGTGCCGGACAGACAGGAGACGCAGATGCGCCAACTCTGCGAGCGTTATGGCTGGCAGGTGAAGGAAGCGCACGCGGGGCTTGTTTGGCGCATTTTGTATGGGATCAAACGCAAAGGCACGTTAGCAGCAGGAGCGCTTCTGGGGGTTTTTCTGATTTTCCTGTCTTCCCAAATGGTGCTCCAGGTAGAAGTTCTGGGTGCAGGAGAGCATGAAGCGGAGGTTTTCCGCTGCCTTGAAGAAGCGCACATCAGCAGATGGAAGAAGGGGGTTTCTACGGATGAACTCTCGGACAGGCTGGCGCTTCGCTTGCCCGGACTTGCCCATACAGCTGCGCGTTTTGAAGGCAGTACGCTTGTGGTGGACTGCCGCCCGGCGCGGCAGGGGGAACAAAACGCCGTGCAGGGCAGCGGCATGGATATTGTGGCGGCACAGGCCGGTATTGTTTTGAGCATGAGCGTGCAGAGCGGTACACCGAGGGTGGAGCCTGGACAAGCTGTCAGAAGGGGACAGGTGCTCATTTCCGGAGAAGAGCCGACGCTTGAAGGAACAAATGCTGTTCAGGCAGAAGGAAAAGTCTATGCACGCGTTTTTTCGCAGGGGGAGGCTCGCGTTTCGCTGGCAAGAACGGGGACAGTTGAGACGGGACTGATTCGCCAGCGCGTGACATTGGAAAGCCCATGGAGCAGCCGCGTTGTCGTGGACGCCAAGCCGTTCAAGGAACAGGATGTCACCGTGGTGCGTCAGCCCATTGTGGGGTTATATCTGCCAGTCTGGCGGCGAATTGAGACAATGGCAGAAGTGGTTTATGTGCCGCGTGAACGCGCAGAAAATGACGCGCGCAGTCAAGCACAGGGGGCGGCAGAGAAAATTGCGAAATTAAACTGTCCGCCCGGCACTGAAATCCTTGAAAAATGGGTAGAGTATAGTATAATAGAAAATGAGATGGTGTGTGCAAAGGTTGTCCTTGAATATGAAAAGGATATCGCTGGACGAATCAGCTCGGAATAATTGAATGATGTCCCGATTTCGGGATTACGGGAGGACTGCTTCTTTGGCAGATGAACAGAGTTTAGCCTCGGCATCCGGGGCATTGCAGAGTTTGTTTGGCACAGGGGATGAAAATATCCGCCTGCTGGAACATTTAATGGATGTGAAAATCGCTCTGCGCGGCGGAGAACTCGTCGTGGAGGGTGGAACGGAAAAATCGGTCGACGATACGCAGAAAATTCTTCGCAGCCTCATCAAGCTTGCAGGCCGCGGTGAACGCGTGGACACGGCGGTTGTCCGCTATGCGGCGGCACTGTGTGAAAAGGATGAACTGGACGAGCTGGATGGACTGTACAGTGAAGTCGTTGCAACTACGTACAGGGGAAAGCCGATTCGCTGCAAGACGCTGGGCCAGAAGGAATATGTAAAAGCCATGAAGCGCAATACGCTGACGTTTGCCGTGGGCCCTGCCGGCACGGGAAAGACATATCTGGCGATAGCGATGGCTGTGTCTGCGTTAAAGAAAAAGGACGTGGAAAGAATCGTTCTGACGCGTCCGGCGGTTGAAGCGGGAGAGAAGCTTGGCTTTTTGCCTGGCGACCTTACGCAGAAGGTTGACCCGTATCTGCGCCCGCTTTACGATGCATTGTTTGACATGATGGGGGCAGAAACGTGTCAGCGGATGCAGGAGCGCGGGATTATTGAGATTGCTCCGCTGGCTTACATGCGCGGGCGGACGCTCTCCGATGCATTTATCATTCTGGATGAGGCGCAAAATACCACGCAGGAGCAAATGAAGATGTTTCTGACGCGCATGGGCTTCCGCTCCAGAATTGTGGTCACGGGAGACACATCCCAAATTGATTTGCCGCGCGGCAGAAAGAGCGGCCTGATCGAAGCGGTTGAGGTGCTTTCGGGTGTGCAGGACATTGCCATCATGCATCTGGGGCATCAGGATGTCGTGCGCCATGAACTGGTGCAAAGGATTGTCTGCGCCTACGATGCTTATGCCGCAAAGGAGGAAGAGTACAGTGGAAGAGACGACAAAAGGATTTGAAAACCTGAGTCTGCGTGTGCGGCAGGTGCTGTTTTGCGTGATGACTTACCTGATTTTGCTCGTTCTGTGTCTGTTTGCAATATCGCCGGAACAGTATGATCTGAGTGTCGGCGATGTTGCGCCCAAGACGATTACAGCCAGCAAGGATATTGTGGACGAAATTGCGACAAAGCGCCGCCGGCAGACCGCGGCGGAAGCAGTGTCTCCTGTTTATTACAAGGATGACAGCGTGTCAAAGACGGTTCTTTCCGATATGGACGCTATTTTCTCCGAACTGCGTTCTGTGCGTGAACTGGGCGAACAGATCCGAACCGGCTGGGAAGGGGATGGCGAATTTAAGGAAGAAGACTATACACAGGCCTCCGGTCTTCTGACAAAAATTACGCTGAGCAACTATCAGCTTCAGACGCTGATGAAAACGGATGGGCATGATTTTGAAAATTTAACGCAGTCTTTAAGCTCTGCTACAAAAACTGCTCTTGTTTCCACCATCACGGAAGGCCAGATTAACGATGCCATCAACAACATTCAGCAGATTGTGTCCTACAACACGAGAACAGACCTGTGGTATAATGTAGCGATTCCAACGCTGCGCAGCTGTTTGCAGCCTAATATGCTGATTGATCAGGAAGCGACAGAAGCCAATCGCCAGAAGGCGAGCGATGCGGTAGAGCCTGTTGTTTACAAGCAGGATCAGAACATTGTCGTCAAGGGAGACCGCATCCGTGCTGATCAGATTGCTGTGCTGGATTCTCTTGGGCTATTGCAGGGCAACAGCTTTGATTTTGCACTGTATCTGGGCGCAGCAGGTATCCTCGCGCTGATTCTGGCGGGTGCATATCTGTTTGTAGTGATTTTTGCGCCGGATATGATCCATGTGACAAGAAGCTCGCTGGTTCTTTTGCTTGTAGGCGGGCTGACAGTGGCGCTCAGCCTTGTTGTCGGGGAGTATGTCAGCATCAATGCCATGCCGATTGTGTTGGGCGCGATGCTTGCGGTCAACCTTCTGGGGGACAGGCAGGCATATGTGGTCAATCTGGTGGTGTCGCTGCTCATTGCGTTTCTGATGGAAAAGGGCGCCAATCTGGCCACTTCTCAGATGCTCAGCGTCATTCTGATGGCCAATGTCGGCGGCATGACGGCCATCTACATGCTGCGAAAGAATGCGGCTCGTATCTTTTCGGTCATCACGGGGCTTGTGGTGGGCGGCATTAATTTCCTGATCATCGTATGCGTTGGCGCGCTGACGTCTAATGATCTTGGCAGCATCTTCTCGGAAGCGTCTTATGCCATTGTCGGATCCCTGATGTCATCGGTTTTATGTGTTGGTTTGCAGCCGATACTTGAAGCCGGCTTTAACCTTGTGACATCCTCGAAGCTGATTGAGCTGTCCAATCCGAATCAGCCGCTTCTGCGCCGTCTGATGATTGAGACCCCTGGCACCTATCATCATAGCATGGTGGTTGCTAATCTGGCAGAGGCGGCGGCAGAAGAAGTCGGGGCCAATGCGCTTCTGGCGCGTGTCGGCGCATATTATCACGATATAGGCAAGCTGATTCGTCCGCTGTATTTCAAAGAGAACCAAATGGGCGAAAATCCGCATGATAAGACCGATCCGCGTGTGTCTACGGCTATTTTGACCGAGCATACGCGGGACGGCGCAGAATTGGCCAGAAAGCACCATCTGCCGGAGCAGATCATTGACATGATCTGCCAGCATCATGGAGACACGCCGGTTATGTATTTCTACGCGAAGGCGGTCAAACAGTTTGGCGAAGAAAATGTGGATGTTCGTGATTTTCGTTACGATGGTCCCAAACCGCAGACGGCAGAAGCAGCCATCCTGATGCTGGCGGATACGGTGGAAGCCGCTGTACGCTCCCTGTCAGAACCCACACAGGATAAGATTTCAGCGCTGATTCGCAAGCTCGTGCGCGGCAAGATGGAGGATGGCCAGCTTGATGAATGTCCATTGACGTTCAGCGACATTGGCCGCATCTGTACGGCTTTTGAAAAGGTTTTGCAGGGCGTATTCCATGAACGAATTGAATATCCCAGCGTGGATTTGAAGCGGGCAGCCAGACACAATCAGCAGCGCATGAAACAAAAAGCCAAACAGGAAGACGAAGCGGCTGAAGGAGAAAAGAAGGCGGAAGAAAAACATGAAGCTTGAATTTGAGGATGAGCGCGGGCTTGTTGATGATCAGACGCGTATGCTTATGCAGCGCTGCGCAGATGCAGCGCAAGAGGCAGAAGGGATAGATTGCCCTCTGTCCGTGTTCATTGAAGTGGTCAATGATGACGAGATCCGTGCAATCAACGCTGCACAGCGTCAAAAAGATGTTTCTACAGACGTCCTGTCTTTTCCAACGGTCAATTATGGCGCGGGCAGAACGGCGAAGGATTCCGAAAATCTGCTTCGGCGCGAATATGACCCGGAGACGGGTGCCTGTGCACTTGGAGATATCGTTATCTCGATGGATCATGTATACGCCCAGGCGAACGAGTATGGCCACAGCAACCGCCGGGAATGCGGCTATCTTTTGACGCACGGGCTGTTTCACCTGATGGGCTACGATCATATGACAGATGAAGACAAGCTGAAAATGCGAGCGATGGAGGAAAAAGCGCTCCGTTCAATTGGCTTGACCCGGGAGGAGGAATGAAAATGACGGATCAGGAACTGATGGATATGGCGATTGAAGCCAGAAAATTTTCCTACTCGCCGTATTCCCACTACGCAGTCGGGGCGGCGCTTCTGTGCGAAGATGGACGCGTTTTTACTGGATGCAACGTTGAGAATGCGGCATACGGCAATGCGTTCTGCGCCGAACGAACGGCACTTGTGAAGGCGGTCAGCGAAGGCGCCCGCCATTTCACAAAGATTGCCATTGCAGGAAGCGGCTCGGCGCCCTTCCCGTGCGGCGCATGCAGACAGTCCCTGCGTGAGTTTGCCGCAGATTTGGATATATTGGTCACTTGGGATGGTAATGTGTATAAATCCACACTCCAAGAGCTTTTGCCCCGGAGCTTTGGCCCGGAATCGCTGGAAAAATAACCCATCGACAACGTTATAACGGAGAACATATGGAAAAGAAGAATGCATTTTTCTCGGGTTTTGCTGCAATTGTCGGCCGCCCGAATGTCGGCAAGTCCACACTGATGAACGCTATGGTGGGTGAAAAGGTTGCCATTGTCAGCAATAAGCCGCAAACCACGCGCAACCGCATCATGGGCGTTGCTACGGACGAAAATTGGCAGGTTGTTTTTCTGGATACGCCGGGATTGCACAAGCCGCGAACCCGTCTGGGCGAGTATATGGTCAAGAGCGTTCAGGATGCGATGGAGGGCATTGACCTTCTGCTCGTGCTGGTGGATGCAAACGACATTGGCAATCAGGATCGTGCAATCGTTGAGGACATGGCCTCCCGCAAGATCAGGAAGATTCTTGTACTCAACAAGACTGATATTGTGGACGAAGCCCGTCTGATGCACGCCATTCAGTCCTTCTCAGATGCAGGCTATGATGCGATTGTGCCAATCAGCGCGCGCACCGGCAAAAACATGGATGAACTCAAGAAGCTGATTGTTTCTTATTTGCCGGAAGGGCCGAAGTATTTCCCGGATGACATGATGACCGATCAGCCCGAGCGCGTGATCTGCGCGGAAATCATCCGTGAAAAGGCACTGCGTCACCTGCGCGATGAAGTGCCGCACGGCATCGGCGTGGAGATGATGGCTATCAACAAGCTGTCTGACAATATGACGGAGATTCATGCCACGATCTACTGTGAGCGTGCCAGCCATAAGGGCATCATCATCGGCAAACAGGGCGCCATGCTGCGCACCATCGGACAGGAAGCCCGCCGTGACATCGAGAATCTGCTGGGCACGCATGTGAACCTCCAGCTTTGGGTGAAGATCCGCGAGGATTGGCGCAACCGCATGGATGATCTGCGCACGCTGGGCTATGAGGACAAGTAAAAAACAATCAAACTCCCTTTTCTTCTGGAAAGGGAGTTTTTTGCAACAGAACAGACATACGAAAATCAAATGAGTGTCTTCCAGATGTGACCGCCAATGCGTCTGCTGCAAAATGAAAACGCAAGAGCAATCTGCACGAAACATTAGAAGTTAAAATAAAAATCAGCTCTCCAATGAAGCGGCTTTGCATCTTTTGATGGTTGATTTTTATGCATTATTTTTTGAAAGGTTATTTTGCAACAGCCCTGTTTTCGTCAACTACACTCCAACTGAAATCGCCGGATGAACAATAAAAAAAGACGAGTGTTCTTACAGTTTTTCAAATGCTGCAAGAACACTCGCCATGGTGTCCCATGGCAATCCAAACTCAAGCGTCTTGGATATGCTGCTCCAGAAAACCTGTTGCGGCGCAGCTTGACAGAGTCTATCGTGCGTGAGAAAAGAACTTTATTTTAACCAAGCGTCCAATTTGGTATTGCAATTTGCATTATGCGGTACGGCCTTCATACAAAAGAAGACGAATAAACGCTCCCTTTCGGGGCATTTACTCGTCTATTTTATGCACTCAATTTGAAACACAGGTTTTTTCCTGCTGTGCAGGAAGCTTTCTTTATTCAGCTCTGGCACAACCGGCACAATGGCCGCAGCATTCGCTTTCATCCTGCGCGATGAGCAGATTCTGCTGCTGACGCTTGGCATCAACATCATGCGCAACGGCGAGCATCAGGCGAATGCGGTTTTCCTGATTGACCTTTGTGGCCGACAGGTCGTAGTCAATGGGGACGATATTGATACCGGGGTGAACCTGCGTCAATTTGCGGATCATGCCTTTGCCGCAGATATGGTTGGGCAGGCAGCCGAAAGGCTGGGCGCAAATGATGTTCTCATAGCCGTTTTCAGCCAGCTCCAGCATCTCTGCCGTCAAAAGCCAGCCTTCGCCCATCTTGCTGCCATAGCCGATGACGCCCTTCACAAGCGTCTTGGTGTGCGCAAACGGGGAGGGCGGGACAAACGATGGAGAAGAAGAGATGGCATCAATCAGCATCTTTTCAAGCTTTGTGCAGTAGCGCATCAGCGCCGTACAGAAGGCGTATTTGACGAGGCTGCCGCCATAGAGGTGAAAATCTTCCAGACGGTTGTCCACTTTGAAGAGCATAAAGCCCATAATTCCGGGCAGCATGTATTCGCAGTTCTGTGTGCGCAGGAAATCTTCAAGATGGTTGTTGCCCAGAGGAGAATACTTAACATAAATTTCTCCTACAATTCCCACGCGGGTCTTTTTTTCACGGCTCCGGGGAATGGCATCAAAATCTGCTACAATCTGATGGAGATTTGCGCGCATTTCTTTGGCAGACAAGCCGTGCCCGCGGTTGAATTGAGCAATCAGTGCGTTGTTCCACTGGTCAATCAGCGCATCTGTCTCACCTTTGTTAAACTCATATGGACGCGTCTGGTTGGAAACCTGCATGATGCAGTCGCCGTAGACGAGGGAAGAGAGCGCCTGACGCACGAGCGGAACCGTAATTTTGAAACCGGACGCGCTTTCAAGGCCGCTCATATTGATTGAAATGACAGGGATGAAAGAAAGACCAGCTTTTTTGAGTGCCTTTCTGAGCAGAAAGATATAATTGCTGGCGCGGCAGCCGCCGCCAGTCTGCGTGATGGCCAATGCCACTTTATGAAGGTCATACTTGCCGGAATGCAGTGCGTCAAGAAACTGGCCGATGACAAGCAGCGCCGGAACGCAGGTATCATTGTGCACATATTTCAGTCCCTCGGCCATGACATTGGGCCCGTCATTGGTGAGAATTTCAACGTTATAGCCGTTGAGACGGAACACCTTTTCCAGAAGCGAAAAATGAAAGTGCAGCATGTTCGGCGCGAGGATGGTATACCCAGCTTCGCGCATTTCTTTAGTAAATTCAACGTGTTCAGCGGACATGGCTTAAGCCTCCTTTTCAAGCGCCTGCTGCTGCCTGATGGCAGCGAAAAGGGAACGCAGGCGGATGCGAACCGCGCCGAGGTTGGTGATTTCGTCAATTTTGATCTGGGTATAAATCTTGCCTTTGGATTCGAGAAGTTCGCGCACTTCATCGGTTGTAATGGCATCCACGCCGCAGCCGAAGGAGACGAGCTGAACGAGGTTCATGTCTTTCTGATCGGCGATATAGCGGGCAGCGGCGTACAGACGCGCGTGATATGTCCACTGGTTGAGGACGCCGACGGGTTCCTTGTGCATCTGCGGGGAAAGCGCATCTTCTGTGATGACGGCGGCACCGAAACCGGCAATCAGTTTGTCAATGCCGTGATTGATTTCGGGATCGACATGATACGGACGGCCTGCCAGCACGATGATGCGCCTGTTTTCTTCGCGCGCTTTTTTGATCATTTCTTCGCCGGCACGGCAGATATCCTTTCTGTAAGCATCCAGCGCGTCATAGGCTGCATCGCAGGCATGCCGCACTTCACGAAGCGTGATATCGGTGAAGTGCTGCTTGAGAATTCCAAACAGTTTCTTCGGGAAGATGCGGCGATGGTCAATGCCTACATAATCATGGATGAAGTCAATCTTCTGGATGTCCGGCATGTTGGCAGCGATCACTTCAGGATAATACGCGACGACTGGACAGTTGTAATGGTTGTCGCCGAGGTGCTCATCGATATTGTAGCTCATGCAGGGATAGAAGATGGTTTTGACGCCCTGCTTGATCAGATTTTCAATGTGGCCGTGCATCAGCTTGGCCGGGAAGCAGACCGTGTCCGACGGAATGGTTGCCTGACCGGAGATATAGAGCTTACGGCTTCCGAATGGAGAGACGACAACATCGAAGCCGAGGCTTGAAAACAGCGCGTGCCAGAAGGGGAGAAGTTCGTAAAGGTTCAACCCAAGCGGCAGGCCAATGGTGCCGCGAGGCGCGTTTTCGTGCCTGTCGTTCATGATGGCTTGAAGTTTTTGCTGCTTGTATGCGTAAAGGTTCAGCCCGCTGGACTGTTTGCCGCCGGAAGTCGGACGGTCGCAGCGGTTGCCGCTGATGAAGCGCCGCCCGCCGCCGAAGTCATTGACAATCAGATGGCAATGGTTTTCGCACAGGCCGCAATTGATCTGCTTTGCATGATGGATGAAATGCTCAAGCGCATCAAGGGAAAGCAGCGTGCTCTCGCCTGCATGCAGCGCACGTTCGGATTTGGCGTACAGCGCAGCACCATATGCACCCATCAGACCGGCAATATCAGGGCGGATGACATCCACACCAAGTTCACGCTCAAACGCACGGAGCACACAGTCATTGTAGAATGTGCCGCCCTGAACGACGATGTGAGCGCCCAGATCCTGCGGACCGGAACAGCGAATGACTTTGTACAAGGCATTTTTAACAACGGAGATGGACAGGCCGGCGGAAATATCGGTCACGTCTGCGCCGTCCTTTTGCGCCTGCTTGACGGAAGAGTTCATAAATACCGTGCAGCGGGAACCGAGATCGACTGGCTTGCGCGCAGCAAGGCCAAGCTGAGCAAAGTCTGCAATGTCATAGCCGAGCGCATTGGCGAATGTCTGCAAAAAGGAGCCGCAGCCGGATGAACAGGCTTCGTTGAGGAAAATGTTGTCGATTACGCCGTTGTGGATCTTAAAGCACTTGATATCCTGGCCGCCGATATCGATGATGAAATCCACGTCAGGAAGGAAAGCGCGCGCGGCTGTGAAATGAGCAATGGTTTCCACAAGACCATAGTCCACGCCGAATGCATTCTTAATCAGATCTTCGCCGTAGCCCGTGACAGCGCTGGCCTGAACATTCCAGCCGGGATATTGTGTGCGCAGATCGGTGAGAAAACTGCGCACGTGCGGAACGGGGTCGCCGGAGTTGCTCTGATAGCGCGTCAGAAGCAGTTCGCCGTCTTCGGAGATGACAACGGATTTGATGGTGGTAGAGCCGGAGTCTATGCCCAGATATACATTTCCCTGATAGGTGCTGGGATCGCGGCGGGCAACTTTTGCCTGAGCGTGACGCGTTCTGAAAGCAGTGAGATCCTCCTGAGTTTCAAACAGGGGCGGCAGCGCATTATAGCTCTCTGTGCTGTGGAATGTATCAATTGCGTCGATGCATTCAGACAGGAGGACCGGTTCAGAGGCCTGATGTGCTGCGCCGATGGCCACGAAGTAGAGCGAATTTTCCGGGCATGTGCCGGAAAGCCCAAGCGCTTCGTCAAAACAGGCACGCAATTCACGCAGGAATGTGAGAGGACCGCCCAGATAGACAACGTTTCCCTCGATAGGCCGACCCTGTGCCAGACCGGCAATGGTCTGATTGACGACAGCCATAAATATGGAGCGTGCCACATCTGCGCGTGCTGCGCCCTGATTAAGCAGGGGCTGAACGTCCGTTTTGGCAAATACGCCGCAGCGGGATGCAATGGTGTACGTGCGCTGAGCGTGTGCAGCTTCTTCGTTCATGGTGTCCAGTGGAATACCCAGAAGCGTAGCCATCTGATCGATGAAAGCGCCCGTTCCGCCTGCGCAGGAACCATTCATGCGAACTTCAAGTGTGCCTTGCAGGAACAAAATCTTGGCATCTTCTCCACCCAGTTCGATGATGACGTCTGTGCCGGGCATCAGCATGTCGGCGGCAACCTTTGTAGCGTAAACCTCCTGAACGAAGGAAATGTGGGAACCAAGAGCCAGACCCATGCCGGCAGAGCCGGAAATGCTCAGATGTACAGGGGCACCGTGAATGACTTCGTTATCAAGGCGAGTCAGAAGTTCGCGTGTCTTTTGAGTAATCAGCGACAAATGGCGCTCATAACACGAATAAATGATGTTGGCTTCCTCATCGAGCACAACGCATTTGATGGTCGTCGAGCCGATATCCAGACCAATCCTCAACGTATTCGACATAGAAAACAAAACCCTTTCTACAAACAACAGGCATATATGTACCCCTTGCCGGGTGTTCAGATGAGGGAATCTCTTGCTGAAATGGCGGCGTTCAGAGCAGATATGTCCAGAGAATCGGGAAAAAGATGCACGGGCTTATTTGAAAAGTCCATTGACAAACACAGATTATAAGCGATTCAAATGGTTTTTTCAAGCCAAAAAGGAAAAGAGTTCATATCTGCACCATATATAGGAAAGAAAATTGTGGAGGATTCTGATAATTGGCAAAAAGAAAACAAGGAAATGCCCCGCGATGCTTGAAGCAGACAGACATTTCTGATATAATTTCAAAATGGTTGAAAGTATCTGGAGAGAAAGAGTAGTTTGTTTTATAAAAGATGATATACGATAGTTGGAGGAAATCGGTTTGGGCAAGCTGATGGCTTATCATAAAACGCTGGAATATTCGTATGCCCCGGGGATTTTCCCGGCGATGGAATGTCTCAAAAATGCAAAAGATCGTTGTATGCGTCTGCTGCTGTCCTCAAACAGTGAAAAGAGCGAGGGCGCAAACACACTGCGTTCTGCCGCAGAAGAGGCGGGCATTCGCTGCGAAATTGCCGACAGGGCACTTGAACGCATTTCACACAAGGAGAACTGCTTTGCAGCGATGGTATACAGAAAGGCCGAGGGGACGTTTGACCAGGCATCCCCACATGTTGTGCTGCACCATCCAAGCGACAGCGGGAATCTGGGCACAATTTTCAGAACGGCGCTTGGCTTTGGGCTGAAGAATATAGCCGTGATCTGCCCGGCGGTAGATTCGGATGATCCGCGCGTGACGCGTGCATCGATGGGTGCGGCGTTTTCTCTGAATGTACGTCATTTTGAATCCTTCCAGCAGTACAGAGAAGAGTATCCGAAAAGACAGCTTTTTCCATTTATGCTCACAGGTGCCGTGCCGCTTGACGAAGCAGTGTCTAAAGTGAAGGGGGAATTTTCCCTTGTCTTTGGAAACGAGGCATCTGGCCTGCCGGATGAATTTGCACAGTGGGGTACAAGCACGCTGATTCCTCACAGCAACCAGATTGATTCACTCAATCTGGCGATTGCTGCGGGAATTGGCATGTACGCCTTTACACGAGAGAAGTAAGGAGATATTACAATGAAAATCGTTGTCGATGCGATGGGCGGTGACTTTGCCCCCAAGGTCAATGTGGACGGCGCGATTGATGCGCTCCGTGCATATGCTGACCTGGAGATTGCGCTGGTCGGCCCTCAGAAGCTGATTGAGGAAACCATGGATGCTTATCAGGATCAGACGGCGGCCAAGGCTGTCAGAAGCCGCCTTTGCGTTGTCGATGCGCCGGAGGTCATTACCACCGAGGAACATCCTGTGATGGCGCTCCGCAAAAAGAAGCAGTCCACATTTGTTGTCGGCATGGACATGGTGCGCCAGAAAGAGGCGGAGGCGTTTGTTTCTGCCGGTTCGACCGGCGCGTTGATGGCGGGGGCAATGTTTAAAATTGGCCGCATCAAGGGCGTGAAACGGCCTGCGCTGGCCACACTGCTGCCGGTGCCGAACCGTCCGCTTCTGCTGGTGGATGCAGGCGCTAACACGGACTGCAAGCCGGAGTGGATTGTTCAGTTTGCCATGATGGGCAGCGCGTATATGCGCCGTGTGATGCAGGTTGAAAAGCCGCAGGTCGGTCTTCTGAATATCGGCGTGGAAGAGGCTAAAGGCAACGAACAGGCTCAGAGCACCTATCAGCTGATGGCAAAGCCTCAGCCGTTTGAGTTTGCAGGCAACGTTGAGGCACGCGATGCGCTGGCGGGACAGGTGGATGTGCTGGCGGCAGACGGCTTTGCAGGAAATGTGCTGCTTAAAAATACGGAAGGCGTCATTTCCCTGATGTTCGGCATGCTCAAGCAGGGACTTATGGCCACGACAAAGGGCAAGATTGCAGCACTTCTGGCCAAGGATACATTCAGGACACTCAAGCGCAGTTTTGACTCTACGGAGGTCGGCGGTGCGCCGCTTCTGGGCGTGGAGGGGGCTGTCATCAAAGCGCACGGGAATTCCAATGCGCGCGCGATTTTCTGCGCGATTAGACAGGCCAGGCAGATGGTTGAAGGCGGTGTGGTTGATCTGATTCGCGACGAGGTGGGAAAACTGTCTGTTGACGAGGAAGACGATTGACATACAATCATTTTGAAGGAGGAAAAAAGCATGATTTTTGAAAAAGTTAAGGCCATGGTGGTTGACCAGCTGGGCGTGAAGCCTGAAGACGTGAAGGCGGAGAGCCTGCTCAAGGAAGATTTCCAGGCGGACAGCGCATCTGTGATGATGCTGGTGATGGACGTAGAGTCCGAGTTCAACATCGAAGTTGAAGACGATGCAATTGAAAAGGTCAAGACGGTTGGCGACATGGTCAATTACATCGAAGAAAAGATGGCAAACTGATCCCGATTGGATCATAATAACGGTGGGGAAGCTGCCCGGCAGCTCCTCCCGTGTATTTCATTTCGCACGATGGTTTCGCGCGAAGTGAAATGGACGGAGTGAGAGGATTATCATGAATTACACACAGCTTGAAAAGACAATTGGCCATCATTTTGCGGACAATGCGCTCGTTGATCTGGCCATGACCCATCCGTCCTATGCGCTTTCGCACAAGTGCAAGGACAATCAGCGCCTGGAATTTCTGGGCGATGCGGTGCTTGAAATATGCGTGAGCCGCGTAATTTATCACAAATATCCCAAACTGCGCGAGGGCCAGCTGACCCGCAAACGTGCGGCGCTTGTTTGCGAAAAGAACCTTGCCCGCGCGGCCAGAAGGCTGGGGCTTGGAGCATTTTTGAAGCTTGACCGCGGCGAAGAAGTTGTTGGCGGCCGCGAGAACCCGTCAATCCTTGCGGATACAATGGAGGCACTCATTGCGGCTGTCTATCTGGATGCGGGAATGGAAAAGGCTGCGGCGCTTGTCGATTTGGCTATGGACGGCTATGAGACAGATGAAAATGGCGACAGAGATGCCAAGAGCGCACTTCAGGAGTACTTGCAGGCTCTGGGCGAAGAAGCGCCGACCTATGAAATCATTGATCAGAATGGCCCGCCCCATGCGCGCGTATTCACGGCTCGTGTCCTGCGTGATGGCGGCGAGGAAATGGGGCGCGGAAGCGGCGCACGCAAGCAGCGTGCCGAAGAGGCGGCAGCACAGATGGCGCTGGACAGCCTGCATATGAAGAAGTGATGACGGGGGAAAGACGAATTGCGCCTAAAGAGATTGGAGATATACGGTTTTAAGTCGTTTGCGGAGCGGACGGTCGTGACATTCGATCAGGATATCACGGGCATCGTCGGCCCGAATGGAAGCGGCAAATCGAATCTGTCGGATGCTGTGCGCTGGGTTCTGGGAGAACAGAGTGCCAAAGCTTTGCGCGGCGGAAAGATGGAGGACGTGATTTTCAACGGAACGCAGCGCAGAAAGCGCATGGGCTACTGCGAGGTTTCCCTTGTCTTTGAAAACGAGGATCACGCGCTGCCGGTGGATTTTGCGGAAGTCATGATCACAAGACGTGTTTACCGCAGCGGTGACAGTGAATACTACATCAATAAATCGGCTTGCCGCCTGAAAGATATTGTGGAGCTGTTCCGCGATACGGGCATTGGCAAAGAAGGTTATTCGATCATCGGGCAGGGCCGCATTGATGAAATTCTTTCCCAGAAGAGTGAAGACCGCCGCAACGTATTTGAAGAGGCGGCAGGTATTGTCAAATTTCGCAGCCGCAAAGAGGAAAGCGAAAAGCGCCTGTCCAACATGCGCGACAACCTGTGCCGAGTAGAAGATATCATTGCAGAGCTGAAGAGCCAGCTGGAACCGCTTGAAAAGGCCAGCGATACGGCTAGACGCTATCTGAGCCTGCGTGACGAATTGCGCCAGCTGGAGTGTTCTGCATTTGTGCTGAGAAGCGACAGCGCAAAAGTCAGGATAGAAGAGACGGGAGCCATGCTTGTGGGCCTTCGGGAGGCCATCGAGCATGAGGAAAAGCGTGCAGCTGAATTGAGCAGTCTGCGGGATGCTGCAAGTGCACAAATGCAGAAGCTGGAAGAGAGCGTTTCCAAGGCACATGAGGATGTGCTGGAATTGACACGCGAGAAAGAGGCGCGCGAGGGTGAGCTGATCGTACTGAGGGCTGATATCGCGCGAATGGAGAAGGATGTTCTGACACTCAGCCAGGACGAGGATGTAAAGCGTGCCAGAAGCGCCGCGCTGGAAAAGGAAATTCGCAAAAACGACACGGCTGCTCTGGATAATAAAACGCAGATGACGGCTCTGACCAAGCAGCTGCACCAGAAGGAAGAGGCGCTTGCTGCTGCACAGGATGCGGTGAGGGATGCCGAGGAAGAACTGGAAGCACATAAAAATGCCATCATTGATGCGATGAATCGCCTGAGCGATGTTCGAACCAGCGAAGCGAGGCTGTCCACAATGCGCAGGGAATTGGAGCGCCGTGGACAGGAAGCGGATGCGCAAAGGGAAGAACTCTCTATTATTGCCGAACATATGGACGAGCAGATGGAGGAAGCCCGGCAGGAGCTGGAACAGGCGCAAAAAGTTGAAAAAGATCATACGGATGCGCTTCAGGCAATCGAAGGCGAATTGCAGGCAGCTGCCGCCCAAATGACAGCTATTCAGCAGGGGCTGAATGACGCAACTGGAAAAAAGCAGGCGGCCGCAAGCCGTCTGCGCGTTCTGCGTGAGATGGAACGCGATTATGCGGGCTACCAGCATGCGGTCAAACAGGTGCTGCTGCATGCGCGCGGCAATGCCGGCGTGCATGGCGTTGTGGCGTCTTTGATGCATGTGCCCAAGGAACTGGAACGTGCTGTGGAAGCTGTTCTGGGCGGCGCACTTCAAAACGTGGTCACACAGGATGAATATGTCGCCAGAGACATGATTGCTTATCTGCGCAGCAACAAATTGGGACGCGCCACGTTCCTGCCGATGACCACCATTAAGGGCAGAACACTGAATGCTCAGGAGCGCCAGCTTTTGACGATGCCGGGCTGCATAGGGCTGGCCAGTGAGCTGGTATCCTTTGAACCGCAGTACCGTGGAATCATGGAGAATCTTCTGGGCCGCACGGTCGTGGCAGAGAGCCTTGATGCAGGCATTGAGATCATGCGGCGCGGTCATCATGCGTTTCGTTTGGTGACGCTGGACGGCGATGTTATGCACTCCGGCGGCTCTATGACGGGCGGCAGTTCGGCTTCCCGAATGACCAGCCTGCTGTCCCGCGAACGCGAAATCAGCGAACATGAGAAGCTGATTGCTGGATTGGAGACGCAGATTGACGCGCTTCAGCAGCGCCTTGAAAAGGGAGAAGCTTTTCGACATGAAGGCAAGCAGAAACGCGCGGCAGCGTTTGAAGAGCTGCATCAGGCGCAGATTGACGTTTCTATTGCTCAGGAGCGTCTGCGAACCCTGACTGTGCAGCGGGAAGGCCATGCGGAGCAGGAGCAGCGCTGTGAACTGCTGCGCGAACAAATTGCGAGAAATCTCGAGGAAATTGACAGCCAGCTGGAGGGCGCAAGGGATACTCAGGCCGGAGAGCAGAAAACGAACGACGAGATGAACAGGCAGACCGCTGCGCTAAGCGATGCACTGTATGGCAAGCGCGAGGCGCTGGATGTTCTGCGTGAAGATGCGCAGAATTTGCGTGTGGCACTGGCTGCCCGCGAACGAGATGCCAATGCATTTATGCAGGATGGCGAAAGGATGCGCCGCGAGCTGAACGACATGGCTGTTCAGATAGGACAGGCGCACGAAAGCCGAGAAAATATGATGGTTCGCCATCAACAGAGCGTGCAGACGCTTGCGCAGAACGAGAAGAACCAGTCGCTTTATGCGCAGCGGCTTGAAAATGCGGAAAAGACACTTTCTGAGCGTCAAACGTCCCGCAATGCTGGTCAGGATAAAATTCAGCAGATGACCCGCGAGATTGACAGCCTGCATGAGACACTTGCCATGGATACGGACAAGTGCCATAAGGCAGAGATGATTCTGGGGAAAACGCAAAGCGACTTGACGCAGATGCAGGAGCGCATCTGGGAAGAGTATGAATTAACCTATGCGGGGGCGAAGGAATACCTGAAAGAGCCGTTTGATTTGTCCGAAGCAGACCGTCGGTCTGGAGATATACGAAAGGAAATCCGCATGATGGGCCCGGTCAACGTAACGGCTGTTGAGGATTATCGTACCTGCCGGGAGCGTTATGATGATTTGACCAGCCAGCGCGATGACCTGATTCAGGCACAGAATGATCTTCTGAGCATCATTGATACGCTGGAACATCAGATGGAACATCAGTTTGTGAACAATTTTCAGATGCTTCAAACCTATCTGACCGAGACGTTTGCCAAGCTGTTTGGCGGCGGACATGCGGAATTGCGGCTTCTTGATGAAAATGACGTTTTGAACTGCGGCATTGAGATTGTCGCACAGCCGCCGGGAAAGAAATTGCAGATGCTGTCGCTTTTGTCTGGCGGAGAACGTGCGCTGACTGCGATTGCCATTCTCTTTGCCATGCTGAGGCTCAAGCCGACTCCATTCTGCTTTCTGGATGAGATAGAGGCTGCGCTGGATGATGGCAATATTTCTACGTTCGCCGATTATCTGAGAGAGTTTTCCAAAGACACGCAGTTCGTAGTTGTCACCCACAGAAAGGGCACGATGGAACGCTGTGATGCGCTTTATGGCGTGGCAATGGAAGAAAAAGGTGTGTCCAGAATGCTTAGCGTCGAATTGAAGGACGTTGTGGCTGAAGCCATGATGTGAGAAAGGACGAAAAAGGTATGGGATTTTTCAACTTTGGAAAAAAGCGCGAAGAGAAGCACCGTGAAGAGGAACGCCGCCGCGAGGAAGAAGCGCGCCGTGCTGAAGAAAAGCGCCGTCAGGAAGAGGAACAGCGCCAACAGGCCGAAAAGGATATGCAGCGCCGTGAAGAAGAACGCCGCCGTGAAGAGGCACGCGCGGCTGCTTCCAAGATTTTGAAACATGAGGAAGAAAAGCCCGATCTGCCTCAGCCGGAGGAGAAGAAGGCGGGACTTTTTTCCAAACTGTGGCAAGGTTTGTCCAAGACGCGCGGCAATCTTGCCGGACGCGTGGATGAGCTGATTGAGTCCAGCGAAAAGATAGACGAAGATTTTTATGAAGATCTCGTGGACATCTTAATCATGAGTGATATGGGCGTGCGCACCAGTGATAAGGTGATCCATGAGCTTAAACGACGCGTGGAAGAAAAGAAGATTGTCGATGCGCGTCAGGCACGTGAAATCCTCAAGACAATTCTGAAAGAGATGATTTCCAAGCCGCGTCAGCCGCTCAAATGGCCTATGGTCATGCTGATTGTTGGTGTCAACGGCGTGGGTAAAACCACGACTATCGGCAAGCTTGCCATGCGCTTTAAGGATGCGCGCCACAGTGTTGTATTGGCGGCGGCAGATACGTTTCGCGCGGCGGCAGCAGATCAGCTGGAAATCTGGGCGAATCGCGCACACGTGCCGATTGTGCGCCACGCAGAAGGCGCTGATCCGGCGGCTGTTGTTTTTGATGGTGTGCAGAAGGCCAAGGCTGCCGAAGCGGATTTGCTGCTGGTAGACACGGCTGGGCGTCTGCATAACAAGAAGAATTTGATGGAAGAGCTGCGGAAAATCTCCCGAGTGATCACCCGGGAGTATCAGGAGGCGGATGTGCGCACACTGTTGGTCATTGATGCGACAACCGGCCAGAATGGCCTGCAGCAGGCGCGTGAGTTCTCCGAAGTGGCAGATGTTTCCGGCATCATTCTGACAAAGCTGGACGGAACCGCAAAGGGCGGCATTGCCGTGGCCATTATGGATGAACTGAAGCTGCCGGTTCTGTATATCGGTGTGGGAGAGGGCATTGAAGACCTGCAGGCATTTGATGCCAATGCGTTTGTAGACGCAATTTTCTAACGGAAAGGAGCTAAATCCATGCGGAGACTCAGGAGACTGTTTCAATTCATCGCTGAAAAAATGCTGCTGATCACGGTCACATGTGCCCTGCTCATCATTTCGTTCTATCTGGCGATGAACACGACGAATATCTGGGTGCTCATTGGGGATGGATTGGATGCACGTGCAGGTGTTGTACTCATGGGAAACGATGCAGCGCCGCTTTCCAACTATTTCAGACAGGAATTTCTTAATCAGGATCCTGTTTTGCAGATGGGATTGAGCGATGCATCGCCGTATAAGGATTATGAAATCCGTGGTTATGATCATCGGGTAAAGATGATTTCTGTCTGGTCCTGGCCATGGGAGAATGTGGCGCGCGCAGAAGTGGTGGAGAGCATCCCCGCGATTGACGGAACGATTCGCTCCTCCCGCAGAGAGACGGCGTTGGCAGAAGGCGGCGAAGAACGCCTTGCCCCGCCGCCATGGGAGACAACGCGCTATCGTGTGACGCTTGTTCGAACAGCAGGACGATGGAAGATTTCCAATTTGCAGCGCATGAAAAATGATTGAGGACAGATGACAGAGTTTTTGAAAAAGGGCGCGATGCTTGCGCCGATGGCAGGAGTGACGGACATGCCTTTCCGCGTGATCTGTCACGAAATGGGCTGCCCGATGGCGGTGAGCGAAATGGTCAGCGCAAAGGGGTATTTGCTGGCGCCGAAGAACAGCCGGGCGGTGAGAGAACTGCTTGCGGTTGATCCATCCGAAAAAGGAGCAGTTGCGCTTCAGATTTTCGGGCATGAACCGGATGTGATGGCTCAAGCCGCGGATGAATTGACAAAAGATTCCCGCTATGCCATGCTGGATATCAATATGGGCTGCCCCGTTCCGAAAATCGTTGGAAACGGAGAAGGCAGCGCGTTGATGAAAGATCCTGAACGAGCGGCAAACGTTGTACGCGCAGTGGTGGAGGCATCGCATGTGCCGGTAACGGTGAAGATGCGCCTGGGATTTGAAGAAAACAGCGAAGCTTATTTGCAGCTTGGGCCGCTTGTCCAAAAGAGTGGTGCATCCATGATTACGCTTCACGCACGCACGCGCAGCCAGTTCTACGAAGGACATGCTGACTGGAACGCGATCAAGAGATTAAAGCAAGAGGTTTCCATACCAGTTGTTGGCAATGGAGATATTGTTTCTTGGCAGGACGCCCTTCGGATGAAAGAAGAAACTGGCTGTGACGGCGTTGCAGTTGGCCGCGGTGCACAGGGAAATCCGTGGATATTTGAACAGATCGCAGCCGCAATGGAAGGAAAAACGGTGCGAGAACCGGGGCCGCAGGAAAAGCTGGATGTGCTGATGCGCCATGCTCGCATGCTGGCGGTTCACAAATGCGAAAGAATTGCTGTTTGTGAAATGCGCAGGCACATTGTCTGCTATGTGCGCGGCATGAGAGATGCTGCTAAACTGCGGACGAAGGTGAACCATATTCTGACGCTGGAAGAGCTTGAAGAAACTATGGAGGCTTTCCTGCTGGAAGGCTGCGTATAAAAAGTAGACCGTCAATCAGCGCAGGTGATCCTGCCCAGACTGACGGTCTATTTTGGCTTTTGAAGGGAAAATCCCATGCTTATACTGATTTCTAATTAAAACAATAAGAAATCCATGCTCGTCCAGAGATGGATCGGACGGTCTCAGCCGAAAGATTCCGTATCGAGAGCCGATCTACAACTTTATTCAGGGAA
>JAHHSO010000008.1 GCA_020025205.1 Christensenellaceae bacterium | reverse complement strand
TTTCGGACTGTTATAGTATATACCTTTTCTTCAATTTGCGCAATTTCCTATTAGAAAAAAAGAGACGATCCAAAGATCGTCTCTTTTGGCGCAGAAGGAGGGATTTGAACCCTCGCGCCGCTTACCGCAGCCTACTCCCTTAGCAGGGGAGCCCCTTCAGCCTCTTGGGTACTTCTGCATATGCAATTCAAACCATAAAAATGGCGGAGAGAGAGGGATTCGAACCCCCGGTACCTTGCGATATCACTGGTTTTCAAGACCAGCGCCATAAACCACTCGGCCATCTCTCCAGTCTGTTTGAACCAGCGAACCTATTATATAATAAGGTCAGGCATTTGTCAAGCTCTTTTTTTCCAATTTCTCGCATCTTCTTTACACGTGAAAACAACCGCCTGCTTTCTTTGAGAAAAGGAACTGCCCTGCATCCAGTTTTTACAAGCTTCTTCTATCAATGTGCCGCTAAGTCATGGGCATATTTTCCATGTCAAATTGCACCGTTACGATATGTACGAACTGCCTTTTCTTTTTGTCGAACACGATACTTCATTTGTTCCAGCATGAAACACAGCAGAAATTTCTTTTCCCTGTTCCCTTCACGGCTCACAATCGTCCTGTCATCTCTTCCCCCTGCTTCCAAGTCACTGTATATAGAGCATTCTTTCGCCTGCATGATCGCTTTAAATCATTGATTCTTTATCTTCCAAGCAAAGATAATCCCGTTCCGCAGTATCCGCGCTCTCCATGCCATTTGCATGGTGCGCCATCACAACGCACCCGTTCATCCTGCATGAAAAGATAACCTTATCCCTCTTCAGAAGCTGCATGATTTTTTCTTTTTCAGAAAGCGCCGCTGTGCTAAAACGATCCCCGCAAAAGAAAACTGTAATTGCAGCCGCCGAATCTCTGTTTTCTTCGTGTGCTTTGCCCCACATCGTGCTATATACATCATGAACCATTTCACCGATTATTTTTTCAAGAAGAGTCTCTTTCTTTTCAGGCTGCTCATCCATTAAAATGATTCACCTATTTCCTGCATATCATCGATTGACATTTTTTGCGTCATGGCGTACACTATAATTTAAGTTCGTTTGTTAGCACTAACAACTTTAAGAAAGGATTGATCCATATGCAGCCGATTACAAACACTCAGCTTTCTTCTTATGCCGATCATTACGAAGCAGACGACAATCGCCGTCTGGCTACGCTGGCTTTGTCCAAAACAGCCTTGAATGATGCTGCTTTCTGCTCCAGCGGTGCGTCCAGCATGCGCCAGAAATTTTCTGTCGAAGTCAAAACGCTGGAGGTCACCAATCAAAAATCCAGCGGCCGCTGCTGGCTGTTTGCCGCGCTGAATGTGCTTCGGGAGCGCATTGCTGCCGAACATCACCTTGAACATTTTGAACTTTCTCAAAGCTATCTGGCATTTTGGGATAAGTTTGAACGCTGCAATTACTTTCTTGAAAGCATTCTCGAAACTGCTTCTCTGCCGCTGACCAGCCGCACCGTCTGGCATATTCTGAACACCGGTGTCCATGACGGCGGTCAGTGGGACATGTTTGCCAACATCGTTCGCAAATACGGCATTGTGCCCAAGGATGCGTTTGATGAAACCTATCAGACCAGCCACACCAATCAAATGAACGCGCAGCTTAACCGTGCGCTCAAAGTTGCCGCCGTGAACCTGCGCAAGCTGGTTTCCGAAGGCCGCAGCGACGCTGAGATTCAGGATGCAAAGTCTTCCGTTCTGAATAAAATATATGCTTTCCTGTGCAGCTGCTACGGTGAGCCGCCCAAAATGTTCGATTTTGAGTTCGTGGATAAAGATGATCTCTACCATGTTGAGAAAGGCTATACGCCGCTCTCCTTCAGTGAGCGTTATGTGGGCGACCTGCTTGATCATGTAGTCAGCATCATTCATGCGCCAACATCCGACAAGCCGTATCACAAAACATTCACTGTCCGTCTGCTTGGCAATGTAGCGGAAGGCCGCCCCGTCCTCCATCTGAATCTTCCTCTTTCTGAGATGAAAGCCGCCATCATCGCGCAGCTTCAAGCCGGCAAGGTTGTTTGGTTCGGCAGCGATGTCGGCCACTTTGGCGACCGTGATTTGGGGATTTGGGACGATGGCTCGTTCAACTTCGAACTGCTCACCGGTCTTGACCTCGCCATGAACAAAGAAGATGCACTTGATTACGGGCTTGCTGCCATGAATCATGCGATGGTTCTGACCGGCGTCAACCTCGATGAAAACGGCCAGCCCACTCGCTGGAAGATTGAAAACAGCTGGGGAGACGAGCACGGCAAGAAGGGATATTATGTCTGTTCAGACAGCTGGTTCGATCAGTATGTCTTCCAAGCCGCTGTCGAAAAGGAATATCTGGGCGATAACGCTGAGCTGACCACACAGGAACCTATCGTCCTGGAACCGTGGGATCCAATGGGCACCCTTGCCGACTGATCCCTTTCTTCTGTTCGCATTTATCGCATTCTGAAAACCTGCAATTCAACAGTTTTTTCAATCACCTTATCCCAGATTGTCAATCATAAACCCCATACAATGAAACGTGTTTCGCGGACACAGCCGGAATTCATGTGCGAAATTTCTTTCTGATTCCATTTCTTTTAAACATGGTTTGTCTTCTCCTTTCACCATGTCATTCTGAAAGAGAGCTGTAAACCATGTTTTTTATTTGCGCAATATACTTTTTTTGCCTTCTTTCTTCTGCGGAAGAACAAGTTTCGTAGCGTTTCAGATGAAGGGAGCGAACTGTCGAATAAGCTGCATTTCAAGAGAGCATTCTTTATACAATTGAAAAACGCCGCCATCATCGGGGAGCATCCCGATTGGGCGGCGTTAATATTCCTCTGCGTGCTGAAAAGCTTTGTTTTTATTCCGTCACATTTTACATTCCTGTCTGAATGCTGATTTTTCCGGAAACAGACTGAATTCTGATGGGTGCACCCTCATCAAGACGGAGAGGATTCCTTTCCTTTTCTCCATTGAGCGTGATTCCTCCCAAACTGCCCGCATAAATGGCTGCCGGGCTATTCAGTGAAAGCGCAACATCGCCGGATACGCTATTGAATGCGCCCTGCTTGGTAATAGAGCCGGAAACTTCCGTGTTTCCCGAAACTGTCTCCATTTCAATTTCTGCAAATGATCCGTCTACATTCATGCCGCCCGATACAGTCTCTGCTTTTAGGCTGTCCGAATACACGGCATCAGCTGTAATGTCTCCTGAAACCGTCTCCGCTTCTACTTCTTTTGCTATAACGGTTTCTGCTGCGACATCGCCGGATGTCGAGGACAGGGATGCATCGTCACAGGTAATCCCCTTTACCTGCACATTTCCAGAAATAGTTTCAAGATTCACTTCGGAAAGAGCGGCTGCTGCCGGCACAGTCACCGTAACAAACCAGTCCTGATTTTGTTTAAAATACTTCTTGGCATCAAATGCCGTCTCCAGATATAATGTGCCGTCTGTCACGCCGAAGCGCTTGACAGGCTCTTTTTCTGAAAGATGATAAGAAATACTCCATTGTTCGCCTGAAACCACTTGAACGTCTGCCGCCATTACATCAATTTCAATCGAATGAAATTCCGACAACGTCTGCGTTGCTTCCTGAAGCGGAACAGTCTCCATATCGGGCATTTGAGCTTGCACACCGGGTCGTATAGAATCTTCCGCAAACGCTCCGCAGGCCGTCAGCAACATGGACACTGTCAGGCACACGCCGACCATACCGAACTTTCTCATATACATTTCCCCCTGAATCAAATTGAAAATCAACCATTCAACATCGAGCCGTTTCTCATTTCATCGCGCGCTTCGATTCTTTTGTCTTTTCAATCAGATGAAGCATATCATTATTATATCTTGATTCTAAAAAACTGTAAAGTTCCAACTTGTTTACATCATGTTTTCGTCCTTTCATTTTAGGGTTATATTCGTTGTATTTCAAAAGAACTTGTTTTATTCCTCTGAAATGCCTTTCTATCCTGCGCGCTTATTATACTCATTCTGCTTTTTCTTGCTTTTTAAAGATAAGAAAAAAACGCAGGCAGTCGCTGCCCGCGTTCAAGCTTATAAGAAAAATTACACGCCAGAGTATGCGCTGAAACCGCCGTCAACAGGCAGCACAACACCCGTCACAAAGCCCGCAGCGCGCTCATCTACAAGGAAGAGCATCGCACCAATCAGCTCCTTGAGATCCCCATAGCGGCGCATCGGAGTGCCCGCAATGATCTTCTGCTGACGAGCAGACGGCGTGCCATCCGGATTAAACTGAAGCGCATGGTTCTGTTCCGTCAGGAAGAAGCCCGGCGCAATTGCGTTCACGCGAACGCCGGAACGCGCCAGATATGTTGCCAGCCACTGGGTGAAGTTGGAAACACCCGCCTTCGCGCCGGAATAGCCCGGGATTCGGGTGAGCGGGCCAAAGGCGCTCATAGAAGACACGTTCAGCACACACGCACCATCCTGGCCAAGCATCAGCGGAGTCAGGATCTTGCTGGGCAACCAGGTTCCGCGCATATTCAGGTCGAACTCCGTCTGAACAGCATCTGCAGAGATGTCAAAGAAGGTCTTCTCGCCCTCATCTGCCATCTGATCCTGAGGAATCATCGCACTCTTCACCGCGCCGCCAGCCGCATTGATCAGAATGTTGATCTTGCCATACTTCGCAGCAACTTCTTCCTTCACGCGCAGCATGGCCTCTTCATTGGTCACATCTCCAGAAATCGCATCAGCCTTGCCGCCGCCCTGATTGATCTCATCTGCGACCAGCTTGCAGCGTTCCAGATTCCGGCCCAGAACGATCACCGTCGCACCGCATGCAGCCAGTGCGCGGCAGAACATGCCGCCGATACCGCCGTTGCCGCCGGTCACCAGCGCCACGCGATCGGTCAGATCCACATGAAAAGGAATGTCATATGCATATGCCATTGTAAATGCTCCTCCATTTATTTTCTGCAACTGTAAAAATTCTCTTCATGATTTGAAATTCCTGCCTATTTTTTTAATTTCTTTTTGTTTGTTTTTTATCTTACAATCAAAGAAAGGCACGTGCTTTTTTTCTTCTGTTTCTTTCTTTTCCTTTTGTTTTCAGCATCATATCTGTCTTTTCTGTGCGCTCTTGTCAAAGGCGCTTGAGCACGATATAATGACACTATATGACATTATCTGCCCATAAAGCAGGAACAAAAAGGAGCAGAACCGTGAAAAAACTGTCCGTCTATCTGCGAAGTTTCCGGCTGGAATGTATTCTTGGGCCGCTTTTCAAGCTGCTGGAAGCTTCCTTTGAGCTAATCGTTCCCCTTATTATGGCGGCAATTATCGATAACGGCATTCCATCCCGACATATCGGTTACATTGTGCGCATGTGCCTCTGCCTGATGCTTTTAGGCGGCGTGGGTCTTGCAAGTTCTGTGACGGCGCAGTATTTCGCCGCGCGTGCCGCCATTGGCTTTTCTGCCAAACTTCGCCACGTCCTGATGGCACATATTCAGACTTTCAGCTATCAGGATCTGGATGCTCAGGGACTCTCCACGCTCATCACGCGAATGAACAGCGACATCAACAAGGTACAGTCCGGCGTGAACATGGGGCTCCGTCTTCTTCTGCGCTCACCGTTTGTTGTCTTTGGTTCCATGGTCATGGCCTTCACCATTGACACCCGCTGCGCGCTGATCTTCGTGGGCGTCATTGCTGTGTTATGTGCCATTGTCTTTTCCATCCTCTTCATCACGCTCCCCATGCACAAGCGCGTTCAGGGGCAATTGGACTCCGTCACCGCCTCCACCCGCGAAAACCTCTCCGGTGTGCGTGTTCTGCGTGCCTTCTGCAAAGAAGAAGAGGAAATCAAGCACTTTGAACGCCGTAATCAGCTGCTCACCAAAATGCAGCTGGCTGCTGGACGCATCACAGCCGCCATGAATCCCGTTACTTATGCGGTCATCAATGTATCCGTCATTCTGCTCATCTATTGCGGCGCTCTGCGTGTCGATGCCGGCAGTCTCAGCCAGGGTGAAGTCGTTGCACTGGTTAACTACATGGGGCAAATTCTCGTGGAGCTGATTAAGATGGCAAATCTTATCATTCTGCTCACAAAGGCTGCCGCCTGCGGCGACCGAATCGCGGGCGTTCTTTCTGTTCAGCCTTCCATGCGCGAAGGCTCCTCCGTTCCAGACGCTTCGGATGGCAGCGTCATTTTTGAGGATGTCTCCATGGGCTATCGCGATGCGGGCGCAGCGTCCCTGAACCACGTCTCCTTTTACGCCCATTCCGGGCAGACCATCGGCATCATCGGCGGCACAGGAAGCGGCAAAAGTACGCTTGTCAATCTTATCCCCCGTTTTTATGATGTCTCGTCCGGCCGGATTCTGGTCGATGGCATGGATGTGCGCGACATTCGCAAGGCTGAACTGCGCCGTCGTATCGCTGTCGTGCCTCAAAAAGCTGTTCTCTTTGCCGGAACCATTCGCAGTAATCTGCTCTGGGGCAACGCGGGCGCTTCAGAAAGCGATCTTCTGGATGCACTCCAAAAAGCCCAGGCACTTGACATCATCAAATCCAAGCCTCTCGGACTGGACGAGCCAGTCGAACAGGGCGGACGCAATTTTTCAGGCGGACAGCGGCAGCGGCTGACCATCGCCCGGGCGCTCGTGCGCAAACCCGAAATTCTCATTCTGGACGACAGCGCTTCCGCCCTGGATTATGCGACAGATGCCAGCCTGCGCCGTGCCATCCGCCTCATGGACAATCGTCCCACAACGTTCATTGTCTCGCAGCGTGCAGCATCCGTCCGCTTTTCCGATCTGATCCTCGTTCTGGATGACGGCCATGTGGCGGGTATAGGTACGCACGATGAACTGCTCCAATCCTGCACCGTCTATCAGGAAATCTATCATTCTCAATTCGGAAAGGAGGATCTGCATGGATAATGTTCAGCGCTCCATTCTGCGCCGCGTCATGCGCTATATCCGTCCGTATCTTCCGCGCGTGGTGCTCTCTGTTTTTCTCGCTCTCTTTTGCGTCGTTCTGACACTGTACGTGCCGATTCTCACAGGTCATGCTGTCGATTGCATTGTGGGGCCCGGGCGCGTCAACTTCGATGCTCTTCTGCCCATCCTCTTGACCATTGCCGTGTGTATTGGCCTTACCTCCGCCGCACAGTGGATCATGAATACGCTTCATAACCGCATTGTCTACGACACTGTACGCGATATTCGAAGTGATGCCTTCTCTCACATACAGCATCTCCCGCTTGCCTATCTGGATGCCCACCCTTCTGGTGACACAGTCAGCCGAATGATTTCTGACGTGGATACCTTCGCAGACGGTCTTTTGATGGGCTTCACGCAGTTGTTTTCCGGCATTGCCACCATTCTGGGCACGCTGGGCTTCATGATCACCCTCAGCCCTTCCATCACGCTGGTCGTCGTTCTCATTACGCCGCTCTCACTGCTTGTCGCGCGCTTTATCGCCCGGCGCACATATGCCATGTTTCGCTTGCAATCCGCAACACTCGGCGAGCAGACCGCATTGATTAATGAAGCCATCGGTGAACAAAAACTCATTCAAGCCTTCGGCCACGAGGAAGAAACCCTCGCTGCCTTTGATGAGGTCAACGAACGCCTCCGTTCCTGCTCACTCAAAGCGACCTTCTTTTCCTCCCTCACCAATCCCTGTACACGCTTCGTCAATTCTCTGGTATATGCAGGTGTCGGTCTGACGGGTGCCCTGGCTGTCGTCTCCGGTCGGCTGTCCATCGGCGGACTGTCCAGTTTTCTGGCCTACGCCAATCAGTATGCCAAGCCTTTCAACGAAATTTCCGGCGTTGTTACAGAACTGCAAAATGCGCTGGCCTGCGCCGGACGTGTTTTTGAACTGATTGATGAGCCTGAACAGCTGCCCGATCCTGTTGACGCAGCTGAACTGACCAGCCTCCGCGGAGAAACAGACTTTCGGTTCGTTTCCTTTTCGTACACACCGGATCGCAGGCTCATTGAAGATTTCACGCTGCACGTTCCATCCGGCGCACGCGTAGCCATCGTTGGCCCGACAGGCTGCGGAAAAACGACGCTTATCAATTTGCTCATGCGCTTCTACGACGTTCATTCAGGTGAGATTTGTATAGACGGAATCTGTACACAAAGCATGTCCCGCACCAACCTGCGCCAAAACATCGGCATGGTGCTGCAAGACACCTGGCTCAAAAGCGGTACCATCCGCGAAAACATCGCCATGGGCAAGCCGGATGCTTCCTTTGAAGAAATCGTTGCTGCCGCCAAAGCAAGCCATGCGCACAGCTTCATTACGCGTCTGCCCGATGGATACAACACGGTCATCGGGGAAAACGGCGGTCAGCTTTCTCAGGGACAAAAGCAGCTTTTATGCATTGCCCGCGTGATGCTCTGTCTCCCCCCGATGCTCATTCTGGACGAAGCCACTTCTTCCATCGACACGCGTACCGAACTTAAAATTCAAGAAGCCTTTGCGCATATGATGCAGGGGCGCACAAGCTTCATTGTCGCCCACAGGCTTTCCACCATTCAGTCAGCCGACATCATCCTCGTCATGCGCGATGGTAAAGTTATTGAGCAGGGAAAACACGATGAACTGCTGAAAAAAGGCGGTTTCTACGCTGCCCTCTACAAGAGCCAGTTTGTTCAGTAAACAACTTTATTCTTCTAAACGAAAACAGCGCCGCTTCAAAAACAAAGCAGCGCTGTTTTTTTATATGATGGTATTACATCTTGCGCAGAAGCTTGCGGGCATCCTCCCGGCTGGCCATGGCCAGCAGATGTTCTTCGCCGGTGAAAACATAATCGCCGCCCGGCATCGGATTCAGCTTGCCGTTCTCCTTAATTGCAAGGATGTTGATGTGGTAACGGTTGCGAACCTCAACTTCTTTCACGCTGTGGTTCACCCAGCCCGGAAGAGGCGGAATTTCATAAATCGAGTATTCCGGTGTCAGCTCAATATAATCGAATACATTATGCGCGCTCATGCGCGTTGCCAAACGCTCTGCACTCTCGCGTTCGGGATAGACCACCTCATCTGCACCGTTGCGCAGCAATAGTTTAGCCTGAATGTCGCGGCTCGCCTTTGCAATCACTCGCTTGGCGCCCACATCCTTCAGCATGGATGTAATCAGCAGGCCGCTGGTAAAATCAGAGCCAATGCAGACAAAACACATATCAAAATTGTGTACGCCCAGATCGCGCAGCACGCTTTCATCGGTACAGTCTGCAATTTGTGCGCTGGTAGCATCTGCTGCCACAGCAGACACTGCCGCCTCATCCCTGTCGACAATCATGACCTCATTGTTCAGGCTCGTAAATTTCTGACACAGATGGCGGCCAAAGCGGCCCATACCAATGATAAGAATGGATTTCATAAGAATTCTCCTTTCAAAATGCGGCAGATTAGCCGACAATCAACTTGTCAACAGGGTGCTGAATGGGCGCATGAGGCGCATGCCGCGCCACAAGAATTGCAAACGTCAAGCTGCCCAAACGACCCGCATACATGAGCATGATGATGACGATTCTGGAAATCGTTGAAAGCTGGCGTGTGATGCCCGTGGACATGCCAACCGTATCAATTGCAGAGAATACCTCAAGAAGCACATCTCGCAGCGTAAACTCAGGCTGCAAGCCGCAAATGATAAGCGTAGAAGCCAGAGAAAGCGCCACATAGACAACCACAATGGAGCAGGCACGATGAAGCAGCTCATTTTCCATTCTGCGTCCCATCACATGGACTTCGTCCTCTTTGCACAAAATAGCAGAAGCTACCATCATCACCAGAAGCATGGTCGTTGTCTTGACGCCGCCCGCCGTCGATCCCGGGTTGCCGCCCGTGAGCATGAGAAGGATCGTCAAAAGGCTGCCGCCCGGAGACAGTTCGCTGGTCGGCACAGTGTCAAAACCTGCCGTACGCGGCGTAACAGAGCTGAAAAAACTCGCCCAGACGCGTGTTTCAGTATCAAGTCCCGCCATGGACGCATCTTTTTCCAAGACAAAAAGAAGAGCCGCCGGAACAAAGATCAGAACACCGCTCAAAATCAGCACCACGCGGGAATGCAGCTGCAGCTTATACCATTTAAAATGATTCTGCATCAAATCATCCCAAACAAAGAAACCCAAGCCGCCAAGCGTGATCAGAGACATAATGGTCAGGTTGATGATCGGGTCGCTCACGAAAGATTCCAGTGAGGTGTACGGTCCGGAGACCGTGCCCATCAGATCAAATCCCGCATTACAGAATGCCGAAATCGAATGGAACACGCTGTACCCCAATCCTCGCCAAAGCCCAAGCATCGGCACGAACCGGATGCACAAAAGCGCTGCGCCCAATCCTTCAATCATCAGCGTGCCCAATACAGCGCGCCTGATCAAACGAACAATGCCGCCGATATGCAAAGAAGCCACGCTTTCCTGCAGCAGCGTCCTTTGGCGCAAACCGATGCGTTTGCCAAACATCATGGAAATTAGTGCCAAAATTGTCATGACACCCAGACCACCAATCTGGATGCCAACAAGAATGACGCACCGTCCAAAGAGCGACCAGTGTGTTGCTGTATCCACAACCACCAGACCTGTCACACATACGGCACTTGTTGCCGTAAACAATGCGGTCAGCAGACCTGTAGGCTTCCCGCTGTTTGACGAAATCGGCAGCATCAGCAGGATCGTAATGCCAAGAATAATCAACCCGAAGCCCGTCGCAATCATTCCCTGCGCGCTCATGGGCATTTTACGCTTCGCACTGCTTTTCATGAAATTCCTCCACCGGGATACTCTTTCCCTCTCGTTTTGCGCAACAAAAGCGCCTATTCCTTTGGAAACAAACAGCGTCATTGTACATCAACCAATTCATTTTGACAAGCCCTGAAGCAGCAAAGTTCGCTGAAAAAATAAAAAATGTGCGCCATTTCTTCAAATATTTCTCAAAAAAGGCATCAAATCCCTTCCTGCTGTGCGTATATAGCATGTTTTGTTCATTTTTACCAGAAAGCCATATCAACCGGCGCCATACATTTTTTGCAGATAGCAAACAGGAACAGCCTGTTTGCTGTTCCTGTGTTGAATTCACTTACGGTGTCATGCCAAGTTCTTCATAGGCCTTGTCAATCAAGCTGTTCCACGAAGAAACTACCTCCGGCCTCTCCGGTGCAGAGCAGGCAGAGCAGGGGGTCAGCTCCGTAAACGGATAGCGCAGCAAATCTGCATAAGTGATGCCTGTCAGCGGCAAATATGCGCTCCTAACGCTCGGACAGCGTTCCAACGCATGATACATCTTGCCGCCTTCAGGGTTATAGTAGACGGCCGCGGATTTCTCGGTTTCCGGCAAACGGCGTCCATCGTCATCCCAAATGATGATCTTGACATTTTTCTTGCCGCGCATGGTCTTCCAGATCCACTGATGGTTGTAGCCATCCTCGTTTTCCTTGCGCTGAACTCGAACGCATCCGTGGGAAGCCCGTTTTCCTAAAGCCCGTTCGCAGATGGAAAAATCGCCTGTACCATCTGCATTGACGCCCACCTTGTCCCCGTAGTAAACCGCCGGAACCATGTGCAGAAGGTCGCCGCCGTTGAAGCGGATCGCCTGGTCGCAATAAAGATTTCCCGACCAGAACCCTCCTGTCGCGCTGCACAGAAAAAACTCACCGGATGCCGTTTCGTTGTACTCTTCGTTGGAACCAGTTGTGATGCCTGTGGAGCAAAGGAGCGTTGTGAGCAGTTTACCCTCTTTATAAATATACAGACGCTGGGTCATCTTGTCCACAATGATACCATACTCCTGATTAGGATGAACCGTCTTCAGGCGTCCTTCTCTAACCCACCCCTGTTCCAGTTCATCATAGTCGTTGTAAGCTTCGATTTTCGCCCAGCCGTCCCGCTTTTCAAGCACCTTGACAGCCACAGATTCCCCGTAAAAAAAGCCACGGTGCGCGTCGTAGGTCTTCCGCTTGCCATCCGGGCCATCGGACAGGAACACTCTCTCCTTCTGATCTACGTCAAGCACCGTGACATCTGCTGTCAGCCTGTCCCATGCTGCCTTTTCATCGTATGGATCGAACTCACCAAACCAGTTTGACGCAAGAGCAGCCTTCACGGATTCCAGCTTCTCCTGCGCCTTTTGTTCTGCACGCGCCTGAGCTTCCGCCTGCGCCTTTTCCCGGCGGTCCCGAAGCAGCTGCGTCATGACTTTCTGAGTCTGCCAATCGGCCTCCCCGGTCGCCTCAAGCCCTTGAGCCTCCTGAAACCTTTTGGTTGCCTCCACCGTTCCCTTGCCGAATTTGCCGCCGGGTTCACTCTCGTAGTAGTCCAAATCTTTGAGTGCTTTTTGAAAAGCGACAACCTCGGCACCTGCCGACCCCATTTCCAGAGCAGAGCTGACCAGCCCCTCCTGCAAAATGCCATAGCCGCGAATAGACGGATCATCCAGCCTGTACACATAGCGGCCTACAACGCTGGGCGTCGGCCCTAAAATATGGTTATTTCCCTCAATGGTATGTACCCAATACGTGCCGTCCGCATCCTGCGTCACGAACTCCACGATTCCAACATGATCCAGCCGATTGTACTTATACCACTCAATATAGATAAGGTCGCCAGGCTGCGGAACATATGGCCTGTCCGCAACACAGACGCCATCGGACAGATAAAACTGTTCGGCCTCGCCGCGCAAACCACCATTCACGGTGACATAGCGTCCGCGTTCTTTAAACCATTGTGCGCCGCCTTCACAGCTCGTCTGAAGCGGATAATCATTATCCAACATGGAGACCCCGTAATATTCATCCGCAAAGTTTACGCACCAGGAGACAAACTCCGAGCACCACTCGCCGTATGCCTTTCCACCCCATTCGCCGTATTTGCTGTATCCGCCTTTTGTAGCAGTATAGCCCAGCTCATTGACAGCCGCCGCCAAAAGCATTTCTGCACGCTCATCGGCCAGCGCACTGCCCGTGAGCAGCATCAGAGCGGCTAACATCAGTGTGATGATCGACTTCATTTCGTTCCTCCCGTTTTTGATGGATTTCTTTCATTTAACGATTGAACAGGGCTTTTTCATCCCATCAAAGGCAAATTTCCGCCTCTTTTTTCCAGACACTCTGAGCAAACCGCTTCCATGGGTCTCCGTCTTCCGGCGGCAGGACATCAAAGTGCATCTCTTCTTTTAACGTCGGATGGACAAGCCCCAGATGGGCCCCCCAAAGCGCAATTTGTTCTCCTGGTTTGCCCCCGCCATACCGCGCGTCGCCCCAAATGGGCATGCCAGCATGGGAAAGCTGAACCCTGATTTGATGAGAACGTCCCGTGAAAAGGCGCACGCGCACAAGCGACAGCTCTCCCGCCTGTCCCGCTTTCTGATAGGTAAGCTTGGCATCCTTTCCGCCAGGCACTCCCGCCGGAACGACGCGCACCGTGTTGGTGCGCCCGTCCTTGACAAGCGTATCGCAAAGCGTGCCTTTCTCCGGCACTTCTCCGCGAACTGCCGCCACATACTGCCTGTATAATGTCTTATTGCGCACTTGTGCGCTCAGCCTGTCCGCTGCCTTGCTTGTTCTGGCCAGAACGACCAGTCCACCGACCGGTCTGTCCAGCCGATGCACAAGTCCCAGATACACCGCGCCCGTCTTATTGTACTTTTCCGCGATATATGCCTTCATTGCGCTCTGCAAATCGAGGTCACCGGAAGCATCTGCCTGCGTGGGCATGTTGGGCGGTTTGACAACAACAAGGATATGATTGTCCTCGTAAACAACTTGAACCTTTTCCATGGTTACTTTCTCTGCCAGCGTCCACTGGCGCCGCAGGGCAAGACACCTCCTGCCGTCACAGGCAGACCGACTTCGTCCGCCGTGATCTTTCCGCCGAAGCGCGGCACAACGGTCATATCAATCATATTGCCCAGAACGCTTGCCTGGAAGCCCGTGGTATATCCATTGATAAGGAAGAACAGCGGATCTTCCGAAAGTGCATCTGAGCACGCCTTCGCCAGACCATACAGCTCATTTTCCAGTTTCCAAACCTCGCCGCCCGGGCCGCGTCCGTAAGACGGCGGGTCCATCAGAATGCCATCATAGAAATGGCCGCGCCTTGCTTCTCTCTGCACAAATTTGAGTGCATCATCGATAATCCAGCGCACGCGATCATCGCCAAGGCCGCACAATTCCCTGTTCTCCTTCGCCCACTGAACCATGCCCTTGGCCGCATCGCAGTGACACACCTGCGCACCGGCTGCCGCACAGGCCATTGTCGCGCCGCCTGTGTATCCAAAAAGATTCAGCACGCGAACAGGCTTGCCCTTCTCCGTCTCCTCTTTGATGAGGCCGCTCATCCAGTCCCAGTTGACAGCCTGCTCAGGGAAGAGACCCGTGTGCTTAAATCCCGTCGGCCGGACATAGAAGCTCAGGTCCTTATAATTGATCTCCCATCGTTCTGGCAGGCTGGTGAAAAACTCCCACGAGCCGCCGCCCTTTTCGCTGCGGTGATAGTGTGCCTGAGCCTTTCGCCAGATAGACGGATCTCGCTGCGGCCAGATGGCCTGCGGATCGGGACGGCGCAGATACACATCGCCCCAGCGCTCCAGCTTCTCGCCGCCGCCGCAGTCCAGCACTTCATAATCCTTCCATTGATTCGCTAAAAACATGGATTCTCTCTCCTGTGAATGGTCTAGTATTTTTTTCGCATCAGAAGAAGCGCGTCAGCTTTTCTTTCTGTCCTTCCATCATATCAGAAAGAACGTCTTCTGTATAGAGCAAATCGATGCCGCTGAGTGCCGGATCGACTTCCAACGCCTCGCGCAGCGTGTTTCTGCTGCCGGAAACAGCCGCTTCGGCATACAATCTGCCAGCCAGGCTGATCTGCTCCATGACATCCTCCAGCTCAATGGGCATTTCGACAGCAACGCCCTTCACGCCGTCCTTAGTCACATAGGCCGGCCCTTCCACAAAACGCCCCTCGGTTACGCCGGGAACAGAACCGTCGCACGGCATGTTCATGCTGTGCACCATGCAGTCCCCCTCACCCCAAAGCGCACGCAGAATTTCAATCGGGCGCGCAGTCACAAGGCCGCTTCGCCTGATCTGATCCCATGCCTCCAGTCCTTTTGGACGCATCGGGCCGTGCACCGTCAAGAGTGCGAGATTTCGCTTGCGCAATTCAAAGTCCGCTGCGCCGATGCCGGAAATCAGCACCGACTTGCGCGGGCTCTTTTCCGTATCCGGCAAAAATTCATACTGCATGACATAGTGCCCCGCCGGAATTGCGCCATACCAGTCGATATACTGCGCGGACAGCTCCTGTCGGCTGTCTTCCTTCATCTCTTTCATGCAGCGGGGAATTAAATCCTTTCCGCTCTTCTTTTCCCGCAGCTGCGTCACCCACGAAAATCCATTGAGGCCCGCACAGGTGATATCCAGATCCTCTTCCTTGACATCCAGATAGAGGGCAAGACGCTTTTTCGTCTGCTCAGTTACAGCGCTGACGCCAAGTGTCCTGATGCCGCAAAAACGCTGTGCTGCATCGCAGGCTCTGGACAGCTGCAAGCCGCCAAACCCGCTGTCACAAAGCAGGAGGATGGCATCGGGACATTCCTCCTCCATCTGTTCTGCGAGATTGGCAATGAAGCCCGATGCCCGAAGCGTCTGCATGGCGCCGCCGATACCGCCCATCAGCCGCACCTGCTTGCCCAGCCCCACTTCGTCCAGCGCCTCATAATCCTTCTTCCAGGCTTCTTCATCCAAGAAATCCGCGCACACAATCACCGCATCAGCAGAAAAAACCGCCTTTTTCAGTTGGGTTGTGTAATAAAAGCGCGACTCTACGCCAAACGCACGTGCCAGCGCCTGTGCGCCGCGCGCGGTCAGTTCTGCCAGATCCAAATCTGAATCGACCATCCAGATTTCTACCGGCATTCTGAACCGAACAAACAGGTCTTCCAATATAGAGGGAGCAAAATGATATGCACCCGCTCCCGCAATGACAATTTTTCTCATCTTTTTTCCTCGTCCTAAACAGGCAAAAAAGGAGCTGCCGGAAGGCAGGAGAATTTTTCCAGCCTGCTCATGGACAGCTCCACTAAAATTACGCCTTCACAACGCTCAGAACCGCGTCAACGCCGTTGATCTTCCACGCCTTCTCATAGGCGCCATCCGGCGTTTCGCCTTCAGTCACTTCAAGAGCGAGCACGCCATTCTTGATGGTATCCACGTTCGCCTTGATGATGGCAGCGAGCTTGTCATCCTCTGTCTTGAAGGTGACAAGAATACGGTCGGTGACCTCAAAGCCCGCTTCCTTGCGCATGGTCTGCAGCTTGGAAACCACTTCACGTGCAAAACCTTCTGCCACCAGTTCCTCTGTGAGGTTGGTATCCAGCGCCACGGTCACATCGTGATCGGTCGCCACGACATAGCCCGGCTTCTTCACCGGCGCAGTCAGGACATCGTCCTTTTCCAATTCGACCATCGTGCCTTCCAGCTCGAAGGTCAGCAGCCTGCCTGCCTCGAAGTTCGCCACGACCTCATTGCCATCCAGCGTGGACAGCTTCTCTCCGATGGCATGCAGCAGCTTGCCATACTTCTTGCCCAGCGTGCGCATCTGAGGCTTGAGCTGATAGGTCATGAACGCGCTGGTGTCATCCGTAAAGACAACAGACTTCACGTTCAGCTCATCCTCTGCCAGCTCACACAGATCTTCCGGCAGCTTGACACCGCTGACGATCATGCGGGACAGCGGCTGACGCACCTTCAGGCCGGACTCGCTGCGGCAGCTTCTGCCCTGCATAACGACTTTCAGAAGGTCGTTCATGTGCTCTTCCAGCTCGGTGTCAATATAGCGCGCATCGCAGACCGGGAAATCAGTCATGTGTACAGAAATCGGAGCTTCCTTATTGACTGAAACAACGAGGTTCCTGTACATGCTCTCCGCCATGAACGGCGTGAACGGCGCAGTCAGGCGGCTGATGGTCTCCAGAATGTGATACAGCGTCGCAAATGCGGCTTCCTTCTCGCCAGCCATGCCCTTGCCCCAGAAGCGCTCGCGGCTGCGGCGGACATACCAGTTGGACAGATCATCCACAAACGCCGCCATAGCACGGGAAGCCTCGGTGATGCGGTAGTTCTCCAGATGCTCGTCCACCTCACGCACAAGCGTATTCAGGCGGGACAGCGCCCAGCGATCCATCAGCGTCAGCTCCACTTTTTCCAGCGGATGATCCTTCGGATCAAACTGATCGATTTCAGCGTACAGAATGAAGAACGCATAGGTATTCCACAATGTGCCCATGTACTTGCGCATGGACTCGTCAATCGCCTTGGCGTGGAAGCGGTTGGGCATCCACGGCATGGCGTTGTTGTAGAAGAACCAGCGCACAGCGTCCGCGCCCTGCGCATTGAGCACCGTCCACGGATCAACGACGTTGCCCAGATGCTTGGACATCTTCTTGCCTTCCTTATCCTGCACATGGCCCATAACGATGCAGTTCTTGAAAGGATTGGTGTCAAACATACAGGTAGAAATGGCCATCAGTGTGTAGAACCAGCCGCGGGTCTGGTCAATGGCCTCGGAGATAAAGTCAGCCGGGAAGCGGCGCTCAAACTCCTCTTTGTTTTCAAACGGATAGTGCCACTGGGCGAACGGCATGGAGCCGGAGTCGAACCAGCAGTCGATGACCTCCTTCTCGCGGTGCATTTCGCCGCCGCACTCCGGGCAGGTCAGCGTCACATTGTCGATGTACGGACGATGCAGCTCGATGTTGGGATCAACATTCTTGCCCAGCTTCACCAGCTCCTCACGGCTGCCGATGACATGCACATGGCCGCACTTACAGGTCCACACCGGCAGCGGCGTGCCCCAGTAGCGTTCACGGGAGAGTCCCCAGTCGATAACGTTTTCAAGGAAGTTGCCCATTCGGCCTTCCTTGATGTTGTCCGGCATCCAGTTCACGGCGCGGTTGTTCTTCATCAGGCGGTCGCGCACTTCGGTCATCTTGATGAACCAGCTCTGGCGCGCATAGTAGATGAGCGGCGTGTCACAGCGCCAGCAGAACGGATAGTCGTGCTCAAATCTGGGTGCCTTCATCAGCAGCCCGCGCTCCTTGAGATCGGCCAGCACGTGCTTGTCTGCATCCTTTACAAAAACCCCAGGCCACTTGGTTTCATCGGTCAGGTTGCCCTGCGCATCCACCAGCTGCACAAACGGCAGGTTGTACCTGCGGCCCACGTTGGCATCGTCTTCGCCGAACGCCGGAGCAATGTGAACAATACCGGTACCATCGCTCATGGTGACGTAGGTGTCGCAAACAACATAATAGTACTTGAATCCTTCGCGCTCCACCGGGTAAAGCGGTTCATATTCCATGTACTCCAGCTCGCTGCCCTTCATCGTGCGCACGATAACCGGTTTCTCTTCCCTGCCGCCAAAGATGGAATCGACCAGCGCCCCCGCCATATAGTAAGTTGCGCCCTCAAAGGTCAATTCGACATACTCTTCATCTGGATTCACGCACAGCGCAACGTTGCTGGGCAGTGTCCACGGGGTAGTCGTCCAAGCGGTGAGGTAGGTATTTTCCCTGTCTTTCACCTTGAAGCGCACAACGGCAGATGTCTCTTCGACAGTCTTATACCCCTGCGCCACTTCATGACTGGACAGCGCAGTGCCGCAGCGCGGGCAATAGGGAACGATCTTGTATCCCTTGTAAAGCAGTCCCTTATTGTAAATTTCCTTGAGCGCCCACCACTCGGATTCAATGTAGTTGTCATCGTAAGTGATGTACGGGTTTTCCATGTCAGCCCAGTAGCCAACACGCTCAGACATCTCTTCCCATTCCGTTTTATACTTCCAAACGGATTCTTTGCACTGCTTGATGAACGGCTCAATGCCATACTCTTCGATCTGCGGTTTGCCGTCCAGCCCGAGCTTCTTCTCGACTTCCAGCTCAACCGGCAGGCCATGGGTATCCCAGCCAGCCTTGCGCAGAACGTCATAGCCCTTCATTGTCCGATAGCGCGGGATGACATCCTTGATGGCGCGGGTTTCCACATGGCCGATGTGCGGCTTGCCGTTGGCCGTAGGCGGGCCGTCAAAGAACGTGAACGCCGGCGCGCCCTTGCGCATCTGGACTGTCTTTTTGAAGATGTCCTCGTCCTTCCAGAACTTGATGACCTCTTCTTCGCGCTGAACGAAGTTCATGTCGTTCGAAACTTTCTGATACATACGCTTCCTCCTGGATCTCTGCCCTCTTTCGGGGACATGTTCTTGGAACAAAGAGGGCACGGGACTCGCTCCCCGGACATTGGCCGCAGCCAGGCGTCACAAGAAAAAAGCAGTCCGCCCACAATGGGACGAGACTGCTCGCGATACCACCCAAATTGGCACAGCGTACTGTGCCCACCTCTTCGCCGTAACGGGGCGGTCCGTCTCCTCCTTATGCCCAAAAGGCAGTTCAAAGGAGCCGCTATGCGGGTGATCCTCCGCTGTTCTCCCCGACCGGACTTGCACCTCACTCCGGCTCTCTTTGCGCTTTGAACAGTGGACATCCCGCGTCTTTGCGTTTCAAACAGATCTTATCATACCTGTTTTTTCTCCGTTTGTAAAGGGGTTTTCATTTTTTTCACCATTCAAACAGACTTCAATCATCTTTTTCACCATTCAACACCCGCCCGTGCAGAAAGCTTTTCCGTCTGATATGGATGTTTCACCGCCTTGATGCAGCTCACATAGTCCGCTCTTTTTACAAGCCACTCCGGTGCACCGCGCCCCGTGACAACCGTTTCGCCGCAGGAAAGCGCCGCATCAAGAAGTGCCCCTGCCGTTTCTTCGTCCACCATGCCCGTAGACAGCGCCACACACAGCTCGTCCAGCACGATCATTTTCGGCTTTTTTTCAAGAATCTGCCGTGTCAGCTTCCGGGCCTCTCCATTCTGTATAATGGCTGTTTCCCATTTTTCTTCATCGGACATCAAAAAGACAAAGCCTTTCATGGGTTGTATCGGATAAATCTGTACGCCTGGCAGCTGGGCAATTGCCGACAATTCTCCGGATTGCCCATCCTTCAAAAACTGCGCAATCAGTACGCTCTGTTCATGTCCCAACGCACGAAGTGCCAGCCCCATGGCCGCCGTTGTTTTGCCCTTGCCGTCTCCCGTATACACATGCAGTCTGCTTTTTTCCATCGTCCAGTTCCTCCTTAACGGCGCATCCATCCATACCACGCATCAAACGCTTTCGGGGACAGCTTCAAAAGCAGTCCCTGAAGGCAGACAAAGGCGTCCCCGCTGTGCAGCGCATAACGGGCAAGCTCCCGGCGGTTCTCCTTCACAAACCTCATCACTTCCTCCGCCACGTCTTCCGGCAGGTCATACCCTTTTACGTTTTTTGCAACGCTCAGCGCAATCTGCCCAATGCGCCTTGAAAGTGCTTTTTTGGCATTGCCTGCTTCCTCTGTCAATGCACTCAGCCGCCTGCACACCTCCAGATAGCTCAAGCACCATTGGCTGCTTTTCGCAAACGACCCCATGATGCTGCCCGCGCGCTGACGATACAGCAAAATAACCTCTTCAAATGCAGCTGCACGCCTGGCCTTCAGAAGCGCAGGCGCTTGAAAAAGTTCGTCCTCAAACAGGAGCCCTTCCGCCATTTGCAGACCGATCTCCTGCAAGAATGCCCGTCGATACAGACACTGCCAGACCATGGGTTCATACAGATTCTCTCGGCACTGAGCCGCAAACAGCGCACCGCCATCCATCACCGGCGTCTTTTTCATGGCCGGTCCATCCGTTCTGGCGCCCGTTTCATCGTCCATGTATGAAAAGCGTGCCTTCGCCACATCCAGCCGCTGATCCTGTGCCGCCTTCACCAACGCCATAAGCGCTTCCGGTTCAATCAGATCATCGCTGTCCAGAAAGTAGACATATTCTCCCCTTGCCTGCGCAAGTCCCGTATTTCTGGCAGCAGAAAGTCCGCCATTTTTTTCCCTTTTGATGATGCGTGCATGATCATGCGCCGCGCAGAAAGCCCGCGCAATATCCGCCGATCCGTCATCGCCGCAGTCATCCACAAGCAGAAGCTCACAGTCCTTCAGCCTGCCAGCTCGTTCAAGACACGCTCCGATGTACGCTTCCACCCGATAAAACGGGATCACTACACTCAGCCGCACGTTCCATCCTCCCGATTCTAACCCTTGTCAATCCATGCAATTTATGCGATAATAGAATGACTTGGAAATGGCGTTTTTTATCTTTTGTCATATTATATCATACTTACATGCAGGAGGGAAGCCGCATGATCAGCGTCGTTGTTATCGGCAAAAACGAGGGAGAGCGTCTGAGTGCCTGCCTTGAAAGCATCAGCAGTGCGCTGCACGTGCTCTCCCACGAGGTCATCTATGTCGATTCCCGTTCCATAGATGACAGCCTTGAAAGAGCCAAAGCGCTGAAAGCAAGATGCTTCGTTGTGGAAGAAGAACATCCCACAGCCGGACTTGGCAGGCTGATTGGTGCCAGAGAAGCCCGCGGCGAATTTCTTCTCTTCCTTGATGGCGACATGCGTCTTTTGCCCGGCTTCGCAGAAAAAGCGCTCATGACCATTGCACAAACGGATGCCGTCGGTGTCTGCGGCATCCGGCGTGATATATATCTAAAAGATGGTCAGGAAGCTGGCCGAAATGACAACTACTTTGGCTGCACGCAGCAGCGTCTGTGTCCAGAGTTTGGCGGCGCACTGTTCATTTCTGCTGAAGCGCTCAAAACCTGCGGCGGCTGGTCTGGCGATACCATCGCCTGCGAAGAAGCCGAACTGCACGCGCGGCTCAAAGATGCAGGCCTTAAAATTGTCGAAATTCCCGTGCCCATGATTGAACATCTGGACAGCGTTCGGGACAACAGAGGCCTTTGGGGCGTCATCTTTTCCCGACGCCGTTTAGGCGAGGGGCAGGCATTCCGCTGCGCCATGAAACAGAAAAAAGCAGGCGCTTATGTCCGCCACGAGCAGCTGAAATTTGTTTTCTTTGCATTGGATCTTCTCGCTGTTTTGCTGGCGTTTCTTCTTCCGGGATTGGGCGCTGTGTTTCTGTGCATGCTGGAATCCATGCAGCTGGGCTACCTGATGGTCAAGGGATGTCCGCGCGCTTTTGTCTCCCAGAAGCTGTTCTTCTTTGCCTTCCCGGCGGGGCTTTGCACCTATCGCGTGCGCAGCCGGAGTTATCAATCATACTGAGAAACGGTACATGAAATGAAAATCAGTTTTATCGTTGTAGCTTATAATGCCGCAGACAGTCTCGGCTTTCTTTTTCAGGATCTGCTCTCCCAGACCATCGCGCCCAGCCAGCTTGAAGCCCTGCTTGTAGACAGTGCCTCTACGGACAAGACGCCTGACATGATGCGCCAGTTTGCCCAAAATGCCCCATTCCCCGTCAAGGTGCTAAGCAATCCAAAGCGCTGGCTGGCATCCGGCATCAATATCGCACTGCATGAAGCTTCGGGCGATGCAATCATTCGTCTGGATGCTCATGCGCGCATCCCCAGTGATTTTTTACAAAAGAACCTTGACGCTCTGTCCCGCAACGAGGACATCGTGGGCGGAAGCGTGCTGGGTGCCGCTCCAGAAAACGCATGGGAAGCCGTTCTTCGCGCGCTGGATACATCCCGGTTCTGCGGCGGCGCTGCCCCTTTTCGCAACGCGGGAGAAACACGCGATGTGGACACCCTTGCCTATGCCCTCTACCGCCGCTCAGTCTATGAACGCGTCGGCCTGTATGACGAACGCCTTCGCCGCACCGAGGACAATGACATGCATTACAGAATGCGTCAGGCGGGGTTCCGTTTCCACTTTATCCCTGATATTGTGTCCTACCACACCTCGCGCAAAACCCTGCGCGGTCAGCTGCATCAGAAATGGGGCAACGGTTATTGGATCGGCCGCACAATGCACATCCAGCCTCACTGCTTCGCGCCGCGCCATCTGATTCCGGCGCTCTTCGTGCTGGCACTTCTTGTCCTGTCTGTCCTGGCACTCTGGTGTGCATGGCCGCTTGCAGCGCTCATCTCCCTGTATACTGTTCTGGATCTAGCGTTTGCTGTACAGTCAGCCTTGAATCAGCCCGTTGGACGCTTCATGTGTATCATCTGCCTGCCTATTCTCTTCCCCGTCGTTCACATTGTTTACGGCACGGGCACGCTGCTCGGTCTTCTGCACGGAAAGGAGCCTCATGATGCTTCATTGGATCGATGATATCACCCGTTTCATCTTTCTTGAAGACCAGACAAAGCCTGTAGACATCCTTTTTATTCCCGGCAACGGACATGCAGAGCCTTCTGAACTGGCCGCGCGCCTGTATCACCAGGGGCTTGCACCTCTGATTCTGCCATCTGGACGTTATGCCATTGGATCGGGTGCTTTCTCAGGGCAAAAGTCCGGTGGCCGTGAATATATCGGGCGCTTCCTCACCGAATGGGCATTTATGCGCCATGTACTGATGGAAAACGGCGTTCCAGAAAGTGCCATTCTCCGAGAAGATGAAGCAACCTATACCTATCAAAACGCCATTTACTCCCGGCGCCGCACGGATGCCGAGCACATTGCCGTCCGTCATGCGATCATCTGCTGTATGCCCGTCCATGCGCGCCGCGCAAAGATGTACTATCAGACCCTCTATCCCGATGCAGAATTGCTCCTCTGTCCGGCACCTGATGCAGAAATACGAAAGGACAACTGGATGTTCGAGCCGGAAGGCATCGATACCGTGCTGGGGGAACTGGAACGCTGCGGCGGGCAATTTCACGATATTCTCAAAGAATTGATGCTTTGACAAAAAAACGCAAAAATTTGAAAAAAATCATTGACAGATTCATCTCCCTCATGCTATACTAATTGAGCGCTTAGGGGTATGGTGTAATGGTAACACGTGGGTCTCCAAAACCTTTGTTGAGGGTTCGAGTCCTTCTGCCCCTGCCAATAGTGAAAATCCGAACACTTTCTTCTTTAAGAAGCTTGTGTTCGGATTTTTCGTTTATATCAACGTTCCACGTTAACATGGAAAACATTTTCCTTTTTAAATTTCACAGTATAAAAAAGTATAATCTTCCTTCTAAAAAAATAATTTCTGATTTCATCACGCGCGCACGCGATCATCTTCACGCACGCCGCGCCTGCGTGAAAAAAATTTTCTATATTCTCCCTTTCAGGGGAAATATTGAACAATGTCCCTTTTCGACATGCTCTGCTGTCGCTGTGGTATGATTGAATCACGCAGAAGGAACAGCCTCACGGCGAATAAGCAGGGAGGAAAGGAAATGGACAAATTGCCTAACGCCGCTGAAGTCATCGAAAGATTAGCGCGGGAGTGTGAGCGTCTCAAAATCAAAGTTGAGAAGCTGGAAGCCGATAAGGCCGAACTCCAAAAGCAGACCTTGAAAGACCAGCAGTAACAAAAAAACCGCCCTGCGTTGACGGCGCATAGGCGGAACCCCTCTCCGTGGGGCAAGGTTTGATCCCTGCAAATCCTGCCCCTATTTTATCATAATGAATGTAGGGAATGCAACTCACCAGGGCAAAAAAAATTGAAAAAATGTTTTTTTGCCTCTTGAGTAACAAAAAAGCCGCCCAGCACCCACAACGCAAGGCGGCAACCGCAACGGGGGCAGGATTTTCCCTGCAAGCCCTGCCCCTATTTTATCATGATGAATGCAGGGAATGCAACTCACTGGGGCAAAAAAATTGAAAAAAATGCTTTTTGCCTCTTGAGTAACAAAAAAGCCGCCCAGCGCTCACAACGCATAGGCGGCATCCTCAACGGGGGCAGGATTTCCCCTGCAAGCCCTGCCCCTATTTTATCATGATGAATGCAGGGAATGCAACTCACTGGGGCAAAAAAATTGAAAAAAATGCTTTTTGCCTCTTGTCAGATACGATTGAACCTGAAAATCAACCATGACAAACAAAAGAAGAATAACATGGATGCTATTTTTTACGAAAACACCTTTTCCATCATCGATCACTTTTTTCCCGCCGCTTACTGATTCGTAACAGTCTGTGATACGTAAAAAGAGGCAAACGACAAACCCTCCAAGGCCTGGCGATATCTGACGACCACCGAAAAAAAGAATGAGTTTTCAGCCTCTTTATTTTGTCAAACAGCATTCCTAAATAAAAGTGCTTTTTCAGCAGGCGGCATGGTCTTATTCTCTTTTTCAGTCCAGACAGCTCTTCCGCATCAAATTCCCCTGCCAATAGTGAAAAATCCGAACGCTTTCTTCTTTAAGAAGCTTGTGTTCGGATTTTTTCTATATCGCAGTTTTGTATATGGACAATATTTTTCTCAGCCTGCAATCCCATCAAACAAGTCCTGTCTGCACATGTCGTGACGTTTTGCGAACTTGCTTCATCATGCAGCGTCTCGCACAGACCTCTGGACACCAAGCACTAAAAGGCATTCTTGATTGCTGCCCGATATGCTGCTGCAATCTGTCCAGCCCCCTTTCTGTTCGAAACACTGGGCAATCCGTATCCATTGCCTGCGAAAGTGTCAAGTCCTCTTCCTTCTTGAAAAAAAGAGCACTCTTGCACCAGTTCAGCCATGCCCCTTTTTTCCCATCTTCTAACAGAACGTTTCATCGCCCGCACATCACACTCATAGCAGCAATCAATGCGCGTCTTTGCTGAAATTTTGAATATTCATGCAATAACCCCGATGTGATCGCTTCACATCGGGGTCATTTTTTTCAAGCTGGAGGGATGCCCGCTTTATCTGCCTGTGATTCTATCCCACAGATCTCCAAAATCATCTGCCAATTCATCCAGTCCTGTCACGTTGGTGATTCGTTCACCAAGGCCCTTGACCTGGCCATAGAGCGTGTCGTCATCTGTCACCTGCACCTTTTCGATGCCATTGTCCACTTTTCGGACTGTCTCAATGATGTTGTCCTTCATCCTCGTGTCCAGTCCCGCGCTGTACTGATCGTCAAACTTGACCGCCACAAGTACGCGCTCATTGTTTACAATCACTTCCGCATCATCAATCTCGCTGATGCGTTCCACTGCATCGGAAATCTTTTCCGCCATTTGATCGGACTCTGTCGGTGTCATGCCGGGAAGTGCCGTTGGTTCAGACGTTCCCGGAACCGTTGTCGGTGCCGAACTGGGCACCATGTTGGTCGTCGGGGACGTCGAGGACGTCGGGGACGGCGTCGTCGAATCTGTTCTCATACTTCCAGTGCTGCCGGATACACAGCCCGTCAGGCAAAGCGCGCACAGGCACAAAAGCGCCAATAACCATTTTTTCACTTGATTCGCCTCCTTGCCGCTATTGTGTACCGACTGAGAACAATCTATCAGCAATTTGAAAAGAAAATTTTGTCAGTCCTCATAAAACGTGCATCCGCCAATAAATTCGCGCACAATGGAGGTCGGCGGGATCTCGCGCTCATCGTTGCAGTCCAGAAAATAATTGAGAAACTTCACCAGCCGGCGCGAACAGGTATAGTATCTGCTGTCGTGCGGAACAGATTTAAGCATCGGATACGCATATTTTCTGAGCACCGCAATTTCATACGGCATAGACGAATTGAACATCACATCTGCCCGCTCCTGATAGGGGAAAATATATGCCTCTTCTCCCTCACGCACACTGTCCCACATGGCCAATGTAGCCAAAACGTCCGTGTTCCGGGCGCGACGATCGCGCACCATACGGCGAAGTAGCCGCACATCCGTTGTGCGGATGCGGTTATGGCAGTCCAGATTCAGCTGCGTAAGCGCACTCACATAAACGCGGAACTTATATTCGCTTGGAATATCTTCGCTGAGCGCATCATTCAGGCCGTGAATGCCTTCGACAATGAACACCTGCCCCTCTTCCGGCGTCATCACAATGCCTTGCGGCTCCCTGCTTTTACTCTTGAAGGAATACAGCGGCAGTTCAACCGTTCGCCCATCCAGCAGATCGACAATCTGTTCATTAAACAGCGGCACATCAAGTGCTTCGATGCACTCCAGATCCGGCTGACCATCCGGGCGAAGCGGTACAAGCTCCCGATTCAGATAGTAATTATCCAACGAAATCGGCACGGGCTTCAGCCCGCAGACCCGCAATTCCGTACTCAGCCGATTGGCAAATGTCGTCTTTCCGCTGGACGATGGCCCGGCTACAAAGACAACTTTGGCCCGGCGCTCTGCAATCTGCATGGCAATTTTTGCAATGCTGCGCGCCTGCATGGCCTCGCACACGCGAATAAATGTCCGTGCTTCTCCTCTGACGATGATTTCGTTTAAATCAGCCGCATTTTCACACTGTAAAATTCTGGTTTCCTGAGCCGCCGCAGCATAGGTGCGCATGAGCTTCGGCCGCTCCACAAAGGGGGCTGGCGCCCCATCCAGATCTTCGCCCGGCAGCAGAAGCACCATGCCCGGATAATAGAAGCGCAGCGCAAACTGCTTCACTTCTCCAGTAGACTGCACCATGGCTCCATAGAAATACTCGCTCAGGCCATCGCAGGTGTATACATCAAAATAATCAAATGCCCGGTATGCCAAAAGGCGCACCGTATCTTCCTGCCCCCGCGCCTGAAAATACGCTACCGCTTCTTCACGCGTCCAGCGCGACTGCACAATGGGCAGGTCTTCCTTGGAAATTTCATGCATCCGCGCTTCAATGCGCCGCACAAGTGTCGCCGTCATGCTGACACCTGTCACATTCATGTAAATTCCGTGTCCAATGCTGTGCTCAAAACGCACCTTCGCCCCCGGCACAACATCCCGCATCGCCAGAAGCAGCACCAGCCGCGCACTTCTTTCATAAATACGGCGATCCTCTTCGATTTTTCCATTCAATTTTCCTGCTTCCATGCTGATCCTCCTTCTTTCATGCAGCCTGCATGAATCGCTGTTGAGAAAAAAGAGGCTGTCCGGCTACAGGTTCACTGAACCCCGCTTGACAGCCCTTCATCATTCCTGTACATACGCGGCGGCACTTCGTCCCGCCAGTGCCCCAGTCGAGAAAGCAATCTGTAAATTGAATCCGCCCGTATGCGCATCCACATCCAGCACCTCGCCTGCAAAGAACAGGCCGGGCACAATTTTGCTCATCATCGTGCCGGGCACAATCTCCTTCACGTCAACCCCGCCTCTTGTGACAATTGCTTCGGTGATGGGGCGCGTGCCCGTTATGCGAATCGGCATTGCTTTCAGCATATGCCCAATCGTCTGACGCTGTTCACGCGTGATCTGATTGATGGGGGATTCAGCCTCTATGCCGCACAGACTGGCGAACACAGGCCCCATGCGCGCGGGCATCAGCCCCGTCAGAACGGACGATAACTGACGGCGCGCATTCTCCGTGAATTCACGCCGGAGCCTCTGGTCAACCTGTTCATCCGTAAGGGCCGGCTTCATGTCCAGCGTCACCTGCACAGTTGAAAGATCCTCTGGCAAATGGCTGCTCAACTCGATGAACAGCGGGCCGCTCACACCAAAATGTGTAAAGAGCATCTCGCCCAATTCGCTGTAAATCGTCTTTTTGCCCACCCGCGCTGTGACACGGACGTTCTTGAGAGACAGTCCCTGCAAAAGCGTCGGCCACTTTTCCTCAAGCATCAAGCCTACAAGGGAACCACTTAGCGGCGTCACCGTATGCCCATTTTCCCGCGCAAAGCGATGACCGTCTCCTGTGCTGCCCGTTGTAGGATAGCTCAAACCACCGGTAGCAATAATGACAGATTTTGTATGCAGTGTGCCGCCCTGCGTGAGTTTAACAGCAAAGCCGCCTTCTTCCTTGGAAACGGCGTCCACGCCTGTATTGAGCGCCACAACCACGCCCGCGTCCTTCATGCCACGGGAAAGTGCGCGGGTCACATCGCTCGCCTTGTCACTCTCTGGAAAAACACGTCCACCGCGTTCCACTTTGGTAGGCGTTCCAAGCATTTCCAAAATGCTTCTGACATCCTCGCTGTCAAACTGACGGATGCTGGCATTCAAAAAGCGCGGATTGCGCGGCACTTGCCGGAAGAATTCCTCCGTGTCGGCAATGTTCGTCACATTGCACCTGCCCTTGCCGGTGATGTAGATTTTCTTTCCCAGCTTTTCGTTTTTTTCAAGCAGCGTGACACTTGCACCTGCCCACGCCGCCTGCAGCGCCGCCATCATGCCTGCTGCACCACCGCCAATGACAACAATGTCACACGCGTTCTTTTCCAACATAGACTCTGTACTCATCCCAAATTCCTTCCATTAAGCGGAAATGTTCGCTCAGTTCATCTTTACGGCGCAGCCCAAGCGCCACAATCAGTGCATTGATCACAGACAGCGGCGCGGCCATCGAATCAACAAAGGACGCCATGTCCGTCCTGGCTGTCAGGCATACTGTGCTCGTTGCGCATACAGGCGACATTGGGCCATCCGTCAGGCCGATCACCTGTGCGCCGCGGGCACGGGCAAAATTCATCGCTTCAAGTGTTCTAGTCGAGTAGCGCGGGAAGCTGATGCCAAAGAGCAGGTCGGATTCATTAATTCGACTGATCTGCTCAAAGACATCACCGCTCGCCTCCGAAACAACGCGCACATTGTCAAAAATAAAATTGAGGTAATAGGTCAGAAACTGCGCAATCGGCGCGGCTGAACGCAAACCCATGACGTAGATGTGGCGCGCAGAAATGATCTTTTCCACCACTTCATCAAACGCCGCAGTGTCGATTTCCTCCGTTGTCGTCCGTATGTTCTGCATGTCAGCATGCAGAACCGTGCGCAGCACTTCGCTCTGATCGATATCAGTGGCCATTTCAAATCGCTGAACCGCCGTCAGCCAGTGCCGAACAAGCTCCTGAAGCGCGCGCTGAAGCTGTGGATAGCCTTCGTAGCCCATTGCAGACGCAAAACGCACGACAGTAGACTCGCTGACGCCGACCTTTTCGCCCAGCTTGCTGGCCGTCATAAAGACAGCTTTATCATAATGTTCCACAATGTATTCTGCAATTTTGCGGTGGCCTTTGCTCAGCCGTTTTCCCGACTGGTTCAGCCTTCGCATCATATCCTGCATGTCTTGCATAATGATTGACCTCCTGCGGCAAAATGTACCCCTTGCCTTTGGTTTTATTCTATCAAAAAACAAAAAAAAGTGCAAGAAGTTTTTCTCTTCTTGCAATACTTTCCCTTTTGTGTGAATCGCGCTGTTTATAGCGCCTCTTTCAGGCGTGCTGTTGCCATTTGATGGTTCATGTCATAGCCGAGGATGGTAAGCGTTTCATATCCGCGAGAAATCCACGTAAAATCGTCATCTTCTTCGCTCATGTCCGCAAACTGTCCGCTGGCCAATGTGTAAAAAACCTGTCCGTCTTCATCCTCCGAACGCACATACTCATCCAAATACTGCATCCGCTTGAGCGGCACGGCCTTCACGCCTTTGATATTGTCCACAGCCGGATAATTGAGATTTAAAACTGCATACTCCGGCACATACTTCATCAGCGGCAGCACTTCAAGAGCCGCCTGCGCCGCAAGATCATAAAGATCCTCTCTTTCATGAGACAGAGACACCGCTATCGCAGCCCGGCCACAGAGTGCAGCTTCCATCGCCGCGCCAACCGTGCCGGAATACAGTACATCCGAGCCGACATTATAGCCCCGGTTAATCCCCGAAACAACAATCTCCGCATCCGTGCAGAGCTTGTTGAGCGCCACTTTAACGCAGTCGACGGGCGTACCGCCGATCGCATATGCCCGAACAGCCCCCGGCACCTTTTGTTCGCGAACAGCTATCGGCCGATCCATGGTCATGCTCTGGCTGGCGGCAGAACGCTGTCTGTCCGGCGCTGCAACCGTCACCTCGTGACCTGCCTGTGCAAACGCGCGGACAAGGGCATGGATTCCCGGTGCGTCAATTCCATCATCATTTGCAATTAAAACGCGCATCGATTTTTCCTCTCTCGTCTCATTCATAATCCCTGAACATAAAAGCCGTCATCGTGCCTTCCTTATTTTCAAATTCAATGCGAATAGGATATGGCAGGATGTTTTTGAAAACCATGTCCTTGCTGTCTGAAACAGTCGCATCAAATCCGGCAGGCAGATACCGCACGCCTCCCTGCGAATGCCAGTTCATATCCTCGATGACAGTCGGCACGCGCAAAACAATATTGTATAATGTCGAACAAACCTGACACACGCCGCCGCCGTATCCCATCCGGCTCTCTCCTGACAATATCGGAGCTTCCCGATAGCCATTTTCTTTCGTATATGGCCCGCAGACCGCATTGAAAGAGAAGCTGTCCCCAGGCAGAACGCGAATATTGGTCAGCCTCTTTGCAGCCAGATCAATATTGTACATCCGCCCTTTATTGCCTTCTTTTGTCGTACTTGTCGAATAGAACGTCGTGAATGCATAGAGCAGATCTCCCGGTTTTGCCTCTTCCCAGGGCACAAAGTCATACACCTTGAGCTTATCCGTGCCGAGGCTGACATGATCCGGTTCTCTTCGATAGGGGAAGTACGCGCGGTCATCGACAATCTTCTGGATGGACAGCCATGATCCCTGGCTCACTTTGATCGGATAACGATAACCTTCCGGCTGGAACTGCGTGTCCTTGAGCACATACCCCACCGCAACATGGCGGCTTGTTCCGGGCATTGGCCCGTCAAACGGATTTTTGCGCTGCACCCGTTCCACAAACTTGGTGAGCACATAACCCTCACCATCTTCAAAGGCAATCCGAGTCCATGTACGGCCTTTCTTGTAGACATCCACCACTGTTCCCTCGTCCACCGTGCCCAGCACGACGGATTCGCTGCCTGCATCCCTGTGAACGTCAAGTCGCTTGCCAATTATTCCATAATAAAGGGCTTCTTCTGCCAGTGCAAAAACTGGCAGAACCGCGAAAAGCGCGGCGGCAAGAAGCCCTGTCATTCTTTTTTTCATCAGTTTGCCCGGTATACGCGCACTGTCAGCACGCCGCCCACAGCCTGAAGTGCAAGCCTGATATCATACGGCAGCGTGTTTTCGAGCCGCAGGTCAATATTGCCCGCGCCAACCGCCGCGTCCATGTCCAAGGGCGCATAGGAAATGCCATATGCAGAATGCACCTGCTGCTTGATGACGTCAATAGGAATCTGCAAAATAGCGTCATAAAGCGTTGTGGACACCTGGCAGATTCCGCCGCCATACCCCAATTTCTGGCTGGATACGTAGTTGACAATGGGGCCAAGTTCGTAACCATTGCCTTTCGTATAGGGCGCACAGTAATCGTTGAAATAGAACTTTTCGCGCGTGGGAACAATCACATCGTTGAGCCTCTCCACGCCCTGCATGATGTTATGCAGGCGCCCTTTCTGCTCCTGAGACTCCTGATCAGGATCATAATATGTAGAGAAAACCGCCACCAGATCGCCCATCTGCGCTTCATCCCAGGGCTTGACACCTTCAAATTCAAGCTTTGCCGTCTGCGTGATCCGTCCGGTAATCCTGTCATACGGCAGCGTAACAGACATGTCCTCGCTCGGTGCGCTGACCGCCATCACAGCACCCTTTGGCACCGTTCGCAGCAGCTCTCCCGTCTGGCTGTCCATGATTTCGACCTCTTCCGCAGCCTGAGCTGCATAGGGATAGAACTTTACGCCCGGTATATATGGTCCGTAAGGATCATACCGCTTATAGTAGCGCAGGTGATCCGCGCGGACATATCCTTCTGCATCGTCTTTCTTGACATGCGCCCACTCGCCGATTATCTCCATGACATCGACATACTCATCCTCGTACACCGTACCAATGAGTTTGGAGTCGACATCCTGCTCCTGGCGGATGGAGAGGTTGACATCTGCCCGAGCGCGGTACACCGCCTTAAACGGAGGCGCCGGCTTAAACTCTTCCGGCAATTCAATGCCTTCATGCGCGCCATGCAGATTCTTAACGCGGTCAGCCAGCACATAGCCATGCACACCCTGCTTGACAACCTCATGCCACTGCTCGCCCAGTTCGGTAATATAAACCGTTTCATCCTTGGTGAGCAGCTGCATCTTCTGAGAAGACTTATCTTTAGCAGCACGGATAGTGAGATCAATCTCTGCCGTTCCCAGATACTGCGCATCTGCTTCGTCGTTGTATCCTTCTGCCGCTGCCAGATCCTCAACGTTCTTAGAAAGGACATAGCCTCTCACGCCGTCCTGATCCACAAGCGTCCATTCTTTACCATATTCAATGATGTTGATGAGTCCGCCTTCTTCCACGCTGCCCAGCTTTCGGGCCGACGTGGATTGCTTCTCGCGTATGGTCATGGTCTTGCTGACCGTTCCTGTGTAGAGAATATTCTCCTGTGCCACCGCATGGCTTAACGCCATAAAAAGTGTAAGGAGCAGAATTGACAAACGTTTTTTCATGCGTCCATCCTCAATATCATTTCTCATTATCTGACCTTTAGCCGGTTTAAAAAAAGGCTGCGCAGCAAGCCGCGCAGAGTGCGCCTCCTGCCGCATCAGCCATTGATGCGCGATTACTCTTCGTCGTTACCGCCGTCTTCGTCAAAGACTTTTTGATGGCAGTTCGGGCAGAGATGCTCCTCTTCCATGTCGAACGCTTCTTCATCGAAGAAAATGACCGTTCCGCAATGCGGACATTCGTACTCGATAAGTCCGTCTCCGTCCTCATCGTCGTCGTCGTCATCATACTCTTCGTCGTCCTCATCGTCATCGTCTGAGAAAAGTGCTTCCTCCAGATCACTGACATCACTGTCGATTTCCTCAACGTATTCGGACAGTTCGCTGACCTTCTCTTCGGTCTCCTCGCTTTCGCGAGCGAAAGCTTCCATTACGTCAATCATCGCCAGCATCAGTCGTCCCTGATCGGACTCTGCGTTGATGCTCAAGCCTTCTGCCAACCCCTTGAGGTAGGCAACCTTCTCGCCCATCTTGCTCATGACAAAACCGCCTCTCTGTCTCATTTGGCGCAATTACGCGCGGGACATATAGGAACCGTCGCGGGTATCCACACGGATCTTATCGCCGATGTTGACAAACAGCGGCACAGCGATCTGATAGCCAGTTTCCAGCGTGGCCGGCTTTGTGGTATTGCTGGTGGTATCGCCCTTGAAGCCCGGCTCGGTGTCAGTGACTTCGAGCACGACAAAGTTCGGTGCCTCAACGGAGAACGCCTGACCCTTGAAGAAACGGACAGTCGCAACGGTCTCTTCCTTCATGAAGCGGATCGCATCTTCAACCTGATCCAGCGTCAGCGGGATCTGCTCGAAGGTCTCCTGATCCATGAAGTAGTAGAACTCGCCGTCGTTATAGACGTACTGCATTTCCTTGGTTTCGATGGTCGCGCGCGGGGTCTTTTCAGTCGGGTTAAAAGAACGCTCCAGAACAGCGCCAGTCATGACGTTCTTGAGCTTGGTGCGAACGAAAGCCGCGCCCTTGCCCGGCTTAACGTGCTGGAAATCAACAATCGTCCAGACGCCGCCGTCCCATTCGATGGTCACGCCCTTACGAAATTCACCTGCAGTAATCATGTGGAATCCCTCCATAGATGCTTATAGCAAAAATTCTGATGCTTGCCAATGGCCGCCGCTTGAGGGCGACGCCGCAGTCAGCAATGAGCACTCGTGTTTTGATTTTAACACGTCTTTTTAAAAAGATCAAGCATTTTAAGCGCAAACCACGGTTCCTTCACAAATTTCCTTCCTTGCCCAGATGCATGTTTTGTGCTATAATAATGAAATCTTCCCAATTTCTCTGTATACAGCCTTTTGCAGGCTTCAAATGTTCACCAAGTGCTTCATGAAACCGCGCGGGCAACGCCCGTTTTTATACTTTTGAGGAGGTTTCCCTTATGACTCAAATCATACCGCCGGCAGCGCCCGAAAAAAAACAGCGTATTCTCTCCGGCATCCAGCCTTCCGGCACGCCCACTCTGGGCAACTACATTGGCGCCATGCGCAACTGGAAGCTGCTTGAAGATCAGTATGACTGTCTGTATATGATCGCCGATCTGCACTCCATCACCGTCAGGCAGGAGCCGGCCAAGCTGCGTGCCCAGTCCATTCAGATGCTGGCGCTGCTTCTGGCCATTGGGCTTGATCCGGAAAAGAACGTTCTTTTCTTCCAGAGCCACGTGCCGGAGCATGCGGAAATGAGCTGGCTTTTAAACTGCTACACCTATATGGGTGAGATGAATCGCATGACTCAGTTCAAAGACAAGAGCGCCAAGCATGCGGACAACATCAACTGCGGCCTGTTCACCTACCCCATCCTCATGGCAGGCGACATTCTCCTTTATCAGGCGAACCTCGTGCCCGTCGGCCACGACCAGACGCAGCATCTTGAAATCTGCCGCGATATTGCTGCCCGCTTCAACTCCCTCTATCCGAACGTCTTTACCATCCCGGAGGGATACTACTCCAAGGTGGGTGCCCGCGTCATGAGCCTTCAGGAGCCGACGCGAAAGATGTCCAAATCTGACCCGGAGGACTGCTACATCGCCATTCTGGATACCCCGGATGTCATCCGCCGCAAGTATCGCCGTGCCGTGACCGATTCCGATTCTGAAATCCGTTTCGACCCGGAAAACAAGCCCGGCGTTTCCAATCTTCTTTCTATCCTCTGTGCGCTCACTGGCAGTTCGATGGATGACATTGTTTCAACCCTTTCCGGTAAGGGGTACGGCGATTTGAAAAACGCTGTAACTGACGCGACTATTGAAGTTCTCTCTCCTATTCAGGAGCGCTTCAATCAGTATATGGCGGACAAGGCCTATCTGGAAAGCGTTTACCGCCAGGGCGCCGAACGTGCCAGCCGTCTGGCCAACCGCACGCTCTCCAAGGCCATGAAAAAGATCGGCTTCATCCCGCGATAATTTCCTCTTTACAGATCTCCATTTCGTGGTATAATACATGCAAACGCAATATATTGTGTTTGCATAAAACGCTATGCACAAGATGTGGAGGTTTTATTCATGTGCCAAGTGAATATTAAGGGCGGCAGCTGCCCTCAGGAAGAAATCAATGCATACATCGCGCGCGGTACCAAGCTCTATGGCCGCAAACCGGACGCGATAGATATTTCGCTCGATGGGGATTATGTGGATCTTTCCTATCACTATCATAATCAGCCGTTTGAGCGCATTCGCCGCATTACCGGCTATCTGGTTGGCACGCTGAATCGCTTTAACAATGCAAAGCGTGCCGAAGAGCGCGACCGCGTGAAGCACGGGATCTCCATGCAGTGAACCTTTGAAGGCGCTGCATAAAAAGTTCTCATTTCAAAAATTGAGGATGCATAAAAATTCCAGCAGGAACCAAGGATACGCCTTGATTTTCTGCTGGAATTTATTTTATGAGTTTTCAGAAAAATAAGTTTTAGTACAGCCTTTTTTCATAACTGCCGCCATTTCTTTTTTTCTAGTTGAAAGAAATCTTGCACTGTATACCACTTTCAGGTATACTGAGGACAGAAAAAATAGAAAGGACGGATTCTTTATGTATCCTTTTCAGTATTACACTCCTACCCGCGTTGTATTTGGAAACGGCACAGAAAGCCAGGTTGGCCAGCTGGTGAAAGCCCAGAAATGCAAAAAAGTTCTCCTTCACTACGGCAGCGGCAGCGTCATTCGTTCCGGCCTTCTGGCCCGTGTGAAAGCCTCTCTGGATGCAGAAGGCATTGCTTATGTGGAATTGGGCGGTGTTGTGCCCAACCCTCGGCTTTCCCTTGTCTACAAGGGCATTGACCTTTGCCGCCAGGCAGGCGTGGACTTCATTCTCGCCGTTGGCGGCGGCAGTGTCATCGACTCCTCCAAGGCCATTGGTTACGGTTTGACCAACGAGGGGGACGTCTGGGACTTCTATGACCACTGCCGTGTGCCGACCGCCTGCATGCCGGTGGGTGTCATCCTGACGCTTTCTGCTGCAGGCAGCGAAATGAGCAACTCTTCTGTCATCACCAAAGATGAAGGCGGCATCAAGCGCGGCTGCAATTCGGACTACGCGCGCCCCGTGTTTGCCATCATGGACCCTGAACTGACCCTCACCCTGCCGGACTACCAGACCGCCTGCGGCTGCACGGATATTCTGATGCACACCATGGAGCGCTACTTCGTCAGCGGCGGCACCATGCAGCTGACAGACAGCCTTGCCGAGACACTGATGCGCACAGTCATGGTCAATGCCAAAATTCTGCACGATGACCCGCAGAATCTCGACGCACGCGCCGAGATCATGTGGGCAGGAAGCGTCTCCCATAATGGTCTGACCGGCTGCGGCAATTGCGGAGGCGACTGGTCTTCTCACGGTCTTGAGCATGAAATCGGCGGCCTGTTTGATGTCGCGCATGGCGCAGGCCTTGCAGCTGTCTGGGGCAGCTGGGCACGCTATGTCATGGACAACTGCCTGCCGCGGTTCGTGCAGTTCGCAGTAAATGTCATGGGCATTTCGCCTGACGGCGATCCTCATACCGTCGCGCTCAAAGGCATCGAAGCGATGGAAGCCTTCTTTACCTCCATCGGCATGCCCATCTCGATCCCGCAGCTGGGCATTCAGCCGACACACGCGCAGCTGGAGCACATGGCACATGGCTGCGCTGTCGCCGGCGGCGGCAAGAAAGGCTCTGCCCGTGTGCTCTTTGAGCCGGACATGCTCGCCATCTATGAAGCAGCTATGGCGCGCTGATTCTGATTATAAAAAACTTTTTTGTAATCATTAAGCCATAGAAATGTTCAAACAAATAAGGAGTGTATCAGGTTTGATGCACTCCTTGTTTTTATAAATTGTTAGCTGATTGGAATTCATTTTTCTCTCTTCCAATATATGAATCCACTGAATAACCACACTACTGCCAGTATCAAATATAGCATAACTTCTTTCGTTATTCCAGTATCGCTGATCAAGGCTGCTACTAAAAGATTACCCGCACATAGTCCCCAATGTATATACGCTACCCATCTATTCTTTTTCATATATTTTGTCTTCTCCCAATTTTCAAATACATAGCGTTGGGCTGACGATTCCTACTTGGCACAGTGTGTTGTTAGCAGACAGTGTTAGATACATTCTGATTACTCAATTTGTAAATCTCAATAAATATCCATTGGGATCTTGTATTAAGAATTCTTTTTGTTCTACACATTTGTCGTTGACACGGTAATAAGAGGTTTTCAAATCCCTATAAAACTCCATTTTCTCTTCTTTTAGCCTCTTATATAAACATTCAATTTCGTCTGCTTCAATAGAAAAATTTACACCTTGCCCCAATGGATAATGCATCTCCCCTATATTCCATCCATCATTGTGGATTTGCTCAAACATGAATTGACTTTCTTCAAAAGACATAAAAGCGAACAAGTCCTCAGGTCTTTCATAGATTATTTCAAAGCCTAACTTTTTATAAAATGCGATTGTCTGTCCAATATCAAAAACGGAAAGTTCCGGTATCATTTTATTAAAATTCATCTTTGAAATCCTCCTTATCCAGCACGCTGTAAATCAGAAAATACACAAGGTATGCCTTACTGGAAGAAATTTATTTCGTGCGTCAAACCTCGATCTGAACGTGGCTCGTGCCTGTTCGATCCTTTTTGACGAGAATCTTTTTGTCAATCCGCCTGTTCAGCTCTTCTACATGGGAAATGATACCCACAAGCCGCTCCCCTTCAGTCAGTCCCGTCAGCACTTTGAGCGCCTGCGAAAGCGTCTGCGCGTCAAGCGAGCCGAACCCCTCATCCACAAACAGTGAATCCAGCCGGACGCCGCCCGCCCCGGACTGTATCTCATCACTCATGCCCAGCGCAAGGGACAAGGAAGCCATGAACGATTCTCCGCCGGAGAGCGTGCGCACATCACGGGTGCTGCCATTGGCATGATCGACAACCTCCATATCCAGTCCGCTCTGCCTGCTCATATTGCCGGCAGATGCACGGCGCCTGAGTTCGTACTGATTGTCCGTCATCCCCGAAAGGCGCAGATTCGCGCGGGCAATCACGCGGTCGAAACAGGCCATCTGCACATAGGTTTCCAGCTTGACCTTTTCGCGCCCGGAGAGCTTGCCGTTGGCGGTCGCATCAAGAGAAGCCGCCAGCTGTGCCTTCTCCCTTATCGTCCTGCTGTCTGTCATTTCCTTTCGCAGACGGCTGAGCGTCTCTTCGTTGATAGAAAGGCGTGTATGCAGTTTTTTGTCAGCTTCCTGAAGCAGCTTGATTTCCTGCTGCATCTGGCCGTCACGGCTTTCCAGAATCGCAAGCGGCTCTTCCTTTTCCGCTTCTTCAAGCGACTTGTCCAGTGCTTTTCGCTCGGCACTCAGGCTCGTCAATGTTTCTTTGGCCCGATCCCACGCCGTTTTTGCCGCCTCAATCTGCGTTTCCTTCTGCGTCTTTTCACGCTTCATCGCATCAAGATGCTTCTGTGCCTCTTTCGCATCGGCATATGGCAGATTCTTTATCAGCGCCTGAACCTGTTCCCGCTTTTCCCGGCCTTCAGCGTTCTTGGCTGCGGCCTTTTTCTGTTCTTCCTGTTCCCTTTCGTCCAGCTTCTGCACATCCCGTTCCTTTTCAGGAATCAGTTTCTGCGTTTTTTTCAGCTTTTCAATGCGCTCAAGCAGCACACCTGCTGTTTTTTCAGCTTCTTTCTTTCTGGCTTTCAGCGCTTCGCAGCGTGCCTCTGTCTGCTGTCTGGCGCTGTCGGGCTGGTATGCCCCCAGAAGCAGCCTGGCCTGCCTGCGCGAAGTTTCTTCCGCCGCCTCATGAGCTTCCGCTGCACGCATCGCCTCCGCATAGGCAGAAGCGGCTTTTTCTTCCGCTTTTACGCGCTTTGTGCGAAGCGCATTCAGCTCCTCTTCCGTTGGCGCTCCTTCCAGCTTTTCCGCCGGTGCCGGGTGATGGGTGGAACCGCAGACCGGGCAGGGAGCGTTGTTCTCCAGCTGCTGCGCCAGAAGTCCCGCCTGTGCGCCGAAGAAAAGCCGTTCAGCCTGTGCATACCGGGCCTGCATGTCATCCTTCGTCCGGCGTGCCTGCACGTCCAGCGTGCCTGCCGCTTCCTTTTTCGCGCGCTTGACAGCTTCATCCTCAAGGCTTACAAGAAGCGCCTCCAGCTGGACGATTTCAGCCTCTGCTTTTTCTGCTTCCGCCTCGGCCTTTGCCTGCTCCGCCTGCACATCGCCAAGCCCCTCCACCATCTGACGAGCCTTTTCAATCTTGGCTTTCAGCTCATCTGCCTGTCTGTGATTGTCCTGTGCCGCATACTGTGCATTCTGCGCCGCCGTTTCTGCCGTTTTTGCTTCCGCTTCAAGGACAGCCATGCGCGCATAATCGCCCATGCGTTCAGAAAGAACGCCCATCTGACGCGTCAGTTCTTCAATCTGCGGTTTGAACGTTTCGGCTTCCTGCACCGCTTCCGCTGCCGCTTTTTCGCGCGGAACGGCCTCGCTCTCCAGCTGTCTGAGTGCTTCAAGCCTGCTTTTTGTCTTTTCAAGCTGACGTGCCCTGCCGATGTGTTCCCTGAGAAGGCCATTTGCCTCTGTCAGTTTCTGAATCTTCTGGGCATTCTGCTCTTTTCTTTCCTCGTCCAGCGCCATGCCCCGCTGCGCCAGATCCACACGGTTCGGCAGATTCGCCCACGACGGCTCTCTGCTGTACGGCTCAAATTCCGTCTGCAGTTCCGGTGGTACCTCCAGCTGCTGCGCATCGTGAAGCACGGCGCGCTCCGCTGCTTCTGCCTCCCGTTTCAGGGCATTGGCGCGCTCTCCAAGCATCTTTTGCAGCTTTTCAAAACGCTCCGTATGAAAAATCTTCCTCAGAATCTCGCACCGGTCTTCCGTATCCGCCAGAAGCAGGCGTTTAAAATCGCCCTGAGCAATCATGCCGATCTGTGCAAACTGCTCTCGCTTCAGTCCAATCAGATTTTCCACTTCTGCGATGACGTCTCGGCTGCCTGTCGTCACCCGTCCATCCGGCCACGTGAGCAGTGCATCTGCCTTCTGGACTGTCATGCCTTCTCCGCGCCGTCTCTTTCTTTCATACTCCGGATTTCTGCGCACCTTGTACACACTGCCCAGATGTGCAAACGTCATTTCCACAAACGTCTCAGTATCCGGCTTGGCATACTTGCTCCTGAGCATCGATCCAGCGCGTTCTGATCCGCTGGCTTCACCGTAAAGTGCAAATGTAATCGCATCAAAAAGCGTTGTTTTTCCTGCGCCGGTGTCGCCCGAAATCAGGTACAGCCCGCTTGTGCCCAGCCGATCGAATTCAACATCCGTCTTTCCTGCGTACGGTCCTAATGCGCAGAGGGTCAAATGAATCGGTCTCATGCGTCTTCCTCCCAGATTTTTTCCATCATGCCCATGACAAGCGCCCGCTGTTCTTTGGACAGCGTTTCGCCGTTCTGCATCTGATACAGTTCCTCAAACAGCTCAATCGGCTCCTTATTCTGTGACGACCCCACGCTGAAATCCGCCTGTGCCGCCCTCGTGCGCGCATTGTCATACAGCACCTGCGCCAGCCTGGGATAGATTGCCGTCAGCTTGGCAGCGGCGTCCGGCACGTCATCCTCATCTGTCAGCGTCACCTGCACATAATCTTCGCAGGCATTGTCCAGATTCAAAATTTCCTCAAACCTGCCGCGCACCTTTCTGAAGGCATGCAAAGGGACGAATGGCAGCTGCTGAACTTCCATATGTCCTTTCTCCTTTAAATCGACCAGCAGCGCCCCTTTATGTCGTCCTGCTTCCGAAAACGCATAGCAAAGCGGTGCACCGCTGTAACGTACACGGCCATCCATCAGGGACTGCGCTGCATGCAGATGTCCCAGCGCCACATAGTCAAACGCACTGAATACAGATGCGTCTACGCCGTCCAATCCGCCAACGGCGATTTCCTCAGACTCACTCCGGACAGCACCCGTCACAAACTGATGCGCCACAAGCACGTTGCGCACCGACAGGTCTATGTGCATTCCCTCAATGGCAGCTTCAACAGCAGCTGTATATCCTTCAATCTCCGGCCGCCCAGTCGCTGCACGGACATGCGCAGGCTTAACAAAGGGCAGAAGATATACGCAAACTGTCCCATATTCATCTTCAAATGTGAGCTTCTGTATTGTTCCATCATAAACCCGAGACAGATATACGCCGCTTTCCTTAAAAAGCTGTGCGCCGAAGGCCACTCGCTCGGCGCTGTCATGATTGCCTGCAATCAGCGCAACCGGACTTCCCTGAGCCCGCATATCGGTGAGAAAGTCATCAAAAAGCCTCACTGCCTCGGCAGGCGGCACCTGCCTGTCGTAGATATCGCCTGCAATCAGCGTCAAATCTGCCGACTGCGCCATTTGAAGCACCTGACTGAGCATGTATTTCTGCTCTTGGATCATCGAATATTCAAACACTCTTTTTCCCAGATGCAAATCAGATATATGTAAGATCTTCAACCGCTTTCCCTCCTTAACAATTGCTTTCATTATACACGCCTTGACACAGACCGTGCAACTCCTTATACTTAATTTATATACTTTGGCATTTGCCGCTTTTCAGAGGTTTCAGCATGAAAAAACGCATCACCGCCGCTCACGCGTTTCTGCTTGGAGCGCTTCTCGCTTTTCTGGCGCTTTCCCCCGCTATCCTTCCCTATCATGGGCGTTTTGTCACGCGCGGAGACTTTATCGAGCAGCAGCTTCCCTTTATTTTGGAAACACGCCGCATCCTGCGCGCCGGACTTGACAGCTATAGTTTCAACACCTTTTTAGGTGCTCCTGCCGTTGGCAGCTATGCATTCTATACGCTGGGCAGTCCGTTCGTCTGGCCGCTGGCTCTTCTGCCCGAAGCACTGATTCCTTTTGGCATCAGCATCATGGCCGTTTTAAAGTATGCTGTATGCGCACTGTGTGCGTTCTGTTATTTCAAGCAGATGATCAAAAATGAGCGTCTCGCGCTTCTTGGCAGCATCCTGTACACGTTCTCTTCCTTTACGCTCATCAACACCCAGTTTTATCACTTTACCGAAGTCATTGCATGCTTTCCTCTCGTGCTTCTTGGCCTTGAACTGGCCATGAGCAGCCGCCCGCATCCCGGCCTTCTGGCGCTCTTTTGCGGGCTCAATACGCTCACCAATTACTATTTCATGCTGTCCACTGCACTGCTGGCGGCGCTCTATTTTATCTGCCGCTTTTTCAGCGACGACTGGAAACCCTATCGCAGTTTCCGCCGCATCTTTTTCACGGTGTTTGAATGCGCCATAGGCTGTGCGCTGGCAGGCGTACTGCTGGTTCCGGCGATGCGCTTCATGCTCTCCATCACAAGGACGGGCGCAAGCGATACATCGCTCCTTGCCCAGCGCTATACGCCCGCCGTTCTGCTGGAAAGACTGCGCTCCCTCATTATGCCTATCGAAAGCCACGTCGTCCACGCTTATTACGGCGATGCCAACAGCTGGTCATCCACAGCGGCCTATCTTCCCGTTTTCGGTCTGACAGGCGTTCTTGTGTTTGCCTTCCGGCAGAAGAAGCACCGCTGGCTCAAGGTGCTTCTGGCTCTCCTCGGCGTATTTTCCTGTGTGCCCGTGTTATGCGGTCTGTTCGTGATGGAAACCAATACAGCATACACCCGCTGGTGGTACGGGCTTGTTCTGCTGCTGGTGCTTTCCACACTGTACGCGCTTGAAAAAATGAACGATGATCGGACATCCTTTCTCATCTCCTTTGCCGTGCTGACCGGCCTTGCCGTGCTTTTGACCGTTCCATTCCTTTTGCCTCAAAGTCTGCTTGAGCATCTGCCCCAGCAGATTGGGCAAATGCTTGCCGCGCGCCGCACAGGCGCTTATGGTACAGACGTTTTCCGCATATTGTCCCTTCTGCTTGCGCTCCTCAGCGGAGGTGCGATGCTCTTTTTGATTCTTCGCCGCGTATCGTTTAAGACGATGCTCGCCGTCGTCTGTGCCGCGGCGGTCATTCAGTATGCCGGTTTTATCTCCGTCAACGACCGATACCTTTTGTCCGGTGGGGAAGGCCCCGGAAACGGCATCTATACGCTTGGCGAAATTGCAGATCCCACACTGGCTGCCCTCCAGCAGCAGGAGCTTCCCGGCTGGCAGCGCATTGACTACGGCGGAAAACTGCGCAATTACGGCCTTCTTCGCGGTGCATCTTCGCTGACGAGTTTCATGTCTCTGCGTGCCTCTGTCGTTGGGCGTTTTGTCTCCATGGCTGGCTTCGGTTACGATGAATCGACCACCGTCCGTCCGCCGGATCATTCGGCGCCCATCCGTGCGCTTTTGAGCGTCTCTTCCTATTATGATCTGGACAAAACCCCTGCGCCGGACGGATTTGTTTACAGCCGCGATGAGAACGGCATTCCCGTATACACCAACCCGAACGCCGTGCCAATGGGCTTTTTGCAAACCGTCTGCACCGGCACGCATCACCAGCGCATGGATGCTGAAACTGTGGGGCCTGTGATGCTCGCCAGTGTGACGCTGGAAGATGAAGAACTGAAGCGCTTCGCGCCGCAGATGCAAACGCTGGATGTCTACAATATTCCGGACTGGACAAGCAGCGTCCAAAGGCTTCAGGACAATGCCTGCGACACCTTTGAAACCCGTTCAGACGGCTTCTCTGCGCATATTTCCGCCAAGGAAGCAGGGCTTGTCGTGTTCACAATCCCATACGATAAGGGCTTCACCGCCTTTGTCGATGGCGAAGAAACGGAGATCATTCCGTGTGACGTTGCATTCATGAGCGTATTCGTCCAGCCCGGTGAACACAACATCCGCTTTGAGTATCACACACGCGGGTTGACGCTTGGCATTCTCATGAGTTTGACCGCTGCCGCCTGCCTGAGCCTGTATGTCTGGATGCTGAAGCGCAAAAACACACGTAAGGAAGATTGATGATGGACAATATTCATATTGAAATCTGTGTGGATTCTATGGAATCCGCCATGGCCGCCAAGCGCGGCGGTGCCGACCGGCTGGAACTTTGCGCCAACCTCATCATCGGCGGCACGTCCCCCTCTGCCTATCTCATCAGACATGCCGCTGCAAGGACGCAGCTTCCCGTCAATGTGCTGCTTCGCCCGCGTTTCGGGGACTTCTGCTATACGGACGACGAAAAGGCTGAAATTCTTGAACAGCTCTCTCAGCTGCGCGCGCTGGGCGCAGCCGGCGCTGTTGTCGGCGCACTCACGCCCGATGGCGGGCTTGATCTTCCTTTTCTTTCCCAGTGCCGCAAAGCTGCAGATGGGCTTCATCTGACGCTGCACAGAGCTTTTGACACCTGCCGTAATGCCGAAGAAGCGCTGGAACAGGCCATTTCTCTTGGCTTTGACACCATTCTCACCTCCGGCCAGCAAAAAACAGCGCTGGAGGGTGCCAGCCTGCTTGCAAAACTCGTCCAGCAGGCAGCCGGCCGAATCACCATCATGCCCGGAAGCGGTGTTTCTTTCCAAAATATCGCGCTTCTGGCCGAAAAAACCGGCGCTGAGACCTTCCACCTTTCCGCCAAGCATGACGTGCCCGGCGCGATGCGCTTCAAGCGTACAGGTGTGCCCATGGGACTGCCCGTGGCCGATGAATTTACGCGAACTTTTACAAGCGAAGAAGATGTTCGCAAAGCTAAAAAAAACCTCTGTCATGCTTTACAAAATTTATCCTCAAATTCTTGACAATTTAGCGTGAATCATTTGACAAAATAGGTTACATTTGCTATAATCTAGTCAGATGCAATACCATATATCGACTGTGATTTGGGTTGTTACTGTTTGGCAGGCAAGACCAGATTCGGTGAAGCATTTTTTCTGCCTCGCCGGGTTTGGTTTTTTCTTTTTGACCTTCGTGCGCTGTTTATCAAGAGGAGGATGGTCGTTATGCAAATTCTCCGGGTCATCAACAACAATGTGGTCAGCTGTATAGACGACAACGGACATGAAATTGTCGCCATGGGGCGGGGTTTGGGCTTCGGCGTCCGTGCAGGAGCGAACCTGAACGAGTCTCTTGTTGAAAAGATTTTCCGTATGGAAACACAGTCAGAAACGGACAAGCTCAAAAACATTCTTCGAACCATTCCGCAGGAACAGCTTGAGCTGTGCAATAATATCGTCGACTTTGCCAGCAATATGCTGGGCCGTCGTCTCAGCGAATCCCTTTATCTCACCCTGACCGATCACATCGCCTTTGCAATTGAGCGGTTCCGCCAGGGAATGATGTTTCAAAATGCACTTTTAACAGAAGTGCGGCTGTTTTATCCGCAGGAATACGCCGTTGGACGCTATGCGCTTGATTTGATCCGGTCTGAAATGAACATGCTTTTCCCTGACGATGAAGCGGCCAGCATTGCGCTGCACCTTGTCAATGCGGAATACGATAATTCTCTGAGCGAAATCATGCGCATCACAGAGGCGCTGCACGATATTCTTGCTCTGCTTGAAAGCAAGGAAGGGCTGCATCTTCTGCCCGGTACGCTTTCTTATGACGAGCTGATCATTCATATTAAATTTCTGGCACTCCGCACTTTTTCAAAACGGGAAAATCCGTCGCAAAAAGATCCGCAGTTTAACGCTTTCATTCGTCAGTTGTTCCCCGTTGAATATGCCTGCGCGGAAGACGTTGCCCGTTATTTAGGCAGCAAATCTTCCTGCCCCCTTTCAGAAGAGGATAAGGCTTATCTTGCACTCCACCTGCACCGTGCAGGTTTGGATCATACATGAGGAGGATACCTTTATGGGAATTTTTTCCAAGCTTTTCAGCAAGCCGCTGGACGAGATCTCTTCGCCTGCCGCGGGCGAAGTTGTGCCTGTCACTGACGTCAACGACCCGACGTTCTCCGAGGAAATGCTCGGCAAGGGCATTGCTATCCGCCCGTCTGAAGGCAAGGTTGTCGCGCCGTGCGACGCTTGCGTTGATATGATGTTCGATACCGGCCACGCCGTCAGTCTGGTTGCCGACAACGGTGCCGAAATCCTCATTCACATCGGTCTGGACACTGTAAACCTCAAAGGCAAGCATTACACCGTGCACGCCAAGAGCGGCGACAAAGTAAAGAAAGGCGATCTGCTCATCGAATTCGATGCCGACGCCATCGCCGCAGAGGGCTATGATACCATCACGCCTGTTGTCATCTGCAACAGCGCTGATTACAAGACAGTGGAAACCCTGACGGGCAGGACGGTCGCCGCAGGCGATCCTGTGATCCGTCTGGGCAAGTGAAAGGAGCATTGACGATGAAACAGGGAACCGGTCTGCCGGTCTTTCCCGGCGTTGCCATCGGCACTCCCGTGGTCTACCGCAAGGCGGCGCGCAGCATGCCCGTCGCAGCCGCAGATCCCGCCGTCGAACAGAAAAAGTTTGAAGATGCGCTGGAAACCGCCCGCGCACAATTAACGGCGCTGTATGAGTGTGCAACCAGAGATGTGGGCGAAGAGCAGGCGGCCATCGTCGAAGTTCAGATGATGATGCTGGATGACCTGGACTATCTGGAGGCCATCTCCGCTGAAATCTCTGCCGGAAGTGCAGCCGCACAAGCTGTCTTGAAATGCGGCGAAGAATTCGCTTCCGCATTTGCTGAAATGGATGACGAATACATGAAAGCGCGTGCAGCTGATGTGCGCGATATCTCTCAGCGTATCGCGGACATCCTCTGCGGTTCAGAAGGCTTTGCCTTGCCCGAAGGCCGCTTTATCCTTGTGGCTGAAGACCTTGGCCCAAGCGAAACCATCCAGCTGCCTCGCGAACGCATTCTGGCATTCGTCACGCGGCAGGGCTCTTTGAGCAGCCATACCGCCATTCTGGCAAGGACGCTCAACATCCCCTCTCTCGTTCAGGCTGACCTGGCACTCCGCGATGCAGAAAACTGCACCACGCTGGCTGTAGACGGCGGCGCAGGAACATGGACAACCGACCCTGACGATGCCACCCTCAACATGCTGAATGCCCGTCGCCAAGAGGTCGAAGCCGGACGTGCCACGCTGGAAGCCTACCGTGGTCGCCAGAGCATCACCAAAAACGGCAAGAAGATTCTCCTGTGCGCCAATATCGGCTGCGCAGAAGATGCAGATGCCGCACTTTCTGCCGATGCCGAGGGTGTTGGCCTGATGCGCAGTGAATTTCTCTATCTTGGCCGCAATACGCTGCCTACAGAAGAGGAGCTTTTCAATGCTTACCGCCGCGTTGCTCAGACCATGGCCGGAAAGCCCGTTGTGATCCGCACGCTGGATATCGGAGCCGACAAGCAGGCGGATTATCTGAATCTCCCCAAGGAAGAAAACCCGGCACTTGGCTTACGCGGCCTGCGTCTGTGCCTGTCCCGCCCGGATATCTTTATTCCACAGCTTCGCGCCATTTACCGCGCTTCCGCATTCGGCAAGCTGCACATCATGTTCCCGATGGTCACCTCCGTCTGGGAAGTGCAGCGCGCCAAGGCTATGTGCGAGCGTGTGCGCGCGGATTTGGAACGTCAGGGCGTCATGGTCGAAAAGATTCCGATTGGCGTCATGATCGAGACCCCTGCTGCGGCTGTCATTGCGCCGGAGCTGGCTAAGGAAGTAGACTTTTTCAGCGTCGGCACCAATGATCTGACCCAGTACACGCTGGCCATTGACCGCCAGAACGCCGGTCTGGGCGAGTTCTACGACCCGCACCACCCCGCTGTCTTGGCGCTGATGGCATATATCGCCAAGAGCGCGCAGGAAGCCGGCATCTGGGCTGGCATTTGCGGCGAACTGGGGGCCGATCCCGAATTGACCATCCGTTTCATCAACATGGGATATACTGAGCTGTCCATGGCGCCCGGCCGTGTGCTGGCGCTGCGCAAGCTCGTTTGTGAAAGTGAGGAATGATTTCCAATGAAGCAGTTTACTTATACCGTCACCGATGCACTCGGCATCCACGCTCGCCCCGCCGGTCAGCTGGCCAAGATGGCTGCAGGTTTCAAAAGCAACATCTCTCTGGACACGCCCAACGGCAAAGCCGATGCCAAGCGCATCATGGGCGTGATGCGTCTTGCCGTCAAAAAGGACATGACTGTCACCATCACCTGCGAAGGTGAAGATGAAGAAGCGGCCTGTGCCGCGCTCAGCGCTTTCTTCGCCGAAACGCTGTAATCAACATCGTATCAAAGGGCAGCTGTGGGCCGACTGCTCTTGATAATAGGAATCTATCAAAATTCTCACAGGAGGACATTACGTATGATGCGTTATTTGCAGAAACTGGGCAAGGCTCTGATGCTGCCCGTCGCAATTCTGCCTATTTGTGGTATCCTGATGGGTCTGGGATACGCGCTTGCTCCTGCCGTCATGGGCGCTGCCGGTGCGACTGAAGGCTTCGCATACACCCTGGGCTTTTTCATGATCAAGGCTGGCGGTGCTTTGATCGACAACATGGCGATCCTGTTCGCCATCGGTGTTGCTGTCGGCCTGGCCGATGACAACGACGGCACGGCTGGCCTGGCCGGCCTGGTTTCCTGGCTGATGATCACCAACCTGCTGTCCAGCGGCGTAGTTGGCGTCATCGCTCCGAACATGATCGCTGACGAAGTCAAAGCGGTTGCGTTTGCCAAGATTGCCAACCCGTTCACCGGTATCCTGTCCGGTATCATCGGCGCTATCTGCTACAACAAGTTTAAGAACACCCAGCTGCCCGACGTGCTGGCGTTCTTCTCCGGCAAGCGTTCTGTTGCCATCGTGACGGGCGTTGTTTCCATCATTGTGGCTGCGATCCTGCTGTTCGTATGGCCGATCGTCTTCGGCGGCCTGGTTTCTATCGGCAACGGCATCAAGAGCCTGGGCGCTGTCGGCGCCGGCATCTATGCCTTCCTGAACCGCCTGCTCATCCCGACCGGTCTGCATCACGCTCTGAACAACGTGTTCTGGTTTGACACCATCGGCCTGGGCGACCTGACCGCGTACTGGGGCGCTCTCACCGAGGGCGCAACCATGGCCAACGGCACCGTGATCGACTGGTCCGTCGGCATGTACATGGCTGGCTTCTTCCCGTGCATGATGTTCGGTATCCTCGGTGCTGCCTGCGCCATGATCAAGACTGCCAAGCCTGCAAAGCGTAAGGCTGCCGTCGGTCTTGTTGGCTCTGCGGCTGTCTGCGCCCTGCTGTGCGGCGTTACCGAGCCGTTCGAGTTCTCCTTCATGTTCCTGGCTTTCCCGCTGTACATCGTGTACGCGCTGCTGTACGGCATCTTCACCACTGTGACCGTTGCCCTCGGCTTCCGCGCCGGCTTCTGCTTCTCCGCTGGCCTGACCGACCTGATCTTCTCCGCGACCCTGCCGGCCGCTGCGAAGACCTGGCTGATCCTGCCGCTGGGTCTGGCAGCGTTCGCCGTGTTCTATCTCGTCTTCAAGTTTGCCATTGAGAAGTGGAACCTGAAGACTCCGGGCCGTGAAGACGACCAGGAAGCCGAGATGAACATTGAGCTGGCCAACAATGACTACACCGGCATGGCGAAGATCATTCTGGAAGGCTGCGGCGGCAAAGAGAACATCGTGAGTGCCGAGCACTGCATCACCCGTCTGCGTCTGGAAGTGAAGGATCGCCTGCTGGTTGACGAGAAGAAGATCAAGTCCTCCGGCGCTTCCGGCGTCATTCGCCCGGGCAAGACCAGCGTGCAGGTTGTCGTTGGCCCGAAGGTTCAGTTTGTCTATGACGAGTTCAAGAAGATGATTTAATCTTCACCTGCTGCGGCCCACGCGGCAGGTCAAAAAGAGATCGCAGAGCAATCTGCGGTCTCTTTTTTTATGGTCTGTTTTATGGGCTGCCGCCCATACCTGCTTGAGGGGATGATCCCCTCAAACTCCCCTCTCCGCTTCGCGCGGCTAAAACCTGCTGTCTTTATACAAAGGTCACGGGCTGCCGCCCATACCCGCCTGAGGAAACGATCTTTTCAAACTCCCCTCTCCGCTTCGCGCGGACAAAAGTCGCTTCATTTTATCCAAAGGTCACGGGCTGCCGCCCATACCTGCTTGAGGGGATGATCCCCTCAAACTCCCCTCTTCGCTTCGTGCGGACAAAAGTCGCTTCATTTTATCCAAAGGTCACGGGCTGCCGCCCATACTCGCCTGAGGGAACGATCTTTTCAAACTCCCCTCTCCGCTTCGCGCGGACAAAAGTTACTTTCATGGGGACTTTAAAGAGCTGGACATTTATGGTATACTCAAATCATTAAAACACGCACGCCGTTTGTTCGGCTGAGAACGACGCTGCGGAAAGGCAGGTATACATATGATCCATTCCAATCCGCTTCAAGGTAAAGACCCCGGCAAAAAATTCATCACAATGGGCGAAATTATGCTCCGTTTAACCCCGCCCAACTACGAAAAAATCCGCATGGCCAGCAATTTTGAAGCCAGCTATGGCGGCAGTGAAGCCAATATCGCGCTGGCGCTCGCAAATCTTGGTGTTGACAGCACATTCTTCTCCGTTGTTCCTGACAACTCTTTGGGCAAAAGTGCCGTTCGGTGGCTTCGCTCCAACGATGTCCACTGCACGCCCATGATCTTAACCACGCCAGAAGAAACGCCCAGTCATCGGCTTGGCACTTACTATCTCGAAACCGGTTACGGCATTCGTCCCAGCAAGGTCATCTATGACCGTAAACACAGCGCGCTGACGGAGTATGACTTTTCCACCGTTGACCTGGATGCGCTTCTGGATGGCTTTGACTGGCTGCACCTGAGCGGCATTACCCCGGCACTTGGTGCAAACTGCCGTCAGCTTGTGCTTGACATGCTCAAAACGGCCCAGCAGAAGGGGCTGACCGTCAGCTTTGACGGCAACTTCCGCAGCAAGCTCTGGTCATGGGAAGAGGCGCGTGACTTCTGCACAGAATGCCTGCCCTATGTCAACATTCTTCTTGGCATTGAACCCTATCATCTCTGGCGTGACGAAAGCGATCACTCCAAAGGCGATTATAAGGACAATATCCCTATGCAGCCCAGTTACGAGCAGCAAGACGAAATCTTCCGCCGCTTTGTCGAGCGTTATCCAAATCTTCAGTGTATCGCCCGTCATGTGCGCTACGCGCATTCCGGCAGTGAAAACAGTCTGAAAGCATTCATGTGGTACGACGGCCACACTTTTGAAAGCAAGCTGTTTACATTCAACGTTCTGGATCGCGTAGGCGGCGGCGATGCTTTTGCCAGCGGCCTGATTTATGCTATGCTCCACAATTATCGCCCGATGGACATGCTCAACTTTGCTGTCGCTTCCAGTGCCATCAAGCACACCATCCATGGCGATGCCAACATTACGGATGATGCAAAGAGCATCCGTAATCTGATGAACATGAACTACGACATCAAGCGTTAAGGAGTCTGTATGGAAGCCATTCGTTTCGGTCTGGTCGGCGTAGGCTCCATGAACCTGACCCATGCTCAAACGCTTGTTCAGTCGGTGCCCCAAGCACGTCTGTGCGCCGCCGCAACGCGTTCCAAAGCCCACGCCGCTCAGCTGCACGAGCTGCCCGGCTGCGATACAGTGCGCATTTTTGAAACCCCACAAGCGATGTATGAAAGCGGCGCCATTGACGCGGTGCTGATCGCTTCTCCGCACAGGCTGCACGTTCAGCAGGCTGTTGAAGCATTCCATGCCGGGATTCACGTGCTGCTTGAAAAGCCAACCGGTGTAACCACGCAAGAAGTCAGATTTCTGAATGCCGAAGCAGATGCTTCCGGCTGCGCGTTCGGCGTAATGTTCAACGTTCGCACGCATCCGGCCTATCAGGAAATGCGCCGCATCGTTGCCTCTGGAGAACTGGGTGAAATCCGCCGCACAAGCCTTGTGGTCACCGACTGGTTCCGCGCGCAGAGTTATTTTGATTCCGGCGCATGGCGCGCCACATGGAAAAATGACGGCGGCGGTGTTCTGCTCAATCAGGCTCCCCACAATTTGGATCTGTGGCAGTGGATTTGCGGCATGCCCGTGCGCGTGCGTGCTTTCTGCGGCTTAGGCCGCTGGCACAATATTGAGGTCGAGGACGATGTAACGGCATACGTGCAATACGCCAACGGCGCAACGGGTACATTCATTGCCAGCACCGGGGAAGTTCCGGGCACCAACCGTTTTGAAATCGCATTGGACGGCGGTCAGCTTCTTTATGAGCATGGACATCTGACGCTTACACGTACGGAAATGCCCATCAGCCAATTCACGCGTACCTATCCTTCCGGCTACGGCAAACCCGCTGTTGTAACAACAGATATCACACCTGACGCACCTTATCCCATGCATGCAGGCGTCATTCGTGCGTTTGCCGATCACATCCTGACAGGCAGTCCAATGGTCGCTGACGGGCGTGAAGGGCTTAACAGTTTGATGCTGTCCAACGCCATGTTGTTGTCCAGCTGGACGGACAAAACCATTGAGCTTCCCTTTGACGATGCGCTTTTTTCCAGGCTGCTGGAAGAGCGGGCTGCAAAAAGTCCAGACAAAGTGGCAAAACCCGTTCAAATGGATCTAAGCCGCTCATTTTAATCGGAAATCATAGGCCCACATCCGCGAACGTGGCTTTCGTTCTTCGCTTCGCGCGGTTTCAATTCATTCTTTCGCACATTCTGGAGGTACATGATGGCCGAAGTTAAAACCAACGTCATGCGCATGCTCGACAAGGCAGGCACCCCGCACAGCGTTCACTTTTATTCTCCCGACACCGGCATCGACGGACTTTCTGTAGCGCGCACATTAAATCAAGACCCGCAGCGTGTCTTTAAGACACTGGTTACGCAAGGCAAAAGCCGCACGTTTTACGTCTTTGTGATTCCGGTTACTGCAACATTAAACATGAAACAGGCCGCTGCTGTCTGCGGAGAAAAATCTGTTGAAATGCTCCCGCAGAAACTGCTCCTTCCCCATACGGGCTACATTCACGGTGGATGCAGTCCGCTTGGCATGAAGAAGGCCTACCCCACATTCATTGACGAAACCGCCCAGTTGTTTGACACAATCTGCATATCCGGTGGAAAAATCGGCGTGCAAATTGAACTGGCTCCCGGCGATCTATGCAGCCTGTCTGGCGCACAGTATGCGAAACTGACCACAGCAGAATAGCGCGCACCCATACAAAAAGGCATGGTGAACGGCGCAGGTTGTTCTGTCTTTCTACAATATAAGCACATTAGAAAACAGTAAGCGGCAAGAAAGTGGTGAAGCGCCTGCCCTTTTAGTCTTGTTTTCTTCCTCTTATTTTTCTTCTCTTACAAAAAATACCAGTAAACAAGTGGTCAACCTGTAGACAAAATTGAATAACCAAACAATCTCATAACTGAAAAAGAGGCCGCTTCAAAATGACCTCTATAAAAAACCGTGTACAAAAATCGGCCATCAAAAGCAGCAGAAGCGCTTCATTGGATGGTCGATTTCTATTTTAACTTCTAATGTTTTTTGCAGATTACTATGACGTTTTCATTTTGCAACAGACCCTTTTTATCTATGCTCTAACTGTATAAAAAAGGCTTTTCTATCACTTCACGATGCCAATAGCGTTCACCTGCGGCGGCAGAGACATGGTCATTACGCCATTGGTATAGATGGTCACGGTTTCACCAACTGTCAGCACAACGCCTTCCGGCAGAGCAACCAGCACCTGATCCCCAAGATCCGTGCGGTTAATCAGCACACGTCCATCCTCCTGCACCTCGGCCACCGTGCCTGTGATCGCATCCACGCGAATGCTCAGCGCATTGATCTGCGGCGGCAGAGAACGGGTCATCATCCCGTCATAAATGACGGATGCAAACTGGCCAGCTGCCAATTCTTCCCTGTCAATTCCTTCATACACGGTATCGTCATTCAGATTCACCTGCACCTCGCCCAGCTCAGCGTCCTTGATGATGACATACTCCTCTGTGACCTCTACAATCTCACCTTCAATCGTCATCAGTTCTGCCTGCTCTTCTTCATGGTTCAGGAGATCCGCTTCCATCTTTGCTTCGACCGCCTCCTGCGGGGTTTCGGTCGCCTGAACTGCCGGTTCAGCAGTCGGTTCTGTCTCCATGACAGTCGGCTCCTTCTGCACATCTGCGCCGCTCGGCATCCTCACCGCGTACCAGCCGCAAATCGCAACAGCCGCAATAATCACCAGCACGGCCACCCATGTCTTCATGTTCTTCATATTTTTTCCTCCATATCATTGATTGTTTTTTGATTTCTTGAACCTTACATTATTTAGACGAAGAAAGGCGGCAAAAAGTTCCCGCTTTTTTCGCTTTTTTATTTTATTTTGAATCAACAGGAAGACCCTGTTTCTGATTTTCCAGTCATAAAAGAAAAAATTGTTCCCGCCTTATGATACAGGCGGGAACAATTTTTTTATAAACGTTCGTCGATTTCCTTGCAGACCTTGGAAAGGAACTCATCCATGCTCATGGCAGCAGTTTCGTCAGTTGCACGATCGCGAACAGACACAGTGCGCTCCTCCACTTCCTTGCCGCCGATAATCAGCATGTATGGCACGCGGTCCACCTGACGGGCTTCGCGGATCTTGTAGCCGATCTTTTCGTTGCGGGTATCCAGCTCACAACGAATCTTCTTTTCCCTCAGTGCCTCATAGACTTCCTTGGCGTAATCCAGGCTCTTGTCTGACACAGGCAGTACCTTCACCTGCACCGGAGCAAGCCACGTTGGGAACTTGCCAGCAAAGTGTTCAGTCAAAATGCCGATGAAGCGCTCAATAGAGCCGAAGCAGACGCGATGAATCATGATCGGACGCTGACGGCTGCCGTCCTCGGCGATGTACTCCAAGCCAAAGTTCAGCGGCATCTGGAAGTCCAGCTGAATCGTGCCGCACTGCCATGTACGTCCAAGGCTGTCGCGCAGATGGAAGTCAATCTTCGGGCCATAGAACGCGCCGTCGCCTTCATTGACGATATACGGCATGTTGAGCTTCTCCAGCGCGGCTTTCAGGCCATCGGTTGCGGCATTCCAGTCTTCATCCGAACCCATGGAGTTTTCCGGACGGGTGGACAGCTCAACAAAGTAATCAAAGCCAAACTTGCTGTACACCTTGTTGATCAGCCCCACAACGCCCATGATCTCATCGGTGATCTGGTCAGGGCGCATGAAGATATGCGCATCATCCTGCGTGAAGCAGCGCACACGGAACAGGCCATGCAGCGCACCCTTCAACTCGTGGCGGTGGACAAGGCCCAGCTCGCCCACGCGCAGCGGCAGCTCACGATAGGAGTGCGGCTGGCTCTTGTAAACCATGACGCCGCCCGGGCAGTTCATCGGCTTGATGCAGTAATCCTCGCCATCGATCTTGGTGGCATACATGTTATCCTTGTAATGATCCCAATGGCCGCTCGTCTCCCAGAGGTGGCGATTCATGATCATCGGGGTAGACACTTCCACATAATTGGCTTCATAGTGCAGATCGCGCCAGTAGTCAATCAGCGCGTTCTTGAGCGCCATGCCCTTAGGCATGAAGAAGGGGAAACCGGGGCCTTCATCGCAAAGCATGAACAGGTTCATTTCCTTGCCAATGCGGCGATGATCACGGCGTTCCGCCTCTTCCATCAGCTTCATGTAGTCTGCCATTTCGGTCTGGTTGCGGAAAGCAACGCCGCCGATACGGGTAAGCATGATGTTGTTCTTGTCGTTCTTCCAGTATGCACCGGACAGCTGCGTCAGCTTAAACGCCTTGAGTGCTTTAGTGTAGCACAGGTGCGGGCCAACGCACATGTCGATGTATTCCCCCTGCTGGAAGAAGCTCAGCTCAGCATCTTCCGGCAGATCGCCAATATGCTCCACCTTGTAGATTTCGCCGCGCTCCTGCATGAGCTTGACAGCCTCCTCGCGGCTGAGAATGAACGGCTTAATCGGCAGATTCTCCTTGACGATCTTGGCCATCTCAGCCTCGATTGCCGGGAAATCTTCGTCAGACAGCTTCACGTCGCCCAGATCGACGTCATAATAGAAACCCTTCTCGGTAGCCGGACCATAAGCAAAGCGCGCCTGCGGGTACAGACGCTTCACAGCCTGGGCCAGAATGTGCGCTGCCGTGTGGCGGATGATGTGCAGCTCTTCCTCGGCCTGGCACTCTGCGGCATGGCCGTCTTTATACATGACCTTCATTTGATTCTCTCCTGTTCGCATCAGATTATATGGGCCGGATAAAAAAACGCCCGTCCCTCGCGTTTTGCTGAGGGACGAGCGGCAATTGCCCGTGGTTCCACCCTGATTGGTTCTCTTTGGCGCTGTATCGCGCGCCGCGCGGCCCGATCAGAAGGTGGTTTTCACCCCAAGCCCGACCGGCGCACTTTCAGCCAAAGGCACGCCTCTCTTTTGATCCTGCAAAAAGGGGTTACTCTTCTTCGTCATTTCAGATAAAGACAGTATAGCCCGGCGGACAGAAAAAGTCAAGCCGCCAGGAAAAAATTTTAAATACTGCGGATAATGCCTTCAGGAGACACGGATGCATAGACCAGCGGCGGCAGTTCCGGCTTCTCGTCAGAAATCGAAATTGCTTCCTGCATACGCGCAATCGCAGATTGTGCCAACTCCGGCTTGTTGATGTACAGCGTTGCCAGAGAATCGCCCTTCTTGACCTTTGCGCCGAGGCGAACATCCATGACCAGACCCACCGCCGGATCAATGGCATCTGCCTTTGTCTTGCGGCCCGCGCCGAGGTCCTGCGCAATATAGCCGATATCAGTGGTATTCATGTGCGAAACATAGCCATCTTTCACAGACGGCACCGCGATCTTGTATGCTGCATGCGGCAGATACGCAAGATCATCACACACGCGCGCGTCGCCGCCCTGCGCTGCGATCATCTCACGCAGCTTGCGCAAACCCGCGCCGCTTTCCAGCGCCTCCCGCATCCGCTTCTTGCCGTCTTCCACATCGCAAGCAATGCCCGCCGCAACCAGCATCCTGCTGCCAAGTTCCAGCGAAACAGCAAGCAGATCACCGCCCGTTCGCCCAGACAGAATGTCAATGGCTTCCTTCACTTCCAATGCATTGCCCACATGGGTTCCCAACGGCTGATCCATGCCGGTCACCAGCGCAAGAATCGGCTTGCCTGCCTGCGTCCCGATGTCAACCATCGCCTTAGCCAGCGCGATGGACTCATCGAGCGTCTGCATAAGTGCGCCGCTGCCGGTCTTCACATCCAGCACAATGGCGCCCGCGCCGCTGGCGAGCTTCTTGGAAACGATGCTGGATGCAATCAGCGGAATGCTGTTCACTGTGCCGGTAACATCCCGCAGCGCATAAAGCGCTTTGTCCGCCGGACACAAATCCTTCGTCTGTCCGATAACCGCACAGCCGATCTTCTGAACCTGCTCGATGAAAGCCTCCTCCGACTCTTCAACGGAGCAGCCCGGTATGCTTTCCAGCTTGTCCAATGTGCCGCCCGTGTGGCCCAGTCCGCGTCCAGACAGCTTAGCCACCTTTGCTCCGCATGCCGCCGCCAGCGGCACAAGAACGAGCGTTGTCGTATCTCCTACGCCGCCCGTGGAATGCTTGTCCACGCAGACACCGTCAATCGCAGACAAATCCACAACGCCGCCGGAGTGCATCATGTCCATCGTCAGGCTGGCCGTCTCTTCGGCGGTCATCCCCTTGAGGCTGATGGCCATCAGCAGCGCAGAAAGCTGATAATCCGGGATGCTTCCGTCCGCTGCGCCCCTGGCAAAAAAAGAAATCTCTTCTTTTGTAAGCGGCTGTCCGGCTTTCTTTTTCAAAATAATGTCGACCATATTCATATGTCATCCCTCCTGATGCATTGTATTGATTTCGCCTCATGCAGTGCCAAATGCCACGCTTCCCGTTTCTTTGCATAAGAAATCGTATATGCCGGGCTGGTACTGGGCAGCTGCACAATCTTTCTGTGTCCAGCCGCACCGGATTTCATGAACAGATGATGTGCCGCTGTGCCGTTGCACAGAACTGTCCTGATGTTCGGGCACTTTTCATACAGCGCTTCAAAGTCGTTATAAATAATCTCCTTCATATTGCTGTCCAGACTGCCTGCTCGCTCGCAGCAGGCCGCCGCATCCCACAACGCCAAATGGTGATTCCGAATGAGTGCCTTTTTCTTTTCGTAATCATCGGAATGTGCCTCTCCAAAAAACGCAAAGAGAATCGGCCAGAATGCGTTTCTGGGATGCGCATAATACCGCGCTTCTTCCAAAGACTTGACGCCCGGCATAGAGCCAACAATCAGGATCTCCGCTTTTTCCGTATAGATGGGTGCAAAACTTCTGCACAGCATGGCTACACGCTTTCAATGTGGAACGCAGCCGCGCGCCCCATGCGGTTCATGACTGCCAGCCCGATGCCTGCCGTGGAAACTGCCTCGCAAAATGCCATCGTCTCGCCGCGCTCATCGAGTTCGCGCAGTGCTGCAAACAGACGTGCCGCCGCATCATCCGGACGCTTTACACTGCCAAGACTAATGCAGGTGCGTCCGCCAAAGTCATGCTCGTCAAAGCCCAGAATCGCCACTCGCTCACCGCGTTTTTCAGCCTCATCATAGCGGGCGCAGATGGCCGCAATCACTTGATCCGCTTCGCCGTCAAAGATAATCGTCTGTGCCTTCGGCGCATAGTGCTTGTACTTCATCCCCGGGGAGCGCGCCACATCGCCTTCACGAAGCGGGCTCATGACATGTTCATCCACGCGCACACTGCCGAGGACAGCTTCAACCATCTCCGGCGTAATTCCGCCGGGGCGAAGCACAATCGGCATTTCCCCCGTCGCATCAATGACGCTGGACTCCACGCCCACTGCGCATGGGCCGCCGTCCAAAATGAGCGGAATGCGGCCTTCCATGTCCTCAAAGACATGCCGGGCAGTCGTTGGGCTGGGTCGTCCGCTTCTGTTGGCACTGGGCGCTGCAATCGGGCATCCCGCGGCCGCAATGAGATCACGCGCCGCCCTGCACGATGGTAAGCGAATGCCCACCGTGTCCAGTCCTGCGCTCACTTCATCGGGAATGCAGTCTGCCTTGGGCAGGACAAGCGTCATCGGACCAGGCCAAAACGCCTCCATCAGCTTTTTTGCCGCCTGCGGAATACGCCTGACCAGCGGCGCAATCTCCTCCACGCAGGAAACGTGGACAATCAGCGGGTTATCCTGCGGCCGTCCCTTTGCTTCAAATATCTTCTTAACCGCTTTGGCGTTGAGCGCATTGGCCCCCAACCCATACACTGTCTCCGTCGGGAAACCTACCAGCTCACCCGCTCGCAGAAGCTCAGCCGCCTTTTCAATTGAAGCCGCATCGGCCTCAAGCAGTTGTGTCTCCATGATCCATTCCTTCTTCTCTCGTTCATCAAACCGATGTTGTTTGTATTCGCCATCCGCGGGATTTTCCCTTTAGGAACGCCTGCCCAATTCACGAAGCTTTTCCTGCTGATCTTCAAAAATCAGCAGATCAATGATTTCGTCCATATCACCGTCCACAAAGGCATCAATGGAATAAATCGTTTTGCCCAGTCGATGGTCTGTTATGCGTCCTTCATTAAAATTATAGGTGCGAATGCGCTCGCTTCTGTCTCCCGTTCCGACCTGTGCCCGTCTGTCGCTGGCATATGCTGCATCATTTTCTGACTGCAACTTTTCATACAGCCGCGCACGCAGAACGCGCATGGCCTTTTCTTTGTTTTTCAGCTGACTCTTTTCATCCTGGCAGGTCACAACAATTCCCGTCGGCAAATGCGTAATGCGCACAGCGCTGTCCGTCTTGTTGATATACTGCCCGCCATGACCAGATGCACGATAGACATCGATGCGCAGATCATTCGGGTCAATTTTCACATCAACTTCCTGCGCTTCCGGCAAAACCGCGACAGTCGCCGTAGAGGTCTGCCGCTTGCCGTTGCTCTCTGTCACGGGAATCCGCTGCACGCGATGGACGCCGCTCTCATATTTCAGCCTGCTGAATGCACCTTCGCCAGCGATCACAAACACCGCTTCTTTGACGCCGCCCAGCTCGGTCATGTTGGCATCCATCATTTCCACGCGCCAGCCACGCCGCTCTGCATACCGCGTGTACATGCGCATGAGCATCGTTCCAAAGAGCGCCGCTTCCTCGCCTCCTGCCCCGCCGCGAATCTCCATCACAACGTTTTTTTCGTCGTTCGGATCTCTCGGCAAAAGCAGAAGCTGTATCTCCCGCTCCAGCTGCGGCACCTCTTTGTCGATCCGGGCAAGCTCTTCGCGCGCCATCTCTTGCAGATCTGCATCAAGCAGCATATCCTGCGCCTCTTTCCGCGCATCAAGCAGCGCACCATATCGGGAAACAGCTGCCTGAAGCGGTTCAAGCCGCCTGTGCTCCTGCATCAGCGCGCGCCATTTTTCCTGATTCTGCACCACAGTTGGATCGGACAAAAGCACCTCCAGCTCTTCCATGCGCGGCTGTACCCAGTCCAGTTTATCAAGCATCCTTTTTTCCTTTCACGGCACCTACAACCCGCCAGTTTCCGCCGTAGTCTTTAAGCGCAAACGGCTCTCCGACATGCTCGCGCAAAAGCGCCTGCACGCTTTCCTTCTCCAGCCAGCCAATTTCAAAAAGCAGACATCCCTGCTCAGTCAAATGAGCAGGCGCATCTGCGGCAATCCGCCTGTAAAAATCAAGCCCATCCTCGCCGCCAAAGAGCGCAAGTTCCGGCTCCATCAGGACTTCCGGCATCAGGCCGCTCATCTCTTCGCGCGAAATATACGGCGGATTGGAAACAATCACATCAAATTTTTCGTCCGCAAGCGCCGTCATACAGTCGCTCTTTATAAAGCGCACGTCCGCATGAAGTCTTTTTGCATTTTCGCCTGCCACTCTCAGCGCCGTATCGCTCACGTCTACCGCTGTCACATCGGCCTCCGGACAATGTTTCTTGATGCTCACTGCCAGCGCACCGGACCCCGTTCCGATGTCCAGAACGCGCATTCCCGGACATATGCGCCTAAGCGCTTCTTCACAAAGCACCTCCGTGTCCGCGCGGGGAATCAGCACCCCCGGCTCCACCTGAAACTCGAACCCCATGAACGCTGTATCTCCCAGAATATACTGGAGTGGTTCTCTCTTTTCTCTCCTTGCCAGGAGTGCTTCAAATGCGGCTTCCTTCTGCTGTGCAAGCGGGCGGCCGCCTTCAATGCGCATCATCAGCGCATCTTCCTCAAGAATTCTGGCGAGCATCTGCGCGGCATCGTATTGTGCATCGGGCACACCGGCACGTTCAAGCCGTGCCGTTCCCGCCCGAAGTGCTTCCCTGATCGTCACTCTGCTGCTCCTTCATGGGTCTTTCTTTCATCATTCTTCTTTTCGCTGTATACACTGACATTTTCGTCCAGCTCATCCCCATAATGGAAAGGTCCAGCCTTCGCCGCCTTCATGGACGCAATGGCCACCTCAAGCATGGAATCATCCGGCTCGCGCGTTGTCAGGTACTGGAGCATCATGCCCGGCCAGCGCAGGATGCGCACAATCACATTTTCGCCCGCATGTGCCAGCCCCTTGAGCACTTCATACGAAACACCTGTCACGATCGGCAGTGTCAGCAGACTCCGGCCAAATCGAGCCAGAAAGCTGAGTTTTTCAATGCCGAACATCGCCAACACCTCGTCAGCGACAGCGCCCACAAGAATGGAAATGAACATCACAAGGAACAGGAACGCTGTGCCGCAGCGCGGATGCAGTCGAGAAAACTGACGCGCATTTTCCGGGGTCAGCGGCAGATCCGCTTCGTTGCAGTATACCGTTTTGTGTTCTGCGCCATGGTACATCAAAACGCGCTTGATGTCCGGTACGAAGCCGATGAGCGCCATGTAGGCAATCAAAATGGCAATGCGCGTCAAACCCGCCGCAAGATTGATGAGAAGGCGGCTTTCCGTGTGCGTGCCTACAAACGTCGCCACGCCGGATGGGATCATGGCAAACAGAAACAGGCTCAGGCAGACAGCCATCACCATTGCCACACCCATGACCACTTTGTCAATGTTTGCGCCCAGCTTATCTGCCAGCCATTTTTCAAACTTGGTCGGCTCTTCATCCATCACGCCCAGCATCTGCGTGCTTTTGTCCAGCGTCTCCATGCCCATCTTGAGCATGGCCACCATGTTGACGCAGCCGCGAATAAGCGGCCAGCCCATCCACTTGTGCTTCTTGGAAAGCGGCTCCCTGTGTTTGCAAGTGACGACAATCTTTCCGTTCGGCCTGCGCACCGCAATGGCGATGGACTCATCCGCAGGGCTCTGCATCATCACGCCTTCCATGACGGCCTGGCCGCCAATATCTTTGTAATTTGCATTCTTATCCATGATGGTTCCTTTCCACTCCTTTAGGGAGCATTACAGTCATTTTCGCATTCCAGTGCATCTATCTGCTGTTTCTGCCGCTTTTTTACATAAGACATCAGCAGGCTGAGCAAAAAGAAGCAGAGCACAAACGTACCTGCACCCGCAGCGAGTGCCCGAACAACCTCTCTTTTCATTCCCAGCACCACAACGCCGACGCCCAGCGCACAGCCCGCCGCATACAGCGCATTGCCTCCGGCACTCGGTCTGGCATGATCGTCCCAGATGCCACGCCGCGCGTAAGCAATGATCATGGCGACGCTCACAACACCGATCACGAACACCTCTCCTGCAATCTGCGCAAGTCCAGCTCCAAAGAACAGCTGCACAATTACGCTTGCACACAGCAACACATACATCGCCCACAAACCGTGGTGTTCAATCCGATACATTTCCTGTGTCTCGCGCTCATCCAGCACATTTCTGGTCTTTAAAAAGAGCTTCACGCCTCCACCTCCTCGTCCCAGAACAGGTCATTGAGCGTCTTGCCCAGTGCCCGGCAGATGGATACGCACAGTGCCAAAGAGGGATTAAAGCGTCCCGCTTCGATCATGCCGATGGTCTGGCGCGTCACGCCCACGCGCACTGCCAGTTCCTCCTGGGACAGGTCGCAGCCCACGCGCGCCGCCTTCATCCTCAGGTTTTTCACGTCATCCTCCCCCGTCCTTGTATTCCCTTGTATTATACGTCCGACCCGTCATACTGTCAACTATACTTGTCGTTTTGTGTCGTATCAATTTCCATCATGCAGAATCTGTATGGAGCCGGACTTTCCGCCTGCGGCAATCCGTATCGATGCAATTTTAATTAAAGGATGGTTGTGGCAATTAAATTTAAGGCAAAAGAGCCATTGACCTCTGCCGTTTGTCATTTCAGCGTTTAAAATAACGGCACTTTCCGGAATGCTTTGCCGGAAAGTGCCGTCCTTAACACAAATCTGTTATACCGCATCAATTCATAAAATCTGCAATGGCCGCGCCGTCTGCATAGCCCTTCTCGTAGAGCTTGAGCAGCTTTTCTTTGCTGCGCGTCAATGTTTTTACGCCGCATGTATCATCCGGGGCAACAATGAGTGCTTGTCCCTGCTTTTCCAGTTTCTTGGCCAGTTCTACGCCGTCATTATACTTTTGCGCCCTTAAACGCAGCTCCCGCGCCGCCGCCGGATACTTGGACTCAATGGCTTTTGCCACTCTCAAATCCTTTCCCGGCACACGCAAGAGATTCTTCGGCTTCGTCAGCAGCACGACAACTTTATCACAGCCATATTCCAGCGCCTTCAAGACGGGTACAGGATCAGCCAGCGCTCCATCATAATACAAATGCTCCCCAATCGGATATGGCTGAGAAAAAAAAGGCAGCGATGAGGATGCCTTAAACAGGTCGTAATGATCCTGTTGACAATCGCTCTTGTCAAAATACTTGGGTTCTCCCGTTTCCGCATCCGTTGCGACAACGATAAACTGCATGGGGTTTTTGCTGAACGCCTCATAATCTATCGGATATTCGCCATCTGAATTGCTCAATGTGCTGTATGCGTAATCCAGATCCACAAAAGAGCGCTTGCGCAAAAAATTTTCAATGCCTGCATACTCCTTGCGCATGCCATATTCCGTGTAAAACTTCAAATTTCTGCGCACCTGTTTAGACAGAAAAGATGCCAGATTCGCACTGCCTGCCGATACGCCAACGCCCAGATCAAATGTAATTCCGTTATCCATACAGAAATCCAGCGCACCGGCCGCATAAATTCCGCGGAATCCTCCGCCCACATCCACAATTCCAATCATAGAATATATCCCCTTCTTTTAAGTTCAGCATGCCTTTCCCCAGCAGATCACAGCCAGCATTCCCGGCCCTGTATGCGCACCAACAGCCGCGCTGACAGTCGTTGTCCGCCCTTCTGCCTCCGGGCATTGTTTGCAAATCTGCTCACGCAGCCGTTCAGCGCCGTCAAGCCGTAAAATAATGACAAACATGCAAACGATTTTCTTCTATCCATTGTTCGAGATCCGACAGGCTGATCCCTTCTTTTTGTTTTCTAACCGCCTCATAAACAAGAAATCCTTCGCCAGCCGATGCGCACAGTGTATCCACACAGATTATTCTTCTGTCGGGATAATCTTCTCGTAATTCTTCTGCGCACAGGCAGACGCGTATGTTCCAGACAAGCCGGAAGGAAAGCTCAGATACATCCCATCATTTCCTGCATCCAATGCTTTTTTAAAGCTTTTCGGTACACAAGCGGATTGATCTGCGCCGTTTTGTAACGTCTGCCTTCCCGCTCATGGCGATAAAACGCCTGCACATCTCGCCCTGCCCCTTCGACCTCCATCTCAATGACTTGCCAGGGCATGGGAATCCTTCTGTCAAATTCGCGGCACTATCCATAATGAGGGGATACGGCCGCATGCCTTCATCCACCTTTTGATGATGGCGTCAGTATACCAGCATCCCACGCCTTCTTCCATGCACATTTTGATGGAAATGGTAAAAATCTGGACATATGCTCTCTTTTGACCAAAACCCTTTCTATGAATTCCTGCTGTTTTTAGTGCTTTGTCTGCTTTCACTAAATCCCTGTTTTTTTCTTCCATGCTTCTATTTTAAACTGCCCAGTTTTCCCGTGTATCCTCCTGTACATTTTGTTAGAATTTCATCATACTTTGAGAAAATCAATTCTCCTCTTGACATTCCTGCTTCCTATATTAAAATAAACTTGTGGTTATGCTTATGGATTTCCCATGCAGCCCACCATTTTTTCTAAATTTTAAGGAGGCCAACTGTGAATAACGAATGGGCAGGTTTTGTTCCTGGTGTTTGGGAACGTGAAATCAATGTGCGCGATTTCATTCAAAAAAACTACACTCCCTATGATGGTGACGACACTTTTCTTGAAGGCCCGACCGACCATACAAAAGCACTCTGGAATCAGGTCATGGATCTGAGCAAGGCCGAGCATGATGCTGGCGGTGTGCTGGACATGGATACACAAGTTATCTCCACCATCACCTCTCACGGCCCCGGCTACCTCAATAAGGATCTGGAAACCATCGTTGGCTTCCAAACCGACAAGCCTTTTAAGCGCGCGCTGATGCCCTACGGCGGCATTCGCATGGCCAAAAAGGCCTGTGAAGACAACGGCTATACCCTCGATCCTGAAATCGAAGAATTCTTCACAACCCATCGCAAGACGCACAATGCCGGTGTATTCGATGCTTATACACCTGAGATGCGCGCCTGCCGCAGCAACCACATCATCACCGGTCTGCCGGATGCTTACGGCCGCGGCCGCATCATTGGCGACTATCGCCGCGTGGCTCTGTACGGCGTGGATCGTCTGATTGCCGACAAGCAGCATCAGAAGGACACCACCCGCATCATCATGTATTCCGATGTCATTCGTGAGCGCGAGGAGCTTTCCGAGCAGATTCGCGCCCTGAAAGATCTCAAGAAGCTGGGCGAGATTTATGGCTTTGACATTTCCAAGCCTGCGCAGAACGTCAAGGAAGCCATTCAGTGGCTCTACTTCGGCTATCTGGCTGCTGTGAAGGAGCAGAATGGTGCTGCCATGAGCCTTGGCCGAACCTCTACCTTCCTGGATATTTACGCACAGCGCGATCTGGCAAACGGCACGTTCACTGAGTCTCAGATTCAGGAGTTTGTTGACCATTTCATCATGAAGCTCCGCCTCATCAAGTTTGCCCGCACGCCTGAGTACAACGACCTGTTCTCCGGAGATCCGCAGTGGGTGACGGAGTCCATCGGCGGCGTCGGCATTGACGGACGCCACATGGTCACCAAGATGAGCTATCGCTATCTGCACACGCTCTCCAACCTGGGCACCGCTCCGGAACCCAACCTCACGGTTCTCTGGTCCACTCGCCTTCCGATGAACTTCAAGCGCTTCTGCGCCAAGACATCCATCGAGTCTTCCAGCATTCAGTACGAGAACGATGACCTCATGCGCGTCACCCACGGCGATGACTATGCCATTGCCTGCTGCGTGTCCTCCATGCGCGTGGGCAAGGAAATGCAGTTCTTCGGCGCCCGTGCCAACCTGGCTAAGTGCCTCTTGTACGCCATCAACGGCGGTGTGGATGAGATCACCAAGCAGCAGGTCGGCCCGAAGTATCGTCCTGTTGAGGGCGACTACCTCGATTATAACGATGTCATGGACAAGTATAAGGACATGATGAAGTGGCTGGCTCAGGTATATGTCAACACCCTGAACATCATCCACTACATGCATGACAAGTACTGCTATGAAAAGATTCAGATGGCGCTGCACGACAAGAAGGTCACCCGCTGGTTCGCAACCGGCATTGCGGGCCTGTCCGTTGTCGCAGACTCCCTGTCCGCCATCAAGTATGCCAAAGTCAAGTGCATCAGGGATGAGGATGGCATCGTTGTGGATTATCAGGTTGAAGGCGACTTCCCGAAATATGGCAACGACGATGACCGCGTGGACAGCATCGCAGCTGATCTGGTCAACACCTTCATGAGCTACGTGAAGAGCAACCACACCTATCGCGGCGGCATCCCGACCACTTCCATCCTGACCATTACCTCCAACGTCGTTTATGGCCGCAACACCGGCTCTACCCCGGACGGCCGTAAGCGCGGCGAGCCGTTTGCTCCGGGTGCTAATCCGATGCACCACCGCGATACCCATGGTGCTGTCGCCAGCCTCGCTTCCGTCTCCAAGCTCCCATTCAGCGAAGCTCAGGACGGCATCTCCAACACCTTCTCCATCATTCCGGGTGCCCTCGGCAAAGACGATCAGATTTTTGCCGGCGACCTGACCTTGGAAATGGATGAGAGCGAATCCTAAATTTGATTTGCAAACGGAGGGTCTGATTCATGCCTGAAAAGACCGAACAGGAACGCATCGACGAGCTTGTTGCTAAAATCGACGCATTCATGACAAAAGGCGGCGGACGCATGAACGTGAAAGGCGGCGAGGGCAGCGCGCAGGAAACACGCTGCACCTCCTGCTGCGGTGAATTTGCCGATGACACGTTCAACACCCCTGCCGGCGCGGCAAGCGATCTGTAATCTGAGATGCACGCTCTTTAACGATCATATCACAGAAAGGAACGATATTATGGAAGCCACTAAACAGCAAATCGACAATCTGGTTGACCTTCTGGACGGCTATGCCGCGGAAGGCGGCCATCACCTCAATGTCAACGTCTTTAATCGCGATACCCTCCTGGACGCTCAAGCTCATCCAGAAAAATATCCGCAGCTGACCATCCGTGTTTCCGGCTACGCGGTCAACTTCAACAAACTGACCAAAGCCCAGCAGGATGAGGTCATCTCCCGTACCTTCCACGACACGATCTGATTCCCATGGCCATCAAAGGACATGTTCATTCCTTGGAAAGCTTCGGCACGGTTGACGGGCCGGGAATACGTCTGGTGGTTTTTCTTCAGGGATGCCCCATGCGCTGTCAGTACTGCCATAATCCGGATACCTGGCAGCCCGGTCTCGGCACGGAGATGACAACGGACGAAATTCTCGCACAATATCAGCGCAATGCGTCTTTCTATAAGCGCGGCGGCATCACCGTGACCGGCGGCGAACCCCTTTTGCAGATAGAGTTTGTCCTTGAGCTTTTCACGAAGGCGAAAAAGTCAGGCATTCATACCTGCGTAGATACATCCGGCATCACATTCAGACCAGATGACGACGCCGTCAAAGCGCGCTTTGATGCGCTCCGGGCAGTCACGGATCTTTTCCTTCTGGATATCAAGCAGGTTGAACCAGAAGCTCATAAAGCCCTTACAGGTCACAGGAATGACAACATTCTGGCCTTTGCGCGCTATTTGGCAGAAAACCGTCAGCCCGTCTGGATTCGCCATGTCGTTGTGCCCGGCATCACCGACAAGGAAGAGGGTTGGAAAGCGCTGGGGCTGCTGCTGGCCAAACTGCCCAATGTGCAGGCCCTTGAGGTTCTGCCTTACCACACGATGGGCGTTGCCAAGTATGAAAAACTCGGCCTTTCCTATCCGCTGGAGGGCGTGCCCGCGCTGGATAAAAAGACCGCCGTTCATGCCCGTCAGGTCATCTTAGCGGCCCGGCATCAGGCGCTTCAAAAGTAAAATGATGCGGATGTGATTTTCCCTCACATTTCTGAATTATTTTGCCGTGTTAAAAATTGAATATCCAAACCGTTGAAGCGAAGATAAAGACAGTTATGCCTTCACAGAGAGTCTGCGATGATGAGAATCAGGCAAGAAACAGGTTGTCAAATGGATCGCTGAGGGCGCAGTCAAATGTGATTGAGCACAGAGTATTCTGCGACGTGTTGGCACGCGTCAGTTGCCGAGGATATGTTGGTATCCTGCTAAGTGCATAAGGCTGAACCTTATGAATCAAGGTGGCACCGCGGATTTTTATTCAATTCGCCCTTGACAGAAGCATCGATCTGTCAAGGGCGTTTTTATTTGTAAACTCCTTTGATGGATCAGCAAGTGATAAAAGGAGTGTTATAAAATGGCTAACATTATTTTAACGGGAGACCGTCCCACCGGAAGACTTCATTTGGGGCATTATGTCGGTTCTTTAAAAAGACGAGTGGCTCTGCAAAACTCTGGTGAATATGAAAAACTTCTTGTTATGATTGCTGATGCGCAGGCCCTGACCGACAATTTTAACAATCCCGAAAAAATTCGTCAGAATATAATTGAAGTTGCTCTTGATGATTTATCGGTGGGACTGGACCCTCATATTTCCACTTTCTTGATTCAGTCTCAGATTCCGGAACTGACAGAGCTGACATTCTATTATATGAATTTAGTAAGCGTATCCCGTTTATATCGGAACCCAACTGTTAAGTCAGAGATTCAGCTGCGGAATTTTGAATCAAGCATTCCAACAGGCTTTCTCTGCTATCCAATCAGTCAGGCCGCGGATATTACCGCATTCAAAGCGACAACCGTCCCTGTAGGTGAAGATCAGCTGCCGATGATTGAGCAGACAAGAGAGATTGTGCGAAGATTTAACTCCATTTATGAAGAAACATTGGTGGAACCTGAAGCTTTATTGCCTGAAAATCGTGCTTGCCTGCGGCTGCCGGGAACAGATGGAAAAGCAAAAATGAGTAAATCACTCGGAAACTGTATTTACTTGGCAGATTCCCCCGAAGACGTAAGAAACAAGATCATGAGCATGTTTACCGATCCTCTGCATTTGCAGGTTCAAGATTCTGGACATATTGAAGGCAACACTGTTTTTACCTATCTTGACGCGTTTTGTCAACAAT
>JAHHSO010000007.1 GCA_020025205.1 Christensenellaceae bacterium | reverse complement strand
TGAACTATACCATTTTTCTGCTTCAAAGCGGGCAGTCCTACAATGCAATCAGTGCGCTTGTTGCCCAAAACCGCTAATATCAAAGGAACTGCTGCGGAATGTAACTTTCTGCAGCAGTCCTTTTTTAGTGGACTGTTCCCCGACCAGCTGACACGGAAAATAAAATTTGTGGCAGAACGCTTAGAATTTCTTGTCTCTGATTGCAACAGGAGTGAGGCCGTTTTTCAGATGAATTCATGCGTTCGTAGTTAATGTATTCGGCGACGAGCTGTTTCGGCTGTGCTCCGGTGGTGAAGCGTGCCCCGTACAGACGCTCGGTTTTTAAAGTTCCAAAGAAGTTTTCCATGGCAGTGTTGTCGTAGGGGCAGCCGGATCTGGACATGGAACTGGACATGGAAGGAGAAAAGTCGTATTCGCGGCTTGGGTCAAAATGTTCTTTGAATGTGTATTGAGTTCCCGGTCGCCGTGGAGGACGGGTTCTCATTTCGTTTCCTGTTTATCGAGATATACCCCACTATTGACATCGTTTGCAAATTCTTTTGTATTTCCGTTTTTGATATATCCGAATCGACAGTTTTGTTGTATACTGTATGCAGAATATTTCGGATGCAGTATGTCTTGCAGCCCGAATCACTGCAAAGGAGCGACCTCCCATGAACAACAAAATTTTCTTCGGCATTGATATCGGCGGCACAGCCACAAAGCTGGGTGCATTCAATGCAGATGGCCTTCTTCTGAAAAAGTGGGAAATTCCCACGGATACCGCAGAATCCGGCACAAAGATTCTCCCTCATGTTGCCAAGGAAATTCTTGATTTTGCTCAGGATCTGGCGCGTATTGCCTCCGTCGGCGTCGGCGTTCCCGGCCCCGTTCTTCACAGCGGCTACGTCAAGCGCTGCGTCAACCTCGGCTGGGGTGATTTTAACCCCGCGCGCGAACTGTCTGCTCTGCTGCATGGTGTTCCTGTTTTTGCTGGCAACGATGCCAACATGGCAGCCATGGGCGAATACTGGCAGGGCGGCGGCAAGGGTGCTCATAACATCGTTTTCCTCACGCTGGGTACCGGTGTCGGCGGCGGCATCATCATCAATGACCGTCTCATCTTCGGTCAAGCCGGACTGGCTGGTGAAATCGGACACATTGTCGTCAACCCTGAAGAAACCATTCCATGCAACTGCGGTCAGCTGGGCTGTCTGGATCAAACCGCTTCTGCACGCGGAATTGTCCGCCGGGCAGAACTGCTGCTCAAAACCAACCCCACCCCCTCCATTTTGCGAAATGTTGTCACCCTCACAGCACGTGACGTATTCGATGCCGCCAAGGATGGCGACCCCATTGCCTGCGAAGCCGTGCGCACCTGTATCGGTTTTCTCGGAAAGGCCATGGCCATGCTCACCAATATCCTTGACCCTGAAGTATTCATCATTGGCGGAGGCGTTTCCAAGGCCGGAGAATACCTTTTAAACATTGCCCGCGAAAAATACATTTCCTATGCTGTTCTCTCCGATCAGCGAGCCAAAGTTGTCCTTGCTGAGCTTGGCAATGATGCCGGCATTTATGGCGCTGCCAAATTGGCTATGGATTCCCTTCGTTAACGCTTAAAAAGTCTGCTTCACGGCAGACTTTTTTTTAATGAAGTGAAATAAATGTGAATTTTTTTCGTACTTTTTTAAATTGCATTGATTATATTTTAAAAATACTGTATGATGTCGCAGTGCAAAAAACACACCTACATTTGAAAGGATTGATTCCGATGAAAAACTTTCTGAAATCTTTCTGCGTATCCACGCTCCTTCTGGCGATGGCTGCCACCCCCGTTCTTGCTGAAGAAGCCGAAGTGACGGCCGATGCCTTCACCTCTGCCTCTGTAAGCAGCTCTTACGCGAATTATGCGCTGACCGGTGATGAACTGATGGATGCCATCAATTCCACCGCCGGCTTCTATTCTGTCTCCACCACCAATCCGGACGGCTCCGCAAACGCTGCTGTTTTCATCTACGGCTGCCAAAAACTCAATGATACCTACTACATTCAGGCTGGCCTGGCTCCGAATCAGTCCCATGAAAACATCAACAGGACTGGCGAAGCTGTAGCGATGTACGCCAAGACCCCGGATGAGCAGCCGTTTGCAATGTCCGGCGCCCGCATGCGTCTTTCTCTGGTCACTGATGAAACTGTGATTCAGGAACTGAACAAATCCGGACGTGAGGGCGCCATGTACCTTGAAGTTGTGGATGTTCTTCCCCTGGGCTAATCCATTTATTTAAAACGAGCTTCATAAAAATGCAGAGACTCCAGAAGCTCTGCATTTTTGAAACATATGGACTTTTCTTCTAAATCCGTATATAAAATCCAGCCTTCTGATTTTCTTACAATTTCAGAAGGCTGCTCTTTTTTAATCATACAAACCTAAAAAATCAATTCAAACTCAAAAACAACACCTTTTGCGCCCCATAATGCTGTCAAATGCGCTATCATTCAGTCTTTCCCTTACGCAAAATCATTGCCCAGCTCCATGTGTCAGTTACAGATTATCACCAAACGGCTGCAAAAAAGAAACACACATGGATCCGTATTTTTATATTATTGCAAAAAGAAAGATCCTTCGTCCAAAGGATCTTTCCTCTTATACGCTTGGCTTCTGGGGGCCAATTCAGACATACAACAAGCTGGCCGACTATGCCGATGCGCATGGTCTGCAAATCCAGATGAAGAGCCTGCAAAAAACATTCCCTTACACGCTCAACTTCTGCGAAGAAGGTAATATCTTCATCGGCCGCGCGCCGCTGATCGACGCGCTGAAAGGATCTCTTGCTGTCGTTCCCTTCGACTTTGATTTTGACATCCTTTATTCTCTCGCCTATACAGATGCCTTGAATCCCGCCACTCAGAAATTTCTTTCGATCGCGCGGGATATCGCTCAATCCGATGAACACCCCTGGCGAAAAGCCCTGAAAAGCCTGCAAGTTTCTTAAATCTTTGCTGCCGCGCGCAGCTCTTCCACGCGGTCTACACGCTCCCACGGCAGATCAATGTCCGTGCGTCCAAAGTGGCCAAATGCTGCTGTCTGTCTATAAATCGGGCGGCGCAGATCGAGCATCTTGATGATGCCGGCTGGACGCAGATCAAACAGCTCATTAACAATCTGAGCAATCTGCTCATCGGGAATAACCCCTGTGCCGTCCGTGTCCACCAGAAGCGAAACCGGCCGTGCCACACCAATGGCATACGCAAGTTCAATCTCGCAGCGTTTGGCCAGCCCTGCCGCCACAATGTTCTTTGCGACATATCTGCCAGCATAGGCGGCGCTGCGGTCAACTTTCGTCGGGTCCTTGCCGGAGAATGCCCCGCCGCCATGGCGCGCATATCCGCCATAAGTGTCCACAATGATCTTTCGTCCGGTCAATCCAGAGTCGCCCATCGGGCCGCCAATGGTGAATCGTCCCGTTGGATTGATGAGGAAACGCGTCTTTTCATCCATCAATTCCGCCGGAACAGCCTGTCGAATGACCTGCTCAATGATCGACTTTTCAATTTCCGCCTGCTCAATTTCCGGCGCATGCTGCGTGGAAACGACAACGGTATCCACACGCACAGGCTGATCTCCGTCATATTCAACCGTCACCTGACTCTTTCCATCCGGGCGAAGCCAGGGCAGCTCCCCGCTGCGGCGCGCTTCGGACAGTCGGCGCGTGATGCGATGCGCCAATGCGATGGGCATGGGCATCATTTCCGGCGTCTCATCACAGGCATAGCCAAACATCATGCCCTGATCGCCTGCGCCTATGTCCTGAACGCCTTCTCCGCGCGCTTCCAGCGCATCGTCCACGCCCTGCGCAATATCCGGGCTCTGGCCATGCAGAGCAGTCAACACAGCGCAGGTGTGGCCATCAAAGCCATACTTGGCGCGGTCATAGCCAATATCGCAAATCACCTTGCGAACGATATCATCCACGCGGTAAGCCGCTGTCGTCGTCACCTCACCCATGACCATCACAACACCCGTCGTCGTGCATGTTTCGCATGCCACGCGCGCATAAGGGTCCTGCTCAAGGATGGCATCCAGCACAGCGTCGCTGATCTGGTCACAGATTTTATCAGGATGTCCTTCGGTTACGGACTCCGATGTAAAAAGCTTTTTCATTTTGCAATTCCTCCTTCTCGGAATACAGGCTCGTTTACAAGCCGCTATGTGTCAAATCCAACAACCCTCTTCTTTTTGAGCTGCAGTCTCTCTTCTGCCTCTGCAAATAAAAAACCGCCCGATTGTGCAAAATCGGACGGTTTAACTGCCTACCTCATCTGCCGACATTGCTGCCGTAGGATTTAGCACCGGATCAAACCGGTTGCCGGGCTTCATAGGGCCTATTCCCTCCGCCGCTCTCAATAAGGTGTTGTTCAATTTTCTTTTAATAGGATAGCAGAACTCATACGCGCTGTCAAGCGTTTTTGCATGAACGACAGCGTTTATCTGTTCGTTATAACTAACAGCGCTTAAACGTCTTTATCAGTCGCCTGCAAGCTTATACGCCGCGCCGAATCCGACAGCAAACGTCAGGATGCTCGTAACGACCGCCATCACCGTCACACCTGCGAAATCCATCGCCATCAGAATCGCAACCGGCGACGCAGCCACAAGTCCGAGAATGCCGCAGTAGGTCACGCCCGGGAAACGGGACAGCAGCACTTCAATCAGCTTGGCAATTGCAAAGATGCCGCACAAAACACCCAGGCCAAACGGAATCAAAATTCCGCAGCAGGACAGGATTTCTCCCATGTTAAACGCCATCAGCGCATCCACCATGCGGCTGACCGTGCCGACAACCGGATTGTAGTAGCCGAGCAGCATCAGCATCATGGAGCCGCTGACGCCCGGAATGACCATCGTTGCAGAGGCAATCATGCCCATAATAAACAGGATGATCATCTGACCCAGACTGAATTTCAGCGCAGCATCGCTGCCGTTGCCCTCTCCAATAATCTGAAGCCCGACAACCAGCAGAAACGCCAACACAAATGCGACAGCACCAGCGGTTCCCTTTTTCTTGCCGCGAATCTTGCTGAGAATCACCGGAAGGCTGCCGAAAATCAGGCCGATAAACGCCAGATTCGTCTGAAGCGGAAAGTTTGCCAGCAGATACGTAATCAGTTTAGCCAGGCCCAGAATACCTACGACCATGCCGACCAGATAAGGCCAAAGCGTTTTGATGCAACGCTTGAAGTCCTTAAACAGCGAATTGATGCAGCCGATGATCGTGTCATAGATACCCATGGATACCATCATTGTGCCACCGCTGACGCCGGGAATGATGTTGGCCAGACCAATCACCATGCCGCGGACAATGTCCTGAATGATCTTCATATTATCTCTCCTTGCGGGGACTGCTCCCCTCCTGTGCTGCCGGAGGCAGACGTTTGAAATGCCCGTTAAACAACAGGCGAACAACGAAATTCATTGTATCAATTTATCCCAGCAACGTCAAGAGCAATTTCCACTCTTGACATTTGTTTTTTTCAACGCTATACTACCTCTGTTTACTGTACATATGGAGGAAACTGATGAAAACCGTACTTGGCTGCGTCCGCAAAGCGGATCAGGATTTTTCGATGATTGAGCCCGGCGACAAGATCGCCGTTGGCATCTCCGGCGGCAAAGACAGCCTTCTGCTTCTTTATGCCCTCTCGCTTTACCGCAAATTTTCCAATAAGGATTTTACCCTGCACGCCATCACGCTGCACATGGGTCTTGAGCCGTTTGACGTTTCTCCCATCGCCGCGCTGTGCGAGCAGATTGACGTCCCCTATACCGTCATCAAAACGGAAATTGCCCATGTCATCTTCGACATTCGCAAGGAATCCAACCCCTGCGCCCTATGTGCCAAGATGCGCCGGGGCGCCTTGAACGATGCTGCCAAAGAACTTGGCTGCAACAAAGTTGCCCTTGGGCATCACAGAGAAGATGCTATTGAAACCCTGCTGATGTCTCTGCTTTTTGAAGGGCGCCTGCACACATTTCATCCCAACACCTATCTTTCCAGACGCGATATCACGGTCATCAGACCCATGATTTATCTGCCGGAAAAACATGTGATCCATATGGTCAAAGTTCTCAGCCTGCCCATTGTCAAGAATCCATGTCCCCAGGATCAGCACTCCAAGCGCGAAGAAATCAAGCAGCTCATTAAATCCCTGGCAAAGACCTACCCGCATATTCAGGACTATATGCTTTCGGCTCTTCAAAATTCACAACAGTATGGCCTGTGGGACGTGAAAAAAGTCGGCATTCCTCTTTCCGAGCAGGAGCACCGATGAGCCCGATGGCCATATCTGTTGTTTTCAAACTTTCTTCTTCCGAAATGATTTTCGAAATCCTGACACTTCAACAAAAACGGCCAGCATCTTATTGGGCAAACAAAAGAGGCTGCTTCATCCCGCAGCAGCAATCTGCGCAAAATGTTGAACGTTAAAACAAAAATAGACCTTCAAATGAAGTGGTTCCGCTTCTTTTTGAAGGTCTATTTTTGCGCATGATTTAGCACAGCTGTGATATTCCTATTTTACAGATAAAAGTGTCTCCGCGCGCTTGCGTGTACGGTCACGCAGAATCCTTTGCCCAAGCAGCTGCAAATCTTTCGCTTCAAAGAGCACCACCGAGCCGAATGGTGCAACAAGAATACGCTCAATCGCCGTGCGGTAAACGCGCAGCTTTTTCACCATTTTTTCGCAAAGCTGCTCTTCTATTTTTTCCTGTGCCAGAAGAAATGCAATTTCATCTGTGAACTGCATGTACAGCCGCAAAATCAGAGACGTGCAGGCCGACACATCTTCCACAAAAAATTCGCCGCTCTTCACGCCCTGACGGAGCACTTTTTCCAAAGGTTCCTGCATACAAGCCAGCTGGCAAGCTTCCATCTTTGCCCGCATCAGCGCACCATCTTCCCTGTAGGCCACCTGAATCAGCAGTGCCACAAATCCCGGATTATCGCTCTGCCAGAGCGTTGAGGAGGACAACAGTGCATTGAGACGGTCAACCGCCGTCTTTTCTCCTTCGTCCGCGCGTTTGCATGCCTCTTCACAGTTCTCCTGCGCACGCTGTTCACAAATGGCTTCCAATACCGAGAGCTTGCTGTCAAAATGATGGTAAAAACCGCCCTTGGAAAAATTCATTTCATCCAGTATATCCTGTACAGAGGTCTTTTCATAGCCCTTTGTATAAAACAGTTTTTCCGCAGTTGACAGCAGTTCTTCCCGGCGCATGTCTCCCTTTTTCACGCGCGCACCTCCAAGCTTTAGTTCGTTACATTCTCCATAGATCCATCGTTATAGAGAATCTCATCCTGCGTAGCACGATATGTCGTCGTCCAGAGTTTTTCACGCCGAATTTCGTTGTTCTGTGCGTCCTTATACACCTTATAGGTGTCTACAACATAGCCCGTGCGCTTCTTTCTTCCCGCTTTGCGTGTTCCCACAGGCAACGACGGATCAAGCGTATACAGCACATCATCATCCGGTTTGACCGTCTTAACGGTTTTCGACTCCAGCTCAACAGAAGCATAGTCTTCTGCAAGCTTGCCGTATATTTCTACCGTCACGGTTTCTTCTTCATACCATGCCACAAGAAAAATCGGATACTCGCTGCTGTTTCTGAACACAAAGTCCAGCGAAGGCCAGTTGACCGTGGCGTCCTCGCCTTTGTTGACATAAGAAGAAGGCCAACTATGGGCAGAGCGTTTCACAATTTCAAGGTCAGCCCGTACAACGGCATTGAACAGCGTTGACGAGGTTTGACAGACCCCTCCGCCGGTATCGTCTACCAGCACGCCGCCTGCAATTGCGCCCGCTTCTCTATATCCCTTTTCTCCGGTGCGCTGTCCCGTTGCGTTATTGAAGGAGAACGTCTCTCCCGGCATCACCACGCGTCCATTCAGCGCCTCCGCCGAAATGGCGATGTTATTATTCCTATCCCGATCTTTTGTGGTCTGGGTTGTAAAGGAAGCCATTCTGCCAAAGCGGCCTTCCAGCTGAGCCCGCGTCACTTCCGGTTCAACGCTTTCGCCCCTGGGCTCAACCACCTGATCATAAGCGCCTGCATCCAGCGCTGCAAGGATATCCTCCTGAAGCTTTGTCCTGTCAATGCGATATCCGGGCTTGGCATCCTTAAAAGTAAACGTGCGTTCTTCCACATTAAAAGCGTCCAGTGTCGCATTCTGTGGTGCTCGATCCAGACTTTCGGCAATGATGTCCACCAGCGCATCAACGGCCTGGCGATCATACGTAAATCCGGTTTCAAAATCCACACCCTGTTCCGCTGCCTGCGTAACGGCTTTATACCGTGCTTCCAGCGTACCATATCGTCCGACATTGTACGCCTGCTCCAGAACTGTATGCGCATTGAATGTCATAGGCACTTTGTCGGACGTAATGCGCCACTTTTTGTCGCCAGAAGCCACCACCAGTGAAAATGCCTGCGATGTTTCCTGCTGACGCGCGCCAAACAGCGCCTCGGCCTCCGCCCTTGTCATGCCTCCAAGGTCAACACCATCCACCCGGACGCCGGGATAAAACGTGTCCCCCGCAACAGCCTGCCCGATAGCGGTATACGCTTGGTATCCCGCCATCTGTTCTTCTGCCATTTTTGCGCCAAACAGCCACAAGGCCGCACAGCCTGCAATAACGATCAGTGTCCATACCGGAAACAGGTTCCGTTCCTCGCGCGTATTATTCTTCCGTTCAGACGGACCCGCCATGACAATTCTCCTTACAATACCAAATTTCCGCAGGGCATCCCCTGCGGAAAGAAAATTTAAGACTGCTTGCCGGCATCAATCGCTTCAAACAATGCTTTTTCGTTCATCCTGTACGACAAGATATGCAGGCTGTCAGACAGGTGCACATTGTTGACCGCCACACCTTCCGGCAGCATCAGATCAACCGGCGCAAAGTTCCAAATCGCCCGAACGCCGCCTTCAACAAGCTTGTCTGCCGTATCCTGCGCATAAATGGAAGGAACCGCCAGAACGGCAATATCTACCTCGTGCGTCTTGAGCCAATCATCCAGCTTGTCCATTGACTGCACCAGAATGCCGTGCACGTCAATGCCAACGAGTGCCGGAGAAACATCAAACATTGCCTGAATGTTGAATCCCTCTTTGGCAAATCCTTCATAATTTGCCACAGCACGGCCGATATTGCCCGCGCCAACGATCACGACATGATACTGATGATTGAGCCCCAGGATCTCGCCAATCCGCTCTTTCAGATTGGAAACATGGTAACCGTATCCCTGCTGGCCAAAGCCGCCAAAGCAGTTAATATCCTGACGAATCTGAGAAGCAGTCAGGTTCATCCTTTCTCCCAGTTCCTGAGAAGAAATTCTGACTATATCCTCTTTTTCAAGTTCTCCCAGATGACGATAATACATAGGGAGTCTGCGAACAACCGCATCCGACACCCTGGATTTATAAGCCATGTGCATTCTCCTCTGCAATATTGCTAAACAAAAATCTATCAACTAGATTATATCAGTGTATGTGCCCGCGTGCAAGGAAAACTTGTGAAACGCGTTCTTTTTATCCATTATAACAAATAAAATCAACTAAAACTTTGAATATCTGCCATCAGAACTCGCGTTTGAGGCTGCGCATAAACAGACGATTCATTTCATCCTCTGGCTGGGCGCCCTCGTACAGCACCGCGTATACCGCACGGCAGATCGGCAGTTCCACGTCATATCGTTCAGCTAAACTGCACAAAGCCTTAACCGTATAATACCCCTCTGCCAGCTCATTATACGTTTCTCCTTTCACAAACAGTTCACCAAAGCGCCTGTTGTGACTATACGGAGAAAAGACCGTCGCTTCATAATCACCCAAATGACACAGGCCATAGGCGGACATTTCGTTGCCCCCCATCGCCCGAATGAGTCTGGCAATTTCCCGGGTACCGCGGCTCATCAGCGCCCCTTTGAGTGACGAAACGCCTCGCCCATCCAGCATGCCCGCCGCAATGCCAATCACATTTTTAGCCGCCGCTCCCACTTCATTGCCAATGAGATCCGTTCCATAATAAAAGCGAATCAATCCGCCGGAAAGCGCCTTGACCAGCCTTTCTTTGACCTCTTCCCTGTTGGAATCAATCACCATGCAGTTTGGCACGCCCGACAGAAATTCCTGCACATGCCCGGGGCCAAGCCATACGGCCACGTCATTCTCTGCCCCTACGGCCTCCTCTGCAATTTCAGACAGGCGGCGAAGCGTCGTCACCTCGATCCCCTTCATGCACAGAACGAACGTCTTTCCTTTCACTCCGCAGGCGGCAATCTGTTCCATCAGCCCGGAAAGATTCTGAGAGCCGATGGAAATGCAGATGATTTCCCCTGTCAGCGCCTCTTCAAGGTCGAAGGTCAAATGCACGGTTTCATCAAATGACACAAGACCATTCGTTCTTTCCTGCATAAACCGCTCCATATGCCTGGAGCCTGCCCGGCCATACAGCGTCACTTCATGCCCGATAGAGTGCAGGTACCACGCGATAAATGAACCCCAGCGGCCGCAGCCGATGACCGATACTTTCATGACATTTCTCCTCTGTCCCATTGTTGATTCATTATAACATGATCAGCGCCTCTTCGCAACCGATCAGCGGCGGCGCGTACCGCGTTTGGCGGTATTGCGAATCGGCGTCACCAGCGCCAAGTCAATGTTGCTTTGCGTCAATTCCACACTGTCTACCTTGACTTTGACGCTCTGCCCGAGAGAAAACACCGTTCCTGTGTGCTCGCCGCGCAGCATCATGCGGCGCTCATCGAAATTAAACCAGTCATCCATGGTTCGCACAGGCACAAAACCCTCTGCGCCGTTTTCAAGGGTCACATACATACCGTATTCGCTCACACCGTTAATCTTGCCTTCAAAGATTTCGCCGATATGGCCTGCCATCATGCGCGCCATCATCAGCTTATCTGCTGCGCGTTCTGCGTCAATTGCTGCGCGTTCGCGGGCAGAAGAGCGAACGGCCGCATCTTCCAGTGCGCCGCCAAAAAGAGGCACACGATTTCCTGTCAGCACAGCTGTAATCGCCCGGCTGACCACGAGGTCAGGGTAGCGTCTGATGGGTGAGGTAAAATGGCAATAATCAGACATGGCCAGCCCATAGTGCCCCAGAGGATGCATGTCATAACGCGCTTTCTGCATGCTGCGCAGGCCCAGCATCGTAATAACCGTGTATTCCGGACGCTCGCGCGTCGCCTCCAGAATGGCGCGAATGTCCCCTGGCGCAGCGCGGTGACGCAGTTTGCGCGCATTAACCCCGATACCATCCAGAAAATCCGCAAACAAAACAAGCTTTTCCGGGTCTGGCTTTTCATGTACGCGGTACAGCAGCGGCACATGATTTTCTCTGGCAAATCGTGCTGCACACTCATTTGCTGCCAGCATAAAATCTTCGATCATCATTTCAGCTTCGCCGCGCTCCCGGGTGATGATCTCCACCGGTTCACCCTTTTCGTCCAGAATAAACGTCGGCTCTTGCGTCTCAAAGTCAATGCATCCTCTGGCCTGCCGCCGCGCACGGAGCTTGCGCGCCAGATCGCGCATCTGTATCAGCGTATCCGCAACCGGGGCAAGCGTTTCAGTGAGTTGCTCGCCGCCTTCAAAGAATGCATTCACATCGTCATAGACAAGGCGTGCCTTTGAACGGGTGATGGAGCGCACAAGACGTTCATCGACCACTTCTCCGCTTTCGTTGATTTCAAGCAGTGCGCTGAGGGTATATTTATCCTCATTCGGCCGCAATGAACACACGCCGTTGCAGAGCTTTGGCGGAAGCATCGGCAAAACTCTGCCGGGCAAATAGATGCTCGTTCCGCGTTCAAACGCTTCCCGATCCAGTGGTGATCCCTGCGGGACATAGCAGCCTACATCCGCAATGTGAACACCCAGGCGCATCCGTCCGCCGCCCAAGGGTTCAAGGCTCACCGCGTCGTCAAAGTCCTTGGCATCCCGTCCATCAATGGTAAAGGAAAGAATATGGCGCAGGTCTTCCCGCGATGGATCATCCTCCGCAGGGCGGCATGCCTCCGCCTGTTCCAGCACATCGTCGTCAAACTGCGTGCGAAGATGCATGCTCATCACCAACGCATCCAGCGCATACGTTGCCTGATTAAAACTGCCAATGCGCTCCTCGACTGACACGCAAAGCCCGCCTTCGTCCTCCCAGCGGACAACCTGCGTCCTTACAATCTCACCATCTTCAGCCTGCGCATGCATCTGAGAAACAGGGATCTCGGCCGGCAATCTGCGTTCCAGAGGCAGAATAACGCGCGAATCCTCATGCACGCGCAAAACACCCATGATCATTTCATGTGCATGCACCAGCACCTTTGTGACAATTACACGTTCACGGCCAATGCGTTCTGCCAACACTGTATCGCCGGAGAGCGCACCGCCAGCATTTTCACGGGCGCACAGGAACACCGTGCCATCCTGCGCCTCCATGCGGATAGACCCTTTGGAGAAGCCAAGAACAGTCAATTCGACTGCTTCTTCACGCTGCATGCGTGTTCCTGCTTCAACCTCCATCTTCACACGGCGTCCAAAGCGCTCCTCATTTTTTCGTCCTGCCGGCGCACTCTTTTTTCTCGTTTCTCTCTTATCCTTTTTGCGCGTCATGTTCTTTCATCTCCTGTCTTTTTAAACGTCTGCCTTTCGGCTTTCCTTTTTATCTATTTTAGAATGCATCATCTATATTATACGGCAAAAAAGAGGCCAAAGCAAATGCTTCAGCCTCTTTGTCAACCTATTAGCCAATCATTGCAACGACGAGCGCGCAAACAATAAACACACCCGCAGAAACTTTCGTCACCAGAGCGAGCTTACCCTCCATCGACTTTGCCTTATTCTTTCCAAAGAAAGTCTCGGCACCGCCCGCAATCGAACCCAGACCACTGGACTCGCCAGGCTGGAGCAAAACGGTTGCGATCAGGATCACTGCGGTGAGCACAAGCAGAACGGTGACAATCACATTCAGGACTGTCATAGCCATAAGTTTTCGCCTCCTCGACTCATTAAGCGGATTAGCGCTTGGAGAACTGCGGCGCGCGGCGAGCAGCCTTGAGGCCGTACTTCTTGCGCTCCTTCATGCGCGGATCACGCGTGAGGAAACCAGCCTTCTTGACGGCCGGACGCAGCTCCGGATCAGCCTTGATCAGAGCGCGGGAGATGCCGTGGCGGATCGCGCCAGCCTGGCCGGAGAGGCCACCGCCGTACACATTCACCAGCACGTCATAGCGGCCTTCAAGATTCGTCAGCGCCAGCGGCTGGCGGACAGTCATCTTGAGGGTCTCCAGACCAAAGTAGTTGTCGATATCGCGACCGTTGATTACGATCTTGCCGTCGCCCGGAACGAGGCGAACACGGGCAATGGCCTTTTTACGGCGGCCAACCGCCTGATACTGAACCTGTGCCATGTTACAAACTCTCCTTCCCGATTACTTTACCAGTTCGAGCACTTCGGGCTTCTGCGCCTGATGCTCATGTTCCGCGCCGGCATAGACGTGCAGCTTGCGCGCCATCTGACGGCCCAGCGGTCCCTTGGGAAGCATACCGATTACCGCATGCTTCACAGCAAACTCCGGCTTCTCAGCCATCAGCTTGCCATACTTGGTTTCCTTGAGGCCGCCAACATAACCGGAATGATGATAGTACTTCTTCTGCTCAAGCTTCTTGCCGGTCAGAACGACCTTCGCAGCGTTGACGATGATGACGTTGTCACCGGTATCGCAGTGCGGGGTGAAGGTCGGCTTGTTCTTGCCGCGCAGAATTGCGGCCACCTGGCTGGCCAGACGGCCAAGCGTCATGCCGTCAGCGTCAACAACATACCATTTGCGCTCGACGGTCTGGGCATTTGCCATAAACGTTTTCACGTGAATTCCTCCTCGTGGTGATATCCTGGATATCTTAAACGCATCGCGCTGGTCAGACGCTCTGCAAAACGCGCGCACGAACTCCCGGGGCTAACAGGTTGAACATACGCAACAGTTATTGTAATCGAAATACCCTTCTTTTGTCAAGGCTTTTTTCTGATTTTATCAACAAAATTTGACATTTCGTTTTTTTCGCTTTTTTATGGGAACTGATGTGCGCTGCTTCTCTTTCATGCGCTCCCTTGAAGCCCATGCAATCCGTTTCCAGATGCTTTCCTTTATATGCAAATCATGATATAATGTATGCAAATACAAACACAAAGGATCGCTTATATTTTATGAAGACAAAGTTTGGTATCATCGGATGCGGCTTTCTTGGAAACATTGTGGCAGATGCCTGCCGTATGGGTCTGCTCGACGCTTACGAACTCGTTGGCGTGACCAGCCGCTCACTGGAATCCGCTCAAAAGACCGCCGAAGCTGCCCAGTGCAGGGTCTGTGCTGATGTGGATGAGCTGCTCGCTCTCAAGCCCGAATATGTTGTCGAGACTGCGTCCGTCGAAGTCGTCCGCTCAATCGCTGAAAAAGTGCTCAGAAGCGGTTCCAACCTCGTTGTCATTTCCATTGGCGCTTTTGCAGACCTCCATTTCTTTGAGACTGTCAAGCAGGCTGCTGTCGAAAGCGGCACGAAGATCCACATTGCCAATGGTGCTGTCGGCGGCTTTGATATCCTTCAGACTGTTTCCCTGATGGCTAAAGCGCAGAACCTCAAGGAAATTGCAGGCATCGAAACGCACACCGGTGCACGCGGCTTCCTCAATACACCTGTTTGGGCCGACCACCTGCTCACCGATACCGAAAAGACAACCGTCTTCACCGGCAGCGCCAAGGAAGCCATCGCGACCTTCCCGCGCCGCGTGAACGTAGCCGTCGCCACCTCTCTTGCCACCACTGGCCCGGAAATCACAAACGTGACCTTGCATTCCGTCCCCAACTGGATCGGCGACGATCACAAACTCACCGCCGAGATCGATGGCGTAAAAGCTGTTGTAGACATTTATTCCCGCACCAGCTCCATTGCCGGATGGAGCATTGTAGCGCTTTTGCGCAACCTTTCTTCTCCGGTCTGCTTCTACTAATTATCATCAATGAAGAACGGAGGCCGTTTTATGTTTCAAAAACTGGTTGCCATTGAACCCGTCAGCCTGATTCCTTCCGCAGAAGAAGCGCTGCATCGTTACGCGAAGGAAGTTGTTCTCTATCCCGATGTTCCCGCCGATGACGAAGAAATTCTGCATCGTATTGCAGACGCAGATGCCGTCCTTGTCAGCTATACTTCCTGCATTACACGCAGCGTCATTGAGCGCTGTCCGAACGTCCGCTACATCGGCATGTGCTGTTCGCTGTATTCCGAAGCAAGTGCCAACGTTGACATCGCCTGCGCCCGCGAGCATGGCATACGCGTGCTGGGTATTCGCGACTACGGCGACCGCGGCGTTGTCGAGTATGTGCTGCATGAACTGACCGGTTTGCTGCACGGTTTTCATGGCGCGCCGATGCTCCGTGACGAACCGGTTGAAATCACCGGCCTCAAAGTCGGTGTAGTGGGCCTTGGCGTTTCCGGCCGCATGATTGCCGAAGCGTTGGCCTTCATGGGAGCTGACATTTCTTATTTTGCCCGTTCGCCCAAGCCGGATGCCGAGGCTGCCGGCATGACATTCAAGCCCCTGCATCAGCTGCTTGAAGAAAGCGAAATCATCTTTACCTGTCTGAATAAAAACGTCCTTCTGCTTCATAAGGAAGAGTTTGATCTGATGGGCAGCGGCAAGGTTCTCTTCAACACATCCATCGGCCCGGGCTTTGACTCCGATGCGCTCAGCGAGTGGCTGAACCTGCCAAACACCCATTTCTTCTGCGACACAAAAGCCGCTGCCGGCCCTGTCGAAGACAGTTTCTTCGATCGTCCGAATGTTCGCTGCGTCAACATGTCCGCCGGCCGCACGAAGCAGGCATTCGTTTTGCTGAGCCAGAAAGTTCTTGCCAACATCGAAACCGCACTGAACGAAATGGAATGCTGATTGAAACATCTCCCGTAAAAAAACAATAAATCACACGCCCCCTGTTGTTCAGATGATTGTATTTCTGCATCAGTGGGGCGTTTTATGTGCGGATAAATCCATGTGTGCATCGGTATTCATGCTGCATTAAACATCAGGAAAACTTCTATCCATAGACAAAGAAGGTGTATGCTCAACACCTTCTTTGCCTATGGGCTATCACCGGCACTGCGGCGACTTTCTGTTTAAAACTCATATGCGCCAAATGCATACATCTTTCTGATTCTTCCGCAGGCAGTTCGGTTTCTGAAAACAGCGCTTTATTCTTCTTTTTGAATGAGAATTTCCGTTGTTTCCACACGTACAAAATATCCCTGTTCGTGTTTGCATACCGGGCAAACCGGCGGTGCCTCCGTGCCATAATGCACATGCCCGCAGTTCAGGCACAACCACGGCACAGGCTGTCCGCTTATATAGAGTTTTCCTTCCTCCATTCTCTGCGCAAGCTGGCCGAAGCGATCGCCATGCGTCTGTTCAATGGCTGCCACCTGCTCAAAAAGGGCGGCAATTGTCGGAAATCCTTCTTCTCTTGCAGTCTGTGCAAACGCCGGATAAACGCTGTGTGCCTCTTCATATTCATTGTGCTGAGCAGCCCGCAGAAGCCTGTCCGGTGTCCAAAGCGTGTTTTCTACCGGGTAACTCGCATCAATGTGGATGTTTTCCCCTTCACACTGCGCCAGGTTCTTATAAAAAAGTTCCGCATGTTCTTTTTCCTGATCCGCCGTCAACTTAAACACGCGTTCCACAACATGCAGGCCGGCACTCTTTGCTGCGCTGGCTGCAAATGTATACCGGTTTCTCGCCTGGCTCTCTCCCGCAAAGGCGCGCATCAGGTTTTCACGCGTCCTGCTTGTTTCAAATTCCATCAAAAAATCCCTCCCGCAGACAGTCTGTCCGTGCAGAAGGAATTTTATGTATCAGTCTTCCATATTTAAATTCTCAAATGAGCCCAAATTTCCGTCTTTCCAATGCTTGCGGCACAGGCTGATATACGATGAATTGCCGCCCAGCTGAATCTGTTCTCCATCCCGGACAATCCTGCCGTCATGCACGCGCGCATTAAATGTCGCCTTTCTTCCACACCAGCAGATGGTTTTAATTTCCTCAATGGTGTCGGCCCATCTCAGAAGTTCCCGGCTTCCCTCAAACAGTTCTCCCCTGAAATCTGTTCTTAATCCATAGCAAATCACCGGTATATTGTGCTCATCCACGATATCTACCAATTTTCGCACCTGATCGGCCGTCATAAAATGTGCTTCATCGACAATGACACACTCGATATGATCCAGATTGATCTGGGGCAGTTCTTCAACAAATCGGCATTCAGCCTCCAGGCCGCAGCGCGAACGCACAATTGTCGCTCCATCTCGGTTTTCCAGTTTAGGCTTGAGCATCAGCACCTGACGCCCGCGTTCCCGATAGTTGTACTGAACCATAACCGCATTGGCCGTCTTGCTTGATCCCATTGCACCGTATCGGAAGTATAATTTTGCCACTTTCAGTTCCCCCTGCACTGTCGTATTTGATATCCTGCCCATTATACCGCGTGGTTCTTTACAATGCAAGCGTCCCGGCAGAGCAGCGAGGAACGGGATGTGATTTCTGCACAATTCACGAAAAAGCAGCGGAACATTTTTCCGCTGCTCTGTCCGTTTATTCTTCGAATCTCGCCTTCATATAAGCTTTCACGAGTTCGATGCATTTTTCTTCGGTCAAATGTCCTGTATTCAGGCACAGATCATACAGCGCTGCATCGTGCCACTCATGACCTGTGAAATACTTGTAATAATCCGCACGGCGCTTGTTGATCTTTCTGATCTTCTTTTCTGCATCTTCAAGCATCAGGCCATCGTTTTCCATCACCCGGCGCACACAGTCTACGCCAGGCGCTGAAACAAATACGTTCATCACGTTTTCACGTCCGCGAAGAATGAAGTTTGCACAGCGTCCAACAATGACGCAGCTTCTTGTAGAAGCCAGTTCCCTGATGATCTTTGCCTGATAGCGGAAGAGATTCTCATTGGAAATAAAATCATCGCTGTCCGGTGGAATTACTTCTCCCGTGTACATCTCCTTAGCGATTCTGAACAACGAAAGGTGCCTGGTCGTTTCATCCGCCTGCCTGAAAAGCTCTTCGCTGATGCCGCTCTCGTCGGAGGCGATGCGCAGAATTTCCCGGTCATAATACTCGTAGCCAAGTTCCTTGGCCAACAGACGGCCCATTCGCCTGCCGCCGCTGCCGTAACTGCGTGCAATCGTGATGACGCGATTCTCCATGATATCCCTCCTGCCTGTTGAAATCGTTTCTACACCTGTATTATATCAAAGCCGGCAGAAAAATCAACACTTTTGCCCATTTGTCAATCGCTTTTCTGTAGAATTTGTTTGAATATAGTCAATCACTCCCGAAAGTGTGGGCACAATCCGTTCGCACAATGCAGAAAGTGCTTCGTCCGGCTCATCCAGATCGGGCACCATAATCGTATACAGACCCGCCGCATGTGCAGAACGCACGCCCGCTGGTGCATCCTCCACCGCCGCAGCCTCCCGAGGCGCAATGCCCAGCCTCTGCGCTGCCAGCAGGTAAATGTCCGGCGCCGGCTTCCCTCGTGCCACCATGTCTGCGCAGGTCACAGCATCAAAATAGGACTCTGCGTTCACCATGCGCAGATATTTTCTGGCCCGCCATTCCGGCGTCGCCGTTGCCAATCCAATGCGGAGCCGCCTTTCTTTGCATATGCGAAGGGTTTCCACCATTCCCGGTTTGGGCTGAATACCGTGATTGTCAACATACGCCTCCATCCTTTCCCGGCGCAGCGCCCTGACTTGATGATAATCGAATGCCGGGCATACCTCGCGTTTAAGAAGCGCTTCTGCCTTTTCAGCCGCCATGGAACGAATCATCAGTGCATGCCTGTCTTCCATCGGAAAGCCCAGTTCCCGCGCCGCTTCCACCCAGAAGCGCCGATAAAGCGGTTCCGTATCCAGAAGTGTTCCGTCCATGTCAAATATCACACCACGGATCATCGCCTGTTTTCTCCATTCACAACGTTAACCGGCCGGCCATTGACAAACGCACATACATTCTCTGTCACGATCTTTAAAAGACGCTCGCGCGTCTGAAGGGGTGCCCACGCCACATGCGGTGTGATGATCGTATTGGGCGCAGAAAGAAGAGGCTGCTCCGCTTTCGGCGGTTCCTGTGTCAGCACATCGGCCATATAATATGCCACGTGTCCCGCCTTCAATGCCTCTGCCATTGCCTCCTCGTCAACCAGCGGCCCTCTGGCCGTATTGATCACACGTACACCCCGCCGCACCTGAGCCAACGCCTGACGGCCGATGATGCCTCGTGTTTTCTCCGTCAGCGGACAATGCAGGGAAATCACATCGCTCTCTTCAAATAGCGTTCGCTGATCGACAAAGCGAACGCCTTCCCCCTTTGGATGCGGCGTACAGACGATCACTTCCATGCCAAAAGCCTGTGCAATGCGCGCTGTCGCCTGTCCAATATGTCCATAACCCAGAATGCCCATCGTCTTTCCGCACAGTTCCTCCATCGGCGCAGCAAAGAAACAGAAATCCGGGCTTTCTGCCCATGCTCCCGCTTTAACCTGTCCGTCATACTCTGCCGTCCGGCTCATGCTCTCCAGCAGCAACGCAAAAACGTGCTGTGCTACCGCCTGCGTCGAATAAGCCGGTGCATTGGTCACAACGATTTTTTGCCGCGAAGCCGCTTCCAAATCAACAACGTTATATCCTGTCGCCATGACCCCGATATAGCGAATGTGGGGGCATATGTTCATCACAGCTTCCGTAATCGGCACTTTATTGGTCAAGACAATTTCCGCCTGTCCAATGCGGCTTGCTGCCTCTTCTGCCCTTGTGCGCTGATAGATGCTGACCTCACCCAGCGCTTTCAAAGCATCAAAATGAAGCTCGTTTCCGCAGAGTGCAAAACCATCCAGTACAACAATCTTCATCCTTCTTTTTCCTTTCGCTGTCGATTTTACCCTTTTCATTTTCAGACCATTTTCTCCATTATACGCCAGCCTTTCCAACCTTTCAATCCTTTGGCGTCATTGACTTTTGACCTGTGACCTGTTATACTGACAATACCTATTTTCGATAATTCGATCTTTTTCGTGAACGGAGGCCCTGGTATATGAAACGTATCCTCATCCTCTTCGCCGCTGCGGCGCTTCTGCTTTCTGCAGCGCAGGCTGAAAACCTGCCGGGCACATCGCCCGATCCGAACGTTCCGCTTGTTTTTGCGCCCGAACTCCCGGACATTTCAGAAGTTCCAGAAACGCCGGAACCCCTTCTGAATTCCGAGGGCGAGCTTCAGCTTGACTTTGATAACCTTTTGCCGGAAAACCCGGCTGCTACGCCGGTTGCTGTCGATCCAATTGACAAGCCGACACCTACCCCCATGCCCACCCCCAACTTTATCCCTGAAACCTACACCAACGATGCAATGGGCGTTTCGTTCACCATTCCATATACTTGGCTGCTCAATCCGAACACGAATCAGACAACAACCGTCCAATTCGTTGAGCCTAAGAGCAACATGATGGAGCCAGACGGCTATCAGACACGCCTTACCGTTGAAAAGTACACCACCGGCCTCACGCAGACTGCCGCTGATGCGCGTGCCCGTCTGGATGATGTGCTCAAGGAAATGGCTCCCAACTTCACAACCTTTACCGCCGGCGAAATCGCCTCTCGCTCTATCAACGAGGCTCCCGGCTACTACTGCTACTATAAGGCTTCCTATGATGACGGCACTAAGACATATAACATGCGCGGCCGCATTATCATTGTTGCACACGGCAATGCACTCTATCAGGTGCGCATCACTACGCCAAGCAACTGGTATTCTTATTATCAACATGCGTTCCGCAGAGTCTGCTCCACGTTCAAATTTGCCGAATAATCAAACCCGCTCTTCATAAACGCCCGCAGTTAAACGGGCAATAGACAGAATACCCCCTTGTGCAGAACGCTGTGCAAGGGGGTATCATGATGTCCTGACAAAAATAATCCACATGTCTTTGAGATTGAACGCTCATACACAAGTTGTATTTCAATTCCCAACAGCATGAAGGGACTTCCGTTTTTTGCTTCGCCACAAAAAAAGGACAGCCGCGTGCTGTCCCCTTGATCACAGGCCTCGATGTGCAAGCACTTCAATCAGTTCCAGCACAATCTGCTTTTCCCTTTCCCCCAGGCAGCTCCATTGAAAAATCAGACTGCGCTCTTCATCGTTCAATCCAACGCTGCTCTCTTCTTCAAAAAACTGAGAAACCGTAATATTCAGTCCTTTGCATATCGCTTCCAAGGTAGATACCATGGGCTCTGCATCCTGCGTAAACAAGCTTTGCACAGTAGAACGAGGCAGATCACTCTCTCTGGCCAGCTGAGAAACCGACCAGTTCCGCTCGTCCATCAATTCCCGAAGTCTTTTTTTAACATCCATGATACAGCCTCCTTCTCTTGTCCTAAATAATCGGCACCATGCATACCATCTTAATAGCTGAAATTCTCCGGCATCCCCCGCGAAGCATTCTCTTGTCACTTAAGAAAAAAGCCGGTCTTTCGACCGGCACGATACACTTACTTTCTGCGCATATACGCCGGAATTCCGTCCATAAAGGAACGCGGAGTATTGCGATCATCCTGGCGATTCTGTTCAACCGCCGGAGCGCCCATATCCGGAATCGAAGCATACGGGGACACACGCTGTCCGGGCGCAGCTTCGTTCACAAAGGCCGGCACTTCCGGTTCACCAGGCATGCCGTTCTGCTGCGGCGGAACCGCATATCCTGCTGTCACCGGCTGATAATTCGGATCATAGCGGGTAAAGTTGCCTCCCTGCGGCGGATATGCAGCGGGCTGATAGGCCTGCGGCACATACGGTGCCTGAGACGGCAGCGATGCCGGACGCTCAATGCTGCTGGCACGCGGCGGGAACGGAACCTTTTCAAAGCCGGTTGCAATGACGGTGATATGCACCTCATCTTCCAGCGCATCATCAATATTCGCACCGAAGATGATGTTCGCCTCGCTGTCAGCCGCGGCGGTAATCATTTCGACAGCATCGTTAATGTCTGCAATGCTGCAATTGGAATTGCAGGTTACATTGATCAGGACAGCGCGTGCGCCATCAATGCTTGTCTCCAGCATGGGAGAAGAAATCGCATTCTGAGCTGCGTCAGCCATGGCCTTCTCGCCCTTGCCCACGCCAATGCCCAAATGTGCCATGCCGCCGGACTCCATAACCGCCTTGACGTCTGCGAAGTCCAGGTTGATGATGCCGGTCTGAGAGATCAGGTCAGAAATGCCCTGGATACCCTGACGGAGCACATCGTCCGCAAAGTTAAACGCGCCCTTGAAAGATGTTCCCTTCGGGCAGACCTGCAATAGACGCTCATTGGGAATGACGACCAGCGTATCCACGCGCTGCTTGAGTTCGTCAATGCCGGCCTCTGCCTTGCGCATACGGGTCTTGCCTTCAAAAGCGAACGGCTTGGTCACCACAGCAATCGTGAGGATTCCCATGTCGCGTGCAATTTCTGCCACAACCGGAGCAGCGCCAGTGCCGGTTCCGCCGCCCATGCCCGCCGTCACGAACACAAGATCCGCGCCCTTGAGCACGCCGGCGATTTCCTCGCGGCTCTCTTCAGCAGCCTTCTTGCCGATTTCGGGCGTTGCACCCGCACCCAGACCCTTTGTGAGCTTCTCACCAATCTGGATCATCGTCGCCGCTCTGCTGGTGCGCAGCGCCTGCACATCGGTGTTCACTGCAATAAAGTCAACGCCCGTCACGCCGCAGTCCACCATGCGGTTCAGCGCGTTTCCACCGCCGCCTCCGCAGCCGACGACCTTAATGGAAGCTGCCGGACGCTCGTCCATTTCAATTTCAAACACAGGAAATCCCCCTTTTGTTTTGCTTCATATCCTGCCGCGCTCCTGCGGCACCTGATTATCTGCGGAAAAAACGTTTGATACGGTCAAACAGACCCTCGTCCTGTTCTTCCATCTCGATTGTATTGTAAACCAGTTCCAGAAGGCCGCTGCCGCTGGCGTAGATCTGCGCCGGTTTGAGCTTAACCGTCTTGCTGGCTGCTTCCCGAACATTTCGTGAAAGTTTGCTTGCGGCATAGACCCGTGCGCCCGACATCGGCATAAGGCCGCCGCCTGTGAAGTAGATATTGGACCAGTTGCCCAGCCTGATGCCGCTTTTCTTGATTGCATCATCAATCAGCTCAAGCATTTCGTCCACGCGTGCATCCACGATCATGGAAACCTGCTCACCGGCGAAGGTTTCCATTTGTCCATCCTCGCCCTGAACTTCGATTTCCGTGTTCTTAGGAGCGTTAAACGTGTATGCCCTTTTGATCTTTTCGCACATCTCAAATGGCTTTTCCAGTCCATACGTCAGATCCAGCGTGATGTGTGCGCCGCCAACAGGCAGAACCTTCTGCCAGATCAACGCATCTCCCTCAACCGCCATCACTTCCGTAGACAGATAACCGACATCTACGAGAATCGCCGTATGGTCACGCTCTTCAAACGGGATCATCTGCATCGCCTCGCCTACAGATGTAGAGAAGAAGCCCCGCACTTCAATGCCCAGTTCCTTGAGTCTTTCTGTCACATCATTGATAAAAAACTGATCTGCCAGAACAAAACCAATCATGCCTTCCAGCATGGAACCTTTCTGATCCACGGGTTCGAGTGTCTTCTGGCCGCCATCTACCTTAAACCATGCAGGAGAGCGGTGAATGATGACACCCGTTGGTCTGTCGAGCATTTCCGTTGCCTGACGCTGAAGTTTTTCCACGTCTGCGCTGGTAACCTTGGGATCTGCGCCCTGAAGTGCCACGCTCGACTCGATCACATACACCCTTACAAATTCGCCCGGAACTCCAACATACACCTCTTTAATATGTGTGCCGATCTTTTTTTCTGCTGCTTCCACAGCACTGGCAATCGCATCGGATACCTCCGAAGGTTTATTCCACTCTCCGTTCATAAAACCATCGTACTGAGCCATACCGGCAGATGTGATTGTCACCTTCTGATACGCGCTCTCCTCTGCGAGCAATACCAGCACCTTGGACGTACCAAAGTCCAGAACCGCCGTCGCTTTTTTCATCATACGATCCTCATGCTCCTCCGCATGTAAATTGGCCCAAAAGGGCGCAAGATATCATCCTATTGCTATTATTATGCGAGTTTATTGTAACCTATTATGCCCTTTCTTTCAAGCATTTGAGCAAATTTTGTCCAATTTACGCTTTTTTTCCTCTCATTTTCCTGAGAAAACGACGGTCAAACAGGCGTCGGTTCCGGGGTCGGGATTGGGGTGGGGGTCAAAACCGGGGTGACCGTCGGCAGGACATCCGGAATATAATGTGCATCCTTTCCGCTGGAAACATCAATCTTTGCCCCTTTGAGGTTGCCCATCGGCGTTCTGATGTTCAAAACCTCGCGGGCAATGAGCAGTTTGGTGGTCAGCTTTTTATCGTCGCCCAGAACAATCTTGGTGCCTTCCGTCGTCATGGCGTACAGATTGCCGCGGCTGTGCACATCAATCAGAGAAACCCTGCCCAGCATGCTTGCCTTTTCAAGAGCCAGTAGCACCCGTTCCATGGACTCCAGCTGTGCCATGTCCTGAACCGGCAGCTGACAACCGACCATGATTCGGGTATTCTTATCAATTTGAAAACCGCTGATCTTCGGGCCGGACACGCTGTCCGGATAGACGGCAAGCGGCCCCTCCAGCACGACGCCGGAAGCGTCCAGCACATAGTAATTGCCCAGCGCCTGAACAACGCCCATGCCGATCCTTTCAGTAATATGCAGTGTCAGCGTGCCGTTGTAATCAAACTCATGCCCTTCGTAAGCGATGTAGCGGTTTTTCTCCAGATTGCGCCTGATCTTGGCATCTGTGAGACTTAAAAGATTATCTCCAATCTGAACGCCGCTCTGCGTTATGACTTCCTCGCTGAGAAGATTGCGGTTTCCAACCACCAGAATGTTGCGTACCGCGAACACCTGACTGCTGACCAGCACCGTCAAAAGCGCTAATCCCATGACGACCACGCACGCCATCATCATGGTCTGTGCTGCGGCCTTTTTGCGTTTCTTGTGCCTCATGCCCCGCTCCTCCGCTCTGCTCTTTGATAATCCGTCCGTTTTCTCTGGAAATACTCAACAGGATGCCCACTGCCGCCATAATCATGCTCACAGATGTGCCTCCTGCGCTGAAGAAAGGCAGAGGCAATCCGGTCGTAGGCAATATGCCCGTAACGACGCCCATATTGATAAACGCCTGCATGCCGATCATGGATGTGATGCCCGCGGCCAGCAAACAGCCGTATCGATCCCGGCACTGCAGCGCCACGCGAAGCCCCGCAAACACAAACAGGGCAAACAGCATGACGATGCTCAAACAGCCGATCAACCCAAAGTCTTCCCCAACAATCGCAAATATAAAATCCGATTCCGGGTATGGCAGATATGCAAATTTTTGCCTGCCCTGTCCTAACCCCATTCCGAACAGCCCGCCTGAGCCAAGCGCAATGAGCGACTGCGAAAGCTGATAGCCTTCATCGCTCATCTTGGCAAACGGATCTCTGAAAGATAGTATTCTCGCCCGCCTGTACGGTGCGCTCCATGCGTAGACAGCGCCCAAACAGGTACCGCTGACCCCCAGCAGCAGAATATGCCGCCAACGCAGTCCCGCGCAAAACAGCATCGACAATGCACAGATCAGGATGCTGCCGCCCGTGGACAAATTGGGCTGTTCCAGAATCAAAAGGAACATCAGCCCCGGCACCAGAAGCAGCGGCGCTACGCCCCCAAACAGGCTGTAAATCGACTCTGCGCGTCTGTCCAGCGCGCCCGCCATAAAGATCACCATGGCATACTTGGCAAACTCCGACGGCTGCATACTCAGCCCCAGAAAATTCAGCCAGCGCCTTGAGCCGTTGATGCTCACGCCGATGCCGGGAATCAGCACAAGAATGAGCAGAACAGCACTGACAGCCAATAAAAGCAGCATAACCCGCGGCTCTCTAAACAGGCGGTATGGCACGCGCGAAAGAATCACGCATGCCCCAGCCCCCAGCGCCACGCCAATCAGCTGCTTTTTCACGGCAGCGAGCGCATCGCCCGTCGCCGTTTTCTGATAATAGGTGGCACTAAACAACGTAATCAGCCCCAAGACCAGCAGCAGCACCATCAGTACCACAACGGACTTGTCACAGGAACGCCTGTTGTTTTTCGGCATTACAACGTTTCCTCCCGACTGCCCAAGATTTTTTTATCTTTTGCAGTCGGTTTGCGTCAGTTAAGCGCCATAACCTTTTCTTTAAATACGCGTCCTCGGTCTTCATAGTCCTTGAACATATCAAAGCTCGCACAGGCGGGCGACAGCAGCACACACCAGCCGCTTTGAGCCAGCCTCCGGCATTCTGCCAGACAACCATCGAAATTATATCCCATCTCGGTATATGCCGTGTATCCGGCACATTCAAGTGCTTCCCGAATCTGCGCCGCCGTGTCTCCTATGAGCACGCAGTGGACAATCTGCGGCGCCTTTCTGATCGACTGCGCCAGAGAATCAAACGACGCCTTTTTATCGCTTCCTCCGAGAATTAAAATCGTCGGCTGTGTCATTGTTTCAATCGCCTTGAGTGTGGAATCGACGTTGGTTCCCTTTGAATCGTTGATCCATGTGACCCCGTCCAGCTCGCGCACCGTCTCAATGCGGTGCTCCACGCCCTTAAACGTGCGCAACACCTGCGCCATGGTCTCTCCTTCTGCGCCCATCACGCCGGCAATCGCCACTGCCGCCAACGCGTTCTCCAGATTATGCGGGCCGGGGATATATACCTCAGATGCTGCGCAGATTTTTTCTTCCCTGCCGTCCAGACGGAACGTGATGTTCCCGTCAACAATGCAGGCTCCGCAGTCCACTGGCTGCGTGCGGGAAAACCAGACGATTCTGCTTTGAAGTCCTTGCGCCATTTTCCGGCAGACTGCATCGTCCAGATTGAAAACAGCAAAGTCATCTGCAGTCTGGCGGGCGAAAATACGGCGCTTCATCGCCACATAAACGTCCATGGAGCCGTGGCGGGCAATGTGATCTTCCGTGATATTCAGAACAGCGCCTACATGAGGGTGGAACTGAGAAATTCCTTCGCACTGGTAGGAACTGACCTCCACGACTGTTACATCCTCGTCCGTTGAATCCCCCGCTGTCGCAGTGATCGGATAGCCGATATTGCCCACAACATGCGTTGTTCTTCCCGCTGTGCGGAAAAATTCACCAACGAGCGTTGTGGTCGTCGTTTTGCCATTTGTGCCGGTAATGGCGGCGAGCGTGCCGCGCGTCAGCCGCGCTCCCAGTTCAAGTTCGCCAATGACCTCAACGCCCTTTTCAATGGCATGCTGCACAAAAGGCTTTGCCCATGCAATGCCCGGGCTGATGACCATGATATCCTGTCCGTCAATCAGGGCATCCGGCGTCTGCCCCAGCGCAAACAGGCAGCCGGAAAGGCCGTCCAGTTCGCTGCCAAATGCGCTTTCCTCTTTGAGATCGTTAATGGTTACCCGTGCCCCCAGTCTGCACAGAAGCGCCGCGGCAGCAATGCCGCTGCGCGCCATGCCGCACACGAGCACGCGCTTTCCCTGAACATCCATCGGAAAAAAGCCTCCTTACAGCACACCAAGAAGCGTGATGACACACAGCACAATCGTCGTCACCATGTACATCGTGACAATCTTGGTTTCGTGAATACCGCATAGTTCAAAATGATGATGGATTGGCGCCATCTTAAAGATACGCTTGCCGTGTGTCTTTTTGAAATACGCAATCTGAATGATGTCAGACAGACTGCTCATCAGCATCCAGAACGCAATCAAAACGAGAATCAGCGGTTGACGCAGCATCATGGCCGCAGCCACCAACGCACCGCCGATGAACATGGAACCGGTATCGCCCATGAACATCTGTGCCGGATACGCATTGCGGGACAGAAACGCCATCAGCGCGCCGCACATGGCCGCACAGCCCACGCCCAGGCCGGACAGTGAAGCCGCGCCGCAGAGCACAGCAAGCGTAGCAAAGTCCACCATGGACACGCTTGTCAAAAGTCCATCCAGTCCATCCAGGAGGTTGGCGCTGTTGGTTGTCCCGACAATAATAAACATCATCGCCGGAATGTAGAAAATGCCCAAATCCCATTCCACGCGCAGAAAAGGCACCTTGATTGAAGAGCCGATCTGCGGATGGAAGTAGCAGTAGCAGGAAAAGGCCAGCGCCAGAATCGTCTGAAAGAACATCTTCTGCTTGGGGGTCAGTCCGCCGTTCTTGCCATGCCGAATCTTGGTCATATCATCTGCAAAGCCGATGCACAAATTGCCAAGCGCCATCAGGATCATAGCAAACAGCATGTCCTTGGAAAAAGATGCCTTGTAGTCATTGAGCAGCAGCGCCGCCGCAATGGCCGCGCCCGCAATGACCACACCGCCCATCGTGGGCGTGCCCTGCTTTTTCTTATGCGCTTCTGGAGCAAGCTCATAAATGTTCTGTCCAAACTTGAGTTTGTGTAAAACAGGAAGGAGCAGCTTGCCCAGCACGATGCCAATAGCAAACGCCACAAGCAGAGTCACCATCATCCTTTGCATAGTTCTCATCCTCCGAATTGCGGGCTGAGGCCCATTGTTTATTATTTCAGTTCTTCAGCGATTTCTTTAAGCAGTTCCTGAACGATGACCTTTTCGTCAAAGGGATGCTTGACGCCGCCGATGTCCTGATATGTTTCATGTCCCTTGCCGGCCAGCACAACGATATCCCCGCCGACCGCCATTTCCATCGCCTGACGAATCGCCTCGCGGCGGTTCTCAATCACTTCATAATCCGCGCCAGTGGGCTTAATGCCTTCTTCAATCGCGGAAAGAATCGCCATCGGATCTTCATGTCTCGGGTTGTCGCTGGTCAAAATGGAGTAATCAGCCAGCTTGCCGGCAATCTCGCCCATCATCGGGCGCTTGCCTTTATCGCGCTCGCCGCCGCATCCAAAGACCAGAATAATCCGTCCTCGGCAGAACTCGCGCACCGTGCGCAGAATGTTGGACAGCGCATCCGGCGAATGGCTGTAATCCAGAATCATGCGGTAGGGCGTCTGTGTTTTGAGCATCTCCACTCTTCCCGGAACATTGACAACCGCTTCAAGTCCATTTTTGATGTCTTCCAGGGAGATGCCCAGAATCAGCGCGCACGCAGCGGCAGCCAGCGCATTGTACACATTAAACATGCCGGTGAGCAGCAGGTGCACGCGCTCGGTGTGCAGGTGGCGCAGGCTGATTTCAAATGAAACGCCGCTTTCCGTCACCTCAATGTCCCGTGCAAACAGGTCTGCGCGGCTGCTGATGCCATACGTCAGAAGCGGGCAGGTTATGTTCTGGCATACCGCTGCCGCCGATTCTTCATCCACGTTAACCGCCGCGTTCTTCGTCATTCCATTGGCAAAGAGCAGCCGCTTTGCCTCAAAGTAGTTTTCCATCGTGCCGAAGAAATCCAGATGGTCCTGCGAGAGGTTGGTGTAGGCCGCCGCTTCAAACGTGACGCCAACCAGCTTGCGCAGATACAGCGCATGAGCGGAAACTTCCATGCAGACCACTTCAACGCCCGCATCAGCCATGATGCGCAGAATATTGAACATTTCGATAGGGTCGGGCGTAGTCAGGTGACTGGGCAGCTTGGTATTTCCGGCGATGCAGCCGGTGGTGCCGATAATGCCGCAGCGAAGCCCCGCTTCTTCAATAATGCTCTTCAACAGATAGGTGGTTGTTGTCTTTCCCTTGGTGCCGGTGATGCCCACCAGCTTCATTCTGCGTTCAGGATGCCCATTAAACGCGCTGGCAATGCGTGTCATTGCCGCGCGGACATCCGTCACAACAACCTGCGGGCAGGGCAGATCAAGCTTTCTCTCCACAACCAGCGCACAGCAGCCATTTTCAAGTGCCTGCGGCGCAAAATCATGTGCATCCACACTGCCGCCGCGGATGCAGAAGAACAATCCGTCCTTGCATTTTGCGCGCGAATCAGCCGTCAGTGTGCCGATAGATGCTTCACCCGTAAGTTCAATCAGCTCCGGCATTTTCTGCGTTAATTGTGAAAGATACATTGTCATTCCTCCATTGTTGTTTTGCGCTACGGCACTTCAAACGTCACCGTGACCTTTGTACCTGTTTGGGCATAACTGCCAGCCGGCGGTTTCTGTCTCTTGGCCAGTCCGTCCCCCAGCGCTTCCATTTCAAATCCATCCAGCCGGAGCATCTGCGCACATTCACGCATGCCCAGCCCCAATACGTCAGGCACCTTGGCAAAGTCCTTCGCCTGCGGTGCGTACTCGCCTGTAACATAAAGCATCGCACAGAAGCCTTCCGGCACAATGGCGCCCGCAGGCGGAAGCTGGCCGGTGACAACGGGCTGTATGCCGTCCGTCAGGCTGTCAATTCCCGCTTCTTTCAGGATCGCCTTTGCGTCCTTGACATCCATGCCCATCACATTGGGCATGGCAACCTTCTTCGCTTCAGCGCTTTCATCCGTTTTAGGAACATCAAGAAGCGGCAGAATCTCCGTTAGAATCTGTGCTGCAAAAGGAGCCGCTGTCGTTCCTCCGTAATCGGGCAGCACATTGGCCTCGTTGACTTTGACAAGCACCGCCACCTTTGGTTTTTCAGCAGGAGCAAATCCCACAAAAGAGCCGATGTGCAGGCGCTTTTCAATTCTTCCATCTTTATAAATTTGGGCCGTGCCGGTTTTTCCCCCGACAGACCAACCGCTGATTTTCGCATTTTTTCCTCCGCCCTTCTCCACAACCCCCTGCAAAAGCCGCCGCATGGTGGTGCTTGTGGCTTCAGAAATGGGATGGGACATCACCTTGGGGCTGATTGTCTCCAGAACTTCCCCTTTGTCGTTTTCAATGGCCTCCACCAGATACGGGCGCATCAGCCGCCCGCCATTGACAACCGCGCAGGCCGCTGTAATCATCTGGATCGGCGTCACCGCCACGCTCTGGCCAAAGCCGATGCGCGCCAGATCGACATTCTTGACGCGGCTTTCAGGAATCAAAATCCCCGAAGCCTCGCCATACAAGTCAATTCCCGTCGGCGCCCCCAGCCCGAAAGCCCGGAGATAACGATAGAACCGGTCGCTGCCCAGGCGCAGAGCCAGCTGAGTAAAAACCGGGTTGCAGGAGTTGTACAGCGCCTTTTCCATGGTTTCCGCGCCGTGCGGCGCTCCCCAGCAGCGCACGGTGCTTCCGTCCACCGTGATTCGCCCGGAGCAGTAAAACCCTTCCCCGGTCGTCGTCGCTCCGCAGTCCAGCGCAGCAGCCGCTGTCAATATTTTAAATGTCGAACCCGGCTCATATACGTCGCTGAGGACGGTGATGCGCATTCTTTCGTTGAGCATCTTGATATCGTCCCGCGGCGGATTCGCCGGATCATACGTCGGATACATGGCCATGGCTAAAATGCCGCCCGTGTTCACGTCCATGACTATGGCCTGAACCTCCCCGGCATCATTGACCTGTGCGCACTCACGCGCCGCTCTTTCAACCGCCTGCTGTACATCCCTGTCGATGGTCAGGCGAAGCGTATCGCCGGGCTGCGCCGGCACATAGAGTGTCACGCCATCGGGCAGTGTCCGCGCTTTAGCGTCCACCTCTGTGACGATTTTTCCCGGTTCACCGGAAAGCACATCATTATATCGAAGTTCCAAGCCGCTCTGGCCCACTCCGTCTACATTGCAAAGCCCGAGCACCTGTGCCAGTGCACACCCCATAGGATACCATCTGGTGACATCTTCGTCAAATGTTATTCCTGCAAGCCGCGCCGAATCCGGATTCTTTCTATCCATCTTGATCGCTCTGAGTCTGTCCGCATCCGCTCTGGAAACCTGGCGCATCAGGGTAACCGATGCCGCATGGCTTCCTTCAATCTTTTTAAGTGTTTTCTGCGCTTCCAGACCAAGTTCTCTTTCCAGCACCTGCGCCAATCCCTGAGGATCTTTTACATCGCGCGGGCGTGCAGTCAGAATAAAGCTTGTAATCGACTGAGCCAGAAGCTTTCCGTTTTTGTCCACAATATCGCCCCGGCGCGCCGAAACGATTCCGCTTCTTGTCCATTGTTTCATGCCTCGCTGGGTCAATTCCTCGCTCATGCCGATCTGCACTTTGACAAGCCTCACAGATACGCAAATAAAGAGGAGAAAGAATACGCCCATCAACAAGACCAGCCGCTTTCGTACGGTGGCTCCCGGTGAACGCAAGCCCTCTCACTCTCCTATATGAAACACGCTGAGCAGACCCAGAAGGAAATCAAGAGGTTCCATCTTTGTTCTGCCTTCTACCTGTACCGCCTTTCCAGCCGGCTCGTCCGGCACCTGAATATAAATCTCTTCAGTCTGTGCACGCTCACGCCTGAGCATTCCCAGCTCATTTTGCGCGAGGTTGCGGATTCTCTCGCCGCTCTTGGCCATTTCCAATTGCTGCGCAAGTTGTTCGTTTTCCTTTTCAAACTGAACAATCTGTTGTTGATACTGCTCGATCCCCTGCTGCTTTCTCGTTGCGTCAACCAGATTCTGCCCCCAGACAGCGCCCATCATCAGAATCAGCGCCGTCAGCAAAACGCACAGTGTCACACCCTTTTTGTCTCTGCGAGCCTCCCAGAGGAGGCCGTCCACAAAGCCGCTTGGCTTCTTCGTCTGCCGAACAACTTTATGAACCGGTTTTTTATTCAGCTCTTCAAACACAGGAGTCGGCGTGTCGCGCCACGGGCGCTCGCTGCGGTAGCCTTCTTTATTAAGATCGCGAAGGCTATCCTGCTTGGAACCCGCCGGCACATCAGCAATATACAGGGATTTCTCCCCTGCATAGCCGGCTGAGACATATCGTCCGCTGCGCGCCATTTTTGCGCCTGACATCAGTGTATTCACCCATCTTTCTGTCGAGAACCCGCGTTCCCGTTCTTCTTTCTTCTTATGCACGCTTCTGCCATTTCATGCTTGCGTTAAGACGGATAGTTTTCGTAGACATAGTCAACGAGATCATCAAACTCGTCCTCAGTCTCTTCTTCCATCTTGGCGTAAACAGCTGCATCCCAGATCTCAATATAGTTATTAAGACCCACAAACACGATATCCCGTGTGAGACCCAGCTTTGCACGAAGTTTAGCGGGAATCAGCACGCGCCCCTGCGCGTCCATACTGTTTCCTGAAAAAGAAACGCTCATCAGATAGCGTTCATATTTTAAACCGACACGATCCATCGGATTGATATGCGAAAGACGTTCGAGCTGACCGTCCCAGATTTCCTTAGGGTAAATGGCCACAGCCGTCTTGGTGGGGTTGATGGTAATGGTGAAATTTTCACCAAGCGCCTCTCTGAAAGAAGCGGGGATGATCACACGGCCTTTGCCGTCCAGCGAGTGATCGAATGAGCCTGAAAATGCCCACTGCGTCATGCTGCACATCCCTCCTTCACCAATCCTGCCACTTTACACCTTTTCTCACTTACTTTACACCATTTTCCTCCACTTTTCAAGCACTTGCAAATAAAGAATTTGATAAATTTAATAACGTTTCGTAACATATTTGTAATAAATTACAGATTTGTCCTTCAAACCGTCTTTTTCTGCCCGAAAAATGTCATAAAATGGCAGTAAAAACAGGCTGCTGACCCGTTTTTTACCTTGTTCACTTTTCTGTTAAAACATGTCTGAAAATGTCAGGTTCCGTACAATTGCACGGCCTTCTCTCCGCGCTGCGTTTTTCACGTTGTTAAATCTTCTTTTCATATCATAAATGATGTACTGGATTCTCCCTCTTTTCTTTTCTTTCCAATCCGTGTATAATAAAAAGATCAATGTATCAGTAGGAGGGGCGGCTGCATGGACATCATTGACGCTTTTGCTGACGAGACGGTATTCCGAAACGATGAGAACGGCTACACTGTGCTGACCGTCAAGGTGGACAAAACGCGCGTATCTGCCGTAGGCATCATGCCGCCCATCGCCTCCGGCGAAAAGCTGCACATCACCGGCGAATGGATGGAACACCCGATTTATGGCCGTCAGATCAAAGTGCAGCGCCTTGAAATCGAAAAACCAACCACGTTATCGGGCATTGAAAAATACCTGTCCAGCGGAATGATACGCGGCATTGGCCCCGCAACCGCCCGCCTGCTTGTCAAAACCTTTGGCGAAGAAACGCTGGATGTGCTTTATGCGCAGCCGGAAAAGCTCCTTGATGTTCCGGGCATCGGGCAAAAACGCGCCCAGCTCATTCAGGAAAGCTACGCCGAACAAGCTCAGCAGCGTGAAGCCATGATCTTTTTGCAAAGCTACGGCGTCACGCCGAATCTCTCTGCTAAAATCTTCAAGCGATACGGCGAAAACGTCCGTCAAATCATCACTCAGAACCCTTACAGACTTGTGGAGGATGTCGAAGGCATCGGTTTTAAAACCGCCGACAAAATAGCCGCTTCCCTCGGCATCGAAAAAGACAGCGAATATCGGCTGAGTGCAGGCGTTAAGTTTGTCCTTGCCGATGCTACATCCGGCGCCGGCCACTGTTATCTGCCCCGGCCCATGCTTGCCAATGCTGCCTGCCGTCTGCTCGGCAGCCATTCCGATGCTGTTGAACGCACCATCGACAGCCTGATCCTTTCCCATGAAATCTCCGCTCAGCTTCTGCCTGATGACGACGGTCAGGATTTTGTCGCGCTTTATCAGCCGGGAACATTCCGCGCTGAAAATGAAGTTGCCCGCCGTCTGCGGGAAATGATTGATGCCATGCCGGAATCTTCCTGCGATGACCTGAGCGCGCAAATTGAAAGCCTTGAACGGACCGAAGGTCTGCTTTTCGATGTCCAGCAGAAACAGGCCATTGAAACCGCCGTTAAAAGCGGCATGACCGTCATCACCGGCGGCCCCGGCACAGGCAAAACCACCATTATTAAATGTATCATCAAACTGCTTGGTGTGCATGGCGATGTCGCCCTCGCCGCTCCAACAGGACGTGCCGCCAAGCGCATGAGCGAAGCCTGCGGCATGGAAGCCAAGACGCTGCATCGTCTGCTTGAATATGGCGGCGAAAGCGGAGACTTTGCGCGATCAGAAGACAATCCTCTGGAAATGGACACGCTGATCATTGATGAGATGTCCATGGTGGATATCTTCCTGATGCGTTCCGTGCTTCGGGCACTTATTCCCGGAACGCGGCTCATCATGGTAGGCGATGCCGACCAGCTGCCCAGCGTGGGCGCAGGGAATGTCCTCAAAGATATTTTAGACAGCGGTGTCATTCCCTGTGTGCGCCTGACAGAAATCTTCAGGCAGGATGAAAAAAGCATGATTGTCTACAATGCTCACCGCATCAACAAAGGAGAATCCCCGCGTCTGAACGCCAAGGGCAGCGACTTTTTCTTTGAGCGTGCGCTTTCCCCCACAGATGCCGCCAAACGCATTGTGGCGCTGTGTTCAAGCCGCCTTCCCGGATTTACAGGGCTTGATCCCGTCAAACAGATGCAGGTGCTCTCGCCAACAAAGAAAGGCGAATGTGGTGTCTGGGCTCTCAACCAGCTCATGCAGGCGGAGTTTAATCCGCCCGTTCCGCACAAAAAGGAACGGGTGCGCGGCGACACTACGTTTCGAGAAGGCGACAAAGTCATGCAGACTCGCAACAATTATCAGCTCAAATGGAAAAAAGAAGGCATTTTCGGCTGGGAAGATGGTCAGGGCATTTTTAACGGTGACATCGGCTTTGTCTCATCCATCGATACACAGGAACATACGCTTGAAGTTCAATTTGATGATGACCGTATCGCCCTCTATGAAGGCGGCGATGTCGATGATTTGGAACTGGCTTACTGCATCTCTGTGCACAAAAGTCAGGGAAGCGAATTCCCCGTGGTCGTCATGCCGGCAGTCGGCGGCCCGCCGATGCTTCTCACCCGCAATCTGCTGTATACAGCCGTGACGCGTGCTCGTCAGCTGGTCATGATTGTGGGCAGAGAATCTGCCATCGACCAGATGATTCACAACGTCAACACCCGCAAGCGTTATAGCGCATTGTGCTGGCGGCTGAATCAGATCATCAGCCTGTGAGCCCGCATTTGGGGCTGCAGCGCCTCCTGGCTTTTCTGGATGACTGGCTTTTTCCTGAAAAAGTCAGCTGCCTGTGCTGTCATGCAGCATTGATGGAAGAAGATACCGACCAGCTTTGCGCCGCCTGCCGACAGGCTCTGTATCGGCTCGAATGGACCCATACCGCCGTTCAGCCGCCAGAGGGTCTCACCCATCTGTATGTTGCATTTCTTTATGACGCACAGGTACGCACGCTGATTCACGCGCTGAAATATCGCTCTGTTCGCGCCTGCGCAGTTCCGCTTTGCGAAGCAATGTCCACTCTGCCCACGCAGGATGAAGAGCTGCTTGTTCCCATCCCCACAACAAAGCGCCGTATGCGTCAGCGCGGCTTCAATCAAGCTGCCCTTCTTTCCGAAATGCTTGCAAAGCGCTGGGGAATGCCCATGTGTGAAGCACTTGTCCGCACGGATGACCGCGCTGCTCAGTCTACACTAAACGGCAAACAGCGCCAAACCAATTTGACAGGCTGCATGGCCACCTGCGCAGACGTTTCCGGCCTGCGCATTCTGCTTGTGGATGATGTGGTTACAACGGGTTCCACCGCCCGCGAAGCTGCAAGGGCGCTTCTGGAAGCAGGCGCGAAAAGCGTGAGCATCCTTGCTGCCGCACATACCGCCCCCGCCCAGCTCCCTTTTGATCTTCCTAACATAAAAACCCGAACATTCCGCTCGTCAAATCAATAAAAATAAGAAAATCGCTTGCAATTTTTGTGCTTTTCTCTTATAATGGTTGAGGATGATCATTTCGGGTCTGTGGTTGAAAGTCGATGCCAGTCGCAGGCAAAGCGATCCACGTAATCCGGTCAAAGTACCGAGGAGCATGGTGCGGCTTAGATGTAAGCCCGTCCAGGAATAACCCTGAGAGAGCTAGTAGTGGGGCACAGCGGTGTATGAGCGAAAGTTCCAGACGGCGAGTGTGGGGGCAAAAACCAGGTCAGCCGATTCGGTCATGCCGTTATCTCTATTTTTTTCGGAGGGGAATATCCCATGTATCAGGACAAGACTTTGACCTGCAGAGACTGTGGCCAGGAATTTGTGTTCACCGCTGGTGAGCAGGAGTTCTACGCGGAGAAGGGCTTCCAGAATGAGCCGACTCGCTGCAAGGCCTGCCGCATTGCCCGCAAGAACAGCCGTCAGGCTAGCGGCGAAACTCAGCAGCGCGAAATGTATGAGACCACCTGCGCGCAGTGTGGCGCTCCGACCCGCGTGCCTTTCATCCCGAAGAACGACCGACCCATCTATTGCAGCGAGTGCTACGCAGCACGCCGTGCGAATCGCTATTAATTGATGATCAGTCCCCACGCCTCTGGCGCGGGGCTTTTTTCTTTCAAGCCTAAAATAGTTTTTCTATTCAAGCCGCCCGAATCGCGATATTCCTCGATTCGGGCGGCTTTTCTTATACGTCTTTTTCTGAATGTGAACCTATCACCCTTCCAAGTCAATCTGCCGCATGAGTTCTCCATAATCCTTCTTTTGCAGACGCATCATCTTGTTCTCTTTTTCATCCTCTGCGGTTTCCAGCGCGCGGATCAATGCATGCATGGGCGCCCCTGACAACACGATCCGCGTCAGAATCGGCGTTTCTTCGTCTTCCCCCGGGATTGCATGCAGGAGCATTTCCCACGTCGCCGGCCCCGCCACGCCGTCCGTCTGAAGCCCGTAGTCTCTTTGGAACGCCTGGACAGCTTGCTGTGTGCGTTTGCCGAACTGCCCATCCACTTCGCCCAGATCGTATCCCAGTAATTCAAGAGCATTTTGAAGCACCTGTACATCGCCTCCCCCGCTTCCTCTGCGAAGCGTCGGACGCTTTTCTCCATCCGGCAAAGGATTTTCCGCTTCAACCGGTGCATCATAGTCGATATTGAGCCTCGCCCAATGGGTGAACGTCGTCTTCCGAATCGGCCGGCGAACAACGCCGTAAGCATGCCCGCGTGCATCTGCTTCCTCCCCCCTGCCAAGCGATACGCCCGTATGCGTCATCCTCCCATCGCGCATGGTGAAAAGGAACAGGCCGCCCTCATCAGGCAGCGTATCAATGAGGCCTTTCTCTTTCCAGAGACCCAGCTCTCGCCACTGACTTGTCGCGCCGCTGGGCATTTCAACACCAGCTTCCCGCGCAGCTGTACGCGTAAACTGTGCGCAGTCAAAACAGCGTTTTCCCATCCAGCGCGGACCATATTTCTCAATCTGCTGTGCGTACATGGGATATTGACGCGCCTGCTGCAAAAGTCGCTTTTCTGTGCAGATCCAGCCCGTCGCTCCATATATATATCCGCAGCCCACCAGCGAAAGCGCACGGGCTACGATTGCTTCTCTTTTTGAAGGCATAAAAAGAACCTCCTTTCCCTACATGGTATGAAGGAAAAGGGGGCCTGTGTTCATTCTTTTTCGCGAACCCATGCACGCAGAGAAGCAAACATTTTTTCCTCGCCCTCCTCGCGCAGCTGCGTCAGAAAGCGCGTCAAAAGTGCGCGCGTTTCCGGATGCATGCGGTCGTGCATTTTGCCGCGCTGAAGATACTCCAGCGGGCTGGCATCGCTGTATCGGTTCCCATTATATATTTTGCTGGCCGCAATCCGGTCACACAGCATCTCTGCCAGATAGCGCCTTGGCATGGGCATGGCCACATACCCCTGTGCCTTGATGTCGTAATCCGTCCAGTATTCCCAATGATGCGGATTTCTGCCTTTGTGGTGCATCCACGCCAGAGAATACCCCAACGTGCGCCGTTCATCCTCTGTCGGTGAATGCGTGCCGTCAAAAAAGCGTACACCCTGCCAGAATTCCGTCGGGCTGTATTTGGACAGATCATGGAAAAGCCCCTGCCAGAGAATTCCCGCCTTTGCGCAATGCACAATGACCTTGTGGCGATGACGCGTGATGGTCGAAAGATGACCCCAAAATTTTTGCAGCCCGTTCATTTAACCCACCTGTCCTGCATCCAGCACTTCGGCGCAGATTGCGCCGCCTAAACATACATCACCATGATAGAAAACCATGCTTTGTCCCGGCGTCACTGCACGCTGGCGTTCCTTGGCTGTAACCAGCACATGCCCATCATCCTCCAGGACCACATGAACTTCCTGATCCGGCTGACGATAGCGGTATTTGCAGGTACAGTCAAACGCTTTGGACGGTGGATTGCCTGCCACCCATGTGGCATCTTCACCGCGTGCATTTTTGCTGTACAGAAGCGGATGGTCCCCACCCTGAGTGACAATCAGCTCATTTTTTTTCATGTCCTTTTGCAGCACAAACCAGCGCTCGCCGTTTCCGGCGCCGCCAATTCCCAGCCCGCGCCGCTGGCCGAGTGTGTAATACATCAGGCCATCATGGCGGCCTACGATTTTCCCGTCCAGCGTTCGCATATTGCCCGGCTGTGCAGGCAAAAACTGCTGCAAAAAGGGCTTAAAATTCCGTTCGCCGATGAAGCAGACGCCTGTGGAATCCTTCTTTTTCGATGTAGACAATCCCGCTTCTTCTGCAATGGCGCGCACCTGCGCCTTGGTCATCCCGCCAACGGGAAACACAGCCTTTTCCAGCGCATTCTGATGGAGCATGTATAGAAAGTAGCTCTGATCCTTGTTGGGGTCCGCGCCGCGCAGAAGCTGCACGCTGCCATCCTCCGCCTCTGCCAGATTGCAGAAATGCCCCGTTGCCAGTTTATCCGCGCCAAGCTTCATTGCAAAATCAAGAAAGGCCTTGAACTTGATTTCTCTGTTGCACAGAACGTCGGGGTTGGGCGTGCGTCCACGCTTATATTCATCAAGGAAATAAGAAAATACGCGGTCATAATATTCCTTTTCAAAATTGACCGAATAATACGGAATACCGATCTTTTCGCATACATCCCGAACATCCGCCCAGTCCGTTTCGCTGGTGCAGACGCCGTTATCATCCTTTTCCTCCCAGTTTTTCATAAAAACGCCGATGACCTCATGACCGGCGCGTTTCAAAAGCAGAGCTGCCACAGATGAATCCACGCCGCCGGACATACCTACTACGATTTTTGCCATGTTGTTTTCCTCGTCTTTGTTCACTCAGCCGCCAGCGCATTCAGCCGCTCATCCACAGCGCTGAGCATCTCGCGCGTCACCTCTTGGATGGTCTGTGCCGCATTTACCTGCACAACGCGGGTCTCTCCTTCAAAAAGGTGGTCATATGTCTCATAAGTGCGCGCATGGAAATCGGCCGCCTGGCTCTCCATGCGGTCAGGCTCGGACGCGCTGAGTCTTCGGGACAGCGCCCGCTCCGGCGGCATATGCAGATAAACCGTGACATCCGGCATTGTATCGCCCACAGCAAGACGGTTCAGCTCCCGGACAGTTTCCCTGCCCAAGGCGCGCCCTCCTCCCTGATACGCGATAGAAGAATCCACAAACCGGTCGCACACAACAGCCTTTCCGGCTTCAAGCGCCGGGCGAATCAGCGCACGCACGTTCTGCGCGCGAGATGCTGCGTACAGGTATGCCTCCGCCTCATCGCAAAGCGCGCTGTTCTTCGGATCCAGCACAAGCGTGCGGATCTTCTCCGCCACTTCATCGCCGCCCGGTTCACGCGTTGTCACAACATCCCAACCCAGATTTTTAAGGTGCTCCACCAGCGCACAACGCTGCGTTGTCTTTCCGCAGCCGTCCATACCTTCCATGGTGAGGAAAATGCCTTTTGCACGCTGTGCATCGCCCAGGAGAATCTGCGCCAGTTCTTCAACCGAGTGCGCAATATATGTCGCTCCTGCGTCCCGAAGCTCCTCTTCCGTACCATATCCATAGGTAACACCGACCGTCGGAATGCCGTTTTGCTGTCCGCCTTCAATGTCAAACAGACGGTCTCCAATCATAATCGGCTCTCCACCCAGAATCGAAACCGCCTTTTCAATCAGCTCTTTTTTGCTGGGGTGCGTGTTATCCAAGCCAGGGCCGACAATGGCATCCAAATACGGCGTCAGACCAAAGCGCTCTGCAATCCGATCTGCAAAAACCTGCGGCTTTGCCGTCGCCATCGCAATCTTCGCCCCATTCTTCTTGAGACCCTTGAGGAGATTGGGAATGCCGGTGTAAACCTCATTTTCTGCCCAGCCAACCGCTGAGAAGCGCTCTCTGTAATACTCGACCGCCTGCGCAGCCTGCTCATCTGTCATGCCCACAATGCCCTTGAAAGAGACGAAGAGGGGCGGACCAATGAATCCCTTGAACTGCTCCGCCGTAAATCCTGTGAAGCCCATCTTCTGCGCCGCATAAAGTGCCGAACGCGTGATGCCCTCCTCGGATTTGGTGAGTGTTCCGTCCAAATCAAAAAGTATCGTCGTATATTTCATCATTTACTCCTGCGGCGCCTGGGTTTATCATCCTTAACCGCCGTGTTCTTTTTCTTGTTCTGTCTGCGCTGTGCTTTTCTCTTGATGAGTTCCTCCAGCCATTCAACCTCTTGCGGACTGACCAGCGGCTTCACATGTGGATACAGCGCCGGAAATGCACGCTGAAGCGCCCTTGCAAACAGTGTCTCCAGCTGAGGCCTGTTCAGTCGGTCATCCCAGCCAAAGCGCTCGCCAAGCGCTTGTTCAAGCGCCTGGCACATTTCTTCATTGGGCCGGAACACACAGCAGCGCATACGGTTATCCTCATTGTACACGACCGCATAGCCGATCACCTTTTCAGCCCCTTTGCCAGCCGCAGCGCGTGCCAGCCGCGCAGAAAAAAGACTCAAAAGAAACGCCGCCTGATAGCGAAACCCCGGCGCGGCATGCGGATCAATTACCGTTACCTGCTTATAAAACAGCTTTTCTGCCGCGCAGACAGGGCGTATGCTGATGATCTTATCAAGGGAAATGTCCACGATTGTGGTCGTGCTGTCTCCCAGCTTCCGCTCCAGAATCAGCCTTTTGTCCGTCAGCGTATACGCATATCCCGCCACCACATTGCGCATAAAGCGCAAAAGAAGCACCACGGCATATGCATAAAACAGAACATTAAAAAGCGCATTCTGCGTGTACAGAATCACGAGATTGCATAAAAACTGCGCGACAGCCAGCTGCAAAATGATGGATGCTACGCTCACAATGAACATTCGCCCCGTCACTTTCTTTGCGTTGTCACGCTGCCTCGCATCCTGCATCCTCTGTTCCTCCTGCCTTACGCCAGCAATCCGCTTTTGTCCATATAATCCTGCTGGGCATCCATATAGGCATCCAGCATCTGCGCCGTGCGGCCAATCTCCTCTTCATCGCAGAGGCCGTCCGTCAGCGCTTCAAACAGCGCTTCAAAAGCGTCATCGTCATCGTACTCGCCGTCACCCATCAGGCCGTCTGCGTCAATCACATCGTTTTCCTGCATGTAGAGCATATCTGCCTCAATCGCGCGGCGCACAAAGTTTTCCGCCTCTTCCCCAGTCACTTTGGCTGAGCGGCGGACGGCCGCGGTGATTGCTTTCACCGCGGCCTCCACATCATATCCCTGCATCATTTTTCTTCGTCAAGCAGACGCTTGTATTCCATAATCAGTTCTGCGAAGTAGTCCAGCGCCTCGCACACCGGCTGCGGCGTGGACATATCGACACCCGCCACCTTGAGTTCCTCAATCGGCGGCATGCTTGCGCCGAGCGTAAGGAACTTTCTGTACGCCTTGATCTTTTCCGGATCGCCGCTCAGGATGTTGCGCGCCAGCGTAACCGCCGCGCAGAAGCCCGTCGCATACTTGTAGACATAGAACGGGGTGTAGAAATGCGGAATGCGCATCCATTCCCAAGCCACTTCCTTGTCCACTTTGCACGCGCCGCCGTAATACAGCTTATTCAGATCGTAGTACATCTCGCTCAGGCTGTCACGGGTCAGGCCCTTTCCTTCCTCAGCCATGCGATGTGCCTTGTGCTCAAACTCTGCGAACATCGTCTGACGGAAAACCGTCGTGCGGAAATGCTCCAGAATGTTGCCAATCAGCGCAATCTGTGCCTGATTGTTGTCGGCATACTTCTTGCGCAGGTGCTCCGCCAACAGGATCTCGTTGCAGGTAGACGCAACTTCTGCCACAAAAATCGTATAATCGGCCTTCGCGTAGGGCTGTGTCTTGTTGGAATAGAAGCTGTGCATCGCGTGGCCCATCTCATGGCACAGCGTGGACAGTCCGTCATATGTTTTCTTATGGTTCAGAAGGACATACGGCGTCGTGCGGTACGCATTGCCGCAGCAGTATGCACCGGAGCGCTTGTTCTTCGTCTCATACACGTCGATCCAGCGTTCAGGCAGTGCACGGGAAGCCTCTTTCACATAGTCCTCGCCCAGCGGCGCAACAGCATCCAGGAAGACCTTAAATGCATCTTCTACATCGAGCTTGATGTCAAAGCCGTTGTCCACCTCGGTGTACAGGTCGTACATGTGGAGCTTGCCCACGCCAAGCTGCTTCTGCCTGATCTTGAGGTATTCGCACAGCGTATCCACGCCGCCATGAACGGCGTCAATCAGGCTGTCGTAAACACTCTCGTCCACCTGATCCGGATAGAGCGCGGCCTGACGGCAATTGTCAAACTTGCGGGCGCGGCTTTCAAAAATATCTGCCTTAACCTGTCCGTCATATATGGACGCGATGGTGTTGCCCATCTTGTTGTAGCCGTTCATCATGTTGACATAGGCGTTTTTGCGCACAGCACGGTTGCTGCTGGATAAGAAAGACAGGAAGCGCGCGTCTGTCAGCTTAACCTTTTCGCCATCTTCACCGCGAGTCTTGCCCAGATCCAGATCAGCGTCATTCAGCATGCTGTATGCGTTGCCCGGCACTCCGGCAATCTCCTGAGACATGGCCAGCAGCTGCTCTTCTCCAGCAGACAGCGTGTGCGGCTTTGTGCGCAGCACATCGCGCAGGAACACATCATATTCGCAGAACGCAGGGTCTTCCGCCATCGCCTCCAGCTCGCCTTCCTTGAGGGAAAGCAGCTCGGGCGTCAGGAAGGATGTCCGCGCGTTCACTTCGCTGGCCAATGTTCCCGCGCGGCTCATGAGCGCCTGATACTTGGCATCGGTGCTGTCCTCATTGTAGCGCATCATCGCGTACACATACAGGGTGCTGATCTCTTCATCAATGGCATACATCGCCTTAAGCGTCTCCAGCACCTTTTCGCGGCCTTCTGAAAGCGTCCCGGCGCGGCTGGCAAAAGCCTTGGAATCCGCAGCAACCTGTGCAAACGCTTTCTCCCACGCTTCATCGTTTTCATATATCCGTTTCAGATCCCACGTGTACTTGGGATCAACCGTCTGACGGGTGAGTTCCTTTTCCATCTTCTGTCCTTCCTTTCACATTCAATCAGTTCTTCAAGCTCTGAAGGGGTGCAGGAATGCGGCCGCCGCGGGCAATGAATGCCTCGGCAGCATACGGACTGACGCGCATGACCGGCGCACGGCCAAACAGGCCGCCAAATTCCACTTCATCGCCAACCTTCTTGCCTTGTGCCGGAATGACGCGCACGGCCGTTGTCTTGCTGTTGACCATGCCGATTGCGGCCTCGTCTGCGATAATCGCAGAAAGCGTAGAAGCCGGCGTATCTCCCGGAACAGCGATCATGTCCAGACCAACGGAACAGACGCAGGTCATGGCTTCCATCTTTTCCAGGCAGAGCGAACCACGCGAGACGGCATTGATCATGCCGATATCCTCGCTGACCGGAATGAATGCGCCGGACAGGCCGCCTACATGGCTGGACGCCATGACGCCGCCCTTCTTCACAGCATCATTAAGCAGTGCAAGCGCCGCCGTGGTGCCATGGCAGCCGCAGGACTCAAGTCCCATCTCTTCGAGAATATGCGCCACAGAGTCGCCCATCGCCGGAGTCGGCGCAAGGGACAGGTCAACAATGCCAAACGGCACATTCAGCCTGTCGGAAGCCTCGCGGGCAATCAGCTGTCCCACGCGCGTGATCTTGAACGCAGTCTTTTTGATCGTTTCCGCTACCACGTCAAACGGCTGATCCTTCGCATACTTTTCCAGCGCACGCTTGACAACGCCGGGGCCGGAAATGCCGACATTGATGCAGCAGTCCCCTTCTCCCGGGCCATGGAATGCGCCCGCCATGAATGGGTTATCCTCTACGGCATTGCAGAATACGACAAGCTTCATGCAGGCCGCGCCGGCATCCTCGCGGGACGCCTGTGCAATGTCTTTGATGACCTGACCGCACATCTGTACGGCATCCATGTTGATGCCTGCACGGGTAGATCCGACATTGACAGACGAGCAGACGCGCTCCGTGGTTGTGAGCGCTTCCGGCAGGGAAGCGATGAGCGCACGGTCAGATGGCGTCATGCCCTTCTGAACAAGCGCCGTATATCCGCCGATGAAGTTGACGCCCGTTGCCTTGGCTGCTGCATCCATGGCGCGCGCCACAACAATCGGATCGCCGCAGGCTGCCGCCACAAGGCTGGCAGGTGTCACGGAGATGCGCTTGTTGACAATCGGAATTCCATATTCGCGTTCCAGATCTTCACCCGTCTTGACCAGATGCTCCGCCTTTGAGGTAATCTTGTCATAAATATTGTTATAGAGTGCCTTCTTGTCAGCACTCACGCAGTCATACAGGGAAATACCCATTGTGATGGTACGGATATCGAGCTTTTCCTCGGTAATCATACGCACCGTCTGGAAAATTTCAGACGTATTGATCATTCTGTCCTCCCTCAGATGCGGTGCATCGCGTCAAAGATTTCGCTGCGCTGCATGCGAATCTGAAGCCCAAGCTCTACGCCCAGCTGCTCAAGCGCATCATCCAGCGTACCAAAAGCCTGCTCAGGTACATCCACAATCATCATCATGTTGAACATGCCGGAAAGCACTGTCTGCGCAATATCCCGAATATTAGCACCATTGTCTGCCAGAACAGCGCTGACGTGAGCGATAATGCCGACGGCATCCTGTCCCAGCACCGTCACCACAGCCTTGATTTCGTTTTCCATATGTCCTCCTGTATTTCGTCCGGTCTGCTGCCGGTTCTGTCCGAGGCATTCTCTTCCGACAAGAGCAGGCCTCCCGATCAAATGTAATCTTCCTTATTGTACCGCGCGGCGGGCAAAAAATCAACTATCCTTTGAAGTCAGCAGCCTCAAACAGGCCCGCGCTGCTTCATGAGGCGATCCTGCCAAAAGATCTGCGCCCTTGAGTTCCTCGGCGCTGCCCATGCCATAGGTGACGCCCACACAAAGTGCCCCCGCTTCATGGGCATTGTGCACATCCGTGCAGCGATCCCCCACGCAGATGACAGTCTGAGCACCAAGCGCCGCCGCCCACTTCCTGATGCGCATGGCCTTGGTGACGCCGCTGATAAAGCCGCTGGACAAACTGATATATCCGCCAAGTCCGAACGTCTTGATGCAAGCGCTGCAGTACGCCTCTGTTCCATTTGTCAAAATGGCCAGTGTGGCGTGAGGTGCAAGCTGTGCAAGCATGTTCTCTGTGCCGGGGAACATCTTGCCCATACTGCCAACCAGTTCAACGTCCACCTCGTTGACCAGCCGATCATACAGCGCGCGTCTGTCCGCGCCAATGCCCATCACGCGGCAGACCTCGTCTGCATCCGGGCCGTTGAAACTGTCTGCCAGTTCATCCGTAATCACGCCGTAACCCATCAGCCCAAACACACGCTTATACGCTTCCCGCGCCAGTTCGCGGCTGTCTGCAATGGTTCCATCCAAATCAAATACGATGAGCGCAGGCTGGCAGCACGTTTGCACATTTATGCCAAAATTCTGTCTTTTTATCACTGTTTCCACTAATAACCGACCGCCTTCTGTTTTCGTTCTTGCCAATTTTTGCCCTTTTAAAGACCAAAATGAAATTTTTCCTGATTATTTATCTTCTTCGACCGCTTTCGACAATCGTTTCTGTTGCACCTTTATCTAAAGTCTGCTATGCTTTTCTTGAACGAACAGAAAGGAGAAAGTCATGCGTTCACCAATTCACAATATTATGCACCATCGGTACATGCTCGAATCTGCACTTCTTTTTTCCGGTTCTTCTCCTGCGGAACTGCTCGCGTTGAGCCAGTCTCTGGACAGGCTGATCAACTATACCCACTTTGTTCGAAGAGGACGCTTTAAAACTATCGCCATGCGTGCTGTTCGTCCCCGCGTCAGGAACGTGCTTCCTTGATGACGCCGCTCCTGTAGGCCGCCATCAGTCGCATCAGATCGTTGATTCTGTCGCGCAGCGCGTCCCCTTCATCGGTATCCTCAATCAAAAGCCTTCTGGGCATCTTTTTAACCAGACTTTGAACCGAATGAATATCCTGTTCGCAGGAAATTGCGCTGGCTGTGGATTCAAACGGCTGATGTGCAACCAGATTCAATTCATGCGACGTGAAAATCAGCGTATATCCCGCGATGCCCGTGACCGGCTGATATGCGCGAGACAGCCCGCCGTCAATCACAAGCAGCCGTCCTCCAGCCTTAATCGGGCTTTCGCCTTGCCCCAGCTTCACTGGCACATGCCCATTGATGATGAAGCCCGTCTCGCTCAGTCCAAATTCATGAAGGATGCGCAGTGCTGCCTTCTCATCGTTGAGCATGTTGTAATAGGCATTCTTGTTTTCCTGATGTGCCTTGTCGTTCTTGATAAAATAACGCTCAAATGTCGCCATTTTATCCTTACCAAACAGCGGAGACTTCGGGCCGCATCCCAGATACCAGAGAAAATCCTGGCCGTTTATGCGTTCTTCGCTGTTAAGGGTTGCAAAATAGCCGCGTCTGGCCAGAAGATCTGCTGCATCAATCGCTTCGCGGCCGCGAAGCCTGCTCTCCGGTGCCACTGGAATGACTGCAAAGGTGCCGTCTTTTTCCATTGGGATACAACCGTGATACAACAGATTGCCATTACAGCACAGGTACATCCCACCCGCGCTGTACAAAAACTGCGTATGGCGCTGGAGCTTTTCGGAATGCGCAAATTCCAGCGTCAGCTTGTCCATAACTTCCCTCTCCAGCGGCGTAAGGGCATATGGATCAGCGGGATCAATTGTCGGGAAATGGCAGCTGCGCATCAGATACGTGACCCCATCGACTTCGACAGTCTTTTTCTCGTAGTCAATCCGATGCAGAAGGCGTCTGTCCTCCATGCCGTATTCCGGGTGGCGGCTCAAAAGCTGCCCTTCCAGCTTGAACTGGAGAATTGCCGCCGCCTTGTGCATCCGGGCCAGTTCGCGCTCATCCTCATGCAGTTCTTCGCCGTTGTCTCTTGGAAGAAACGCTTCACACGGATCATCGGCATAGCAGGCAGAGGCCAGCGTGGTCAGCGGGCGCAAAGAGATGCCGTAGCCCACTTCCAGCGTATCCAGATTGCCATATTTCAGGGACGTGACAATGACCTGGGCAATGCATGCCTCAGACAGCGCCGCTGCACCCATCCATGTAATATCATGATTTCCCCACTGCACGTCTACCTGATGATAGTTTTCAAGCGCATCCATGATGAGATCCGCGCGCGGGCCTCTGTCAAATATGTCGCCGATGATATGCAGGCGATCAATTGCCAGAGCCTGAATAACATGGCTGAGCGCAATAATCATTGCATCAGACTGCCCCGTTTCCAGAATGGATTGCATCACCTCGCGATAATACCCTTCCTTGTCCGGCGTGCTGTCTGCCAAAAGCATCTCTTCCATCAGCGCCCCCATCGACCGGGGCATGGCCTCTTGCACGCGCTTTCTGGTATACTTCACCGAACACATCCGGCATACTTCCAGCAGTCGATAGATCGTCAGTCTATACCATTCCTTGGTTACAACGCCCTGCTTTTTAAGCAGAGCCAATTTCTCATCCGGGTAATAGATGAGGGTTGAAAGCATGTCCCTTTCATGCAAAGAGAGCAGATCGTCATACAGATCGTTGATCTTTCTTTTGATGACGCCGCTTGCATTGTGCAGAATATGAAGGAATGCCGCATGTTCACCATGAAGATCGGAAAGAAAATGCTCCGTACCCTTTGGCAGACGAAGCACTGCGCGCAGATGTGCCACCTCTGCAGACGCTTCCTGAATGGTTCTGTACTGCTTGCGCAAGAGCTTTAAGTATCGAATCTCCTGGGCTGAAAACACGTCCGCCATTTTACCTCTTCCTCTCTGAATGCACATGAACAGGTTATGATCTGTTCATGTTTTTTCCTGTCGGCTTATTTTTTTGCAATGCACTCTACTTCGATGGACAGCCCCATAGGCAGTTTGGACACTTCCACGCAGGTTCTTGCCGGGAAATTCGGCCCAAAAACCTCAGCGTAAAGCTTGTTCACCTCAATAAAATCGTCCATGTTCGTCAGATATACTGTAGTCTTGAGCACGTCATCCATCCCTGCATCCATCTCCTGAAGCACCGTTCCAATATTTTCAAACACCTGTTTGGCCTGTGCCAAGGTGCCGCCTTCAGGAGCTTTTCCTGTTTTGGGGTCAACGCCAATCATTCCGCTCATGTAAATCATATCCCCGTAAATGACTGCGCTCGAGTAAGGGCCTACGGCTGCCGGGCCTTTTTTAGTTTTGAAGCATACCTTGTCCATTTTTGTTTCTCCTTTATCGTTCCTTGCTGCCAACATAAATGATCTGCGGAATCGGCGGATACTCGTTTTCGCTAATCCATTCGCGGCTCTTTTCCTCGCCGTTTTCCATCTTCACACGCTCCACCTTTGCCCTGTATCCCGGCTGTGCATTCGGTCCCGGTACCCGTTCATCCTTGTACACCGCATAACGGCCGCTGTTGTCGCGCACATAAACCGGTTCATCAGGCGGTGCAATTTCTTCTTCCGTCGTTTCCAGATGATACCTGCCGTCAATTGGCATGCCAATCAGAACAACTTCCGCTTTCCAATCCGCGCCATCCTGATAGACACGCGCCGTCACAAACAGCGGCATGTCCGTATCATTTTTCAAAACAAGGTCCAGCCCCTGATCGGAAACCGCTGCCTCCTGTCCCTTCTGGCTGTACGGCACAGGATACGCCGCCGCGCTGCGCGCTTCAACCGTGATTTCGCTCAAAAGTGCCGCCTGATACAGCGCCGTGGACATCTGGCATACGCCGCCGCCTACGCCGGAAACATCTGAACCATAGGCAGGTTCTGCTGCTTCCACATATCCGGCTGCCGCCGTTCGCGTTCCAACAACTTCATTAAACGACAGCGTTTCCCCCGAATCTATCCGCAGGCCATTGAGTGCATTGGCCGCCAAACCAGCATTGGCTGCCGCCGCTTCATCCTGAACGAGTGTCAGCGTCACTCTGCCGCGCATGACGATGGCATTTTCCAATTCCGCCTGATAAACAGCCGGTTCCACCTTCTCCGGTTCCACCATAAGTTTCACCGGTTCCATCTTCCGGACAGCTTCTTCAATTTGGCTGCGCATCGGCGCCGTATCCAGCGACAATCCGACGCTCTCTTGAGTAAACCGGAACGGCTCACTGCTGCCGGGCATAAACTCAACCGCTGCATCAATCGGATCACGTTCAACCTCCTGCCGGATCGTTTCAAGCAGTGCATCTGCCGCTGCCATGTCGTATGTGATCACAGGCTCCGCGTCTGTCGGGGACGTTTTCGCCGCCAGCATGGACAGATAACGCTTCACAAATTTTTCGCTTCTGCCAATCTGCCAAAGCGGATCGAGGGTTGCCGAAGCATCAATGGACAGTTTCATATCCTCTGCCGTCAGCGTATATACCTTTTCTCCCCATGTCATCTCGCACGACCAGCCCGAAACAGCTCCCCGCGTCAGCTCATTCAGAAGGGATTCCCCCTCCTGTGCCGTCAATCCTGCAAGCGGGTATCCCATAAGCGATGTTCCGGGGACGAACGTTCCGATGTAAGGCTCCATCTGAACAAAAAGCAGAAGCGTCACAGAGCCGATTAAAACAGCCGCAAGAAAGATCAGCAGTGAAACGATCACCGTCACGTTTATTTTCTTCTTCTTTTTTTTCGGTTTTTTCATCCCGCCGTGCTTCTTTTCCGGCGGAACGTGATTTTGCGGCGGCGTATAGCCCGCCTGTGTCATTGTCGGCATATCAGCACCTCGATTCTCTGTATATCCTATTCATCTCTACATATTTATACGACTCTTTGGATGCGTTTCATGAACAACTTCATGTCCTCTTCCACGCTTGTCCAGCGCTCCAGTCCATCCCCCAGCACGCTGCCATGCGACAAGTCGCCGTGAAAATCGCTGCCGCCCGTAACAAGCAGACCTTCCCGCCTGGCCAGGCGGTCAAGGCCGGGCAGGTGATTATTGGCTGCGCTGGGATGATACACCTCTATGCCTGCAAGCCCTTCGCCCTTCCATTCTCTGATAAGCGCTTCTATGGCCATGCTGCCCATTTTCAGCTCCATCGGATGCGCCAGCACGGCTGCACCGCCCGCTTCTTCAATGAGTTTCACAGCTTCCGACACTTTCACATCCTGTTTGGGCACATAGCCGCAGCGTCCTGGAACCAGAAAGCGTTCAAACGCATCCTCCATGGATGCTGCATATCCCGCCTCAAGCAGTGCCCGTGCAACATGCGGCCGGCCAACAACGCCCCTTGCCAGGTCGCGCACACGCTCCATGGTAATCATCTTGCCGTCTTTGCGCAGATTCTCCACCATCCTGCGGGCACGTTCATTTCTTTCCGCTGTGCGCATTCGGCAAAATTCCTGCACGCTCTCGTTCTCCGGCTCAAACCCATACCCCAGAATATGGATTTCCTTCTGCCCGCCGCAGCTGAGCTCAACGCCAGGGATCAGCGTCATTCCAAGTTCCCTCGCCATCTTTTCTGCCGGACGAATCCCCGCTGTGCTGTCGTGATCCGTCAAAGCAATATGCGTAAAACCCAGTGCTGCCGCCCTTTTAACCACTTCTTCTGGTTTTAATACGCCATCAGAAGCCGTGGAATGCATATGCAAATCTGCTTTCATGTTCTGTTCTTCCTCCCGTATACCACGTTTGTTGTAGAAAAAAGGGCTGCAAAACCTCGCCCATTCTTGCAAAGCGCGTTTGGGCCAGTTTGCCTTCACATCGTTTTTTAAGAATATGCTCGGCCTTGCAGCCCTTATCATGCAATCTTTTTAGACCGGCTCACCCTTCATGAAGGCTTCAAACTCGGCACGGTCGACGGTTTCCCGCTCAATCAGCAGATTGGTGAGTCCATCCAGCTTATCACGGTTGTCACTCAGAATCTTCTGGGCGCGCGCAAGTCCTTCGCTCATCTTGCGCTGCACCTCGTCATCAATCCTTGAAGCGACGTTTTCGCTGTACATGCGGCTCTGCTGACCATAATCGCGGCCAAGGAACACCTCGTCATGATCTTCGCCCAGGAAAATGGGACCCATGTCATCGCTCATGCCGTACTGCATCACCATGTGGCGGCAGACATCTGTCGCGCGCTTCAAGTCGCTGCTGGCACCGGTTGACATTTCGCCCATCACCAGCATCTCCGCTGCATAACCACCCAGCGCCATGGAGACAAAGTCCAGCAGCTGTGTGCGGGTAGTAAAATCGCTTTCCTTATCCGGCAGAAGAAGCGTGTGGCCGCCGCTGCCGCCTCGCGGCATGATTGTGACAAGATGCACTGCATCGCAGCCGTCCAAAAGCTCGCCCACGATGGCATGCCCCGCTTCATGGCAGGCAACAAGCTTTTTATCTTCCGGGCTGAAGATGTGGCTCTTTTTCTCCGGGCCCATCTCCACCCGCTCAATGGCATTGACCAGATGGCGCGCCGAGATCTTTTCCTTGCCCTCTCTGGCGCAGAGAATGGCCGCTTCATTCATGACATTTTCCAGATCGGCTCCGGCAAAATACGGTGTACGCTTAGCGATGTTCTTCAAATCCACATCGTCCGCAAGCGGCTTGGACTTGGCGTGTACCTCCAGAATCGCCTCGCGTCCCCGCACATCGGGATAGCCGACAGTAATCTGTCTGTCAAAACGTCCCGGACGCAGGAGCGCCGGATCAAGAATATCTTTTCTATTGGTTGCCGCAAGCACAATGACACCCTCGTTGACCGCAAAGCCGTCCATCTCAACCAGCAGCTGGTTGAGCGTCTGCTCGCGTTCATCGTGGCCGCCGCCCATGCCCGCGCCGCGTCTGCGTCCCACGGCATCAATTTCGTCAATGAAGACGATGCAGGGCGCATGCTTCTTGGCCTGATCAAACAGGTCGCGCACGCGGCTTGCGCCAACACCTACAAACATCTCCACAAAGTCAGAGCCGGAAATGGACATGAACGGAACGCCTGCCTCGCCCGCAACAGCCTTGGCCAGAAGCGTCTTGCCTGTACCGGGCGGTCCGACAAGCAGAACACCCTTTGGAATGCGCGCACCGACTGCCGTAAAGCGGCGCGGATTGCGAAGGAACTCCACCAGCTCCTGCATCTCTTCCTTTTCTTCTTCAGCTCCCGCAACATCTGCAAAGGTCACGCGGTTGCTGTCAGGCTGGAAAACTCTTGCCGGGCTGTGTCCAAAGTTCATCATCTTTCCGCCGCCGCCAGACTGCTGGCGCATCATCACCATCCAGAAGGCCATCAGCCCTACCGTGATGATCAAATACGGCAGCATTTCCAAAAGCCACGGCCTTGTCGGTTCAGGAAGGTAGATCATTTCAAATCCGAGATCCAGCTCCGTGATCTCCTCCAGCGGAAGATTCTGCTGCCTGGACGCCAGACGACGGCAGGTGTCCACAAACGTTTCGCCCGAAACAACGGCCATATAATCATACGCCGAAGAAGACAGGACAGAAACAGGGCGCTTACTGCCTTTCACATGCGCATAAGCCACATCCTGCTGAAGTGCAACGGCATCTATTTCGCCCTGCTCAATGGCAGAAAACAGCTGAGCTGCTTCGATTTTTTCTCCGCGCTTGCCGTTGAACGTAGCTGAAAACAGTTGAGCTGCAATCAGCACGCCCAGAATCACAAGCACATAGACGGGAAAACCCTTGTACGATTTTTTCAATGGAAACCTCCAATTTGACGCGGCAGAGCCGCGGCGAAAGATTTATTCGTAAATTTCAGGACGAAGAACGCCGATATCCGGCAGGTTGCGGTACTTTTCGGCATAGTCAAGGCCATAGCCCACAACGAACTCATCCGGGATGGTGAAGCCAAAGTAATCAACCGTCAGCGGTGTGCGGCGGCGCGCCGGTTTATCCAGCAGCGTAGCAATGTGCAGCGATGCAGCGCCGCGGCTGAGCAGGTTCTCTTTCAGGAAGGAAAGCGTCATGCCAGAGTCAACTATATCCTCAACAATCAGTACATCCTTGCCGTTGATGGGCTTGTCCAAATCTTTGAGAATGCGCACCACGCCGGACGACTTGGTTGCATTGCCGTAGCTGGAAATCGCCATAAAGTCCATGGTCATGGGCAGATCAATCTCGCGAATCAAGTCGACAAAGAATACCACTGCTCCTTTGAGAATGCAGATTACCGTCAAATCACGGTTCTTAAAATCCTCCGTAATCTGACGTCCCATTTCTTTAACACGCTTGGCAATTTCTTCCTTTGTGAGAAGCATCTCATCCTTCAAATCTGCATACAGTTCGCGTTTTTCTTCCATGCTTATTTCCCCCTGATCATTTCTATCTGTCCCGGCGCAGAGCGCCGAAGAATGTCTATCCATTCAGTCCTTTAAAAGCAACAAAAAGCCGTTCCCCGCCATGCTCTGATCGGCAGGCTTCCGCAGGGCGCAGCCCCGGCAGCCAGAGAATCGTCTCCCCGTTTCGCACAACCGGCACGCTTTTGCGCATTGCGCCTTCTATTCCTTCCAGAAGCTTTTTGAGCTTCACAGGGCTGTGTGCCCCAAAGGGCGTCATTCGGTCTCCTTCACGACGCATGCCGGCAGCTGCGCTGCAAAAAAGAGCTTTGGGAATGGTCTGGCTTCTGACGCCATCGCCAGTTTCTCCCGGAAGCGCCGGCCTGACAAAAAATGTGCCCCATGGCGTTTGTGTCTCTCCATTTTGAGAAAGCATTGTGTCCTCCATCTGAACATCTGTCCGCGTCAGACACAAGTATGTTTCTCCGGCCTCAGCGCGCGCATTGCCCGTCAAATTGACGGCAGTTTTCTTGCCTGTATAAAGCACATCAAAAAGTTTTTCCAGCGTTCTGGCAGGCTGTGGTTCAATGCCGGCCTTTTCCATGGCGCTGACCAGCGCCCGGCTGATCAGCGCTTCATGCTGATTGGCCCACAGCTTTTTCGGGATAGCCACGCCGTCAACAAGCCGAATCACTCGATCCAGCCCGCGCGCCGCGATTTCAGAAGAAAAATACGCCTCATCCCGCTGTGCAGCCCGAGCTAGACGGGCAAGCGCCGCCTGTGCGCCCGGATTAACGCTTTCAAGCACGGGCAATGCCTGACGGCGAATCCTGTTTCGTGCATACGCATCGCAGGCGTTGCTCTCATCTTCGCGCCAGCCGATGCCGCGTTCACACAGTGCCCGCCGAAGCGACTGCGGCGTTTCTTCCAGAAGCGGCCGGATCAGATCCCCGCGACGCGCCTGCATGCCGCACAGCCCGCGCATATCACAGCCGCGTGATGCATGTAAAAGCAGCGTTTCCGCCTGATCCATCTGGTGATGCGCCAGCGCTATGCAGTGGGCGCCGATCTTCTTTTTCGTTTCCCGCAGAAAGCGGTAGCGAAGGATGCGCGCCGCCTCTTCCATGCCGCAGCCCTGTGACCGGGCATACCCCGGTACATCAGCCTTTGCGGCATAAAACGGCACATTCCACTTTTTACACAGATCCTGAACAAAGCGCATATCTTCTACGGACGATTCGCCGCGAATACCGTGCTCCATGTGTGCACAGGAGATTTGAAGCGGGAACGTATCCCTTACTTCGCAGAAAAAACAAAGAAGCGCCGTCGAATCCGCACCGCCGCTGACTGCCACAAGAACATGGCTTCCAGAGGCGACAGCGCACTCTGTTTTCAGGCGCCCTGCAAACGTTTGGGTTGTCATCAATCTTCTGCTCCTATCTACACATGATATATTGTACCCTTTTGCGTCCAAAATGGCAAGGCTTACGCGAAAAAAAAGAATGGGGATTCCCGCCAATCTTTCCCTGACCACAAGCAGCTTTCTTCTCAATTGGTTCAAAATCGTGCTATAATTCTAATACATGAATGTTCTTTCTTGGATTGGAACATCCTGACAGCACATTCATCCCACCATAAGAAGGAGGACATCGCCATGTGTACGGCAATCAGTCTCAAATCTATCGACCATTACTTTGGGCGCAATCTCGATCTGGATTGTTCCTATGGGGAATCTGTCATCGTGACCCCCAGAAACTATCCATTCGTCTTCCGCCGCATGCCCGAAATGAAAACGCATTATGCGCTCATCGGCATGGCCGCCAACGCCAATCACTATCCTCTTTATTTTGAAGCAACCAACGAGCGCGGGCTGAGCATGGCCGGGCTGAATTTTCCTGGAAATGCTGCATTCAAAGAAGAAGATCCCCAGCGCGACAACATAACGCCGTTTGAATTTATCCCCTGGATTCTGGGACAGTGTCAAACAGTTGACCAGGCACGCAAGCTGATCGAACGCATTCAGCTGATCGACCTCGCCTTTTCTCCTGAAATGCCGGTTGCTCCGCTGCACTGGATGATCGCAGACAGTGAATCCTCCATCGTGGTAGAATGTATGAAAGATGGCCTTCACGTCTATGAAAACCCGGTTGGGGTCATGACCAACAATCCCCCGTTCCCTGTTCATCTGAGCGTGCTCAACAATTATATGAGTTTGTCGCCTGAAGCGCCTGAAAATCATTTTTCCGACCAGCTTGACCTGAAGACCTATTGTTTGGGCATGGGCTCCATGGGTCTGCCGGGTGATCCTTCTTCAATGTCTCGTTTTGTAAAGGCAGCCTTCACGCTGCATAACTCCCGCTGCGGCAAAACTGAATCTTCCAATGTAAGCCAGTTTTTCCATGTGCTCGGTTCTGTTTATCAGCAGCGCGGCATTTCCCATGTTCAGGGGGACCGTTACGAGTATACGCTCTACTCCTCCTGCTGCAATACCACACGCGGCATTTACTATTACACCACCTACGAAAACAGCCAAATCACCGCAATCGACATGCACAAAGAAAATCTGGACGCTTCGGAGCTTCGCATCTTCCCTCTGGTTATGGGGCAGCAGTTCCGCTTCGAAAACTAATTCATCTTTTTGTTGCCTTTGCAAACAACATTTCAATCAAAAAACCGCTGACAGCTTCGCGGCTGACAGCGGCATTTTTTATTGCATTTCCAGCTTCTTCTTCCACTCGTCTTCCTTAAAGCCCACCAGAACAAAATCTTCCCCGATGAGCATAGGACGCTTGACCAGCATGCCATCCGAAGCGAGCAGTTTCAATTGTTCTTCCTGCGTCATTTGGGGCAAACGCTCCTTGAGGTTTTGTTCCCTGTACAGCTGTCCGCTGGTGTTGAAAAACCGTCTGAGCGGCAAACCACTTTTTTTCCACAGGATCTCAAGTTCCTGCTGATCGGGATGCTCGTTCTTGATGTCCCGCACATCAAACGCCACCCCTGCCGCTTCCAGAAAAGCTTTCGCCTTTTTGCACGTAGAACAGCGTTCATAACACAGAAAAGTCATATTTTATCCTTCCTTTCCTTCTAACCGTCAAGCAATAAGCAAGCGCCTCAAATTATATCATCTTTCGTGCAAAAAAGTTCTATTTTTTCTGTTTCTCCTTTTTTAAACGTTTCATATTCTGTTTATCCGCCGATGGCAGAACCGGTGACCTGTATTGTGTCCGCGGCCTCCATAAAAAATCAGCAGCATTTAATTTTCTTAAATGCTGCCTCATATTTTTCCGCATGCTATGCGGCATTTTCAATTTTTTCAGGATGCCGAGCGCTTTTCTATGCTCAGCCGATCCGCGACAAGCGCAATAAATTCGCCGTTTGTCGGCTTATCTTCCAAAGAGCAGACATTCCTTCCGAATGCCTCGTCCAGTGCTTCGATGCGGCCTCTGTTCCACGCCACCTCAATGGCATGGCGAATGGCACGTTCCACCTTGCTGGCTGTTGTGCCAAACCGGTGTGCAATTCCCGGATACAGCTCCTTTGTAATTCGCCCCATCAGCTCCGGATTTTCAATGACCATTTGTACAGCTTCGCGCAGAAACTGATATCCTTTGATATGAGCCGGAATACCCACCGTCAAAAACAAGTTGGCAATCCGCTCTTCCAAACTTTCCGTGCCCGTCTTTGCGGTTGTTTCCTGTATCATTCTCACGCCAACCGCTTCCGCCCGCAGACTTTCCCCCGCCGCCTCATAAACGCGCTGAGCAAGCATCATGAAGTCAAATGGCTTGACCATATAATAATTAACGCCCAAGTTGATCGCCCTTGAGATGAAGTCATCCCGGCCAAGTGCAGTCAGTGCAATCACTCCGGGGCGTTTGGAAAGTTTCATGGCTTGAAGCCTTTCCAGAACACCATAGCCGTCCATCTGCGGCATGATCATATCACATACCAGCACATCCGGCTCCTTTTCCTCCACCATCTTCAGTGCCTCTACGCCATTCTCTGCCGCGCCGACCACTGCAATACCGCTTTGTTCATCCAGGTACTCGCACACCATATCCCGCAGCTGAACATTGTCATCTGCCACAACGACCCTGACCTCTTCCACGTTACCGCCTCCTGCACATTATTAAATAGTCCCATATTGGCATGATCTATCCTGTGTTTTGTGAACATTTTATCACATATTTGGGAAAATGAAAAGGCTAATTTTGGCGTTTTTCATCGTCTTACTTTTCATTTATATGTGTGAAATCATGCTTTAGAATCGAAATCGTCAAAAAACGCAGACACTTTGCATCACAAAATCCGAATATATGGACAAATTACTCTCTATGTTCCATTCTGTCTGGCACATGGAATTTTTCTGTCACAACGTATGCCCCCTTTTTCATTTGCTTGCCGCTCCTGTTCACCGCTGAATCAGCAAAGAAACTATATGAGGAAAATGCGGCATTTTCACGCCGTCTCCTTTCTTTTGTGCTAAAAGGGGAAGCGCCGCTGCCGAGCGCTTCCCCCTTTTCATTCTGCGGCCTTTCTTTAATCCCACATTCTACGGTACAAGGTTCATTTCTTCTTCCGACAGTTTGTAGCCAACAAAGCCTTCCGGCACACCGCCTACGATAATGGACTCTGCCACCAGCACATCAACGCTGACTTCCGATGTTTTAGCACCTGTTGGGATGACAATTCTGATTTTTCCAGACAGCTGCAAATAGACCTTGTGGCGCGTCTGATTGATGCCGCAAGCTTCAAACTCCGTCTCAAAGTTGGCCGTCACAGAACCGACCGGCACAATAGATACGGGAATGCCCGGACCGCTGCCTGCAAAAAGCGTCAGTCCAAGGGCCGCGCCCATCGGTACCCGAACCTGCTCGCCGCTCATCTGATCGAGCCTGCGCATGGCTGCATCGCGAACACTGTCCGCCAGTTTATTCATCCGCATCGTATTGGCCGACAGGAGTGCAACCTGCCCTTTTTCATCCATCTTGACATTCATCAGGTCATCGTATTCCACGTCATCTCCAAGTGCTTCCGTAATTGCTCCGTTGAGCGCTTCCGTTGCCAGTGCTGCCGATCGTGCTTCTGCAAGCGAAAACACAAGCGGCTTAAAATTTCTGTCCACCAGCAGAAGAACCACTGCAAACAAAAGAAAAATCAGGACGATTCTGCGCATCAGCCTTTGTCTTCTTACCCGGGCAGAAAAATACCTGAGCTTCTCTTCCATCTCTTTTCCTCCCTCTCTTTGCTCACATTTTCTCCTTCTCGTAAAACTTTTTTGCCATTCCGCTGTATTTCAAAGCCTGCCAAGTTTTGCTTTTGTGATGCGTTTAGCGTCAAGATGTGGTATAATAAGCACAAACTCTTGCGCAAGGAGGATTCTCATGCCCAAACGCGACAAAAAACAAAAGAAAAACGCGCCGCTCCCCCCTGTCGGCAGCGGCAGTGATTTGGATAAAACACGCATGGATATGCGCCGGATGCCGGAGCCTACAGTCTCCCGGCCGGCAGAAAAAAAGACCCGCTCCATTTTTAAACCCCGGACAAAGGTGCCCAACTTCATTCTCAGCGTGACAACCTCCACCATCCGGCTGACAGTAATCCTTTTCCTGTGCGCCATTCTGGCTCTTTTAGGTGCTGTCGTCGGCATTGCCAAAGCGTTTGTCGATACAGCGCCTACGCTGGATTTGGCAGCCCTCAACGCTCAGGATAAGACTTCCTTCATCTATGACGCTCAAGGCAATCTCATCACAGACTATAAGGGCACCGAAGACCGTATCATGGTCTCCATTGACGAAATCCCCGAAATGCTGCAAAAAGCCTTCATTGCCGTTGAAGATGCCCGCTTTTATGAGCATAACGGCGTGGATGTCAAGCGCATCATCGGTGCGCTGGTTTCAAACTTCACCACCGGCTCTACGCAGGGCGGCTCAACCATCACTCAGCAGCTGATTAAACAGACCGTTCTGTCCAGCGAACAAAGCTATAAGCGCAAATTGCAGGAAGCTTACCTCGCCATGGAACTGGAAACGCGATACACCAAGGATCAAATTCTGGAAAGCTACCTCAACACCATCTTTCTGGGCGGCAGCTATTACGGCGTGCGCGTGGCGGCTTACGGCTACTTTGGCAAGGATTTGCAGGATTTAACCCTGCGCGAATGCGCCATGCTGGCCGGCATGACCAGAAGCCCGAACTACTACAATCCCCGCGCCAATTTCTACACCCGCAATACCGAGGGCAGCAAAACCCCGGACATCACCAACAACCGCACCGACTATGTGCTGCGTGCCATGCGTGAAAACGGTCTGATTTCCGCTCAGGAATATCAGGCGGCGCTTGACCGTTCCACTGCCCATGTATTGGAAAAATCGCCTGCTTCGACAGATATGTACGCCTATCCGCACTATGTCGAATACGCCATCAGCGATGTGGTGGACACATTCCTGCACATCAACGGCCTTGAGAACACCTCTGCCAACCGCTATGCGATGGAAAACAAGCTGCGCACCGGCGGATACAGCGTCTACCTCTGTCTGGATACGGAAATTCAGCAGATTGTGGAAGATACGCTGGCCACCTGGGACAAATATCCCCGTCTGCGCGATCCGTCCGACAAGGTGTATCAAGCCCGCAATGCGGACGGCACATATACCGAAATTGAACAGCCTCAGGCTGCTGCTTGCGTGTTTGACTATCGCTCCGGCGAACTCAAAGCCATTGTCGGCGGGCGCTATAAGCCGACAACCCGCAAAACGCTCAACCGCGCCTGTGATATGAATATGCCGGTTGGCTCGTCCATTAAGCCTCTTACCGTCTATGCGCCGGCTATTGACCTGGGCGCTTCCCCCGCTTCCATCGCCTACAACATGCCTGTCCCCATCAGGGGCTGGAAGGATGGCAGCGGCAGGGACTCCTGGCCTCACAACTACGGCGGCGGCAAATACAAGGGACCTCAGTCTCTGAGAAATGCCCTGCGCAGTTCTTCCAATACTGCCACTGCGCAGGTTTTGATGACCTATGTAGGCGTTTCACGCGCAGTTGAATACCTGCATCTGATGGGCATTGAAGATAAGAACATCAATGCCGATCCCTTCGGGCTGGCACTCGGTTCTTCCGGTATTACGCCCGTGCAAATGGCTGTCGCATTCGGCACCATCGCAAATAAAGGTGTTTACCAGCAGCCGCTCTCCTTCTCGCGCATCCTTGACGGCAACGGAAACGTCGTTGTGGACATGCATCAGCAGCAGGAACGTCATCAGGTTTTCAAGCCCTCCACGGCTTACCTCGTTGTGGACATGCTCAAGGATGCCATTCAGAACGGTACCGGTTCCAAAGCTAAAATTGCTTCTCAGGTGGTTGCCGGAAAAACCGGCACCAACTCCGACAGCAAGGGCGTATTTTTCGCCGGCATGACCGGCTGGTACTCTGCCTCTGTCTGGGTTGGCCACGACAACTACAAGGCCCTGACCTCCAAAGCAACGGGCGGCAATGCAGCCGCGCCGCTCTGGCAGTCTTTCATGGAAAAGATCCACCGTGCCAAGGGCTTGGATTCCCGCGAGATCATTGACGGCGCGCCATCGGATTACGGTCTTGTGCGCGCAACCACATGCGGCGTCAGCGGGCAGCTCGCCACAGATGCCTGTTATCACGATCTCAACGGCTACAAGACCATTACCGACTATTGGGATCAGAACAGCGTCCCAACGTCCTATTGCAGCATGCATAAAACCGTCAGCATCTGCACGGAATCCGGCCTGCTCGCTACGGAATACTGTCCGGCGCAGGTCGTTGAAGATCGCGGCATTGTGCTGATTCCGCGCGGCCATCCGCTTTATGACGCTATCGACAGTTATGGTGATACCATCCGCGAATATCTGGGGCAGTTCGCTACGCTCAAGAGTCAATCCGATATTGACCAGCATGCCTGCCCGATTCACGATGCCTATACCGCAGCACAGCCCCCGTCCGAGTTGGAAACGATTGTCGATGACGCATACAATCTGACGCTTCAGGCGTATCAGCTGGTGGGCACATCGCCTAATGTCTCCAACGAAATGCGCCGCCAGATCAACACAGCCATCAGCGCTGTTCAGACGCTGCTTTCCATCTCCCCGATTGACTATAACTCGCTTCAGGGTGCAACAGCCAATCTGCGCAGTCAGCTGCAGGCGGCAGGTCTCCTGTAAAACAATGTTGATTCAAAAAGGCTGAGGTTTCGTCCTCAGCCTTTTTATCTGCTTTGAAATGTCCGGTTTTCATTCAAAAAAGGCAGGGAACCCGCATTCCCCGCCTTTTTATGCTGTTCTATTCATTCGGCCTTGTAAAGCGGCGCACATCGACCCCCATAAACTGGATCACACTCATCCTGCTCGGGTTCGTCAGCCTCGCCCCAATTCGGTCGCCATACTTCTCATAGAGCTGTTCCGTATCGCAGTTGGATGTCACAATCATCGAACGATTGGCATTGCAGCGCTCACTTACAATATGATACAACGCGCTTGTAGTCACCTCGCGGAACATTGGCTCGCTGCCCAGATCATCAATAGCCAGCAGATCACACGTCAGCATGTCCTGTACCTGCTCCACGCCTTCGCCGCTGAACTGATATTTGCGCATGGTTTCCATCAGTTTGTACGCCGAAATGACGACAACAGAATACCCGCGCTCCAACACGCGTTGTGCGACACAGTTCATCAGAAAGGTTTTGCCCAGCCCAGATGCGCCGAACATGAAAATTCCCTTGCCCGCGTTGGCTTCAAACGAATCCGCATAATCCTCGCAGAATTTCCTGCAGCGGCGAATAAAGGCACGCTGATTTCCTTTCATATTCTCAAAAGGCGTATCCGGGAACAGATTTTCATTGAACATCTCGAAATTTTCATTTTCAAGCCCCTGCAAACCTTCATTCTCATAGAGCTTGTTGAGCACGGCGCGCTTGAGGCAGATACAGGGTTCATGAACCGGTTCGCCCACATACCCCGTATCCTTGCAAATGGAACAGCGGTAAACCGGCTGCAAATAATCTTCCGGAAGACCGCATCCGCGCAGTGCCTTTCTGAGCCCGGCGTTGATCCCCTCCATCTCCCGGCGCATCGAATCGGAGATTTCTCTGGCCTGAGCAGGTGCAGCAAATGCCCGGCGCATTCCGCCAAAGAAGAGCTGCTGGCGCTTTTGAAGCAGTTCGGCAATGTCCGAACTCTTTTCGCAGGCTTCATCTTTGCGCCGCTGTTCCTCATCCATGTTGCGCGCGCGCTGGGCTTCCAGATCTGAAAGTGCTTCGCGCATCACGTTTTCGCGGTTGATCATTCGTCTTCATCCTCCTCATCAAAGAAATTGACCATCGCCGCGCTGTATGTTTCGCGGCGTTCCTCCGGCGTATGGCGCAGATAGCTGTCCTGCAAACGCGGCGCTGCTTTAGGCGCTGCATTGCCGCCGCGCAGATGATTTTCGTGTTCATTGCGTGCAGCTTCCGGCGTGGCAATGCCTGCTGCACGCCAATTTTGCAGAATGCGCTCCATAAAGCGCATCGGATCGCTCATGCCGCGTGCATACTGCGCCGCCTGCAAAATCATTTCCTGATTCATGCCCAGTTCGCCTTCCCAGCGGCAGAGCTTGTCCCTGTCTGCCGCATTGGGACGCTTTTCCATTCCCGCCGCATCATACACTTCATGCAGCTGCGCATTGAGCGCACGAACCCTGGCCGACTCCGCGCGAACTGCTTCCGCCGTTGTCAACCCCCTGTCGCGCCAGCGTGTCAAATATGTACCGACATCGTCCATATTGCCGCCGCCCGAGCGCCTGTGCGCCGCAGCAGCCGCCAGCAGGATGAGCGCCTCATCCGCGCCGGCTTCCTTCCATCCTCTGATCGTTTCAAGATCGTCCGGTGTGGGGGTGATGCCCGTTCTGCCCAATCCTGTGTAGACCTCGCGTGCGAAATCGCGCGCGCTGTGTTCTTTGAGCATGCCCGTTTCCAGCGCTTTGACATCGTGCCGTCCCAGCTGATGCTGACGTAAAAGGATGCCGTCCAGATAGGCCATCGTGGGCGTACCCTTTGTCGTCTCCTTGCAGGCTTCCTGAATGGCTTCCGGCGTGAACCCCCACTCTTCAATCCACTTCTGATACATCGCCTTTTCATCATCGCTTGGGTTGTGATACTTTCCCAGGCGGCGCAGCAGACGGCGCAGCTGCTTTTCGCGTTCCTTGCCCAGCACGATGATCTTTTCCACATCTTCCACCGTGCGCACGCCGCTCTGAGCCCACTGTCTGGCGTGTTCATCAGCAATGCGCATAGACACATGGCCGCGGCTTTGTTCCATTTCAATCTGCAAAAGCATTAAAACAACTTCTTCCGGCAGTTCCAGCAGATCCACCCAGTCAAATATCAGCTGATAATCGTCCGGCAGAAGTGTACGTCCGCCCAGAATACGGTCAATCTCCTTGGTGAAATTGCGGTTATAAAGCTGCTCGCCCGGATTTTCCGCGCGCGTAAGCGTAATCTGCTTGAGATTGAAGAGTTTATAGCAGACGGGATTGTCTCCCACCTGACGAACCAGCCCATCCCTTGCCCAGTATCTGAATGCGCGGTTCACCTCATCTTCCGTCATGTCCAAATCTCTGGCCATGCTGGCAACGGACATTCTTTTGACCGGATGATAGCACAGCATCAGTGCATACAGGTAGACTTTAACGAAGTCCCCGGGTGCATGCAGCATATACTCCGTAATAAACATATTTTCTACCGGCGTAGAATCAAACAGCGCAGCGCTGTCATCAAATGCACAAAACGCCATGCTTTTCCCTCCTCATTCATCCGCATAAATCAGGTACTATTGTATCACAGGTCGCGAATGCTGACAAGAAGCCTCCCATTTCCTGCGGGCCAGCGGAATTTCGCGCTTCTTCGCTTGACAAAACGCATGCAAACAGGCTGCATTGTCATTGTAGTTTTTTGTCATCCAGCCGGTTAAAATCGGATACATCCATTCCCACACGGATCATCTGTATGCCTCCACTTTGTAAATCGGTGTCTGCCTTCTGCCTGTTATAACTCAGTTTGGTTCGTTACACGGAATATGTGCCTGTCTTTCCAACCTGCTTAAGCGAATCATGATAACAAGATGGGCAGCTGACACTTTTACTCCCGGGTGTGAAACCCTAAAGCCCGCCTCGTCAGACCGCTTCCATCTCATGATTATAAAAACAAGCACAATTTCTACCTGGTTTGGTAGAGGTTGTGCTTGTATAGTACCATAGCCCGCCCTTAAAGGGATCAATCCCCGTTATACAAGACAGCCAGTAAGGCGGGAATTGATCTAAGGCAGGCTTTTTTATACACTTGTTTCAGTCTCTCCAGCCCAGGCGGCGGTAATAATTCAGAAAGTTTCGCCCTGCGATATCCTCAATCGCCTCTTCGCTGTACCCGCGGCGGCGCAGTTCTTCTAAAATCAACGGAACATCCTGAGGCCCCCTGCAGTCTTCCGGCGTACATTCAATGCCGTCAAAATCACTGCCAAAGCCGATATTCTTTGCCGCTCCCAACTGACACATATAGTCGATATGATCGCAAATCGTTGAAACTGCCGCTTTTCCATCCGGCGACAGGAAAAACGGATAGAAATTTATGCCGATCCATCCGCCGCGTTCCACCATCGCGCGAATCTGTTCATCCGATAGATTGCGAAAATGCGGACAAAGGGCGTCAGCGCAAGAATGGGACGCCATCGGCGGCTGAATGTGCTTTTCAATCAGCTCCCAGAATCCTGCGCTGTTCAAATGACTGGTATCTGCCGCTATTTTAAGCTGAGCCATTACCTTGAGGATCTCCCAGCCTGCGGGTTTGATGCCTTCCTTGGAGCCGCCTTTTGCAGGCGATGCAATTTCATTTTCATTGTTCCATGTCAGAGCCGCCATGCGCACGCCCCTGTCGTAAAACTCGCGAACGCGTTCCGGCTTTCCTTCAAAAATCTCTCCGCCTTCAATGCTCAGAAGAATTTTAACCTTTCCTTCCTCTGCTTCCAGGGGAGAATTGACCTGCGTCCACCCTTCTTGATCTCGCAGGCGCTCAAACATTCGATATTCTGCCATCGCTTTTTCATAAGGCTGCCCCTGTATTCCTCCGCTGCCCGCAAACAAAGCGCAAGTCTGGAGGTTCACGGCTCCCGTTTTCATATTATCCATGGTCACGCATGGTTTTTCATTCGGACAAAGTGCGCGCATATACAGTGTATCGCAGTGTGTATCGCAAAGAATCATACTATCCATCCTTTCCATTGGTCTATTTTTACAAGCATAGCACACCGTTCAGTCAAAATCAACCGCCAATTGTCATTCCCCGTCAATTGTGATATACTGATATCATTATAGGCTGTGTAGGATTTAGCCGCATCACTTTTGATGCAGAAAGGATGATTTTGTATGAAAAAATCTTTGATATTGCTGCTTACGATGGCACTCTGCCTCTTCTGTGCGACAGCCCTCGCGCAAGTGCGTGTGTATGCGCTCAAAGGCCCAACGGGCATCGGCATGGCCGGCATGATGGACTCGGAAGACAGAACTTTCACATTCTGTGGTTCGCCGGATGAAATCATCTCCGCTCTGGCCAGCGGAAACGCCGACATTGCCGCCTGTCCCACCAATCTTGCCGCTGTTTTGAACAAAAAGACAAACGGCAATGTGCAGATGCTGGCGCTCAACACGCTGGGCGTTCTGCATGTGGTTACAAGCGATCCGTCCATTCAGTCCATTGAGGACCTCGCCGGACGCACGATTTATGCCACCGGTCAAGCCGCTGTGCCGGAATACGTGCTGGACTACATCCTCGAAGCCAATGGTCTTGCAGACAGCGTAACCATCGAATATGTCGGGGAACACAGCGAGCTGGCTGCACTTCTGGCCGCTGAAAAGGTAGACATTGGCGTGCTGCCTGAGCCGCACGTCACCAGTGCGCTCATGAAAAACAAGCAGCTTCGCGCCGCGCTGGATGTGACGGAACTGTTTGAAGCTGCTTCCGGCACGCCGCTCCCCATGGGCTGCGTCATCGTCCGGCGCGAATTTGCCGAATCGAATCCTGAAGCAGTCACTTCCTTCTTGGATGATTATGAGCAATCCGTTGCTTTCGTCAACGCTGATCCTCATGCCGCCGCTGTTCAAGTTGAAGCCGCTGGCATTATGCCCAGCGCTGCCGCAGCTGAGCGTGCCATTCCAAACTGTCACATCGTCTTTATCGAAGGCGAAGCCATGCGCCAACAGGCAGAACCTTTCTTCCAGCTCCTGCTGACCTCCAATCCCGCTTCTGTCGGCGGCGTACTGCCTGAAAGCAGCTTCTACTATGCACGCTAAACGCTGGGCTGAACGCAGCTTCGTCCTGCTCTTTTATTTGTGCCTGTGGGCCGCTGCTGCCCACGCTGTGGCTCAGCCCCTTCTCCTGCCCACGCCCTTCAGCGTTCTGCACAAACTGATGGAGCTGCTTCCTCGTCCAGCCTTCTGGCAAACACTTTTCTTTACGCTTTGCCGAACGGCTTTGGCCTATTTGCTGGGTATTTTAGCAGCCGTTTGTCTTGCCGTTCTCTCTTTTCGCGTGCGGCTGGCGCGCCTGCTGCTTTCGCCTCTGCTGACAGCTGTGCGGGCTACACCCGTCACTTCCTTCATCGTGCTGGCGCTTGTCTGGCTGTCCAGCGCTTACGTCCCCATTCTCACAGGTTTTCTGATGGTGCTGCCCATCGTATATTCTGCCCTGTTTCAATCCCTGCATCAGGTTGATCCTCAACTTATCGAAATGGCTGGCGTCTATCATTTCAGCGCTGCACGCCATGTATTTCTGCCGTCTGTCCTGCCCGCTTTGATGGAAAGCTGCCTCGCATCCATCGGCCTGTGCTGGAAAGCCGTTGTGGCCGCGGAAGTCATCGGTGTGCCGAAACTGGCGATCGGCAGTCGGCTGTATGAGTCTAAAATCTATCTCGAAACAGATGGTCTTCTTGCATGGACGTTCACCATCGTGCTGCTCAGTGTGCTGCTTGAAGCACTTCTTCGCCATGCAGCGCATCGTCTGACGGAGGTTCATCATGATTAAACTGACGGACGTTTCTTTCAGTTACAACCAAAAAACGATTCTCTCCAATTTCTCGTCCGCATTTTCATCTCCTGAACACTGGGCCATTCTTGGCCCTTCCGGCTGCGGAAAAACAACGCTCTTATCTCTGATGGGAGGGATTCTCTCCCCTTCATCGGGGCAAATTGAAACAAACGGCCGCATTTCATTCTGCTTTCAGGAAGACCGCCTGCTTCCCTGGTATACAGTGCTGCAAAACGTTATGCTCGCCGCTGATAACACGCTGCCAAAGGCTAAACGTTTTGAACACGCACGTTTTTGGCTGGATCGTGTCGGCCTTTTCGCCGAACAGAATGCCTATCCCGCCTCTCTGTCCGGCGGCATGAAACGACGTGCCGCGCTCGCCCGCGCGCTCTGTTTTGACAGCGAGATTCTGCTTCTGGACGAGCCTTTCCGTGCTTTGGACGATGCGCTTCACTTGCAGATGCGAAGCCTTGTGCTTGATGCCGCAAAAAACAAGCTGCTCATCCTCGTGACGCACGACGAAAGAGATGCACAGGGCATGAACACGCTCCGCCTCGCTGAAAAACAACATATCTTTTGATCATAGACGCTATTTTCAAGGCGTCTTTTCTTTTACAATCTGGATCTGCTCCATTTCCTTTTCTCAATCTTTTAAAATGACAGTTTCGATTATCATTCCGTCTTATCTGGATATATCTTCGTCATAAATCCATGATTTAAAATAATTTTTGAATTTTAAAACTATTTTCTTGCTTTTTCACCTTTCTTTTCGTATAATAAAAAAAGTGCGTTCAGACAAGCTTGAACGCAAATTTACTGTGTGAAGGAGAATCACCATGGAGAATCAGGGGATCCGCGATGCCCGCACGCTCGGCATGCCGAAAATGCTCGTTTTGGGACTTCAGCACATGTTCGCAATGTTTGGAGCGACCGTGCTTGTTCCTGCATTAACCGGTTTAAGCGTGTCCGCAACGCTGCTGTTTGCAGGTTTGGGCACGCTTTTTTTTCACTTTTTAACCAAGGGGCGCGTGCCCGCTTTTCTGGGAAGTTCATTCGCTTATCTGGCCGGTTATGCCGCCATCGCACCGCATGGAGAAACGGCACTCCTGCCTTATGCCTGCGTAGGCGTCGCCTGCTCCGGTCTTCTGTATTTGATTCTGGCTGCGCTTGTCCGCAGTTTCGGAACGGACAAAGTCATGCGCTTCTTTCCTCCAGTCGTCACCGGTCCGATTATCATCTGCATCGGCATGACGCTTGCCAATTCTGCCATCAATAACTGCACCGGCAACTGGTCCATTGCGCTGATTGCCATTGTGACCGTGATCTTCTTCAACATCTGGGGCAAAGGTATGCTGCGGATCATTCCCATTCTTCTGGGCGTACTCGTCTCCTACACAGCAGCTGCTTTCATGGGCAAAGTCGATTTTTCCGGCGTTGCACAGGCCGCCTGGATCGGACTGCCTGTCAAGATGGAGAACACCGTTTTCTCCCTGTTTGGCAGCTGCGACATGAACCTTCTTGTCACCGCAATCATCGCCATCATGCCCATTGCCTTTGCAACGATGATTGAGCACATTGGCGACATCTGCGCCATCTCTTCCACCGTGGGCGAGAACTTCATTGAAAATCCGGGTCTGCATCGCACGCTGATGGGGGATGGTCTGGCAACTGCCATTGCCTCGCTGTTCGGCGCGCCCGCCAACACTACTTATGGCGAAAATACAGGCGTTCTGGCACTCACCAAAGTCTACGATCCGCGCGTAGTGCGCATTGCCGCCGTGTTCGCCGTGCTCGCCTCCTTCTGTCCGAAATTCTCCGCACTGGTCGCTGCCATGCCGGTTGGCACCATCGGCGGTGTCTCCCTGATCCTATACGGCATGATTTCCGCCATCGGTGTGCGCAATCTTGTTGAAAATCAGGTGGACATCTCCAAGAGCCGCAATGTCATCATCGTCTCGCTCATCATGTCTCTGGCGCTTGGCATTACCTTCTCCAATGCAGGCGCCATCGTCTTCAACATCGGCAGCATCACCCTGCGCTTCTCCGGTCTGGCCGTTGCAGCAATTGCCGGTATCGCCGTGAATGCCATCCTGCCCGGAAAGGATTACGAATTTAACAGCGACTACGACAACGGAAAGCCGGATGCCACAGAGGCATGACCCCTTTATAAAACGTGCAGCACAGTCCAGTTTTCAGGACTGTGCTGCTTTTTATAAAAGAAATCACGCAACATCGTGGATGCCTGAACCGCTGCTTCCAGAATCGTTCAGATATCCGCTTCAGGCATGGGGCCTTTTCCTCCTGACGAACACTCTTTCAGCAAAAGGTCAATCGTCGGATTCCTCCTCCTCCATCATGTCCTCCAGAAAACGCTGAACAGCCGTCTTTGCGCGGTAAACCTCATTGCGGCGCTCACCCTGAGCCATCAGCGCTTCTCCTGCCTCGCGCAGATCGTCGCCCGCCATCAGCCGTTCAAAAATGCGTGCCTCAAGGCTTGCATTCACCGTCTGCTGCTCGTCTTCCAGCTTGACATCGTGCAGATCCAGCACCAGACAATACTCGCCCTTTTCTGCCTTTTCATTGGCCAGCAGCATGGCAAGCACCTCTTCTGCCGTGCCGCGAATGGTCTTTTCATAGAGCTTGGTGAGGTCGCAGCTGGCAGAAATGCGGCAGCCCGGAAGCGTCTGTGCGATCACGCGCACCAGATCAATCACGCGGTGCGGGGACTCATGCACAACGCCAATCGGCACGCCGCTTCTGGCAATCGCGCGAAGCTTCTCCTGCAAATCCTTCTTCTGGCGCGGCAGGAAACCATAAAACGCAAATTCCCGCGTATCAAACCCGCTGACAGACAGTGCGCTCGCCATAGCCGTCGGGCCGGGCACAGCCAGCACTTCAATACCAGCCTGCGCCGCCTCACGCGCCAATATTGCGCCCGGATCGCTGATGCACGGTGTTCCCGCATCGGTGACGACCGCCACATCCAGATCATTCTCGAGCATCCGCTCCACAAGCGGCCGCGCGCGGTTGTCCTCATTGTGCTGATGATTGGACTCACAGGGTGTCGCAATGTCAAAGTGATTGAGCAGCGCGCGGGTGACGCGCGTGTCCTCTGCTGCGATTAAATCGCAGTTTTTCAGCGTCTCCAATGCACGCGGGCTGATATCCGACAAATTGCCAATCGGCGTGGCAACAACAAACAAACGGGCCATGACGGTCTCCTCCATACTTGATAAGCAGCCGGCGCGCTTCATGCCGCGCGGCTTTTTCCTGATGGTGCAAAATTTTTGCACATTATAAAGTGATTATACCATGCAGAAAAAGCAAAAACAAGCACTTCAATCGTCTGCAAAATCCATACAGGCCAATTCATTCCGCACTCATTTTTTCAAAAGCTTTTGTAAATGTGCGATATCCAGCAC
>JAHHSO010000064.1 GCA_020025205.1 Christensenellaceae bacterium | reverse complement strand
GCTGAACTTCTGGCTGCGTCCGTTCCCACAAAGAAGAAGGAAGGTCACGACGATCATAACGACGACCACGAAGGAGATTCCGGCTCTGACCATGACAGTACGGATGGACCTGCGGAAGCACCGGAAAACAGCGGCACGCTGATCATGGATGCCACCTGCTGTCCTGCGGATGTTGCGTTTCCTCATGACTTTCAGCTGCTGAATGACGCACGGGAACACCTGGAGCATATGATGGACGTTCTCTGTGCAGAAAATGGGCTGAAACGTCCCAGAATGAAGCGAAGATGTGCCCGCCGGGACTTTCTGAATTTGTCTAAAAGTAAGAAACGAAGTGCAAAAAATGTCCGTACCGGAGTTCGGAAGTAGCTACATTATATTCGCAGGGATATTGGATTTGTGAAGGAAATTCTTAAAAAGCATAAGCTGGAAGTTCCGAAAAAGCAGGCAGCACTTCTGGACACCATAACGACGCTTTATGAACAACAGCTGTACATGTATGAACATAAAACACATAGCGTTGAGAACCGGATTGTCAGCTTATCACAGCCGTGGGTTCGCCCTATTGTGCGTGGAAAGACCCATGCGAATACCGAATTCGGAGCCAAGCTGCACATCAGTATGGTGGACGGATATGCCAAAATAGAGCGGTTATCATTCGATGCATTCAACGAAGCCACTGACTTTTACACGGCTGTGGAAGGCTACCGCAAGGATCACGGTTTCTATCCTGCGCGGGTGCTGGCCGATAAAATATACCGGAATCGTGAAATCCTGGCGTGGTGCAAAGAGCACAAAATCCAGATGACCGGTCCTGCTCTGGGCCGGCCTCCAAAGAATCAGGAGAAGAAGCGGGAGTCACGAAAGCAGGAATACCAGGATATTTGTGACAGAAACATTGTCGATGGCGAATTTGGAGTTGGCAAGCGCAGCTATGGTCTGAACCGGATTATGGCGCACCTGCCGGAAACTTCATTCTGCGTCATCGGCATTGCTTTGCTGTGCATGAACCTG
>JAHHSO010000063.1 GCA_020025205.1 Christensenellaceae bacterium | reverse complement strand
ACCGCTATGTGGAAGCTGGCTGCATTACGGCGGCGGAATACCAGCAGATTTGCGGAAAGGGGTGATTGAATGCAAACGGTATCCATAGAAGATTCAAAGCAGCTTCTCCTTGGATGGCAGGGGGAGCACCTTGCGCAGGAAATTGTATTCGATTTTACAACGTGGCAAAAACAGTACGGTGCCGGCAGCATCCAGCTGCAGGCGATGCGCTACGGGGAGGACGAGCTGTACCATGTGCCGCTGCAGGTGGATGGCAATTTAGCCGTATGGGTCATCGAGCGCCGAGACACAAAGACCGCGGGCACTGGCCAAGTACAGCTTTTGTACGTTGTAGAGGGAATCCAAGTGGCGAAAAGCCGTATTTTTACGACTCATGTGGAGAAAAGCTTAGGCCAGCCGGACTCTCTGCCGCCCGACAATCAATCTTTTGGCGATAAGGTTGCCCAGGATGCCGCGCGCGCCGAGGACGCGGCAAAGGAAGCAAAGCAGTATGAAGCATCCGCTAAGGCTTCTGCGCAGAAAGCGGCGGAAAGTGCAACATCTGCAACGCAAAGCGAGTTAAATGCCGAAGAGAGTGAAAACGCTGCGAAGCAAAGCGAAATTAACGCAAGGCGAAGTGAAGAACATGCGGCGCAGTGTGCCGCGCAAAGTGGTTACATGAGTTTTGATATTGATGAAGATGGAAATCTTATCTTTATGAGGACAGAAAATGTAGCAGTCGATTTTAAGTTAGAAGAGGGGGAGTTGGTAGTATATGGCTAACGGAGTACGTCAAATTCTGGGGCCTGTGTCTGCGTATGCGCTTGCCGTAAAACATGGTTACACGGGTACGGAACAGGAATGGGCACAAACACAAGCGCAGGCTGGCACCCATGCAAGAGCGGCGCAGGAGTCCGCACAGACGGCTAGCGGTGCAGCTGAACAGGCTGCCGGCAGTGCATCAGCCGCAGAAACGCTCCAGCAAGCAGCAGCGGCAAAGGCAGAGGAAGCATCCGCGCGCGCCGAGGACGCGGAATCAAGCGCATCAAGCGCACAGAAATCTGCAAGTTCCGCTGCCACAAGTGCTGAG
>JAHHSO010000062.1 GCA_020025205.1 Christensenellaceae bacterium | reverse complement strand
AGCAGAAGGGCCGTCAAGGGTGGCACAGCCACTTGCGAAGCCCTTGACGGGACGTTCTGCTTTCTGCTATTTAACCTAGCGGATCATCAAGCAGCACGTCTAAATGCTTCATGTTCATGTATTTCTTGTTTCCCCATTGGGTGCCAGCCACATGGCGAAGCCTGGCACATACAAGCATGAGTGCGGAATTCCCATCGGGGAAAGTGCCGACGACACGTGTGCGGCGACGGATCTCACGATTCAAACGCTCAATGATGTTATTGGTTCGGATACGTGTCCAATGCTCAAACGGAAAATCGCAATACGTCAGCGTTTCGTCTACACTGTCCTCAATCTTCTTTGCCGCTTCCTTGAGTTTCATAGCGCGGAGTTCTTCTGCCACAGCCTTTGCTTTTTCACGAGAAGCCTTCTTGCTCTCCTGTGCGTGGATTGCTTTGAGCATCTTGGCAACCAGCTTCACCTTAGATTTGGGTACAGCTGAAAAGACGTTGCGGTAAAAATGAACCATGCATCTCTGGTATTTCGCTTCCGGGAAAACTTCACCGACAGCTTCCAGCATGCCCATGCATTTGTCGCCAACAATCAGCTGAACGCCTGTCAAACCGCGTCCGCGAAGCCACTGAAAGAAGGATACCCAACTGGCTTTATCCTCTCTGAATCCCTCAGCTGCACCTAAAACTTCACGATATCCATCCTCGTTGACTGCAATGGCAACCAGAATCGCTACATTTTCGTATTCTCCGCCCCAATTTCGGCGGAGATAGATGCCGTCCACATAAACATAAGGGTAATTCCCTCCCTGAAGCGGACGATTGCGCCATTCCTCAATGTGGACATAAGCTTTTTGGTTCAGTTCACTAATGGTGGCGGGAGAAACCTTGCTGCCCCAGAGTGCTTCGGTGATGTCTTCAACACGGCGCACAGAAACGCCCGCCAGATACATTTCAATCAGCGCCTCTTCCACGCTGCTCTCACGACGGCGATACCGTTCGATGATAGCTGTTTCAAAAGAAATTCCCTTTAGACGAGGCATATGAAGCGTCACATTCCCGGAAGTTGTTGTCAGATTCCGGTCATAGTGGCCGCTTCGATAG
>JAHHSO010000061.1 GCA_020025205.1 Christensenellaceae bacterium | reverse complement strand
TTCAGAAGCTGAGCGCAGGCGAGACGATCGAAAAGACCATGCAGTTGTCTCCGGAAGAGGAAAGCGCTTGGAAACCGGACGGCAGTTGGGACGATTGGATGATGAGCGAAAGTATTTATGTCATGAAAGACGACCAGAAGATGGACGTTACGGTTACAGAGGCATCTGCAGATGCGCTTATGATTGCATTTGACCCCTCTGAGGGTATCACCGGAAACATCAAGCTGACCATTCTATTTACAAAGTAAAAAACCGTTTGAGCAGAGCCTTCTCAGGCTCTGCTCAAACGGATTCAAGGGGAAGTGTTCTATTCGATGATTTTTATCATTTCATTGGTCATCTCGATCGTATTTGTGCTGCTTTGCGGCAAAACGCTGAAACGTCACCCTGTGCCGTTCTATGTGCTGGCAGTGGGCCTTTCGGTGCTGATGAGCTGGTGCGCATTGGCTGGTGTGCGCTTTTCGCCCTTTGTGCAGGTATGGGTATGGCCTATTTTGTCGCGCGGCGGTCTGGCGGGCGGATTGTTCGTGCTGGTGATGTTTGCCGGCGCGCTGTCGAGCCGTTCTCAGGCGTTCCGCACGCTGATGCCCATTCGGGCGGAGCTGTCCATTCTGGCCTCGATTCTGACGCTGGGACACAATATCGCCTATGGGCAGACCTACTTTAAATTCCTGCTGACAGATCCGGGGCGGATGCCGCTGAATCAGCTGATGGCATCCATATGTTCTGTTGTCATGCTGGCAATCATGCTGCCGCTGTTCATTACCTCCTTCCGCTCCGTGCACAGGAAAATGAATGCCAAATCGTGGAAAAAACTCCAGCGCACGGCGTATGTATTTTATGCACTGCTCTATGTACATATCATGCTGCTGACGGTGCCCTATCTGCTGGCAGGAAGAACGGAATATGCGGTAACCGTATTTGCATACAGCGCCGTTTTTGTGAGCTATGCGGTTTGCAGAGTTATGAAAGCGCTTGAACGGAAGAAAGGAGATCCGGCGGCATTGAAAAAACATCAATTATGGGGTAGCTGCGGTGCGACTGCGGTTGCCGTTTGCCTTGCTCTGGGGCTGACAGCCTGCGGCATGGCGCAAAATCATGAGGATGAATCCGATGACCTGCCTTCTGCAGGAATAGAGGAAACTATCAGCTCACAGGAAAATGAGAATCCGGAAGATGCACAGCTGCCGGAAAAC
>JAHHSO010000060.1 GCA_020025205.1 Christensenellaceae bacterium | reverse complement strand
GGCATTCATTCGTCTGTACTGCAATCTGAAGTGGCAGGGAGAAGCGATCCTTCAGCAGATGATCCAGAATCTTCAGACGATTCGAAATCGCAGGATGCTCTGGAGTGAAGATGTCATTGAACTCAACAAACAAATATCCGACCTATCCAGTCAGAATCAAATGCTCACAATGCTGAAAAAGCAAGGGCTTATTGATCCTGACATTTTTATAGCCCAAACCAATGAACTGACCGAACAGCTCAGAGAAGTAAAGCTCAAGAAGGAACGCCTGATGGATGCAGAGGGTGATAACACCATCTCCCAGACGAAGGAACTGCTGGACATTCTGGAATCAGGGCCGGACTTCCTTGAACACTTCGATGCGGAGCTGTTCGGTGAGCTCATTGAAAAAATCATCGTGGACAGCAATGAGCACCTGCGGTTCCGTCTCAAGAATGGACTGGAGCTGCCGGAAGTGATTGAAAGGACGGTGCGCTGATGGGAAATCGCAAACAGCCATTCGGCTACCGGATCGAGCAGGGACAAATCGTACTCCACCCCAAAGAGGCGAAACTCGTCCGGTGGATCTTCACACAATATAATTCCGGGAATGCGTACAGCACACTGGTGGACATGCTCAAGGAGCAGGAGGTTGCCTATGATGAGGGAAAGCTATGGAACAAAAACATGGTGGCCCGCATCCTGCAGGATACCAGATATGTAGGTGACGGCCGGTATCCGGCGATCATCACACAAAATGAGATGGATGCGGCACTGGACAAGAGAAAGAAAAAATGTGTGTGGACGGACAACGCGAAAACCAATAAGCTTCTCCGACAGCTCAGTGGAAGACAGTACATAGAGGGGATGGAACAGCGTGTCCTGCATCTGCTCAACACCTTGATCCTGCACCCAGAGCAAATTCAGGAGGAAGAAAAAGTCTCCGACACTCGCCAGCTGCAAGCCCAGCAGGGCAAGCTGGACGAGCTTCTGAACTGTCAGCCAATCGATGAGGAATCTGCGAAGAAACTGATTCACGAAATTGCCGCCATGCAATACACAATGCTGGGTTCCGACAAATATGAAAGCCAGCGGCTTCGGAACCTGTTCCGCCAAAGAGAGGTCATGAAGGAACTGGATATAGGATTTCTCAAAAGCACCGTGTCGGAAATCATCAGCGGAGGAAACGGCAGGATTTGCCTGAAGCTGAAAAACGGACAAGTGATCGGAAGGAGTGAAACGACATGACGGAACGAAACAGCAATGTCATCGTAATTCCAGCAAACCCGGAGATGGCAAAGACCAGAAAAGCACAGCGACAGCTTCGAGTCGCAGCATACTGCCGAGTGTCAACAGATGACGAGGAACAGCTCACCAGTTATGAAGCCCAGAAGAATTATTACACCGATAAGATCATGACCAATCAAAGCTGGACAATGGCTGGCATCTTTGCAGATGAGGGCATTACCGGAACGTCCGCCCGCAAACGCCCGGAGTTCCTTCGCATGATCCGTCAGTGCCGCAAGAAGAAAATCGATGTGATCCTGACCAAATCCATCTCCCGCTTCGCCAGAAACACGGTGGACTGCCTGAACTATATCCGGGTACTGAAAGAGATCGGCATTGCGGTGATCTTCGAAAAGGAGAACATCAACACACTGGAAACAGACAGCGAGATCCTTATCACCATGCTGGGAGCCTTTGCTCAAGCCGAGAGCGAGAGCATCT
>JAHHSO010000006.1 GCA_020025205.1 Christensenellaceae bacterium | reverse complement strand
CAGGCTCTTCTGTCTCCTGCTGGGCAGGCTCTTCTGTCTCCTGCTGGGCAGGCTCCTGCGTCGGCTGCTCGACTGGCTCTTCCGTCGGCTGCTCAACTGGCTCTTCCGTCGGCTGCTCAGCAGGTTCTTCCGTCTCCTGCTGGGCAGGTTCTTCCGTCTCCTGCTGGGCAGGTTCTTCCGTCTCCTGCTGGGCAGGCTCTTCTGTCTCCTGCTCGACAGGTTCTTCCGTGGGCTGTGCAGCTGCATTCTCTTCTTCAATTTGTCCCATCAGGATCATGGCAGCTTCTTCTTCCAAACCAATCACCTGATCCGCGCGAACATAGCCTTCGCTTCCCGTGCGGTAATCCTGAACCCAGTAGTAAAGGACACCACTCTCATCCTGCACGGCTTCTGAAACAGTCATAACATCCACGCCGGAGAGCGTTGCCAATACTTTGCCGTGAATCTCCATGTAAAGATCCACGGATTCTGCATTCACACCTGCATATTCCGGCAGCACGTCCGCGCCGTTCAGTTCATCGTCAATTTGATCCATGTAGCCAAATGCGGTGCTCTCTTCAATCACCTGAGCCTCATCCTCACGAACGAAACCCTCGGTCATTGTGCGGTAATCCGTGCCATAATACCAGATGACACCCGATTCATCCCGCTGAGCATCCAATACATCCAGAACATCGCCTGCAAAAAGCGTCTGAAGCACGTTGCCGTTGATCGCATCATACAGAACGGAACCCTCATTCACACCCAGATACTGCGGAACTTCAACAGGCTCCGCCGTTTCAGGATTCGAAGGGACTTCTGTTTCCGGATCGGTCGGGATTTCCGGCTCGACCGGCATTTCCGGCTCAATCGGCATTTCCGGTTCTACCGGCACTTCCGGCTCAATCGGCATTTCCGGCTCAACCGGCATTTCCGGCTCGACCGGCATTTCCGGCTCGACCGGCATTTCCGGCTCAACCGGCATTTCCGGCTCGAATGGCATTTCCGGCTCGAATGGCATTTCCGGCTCGACCGGCATTTCCGGTTCTACCGGCATTTCCGGCTCTACCGGCATTTCCGGTTCTACCGGCACTTCCGGTTCGACCGGCATTTCCGGCTCGACCGGCATTTCCGGTTCTACCGGCACTTCCGGTTCTACCGGGATTTCCGGTTCTACCGGCATTTCCGGCTCAAGTGGCATTTCCGGCTCAAATGGCACTTCCGGCTCTACCGGCGCCGCAAAGCCAAACTCTGCAAGCACCTCATCAGCCTCTTCCGGCGTCATCGGTGCGGGCATCATCGCGGGCATCACGGTGATGATTTGTGCCTGCGGATCTTCCGGATTCACAGGCACATCAACCGGGGCATTCATCGCCCAGTCTATGCCGGACAGGGTGACTTCTGCCACAACCGCGCCCAGCTGATCGACAAACGCGATGCGGGCACCCTCAAGCGCCAGCCGCTCTTCTTCCATCAGCATAGACGTGTCCACCCAGAAGACGGTGTTCCCCTGTGTGGTCACAACCGTTGTCACGGGGATCGCCCGTGCAGACCCGTCAGCCAGCGAAAGATTCAGCTGTGCCGAAAGGCCCATGCTGGAAAAGTCTTCTGCCGATACAGACACGGCGCCCAGCGCCATTGCAGCGCACAGAACGCCCGCCATCATTCGGCGGATGATTTTTTTCATACTTTTCGTCCTCCTTTTCAGGCAAACCCGTCCAACCTTTGTACGGCTTCCTGCTGTTTCATTGTAAATCGACAAATGCCGCCTGTCAACTCTGCTTGAAACGTTTGCCAGTGCTTTACGAGTATAAGACGAATAAGAAGCAGGGATTCATCCCGCCAAAGGCGAAATTATAGGAGGAATTTTAAACTTTCATTTGCATGGCTTTTAAACGCTATTCCGAAAGGAGCACAGATATGCAAAACGATTCACTCAGAGAAGTCCCCTTTTCCAAGGATACAATTTATGACGGGAAGATTATCCATGTTGAAAAATGGCAGGTAACCTGTCCGAATGGACATACGGCACCGCGGGAGATCGTTGTGCACAACGGAGCCGCAGCCGTTGTTCCCGTTTTTGAAGACGGAACGACGCTCCTTGTTGCTCAGCACCGCGTTGCCATCGACCGCGTGACGCTGGAAATCCCGGCAGGCAAGCTGGACAGCATACAGGAAAACCCCATGGACTGCGCCGTGCGCGAACTGCGGGAAGAGACCGGCCTGACCGCCGGGCGCATGACCCCGCTCACCAGCCTTTTTACAACCCCCGGATTCTGTACGGAAAAAATCAGCATCTATCTGGCACAGGATCTCAGGCAGGGCGAAACAAATCCCGATGAAGATGAGTTTCTCGGCCTTGTCCGCCTGCCTCTGGAGGAGGCTGTCAGCCGCGTAATGGCGGGCGAAATCCGCGACAGCAAAACCATCTGCGGTCTGCTGATGGCTCGCGAGATGCTCGCGCGGCAGAAAAACGGATGATCCCCGTCCTGTCCGGCTGGCGCATCAGCGCCCTTCATCTGCCCGAACACCTGAAAAAGAAAGAAAAGGCATTCAGCCTCCCCGGCGAAGAAGCGCTCAGCGCTTTTGCAGACCTGCTGGGCGAAAGCGAAGAGGCGATTGTGTCTGATCGTGAGGACGCGCCATTTGCACTGCCCGCGCTGATTCCAAAAGACATAGAAGGCCCTATCGAGCTGACCCTCACACTGGATATGGATCGGCTCGGTTCTGGAGATGCAGAGTTATTATTTGACATGATCTGCGGACAAGGCAGTGTCTATCTGGACGCCATCAAACTCGTTGACTTTACCTCCGGCGCGCTCCGTTTGTCCCTGCCCCAAATGCTGCGCCACGGACAGCGCACCCTTCGCCTCGCGTTTGATGATTCGCGGCCCGCCGGCATCTGCGGCCCTGTGATGCTGCACACTGCCGTCTTTGCGCGGCTGGAACAAATACGCATTCGCCCAGACTATACAGACATGTGCGCCGAATTAACTGTCTTTGCGCGGGAAGCGGGCACCTATGTCGTCCGCGCACAAGGTATCTGCGCAGGAGAAGCCCCTGTCTCATGGGACACGACGCTGTCTCTTCATGAAGGCGAACGACAGGACGTTTCCGTCTGCCTTTCTCTGCCCGCGCCGCGCTTTGGCACCGGCAGCCCGCTGCCTTCCCTTAAATTCCTGCTGTTTAAAAAGCTGAATTGTCCAATCCTCTGCGACAGCCGAACGATACTCTGCGGCTATCCAGGCGTCCGTGCCAAGTTCGATCTGCCGCTGACACCCAAAGAATGCTTTCTGCCGCCCAGTGAGCTGCTGGCCCGGCTTTCTGACATCCACTGTTCGGCGGTCTGTGTGCCTGTGCCTGCCCCGCCGCTCTTTTACCGCGCCATGTCGCTTGCAGGCATTTCCGTGCGGCAGATTGCGCCAAAGGGATCTTCCGTGCGTGAACGATTCGATCCCTGCATCACCTTTCAGGATAAGCCGGAACCGCGAGAAAAAGATTCTCTGATTCTGGCCGCGTGGAAGCTGTGCGGCCTGAGCGCCGGAACCCCCATTCCGCCCGCCGGGACATCAGAAAATGAACTCCTTTTGGAATCCGCTGGTCGCATCATCGACCCGGCTTTGGAAGACGTGCAGGCCGTCCTGCGCTGGCTGCGCGCGCTGCGCGTTCGCCTGCGCGCAGAAGCGGCTCGTCAGGGTCGTCTTTCGGGCGGAATCTGTGCGCCCGGCGCGTGGGATGATCCCGATGTCTTTGCAGCGCTCCAAACCGCTCTTGCACCCCTGCATTTAAGCGCGCTTCCTCTCTTTGGCGCATGGTGGACAGGCTCTCATTTCAGCGCCTCCCTTCACGCATTTGTCCCCAAGTCCTTCGGTGCTCTGCGTGCAGAAGCCACGCTGGAAACAGAACAGGGCGAAAGTCTCGCGCATTTTGACCGCGCCTGTCCCGTTGGCGGCGGCAGTATGGTCATTTTAGAAGCACAGCTTCCGGACCATCCCTGTGTGCTGACGCTCTTCACGCGCTTATACGATGGGGACGCGCTTATAGAAGAAAGTCAGCTGCCTGTTTATGTCGGTCTGCGCGGTGTCCTTGAAGCAGCATTTATGCGCTGAGGACGAGGAGAACGATGGGCTGCCGCCCCGACCCGCTTGAGGGATTTCATCCCTCAAACTCCCTTCTTCCGAATTTTTATTTTAGGGAATTTCAGTTGAGCACGCACGGCCGACGTGATACGTTTTGGAGTGCACAAAAAAGATGCAGAGGAACAATCCTCTGCATCTTTTTTAGTCCTCCGCCTGCTCTTCGGGCGGCTCTTCTATCTTGGCTTCTTCCTGACTTGCGGGACGCATATTGACGGTACAGGTATCAAAGCGTCTCTTCTCCCAGCATTCATATGCACGGAGCGTGTAGCTGTCTGATTTTTCCTCGACTGCCAGCGTGCCCGTTTCTACGAAATGCGCAGCCGTTTCAAAATCGCCGTCCACAGGCCCGGACTGTCCGGCGCCGGACGGGCCATCTTTCAGGCGCTGTGCCCACGCTTCTGTCTCCGTGCTGTTCGGATCAATGAATTCAAACCACAGTCCATCATCCGTCCGCGCGTACTTTTCGCGGTCGACAATTGTGTATTCAATCGTGTAGTCAATTTCAAGCGGTTTTTCTTCCATCACCACGCGATCCACACGCACGCCGATGGATTCAAACAGGATCGGCTCTTCATTGATATAGTACGGCGTATCCGTTTCAGTCTTCTTGGCCTCCAGCGGCAAAACACTTTCAGCTGTCACCTGCTTCTCGTAATTGGGATACGCGTTCGGTGCTTCCAGATCATCATACGGCGCAACGGCGACCATCAGGTGCAGATCGTGCTGCGGTCTTTCCTTAGAATAATTCACTTCCATAAAGATGGTCATGACATTATCCTCTGAAAGCACCCATGTATACGAATCGCCAAGACGTCCCTTTTCTTCCGGGTTTTCTTCCCACATGTCTACCGAGCAGATCTTTGTATAGCCGCCCTCCTTATAGTAATCCAGTATCGTGCGGGTGTCGCTTTCATCCCATTCATCCTGCTGAACTAAGTTCTGCCAATTGTCAGAAAGATTCAACATATCGCTCGTCAGCAAGACGCCTTTGGGCGGCACAATATCCACGGCCAGACGCGTTCTCTCTCCATCGTAATAGGCCTCGCGGACGTTCACGGTGTATTCATCCACTTTCGCAGTAGCCACATCCGTGTCAATGTACGTTTCTGCATCATCCGGAAGCCCCGTGCCCTGCGGTCTGCTCATGTAGTCCAGCAGTCCCATGTGCCCGGCTGCCGCCAGCGCGACTGCCGCACACAGCACACAGACAAGCACCATCACCAGCGCTGTTCTGATTTTATGTTTCACCTGTTTTTCCTCCTTCTTTTCCTGCATCGCCTGAATCGTCTGGGCGCGAAGCCGAGAAGAAACCTGAACATGCCCCATCTGCTCTCGCAGTGCTTGCTCCACTCGATTCTCTTTCATGCTTCTCCCTCCTTCAAGCTGGCCGCAATCCGCGCTCTCGCCCGTCTAAGCCGTGTGGAGACGGTATTTTCGCTGAGGCCAAGTACCTGTGCAATCTCACGAATCTTCATCCCTTTATAGGCAGAAAGCACAATGATCTCCCTGTACTTTCCAGGCAGGGACACAACAGCCTGCGTCACCGCTGCTGCATCCCCCTCCCCCGGCGCGCTCAACTCAAGCAGCGTTTCCAGCGGCTGACTTTTTTTGTACATCCGCATGAATCCGCTTCTGAGCATGTCCCGGCAGGTGTTCACCGCAATCCGGGACAGCCAGGTCTTTATGCTGCTCTCCCCCTTAAATCGGGGCAGTGCGCGCCACGCCTTAACCATTGTTTCCTGAAAGGCGTCCTCGGCCCACTGCCGGTCGCCCATATACAGGAGGCAAAGCCTGAGGATGTCGTCTCCATACTGATCGACGAGTTCCTCGATACGCATCCTGTTCACTCCTTTTCTTCGGCCGAATTCTTTTGCATCAAGCATCACGATCGTTTTTTCTGCTTTCACTTCTATAGACGTGCTGAAGGTTTTCTTTTCGTTCGTTTTAAAAAAATTTTCTATTTTTCATGCTGTCCATCCATCAGGAATGCCTAATTTCCATTCTATCCGTTTGCGCAACGGTTGACAGCCTGACGCGATTCGCATATAATCGTTTTGATTTTACAAGTTTCGTTCGCGCCGCGTGATACCACTTTTCAAGGACGCGGATATTCCCTTACAACGGCATCGGCCGGGAGGCAATCATGGAGGATACCCTTCTTTCTTTACAGCATATCACAAAGAACTTCGGTGAAAACTCTATTCTAAACGATATTTCTCTTGATGTGCGCCGCGGCGAATTTGTCACCCTGCTGGGTGCATCCGGCTGCGGCAAAACCACCACCCTGCGCATCATTTCCGGTCTTGAATCTCCGGACAGCGGCCGGGTTCTTCTGGGCGGGCTGGATGTCACCGCACTCCCGCCGGAAAAGCGTCCTGTAAACACCGTGTTCCAGAGCTATGCGCTTTTTCCGCATATGACCGTTGCAAAAAATGTTGCCTACGGCCTGCGTGTGCGCAGAATGAACAAGCGGGATGCCGCTGCCCGCGTCACGGAGATGCTCGACCTTGTTCAGATGACAGACTATGCCAAAAGAATGCCTGCCCAGCTCTCCGGCGGCCAGCGTCAGCGCATCGCCATTGCCCGCGCCCTCGCGCCGCAGCCGCAGCTGCTCCTTCTGGACGAGCCCCTTGGCGCGCTGGACTTGCAGCTTCGCCGCCAGATGCAGGTGGAGCTTAAACGCCTTCAAAAAAAACTGGGCATTACCTTTATCTATATTACCCACGATCAGGAAGAAGCTGTCAACATGTCCGACCGGATCGCCGTCATGCATAACGGTCACTTTGAGCAGCTTGGCACCCCTGAAGAAATTTATGACCAGCCCAAGACCCGATATGTCGCGCAGTTCATCGGCACAAGCACCATCTTTGAGGCCTCTGTTGCGCGCGTAGACGGCAGCAGGGCTATATTGAAAAACGAAAACGGCCGGTTTTCTGCCGATGCTTCTCAGGCAAAGCTCACGCCCGGCGAACAGTGCGAATTGTGTGTGCGCACGGAGCGGCTGCGTCTGTCCCGCACGCCGGTCGATGGTTTTGACCTTCCCGCCTGCGTCACAGAGGTTCGCTATGCGGGCGGAAGTGTCCTCACCTATGTAAAGCTGCATGACGGCACGGAGGCCGTCTCCGCGGGCGAAATGCGGATGGCAGATGCCATGCAGCCGGGCGAAACCGCCTATCTGCACTGGGAGCAGGCCGCAGTCATCGGAGGTGCATCTCATGGCGCGTAATGCCGAAAAGAGCAGGCGCGCGCTTCTGGCCGCGCCGATGGCCGTATTTGCCGTGCTGCTTGTGGCGCTTCCGCTGATATATGTGCTGGCTACATCCTTCGTGCAGAATGGAAATTTCTCGCTTCACGCCGTCTTTACGCTGGACAATTACCGGGCGCTTCTTCGGGCAGACTATCTGCTTGTGTTTCTGGAAAGCATCAAACTGGCTTTTTGGACCACCGTTCTCTCTTTTGTCATCGGTTATCCTTTTGGATACTTGATGGCACGGGTAAACAGAAAGTGGAAACCATTTTTAATGATGCTGGTCATCATCCCTTTCTGGACGAGTGCACTGGTGCGTATTTATGGCTGGAAGATCCTTTTGCAGGCCAACGGCCCGATAAACGGCGTGCTTCGCGCCCTTGGGCTGATCGATAAAAACATCCGCTTTCTCGGCTCTTATGGCTCCGTGCTTTTAGCGATGGTTTACTGCCTGATTTCGTTCATGATCCTGCCCTGTCACAACGCCGTGGACAAAATGGACTTTACCCTTGTAGAAGCCGCACGCGACTTAGGCGCAGGCCCATGCCGTGCCTTCCTCACTGTGACGCTTCCTCAGACCCTGCCCGGCATTCTGGCGGGATGTGTGCTGGTGTTTGTGCCGAGCGTCGGTCTTTTCTATCTGTCGGATATCATGGGCGGCGGTCTTGTGCTTGTGGGCAATCTCATCCGCGACCAGCTGCTCAAGGTGCGCGACTGGAACGTTGGTTCCGCCATGAGCGTCGTTCTGATTGTGCTGTCTGCCGGCGTCTACCTGCTTTACCGCAAATCGGGCGGCGACGATCTGGGGGTGATGTAACGTGAGAAAAAAAAGGAAAATCTTCTCCACCCTCTATCTGACCGTCGTTCTGATCGTACTGTATCTGCCTATTCTGATGGTCGTCCTCTACTCCTTCAACAGGGGGCGCTCGCCCAGCTCATGGCAGGGCTTTTCGACCATGTGGTATGAGCGGTTGTTTCAGAATGCACTGATGGGCAGCGCGCTCAAAAACTCCTTAATCCTCGCGGCGCTCTCCAGCGGGCTGGCTGGCATCGTGGGCACAATGGGCGCTTTAGCCATGGCGCACAGCCATTTTCGCGGTTTCGGCGCCCTGGAAACCATCGCCACGCTTCCCATGATGATCCCGGAACTTGTTCTGGGCATGGCATATCTGGCATTGTTTACCGCCGTGGGCATTCCGCTGGGCATGGGCGCCATGGTGCTCACGCATACCACATTCTGCATCCCATACGTATTTATCAACGTCAAAGCGCGGCTGATGGGCATGGACCCCTCCCTGGCTGAAGCAGCACGCGATCTGGGCGCAAACCCGCTGCGCGTGTTTCTGGACATCACACTGCCCCTGATCATGCCGGCCATTGTCTCCGGCATGATGCTCGCTGCCGCCATGAGTCTGGACGATGTTATCATTTCCTTCTTCGTCACAAACGCTGAAGCCAACACGCTGCCCCTCAAGGTCTATACGGGGCTTCGCTCAGGCGGCACTCCGGAAATCAACGCGCTGTCCACGCTGATGCTCGCGGGTATTTTCCTGATTGTTGCACTGTCCCAGCTCTTTGCCGCGCGCAGACACACCGACATCCCGCCCGTTTAAAAAGGGCGTTATTAAGGAGGTACATCTATGAAAAAAATCATCTGTCTTCTCTCTGCACTCATGATGCTCTTCTCTTTTGCATCTGCCGAAACGATCAACGAGAAAGATGAGCCCGTCCTGAACCTGTTTGCCTGGGAAGGATACATTGACTACAGCACGGTCATCAAACCCTTTGAAAAGGAAACCGGCATCAAGGTCAACTACGCAACGTTCTCCAGCAACGAAGAAATGTATGAAAAGCTCTCCGCTGTGGATGGCGGCAGCTATGACCTCGTTCTGTCCAGCGACTACATGCTCAACACCGTTCGTCTGGCGGGTCTGATGCAGAAATTCGATCCCGAAATCGTGACAAACTACGGCAACCTGAATCAGGGTTTCACCCATCAGTTTTTCGATCCGGACAACGAGTATGTCATCCCATACACCAGCGGCAGCCCGCTGATTGTCTACGATCCATCCGTTGTCCATATCGACATCAAGGGCTACAATGACCTGTGGGATCCTTCCCTCAAGGACAGTCTGGGTCTCATTGACGATGCGCGCGTAACTCTGGCGATGGTTCTTCTGTCCATGCACCAGAGCATCAACACGACTGACGAAGCAGTTCTTGCAGAAGTTGCCGAGAAGCTCAATGCGCTGCGCGAAAACGTGCATGTTCTGGAATATGAAAGCCTGCACAATTACCTCGTTTCCGGCGACATCTCCGTTGCCTACACCTTCACGCCGTTTGTCGCGCTGGCGCTGGAAGCCAACCCTGACCTGAAGGTTGTCTGGCCGGAAGAGGGGCTGGGATTCGGCATTGACGGCCTGTTCATCCCCTCCAAGGCGCCGCACGCCAAGAATGCAAACATTTTCCTTGAATACCTTCTGCGTCCGGAAGTGGCCGCCGTGTGCGCCGAGTGGCAGGCATACTGCAGCCCAAATGAAGCCGCAAAGGACTATCTCTCTGACGCTTATCTGAACAACCCCGTGTTCAATGGTATTTATGAGCGCATGGGCGATCTGGAATACGTTATGAACCTTGCGCCGGAAGACGAGCAGAAGTTTCAGGACATCTGGACGACCTTCAAACTCTCGCTGTAATCAGCTTGTTCTCACCGTTCCAGTCATAAAAATCATGATCCCCCATTAAAGCAATGTCATTACGTTAAGACAATCAACAGAATCAGCAAAGAACCAGAACGAGCGTCAAAACTTGGACTGGTTCTTTTTTGCAACAAATTTAGAAGGAACACTTGACAAAGCGCAGAAAATTGAAAAGAAGCCCTTAGTTGGCGGAAAACGAAGAAAGCAACACCCTGGATTATGAAATCAAGAAACTCTTTGATTTTATCTTTCAGGAATTCAAGCAGACTTTTCCCAGCACAAAGAGATTGAAAGGATACAGCTAAAACGGCCGAAGTGTGATGCTTTTGATGCGAACATCTGCTTCGCCCGAATCTCACCCATGTGATTAAAGCACAGAAAGATACATCCCGTGTTCTGCCCAAAAACGCTTCTTTTTGAGGTGGACGGTACGCCCCTCGAAAAGGCACCCCGCTTTCATTCGTCACCTTCGCGTACAGAGCTGCTCAGCACACTTATCTTCATCGCTTTTCAAGCAGATATGGATCTGTCTATTGGTCGTTCAGTACACTATCGGATAAATCGCTTTCGTGCATCCCATGCGATATTGCTTATCCATTCAGCTTTTCCCTGATGACAAACTTAATGACATTGGCTTTCTAAAGGGTCGATTTTTTGTTGCGTGCCGCTCTTGCACAGTCTTTCGCCCCGTGGTATACTGACAAGCGGTATGCAGGGTGCCTGGGAGACAGCGTTTCCCGGGAGAATAGGGAAGCAGGTGCAATGCCTGCGCGGGACCGCCGCCGTAAAGGGACGATGCCCCGCCCAATAGGCCACTGTTCTTTGCAGCGGGAAGGCTGGGCGGGGGGTTTCTGAGCCGGAAGACCTGCCCTGCATCGGGAGAGCCCGGAAAACAGGCCGCGCGGACGGACTAAACGCTGCGGTCATGACAGAATCCCTGTCTGTATTTGTTTTTCCCAAGCTCTTCTTTTCACCGAGGGGAGCTTTTTTGCTTTGCCTCAAACTGCGGGCTGCGCCCGCTGTCCCTCCAATCCCACGACTTATGAAAAGGAGAGTACCCATGAAGAAAATTTTTGCCCTCGTTCTGACGCTCGCGCTGGCCGTGATGTCTTTCACTGCGCTGGCTGAAATCGATCGCGCCGGAAACGAATTCACCCTGCCGGAGTCCGTTGATACCGTCATCAGCATGGCGCCCAGCATCACCCAGACCCTGATTGATTTGGGCTGTGCTGATAAGATTGTTGCCATCGATAAAAACAGCGTTGGCCTTGAAGGACTGCCGGAAGGTCTGCCCGCATTCGACATGATGACCCCGGATGTCGAGCAGCTGGCTGTTCTCGCGCCGGACATGGTGCTTTATTCCGGCATCAGCTTGGTTGGCGGAGAAAATCCCTTCCAGCCGCTTGTGGACTTGGGCGTTTCCTTCGCCGCCATCCCCAGCAGCGCCACCATTGAGGATATCTACATCGATATCACCTTCATCGGCGATGTGATGGGGGCTGAAGAAGCTGCCGTAAAAGTCAACGATGAACTCCGCGCCGAGCTGGATGAAATTAAGAAGCTGGGCGATTCCATTCCAGAGGAAGAGCGCAAGAGCGTATACTTTGAAATTTCTGCCGCGCCTTACTGCTACAGCTTCGGCAGCAACGTCTACATGGACGAGATGATCTCCCTTGTCGGCGCCGAGAATGTACTGGCCGATCAGGAAGGCTGGATTGGCATTGATCCCGAGACCGTTGTGGGCGCAAACCCGGATGTCATCCTCACCAATGTCAACTACATCGATAACCCGATTGATGAAATCCTTGGCCGCGACGGCTGGGCTGATGTGACCGCCGTGAAGGACAATGCCATCTACTACATTGACAACATGAGCTCTTCTCTGCCCAATGAGAACATCACCCTCGCGCTCTGGCAGATGGGTGAAGCGCTGTACCCCGATGTGTTCAAAAAGTAAAACGCGCAGCAAGGCTGCGTTATTGATCTTAGCGGCGCTCCTGTCTCTTTTGGCAGGAGTGTGCGTGGGCAGCGTATCCGTGCCGCCTGCCGCCATCGGACGGGTGCTTTTGAACAAGCTCTTTGCCGTTCCCCTGCCCGATGGATTCCCCCGCGTCTATCCCGGCCTTGTATGGAGCATCCGCATCCCGCGGGTGCTTCTCTCTTTTCTGACGGGTGCCGGGCTGGCGGTCAGCGGCGCTGTGATGCAGTCTGTCCTGAAAAACCCTCTGGCTTCCAGCTACGGTTTGGGTGTGTCCAGCGGCGCAGGACTCGGAGCGGTGGTCATGATCATATGGGGCTTTGGCAGCAGTGTGGTGATGCTGCCTGTCGTGTGCCTGCTGTGCGGATTTGGCGCTGTTGTGTTTGCGATGATTTTCTCCCAGAAAATTGATCGCGGTCTTTCCAACAACACCATCATTCTGACGGGTATGGTGCTTTCCCTGTTCTTAAATGCGCTCATGAGCACGCTTGCCGCCACAAATCCGGATTATACGCGGCTCATCTCGCTCTGGCAGCTGGGCAGCTTCTCTTCGCGCGAGTGGCGTCAGGTAGTGCCTGTGGCGCTGATTGTGCCGTTGTGCATGCTGTTTTTCTCGTGCTATGCGCGTGAAATGGATTTGATGACCTTCGGTGAAGAGCAGGCGGCCGCGCTGGGGGTCAGCCTCAAGCGCACGAAATGGATGCTTATTGGCGCTGTTTCGCTGCTTACCGGCACATGTGTAGCTTTTGTGGGCATCATTGGATTTGTCGATCTCATTGCTCCGCACATCGTCCGGCGATTCTTCGGCCCATTGCATAAAACGCTGATTCCTCTGTCCGCCGTATTTGGCGGCACATTCATGGTTGTGTGCGATTTGGCGGCCAGAACGCTGACATCTCCCAGTGAAATTCCCATCGGTTCCATCACGGCGCTGCTGGGTGCGCCCTTCTTCATCTATGTGTATTGGACGAGCCGAAAGGGGGAAAAGTGATGCTCAACGCAGAGCATCTTTCCTGCGGCTATGGTGAAAAGAAGATCGTCCGTGATGTTCAGATTCACCTGCATGCAGGGGAGCGGCTGGCTATACTTGGCCCGAATGGATGCGGCAAGACGACCTTGATGCGCGCATTGGCGGGGCTTCTTCCCTTTGAGGGCACGGTTACAGCAGCGGGGCTTGACATGCGCAGAGCTTCCCGCAAGCAGGCGGCTCAGGCTGTGGCGCTGATGACCCAGATGGGCAGTGCAGACTTTGGTTATTCAGTTTATGACACGGTGATGATGGGCCGCTATGCACATCAGCGCGGCGGGCTGTTTGCCGGCGCATCGGCAGAGGACCGCGCGATTGTCGAAGACTGTCTTTCTCAGACCGGCCTTTCCGACCTGCGCGACCAGCCGGTCACGCAGCTGTCCGGCGGTCAGCTCCAGCGTGTTTTTCTCGCTCGCGTCTTCGCACAGCAGCCGTCCATCATCCTGCTGGATGAACCCACCAACCACCTGGATTTACAGTATCAGGTGGAGTTGATTGCGCTTTTAAAACGCTGGACTTCGCAGGGCAGCCGATGCATTGTCGGTGTTCTGCACGATATCAACCTTGCATTGGAATTTGCCGACCGCCTGCTGGTCATGCAGGACGGGTGCGCACGCTATGAAGGCCCTGCCGACAAACTGGATGTCACGCTGCTTCAGGAGGTCTATGGGATCGATGTGCGCGCGTGGATGCAAAAATGCCTTTCGCGCTGGGCGGAGTAAAGCCGGTGATGGGCTTAAACCCGCTTGAGGGGAGCAATCCTTCTTTGCCTGGCGGTCGATGAAGCAGATTTTCTTACTTTCAGAAATCAGGTGAATACATTGAAACTTTATCACAGTCCCTATGAAGCGTATCCTTTTCTCTCCGATGCATCCGATGATTTGCGCTGTGATTTTGAGCTGCTCACGGACGAACTGACGAGCATGACCGGCCTTCTGGCGGCGCAGACGGAAGATTTCCGTTCGGAACTTTTGAAGGTTGCCGAGCTGATTTATCACGCTAACCCGACGCTCCGCACAAGGATGACCATTACGCCTGATGAAATCGACTGGCTGCATGCACGGCTGACAGCGCTGCAAACAGAAGCCGCCGGACGATGCAGACGCTTTGTTCTGCCGCAGGGCTGCCAGGCGGCCTGCACGGCGCACCTTCTGCGGGTGAAAGCGAAGTGTCTGGTTCGGCTTTTATACCGATTCATTCAGGCGGAACACGATGTGCCTGACGCGCTGATGGATTTCTGCAACCTGCTTTCCGGGTACTTTTTTCATTTGGCGCTTGTGCTGAATCTGCGTGCGGGTGTGCAGGAAATAGACTACGTAAGCCGAAACTATTAAAACCGGCTTGGCGGTTCTCTGCGGCGGTGGTATAATCAGTTGAGCGCATACGCGTAATTTTGATTTGAATAAGGAGATTTCCCATGCAATTCCATGAAAAACTGCGGACGCTGATGACGATGCGCGCCCTGTCCGAGGAAGAAGTGGCAGAAAAAATGCGCGTTTCCGCGGAGACTGTTGCTGACTGGGAAAAGGGCAGCAGTTCCCCAAGCCTTCGCCAGATGGTGCTTCTTGGCGAGATCTTCGATCTTTCTTTTGACAAGATCACCGACGAATCGTTTATTCCCGGCGTCGATCCCGATGAAGCACGCCGCCAGAGGACAAAGCACCGCATTGTGCTGGCCTGCAAATGGATGATTCTGTTTGCTTGCTGCCTTGTGCTGCTGGGCATTACAGCGCACTTTCTCAGACGCTGAAGCAGATTACTAAAAAGGGACTGCTGCAAAATAGGTTTTAAACACTGCAAAAAAATCGACCTTTACGAAAAAGCGGTCTCGCTTCTTCGTAAAGGTCGATTTACATTTTTTCTTCAAATATGCTGCACAGATCACTATGGCATTCTCATTTTGCAACAGCCTGTTTGGTCTACCTGTTTTTCAGAAATGTGGCATATAGCCAGCCTTCTTCCAGTTCATAATAGCGCGAACCTCCGCGGGAGAATGCCGTAGCGCGAACATCTTTTTTATTCATATGTGCGCTGTGGTAAGCGAAGCTTTCTTCATAGCGTGTTTTGAGCACCTGTGCCGCCTGCTGGGCATCTTCTTCGCCCAGCGCGCGGAGAAATTCGGCGCTGTCCTGTCCCCGGTCAACAAGGAACGCCAGCCGCTGCACAACGCCGCTTTCATCTTCCATCAGATCAAAATACCCCTGCGGCCCGCGGGCCAAGCGTCTTTTTCCTGCTGCCGGCATCGCATAAACGTCCACTTCTTCCCAGAAATAACCAGCTTCTTCCAGCGCTGTTTTGACTGTTTCAAAAAGGGCTTCGCCGTTCTGCGCACCTGTGCACAGCATTGCAGAAAACAGCAGCATTGCAAGACGCTTCTTATTATCCGTTTTCACGCCATTCCTCCTGATCCGGCTTTTTCAGCATACGCGCACGCGTGTCAGGCCGTCGGACAGATACATTTCGTCTGGGTAATTGTCCAGCGCATTGAATTCAAAGAAAACTTCTTTTGCCCCGGCATCCGTCAGCCCGCGCGCGCCGATGGTTGCAGTTTCAATTTCATGACCATCCGCGTCCACAAGCTTTGCGCGCCGCGCCCAGCGGGCATTCACTTCAGCAGCGCTCCACATTTCATCGACTTCAATCATGCCGCGGGCCGTGTGCCTGTCCTTTTCCTTCTGAGCACACAGCGCATCCGGCTTTGGCTCCATGGCGACACACAGATACAGCCTCACAGATGAATAAATCACATGCACACCGGAAGCCACGCTTTCCCCCAGATCCGTCAGGGCACGCAGCGTCGCTGTCTTGCTGCTGGGAATCGGCCTCTTTTGCTTTACAGGTTCCTGCTTGGGCGTACCCCACTGAAAAGTATTGCCGAAAAACTTTGAAATCCTCTGTGCGGTCATCGTCAGCATGGTTTTCCCTCCTTTGTTTTTTCCATTTTAAAACGGTTTTTCTTTCTATAATGATTAGACGTTGAAAAGGCTCAAATGTTTCTGCATTTTCATCACTTTGTAAAAATTACAAAAATGTGTTCTTTTTTCAAATTTTTTTAAAATCGTGCAACATTTTCCGTTTTCCTCCGTCTATTGATATAGAACACAAAAAGATAAAGAAAAAGATGAACCCAATACATACCAAGGAGGTTTCCTCATGATTCGATCTTTTTTGAAGTGCACAGCGCTTCTAAGCCTGTGTGCAGCGCTCACAGTTCCCGCAGCGCTGGCTGAGAATGATTTCTCCGCCAGCGGCCTGACCGCCTCCGGAAGCCCTCAGCAGCTGGGCAAGGCTGATTCCTACGGTTCCGGCAAGGTCACGATGTCCATCCCTGGTGAAAATCCCGTTCAGGAGGGGATAAACCCCATCACCGGCGAGCCGTTCTCCGGCGCTTACCGACCGATTCTGGCCACCATTGACACGCATCCCGCCGCCCTGCCGCATTGGGGAATTGCCAGCGCCGATCTGGCCTATGAAATGCCCATCCAGATGGATGGCTCCACGCGCACGCTGGCGATGTTCATGGGCGATGTTCCGGACTCTGCCGGCCCGATTCGCTCCGCGCGTGTGCCCATGTGCAATCTGAGAGAGATGTGGGGCGGCACCTACTGCTTCTTCGGCTATCAGGGCGGCGGCGACAAAAACAATGTGAAGGACTGGGTGAAGGCGCATGGTGAGAACAGAAAGTTCTCCTATCCCACCTACCTCAACGGTATGAGCAAGAATTCCGACTGGTTCCCTCGCAGCAGCGATGGCGGCCACGTCAATCCACACAACGTCCGCGTAAACCTCAGCGAAATTCTCGCAGATTATCAGCTCAATCCACAGCCGCATCCTTTCCAGTTCACGGACACTGGACTGGACCGCGGCGAAGATGTGAATGGTCTCATCATCAGCTACAAGCAGACGTATCCGTCTTATGTGACCGCTTACCAGTATAATGATGCCACCGGCCTGTATGATCGCTTCCGCGATGGAATGCCCTATGTGGACGGCGACACCGGTGAACAGTGTTCTTTTGCCAATGTCATTGTACTGCGTACCGATATTTCCTGGTCCAGCAACAACCCATCCCGTCCTGTGATTCGTCTTTATGGCGAGGGTGTTGCTGAGGTGTTTCAGAACGGAAAGTATATCCGCGGCAGCTGGGCGCGCCAAGCCGATGCTGACAGCGGCCTGAACAACCGCATGGTGTTCTTCGATGAAAACGGTCAGGAACTGCCCATGAAGGTGGGCAAGACATTCATCCAGATCGTGGACAACCTCCAGCCCGTTGTCGTTCTGTCGGACGATCAGGTGGAAGGCAGCGTGGAGCCGCAGGAGCAGCGCCTGACCATTGGTTCCGATAAAGGACAGCCCGAAAAGCAGTCGCGCCCGAAGGCCACTCGCACGCCGAAGCCCACCCGCACGCCCAAGCCGACCGCAACGCCGAAGCCGACTGCAACGCCGAATCCGACTGCTACCCCTGTACCAACCGAAGAGCCCGAAAAGCCGGTTGAACCCGAAAAACCTGTCGAGCCTGAAACTCCGGATCAGCCCAATCCCCCGGTTGAACCGAACCCCCCGGTTGAACCGAATCCCCCGACCGATCCGGAAACCACTTCCGGCGAGGCTGCTTCGGCCTGACACAAAGAAAACCGCCTCAAGCAGGCGGTTTTCTTTTTTCTGTTTTGATGATATGCTTTTTGAGAAAGGATTTTGACCTTTCTTTCTCGAAAGTTCAATAGAAGTCTATTGAAAACGGAGGTTCAGCTTGAACAGGCTTTTTTCTTTTGCGCTTTTTTTCCTTCTGCTCCTGCCGGCAGGCGTTGTTTGCGAGGAAACTTACAGCAGAATTATCAACGTGCCGGGCACGAAAGGTTTCGCATATTATGCCCAGAACGATCCCCTTTGGGCGGAGTCCCTGTATGAGCCATACCACAGCGAAAAATGGCGGACCATGCAGGGCAGCGGATGCGGGCCGACAGCGGCAGCAATGGCCATCGGGCATCAGCTGTCCAGCAACCAGCTGCCTCAGCTGCTCGCTTTTGCACGGAACCCGGAACGTGGATTTTATCTTTGTCCCTGTTCTATCAACTGCTATCGCTGCCGCGGAGGGCACGGGCGCATTCATCCCCGGACGCCGGAAGATTTTGAAAAGTATCTTCCGGTCATTTTTGCGTCTTTTGCCGCAGGCAACAACCAGCGCGGCACTTTGTTCCGCAAAACCGGCACATCTATCAATTTTTTTGAGCAGCTTGCGCAGTATTACGGTTTGGATTATCAGGCTTATCGCTCTCTGGATGAAGCACTTGATGCCGTCCAGCAGGGCAGCACCGTCATCACGTCTGTTCTGGAAGGCATTTTTACATCAAGCTCCCATTATCTGGTGATCGCCTCTGTGCAGGGCGGGTGGGTGTATCTGCTGGATCCTCTGATGCGGGCAGACTATCCCGACGACAAAACCGGTCTGCTGGACGTGGTGGAACCGGGGCTTGTGCGGATTCGCCGGGAAGAAATTGAGCGCGCCCGTCTATACGGCTATTATGCCTTCCGTGCGCCTGAACAAGGCATGTAAAAAAGAGCGAAAGCATCGGCTTTCGCTCTTTTTGATTTATGCTTTCCAGAGACCGTGCAGGTTACAGTAGGCGTAAGCAGAAACCACCTTGTCCCCTTGCGCAAGAACAAACTGCGCACAAGGAGCCTGACCAGGATTGATGTCCACTTTCTGGAATCCGTTTTCCGTTTCGAGCACGATCCACTCGATCCAGTGCTTTTCCACCATCGGATGCTCTACGCTTCCAACTTCGACCGTGATCGTTGAGCCGTTTGTCTTCACGACTGGCAGATGCTTTTCAGCCGCGCCGTCGGAGGTTCCGGGAACAAGTTCCTGCATTTTTTCCCCGCAGCACATGATCGGCACGCCGGTCTTTTTCATATATGCAATGATATTGCCGCAATGGGCGCAGACATAAAATTTCATTTGGCCCCTCCTTTTTTGTTCCAATCAATAATTCTCGCAGTGTACTTCAAAATAGCTCTGCGGATGCGCGCAGACCGGGCAGACTTCCGGCGCTCTGGTGCCCACGACGATGTGCCCGCAGTTGCGGCACTCCCAGACTTTCACTTCACTCTTTTCAAAAACCTGCGCTGTTTCGACGTTGTGAAGCAGTGCGCGGTAGCGTTCTTCATGATGCTTCTCAATGGCGGCGACCATGCGGAATTTTGCAGCAAGAGCTGTAAAACCTTCTTCTTCCGCTGTCTTGGCGAAGCCTTCGTACATATCGGTCCATTCATAGTTTTCGCCGTCTGCTGCATGCTTCAGGTTTTCGGCAGTGTTGCCAAGGCCGCCCAGCTCCTTGAACCACATTTTGGCATGTTCCTTCTCATTGTCGGCAGTCTTCAGGAACAGGGCAGAAATCTGCTCCAGGCCTTCTTTTTTGGCCACGGATGCAAAGTAGGTGTACTTATTGCGCGCCTGAGATTCTCCGGCAAACGCTGCTTCCAAATTCTTTTGCGTCTGTGTGCCTGCATACTTGCTGCTCATGGGTTGGTTCCTCCTTATTGTATATGTTTCAGGACAAAAATATACGTCCTGTCCTCGGGATATTTTCAGTATAACAGGTTATTTCTCTTTCTTCAATCGGGCTTTTTGAAAATTTTTTTCGTCTTGTCCATTAAAAGAGCCAGTAAACACGGCAGAAGTACACCTGCCAGCAGGTAAATAACGGCCCATTCGCTGCGCCCGCCCGGCGCATACACATAACCGGCCTGCGTTCTGAGAGAAAGAACGGAAAAATCAGATGCACCGATTTTTAAAATATTGAGCCCGAGGAAGAAGAGATTCACCAGGTAAAAGCCCATGTAGTGATGCATCATGATGTCGAACGTATGCCGGCTGACAAACAGCGCCAGGCGGCTTTTCTGAATGTGCGGAGCCAGCAGCCGCGCAATTCTCAGATAAAATGCGATGGCCAATGCGCCGCCTGCGTAAACGCCAAATGCATCGCAGACAAAGTAAGAACAGTCAGACAGCAGATAGGCCAGATTCTCATATCTCACGGAAAGGAGCATCCGCAAAACGACAATCCCCAGCAGGTAGGGAACTGTCGGCAGGGTATCCAGCTTTTCCAGCTTCTGCTTGTACACGACGCCTGCTGCATACCCGGGCAGAAGGATCATCGACCGCAGCGCAAAAAGAGGCAGGAGCGCCTGCCTGCCTGTGTAGCACAGCTGTACAGCGATGCATCCCGGAATCAGCGCAAGCAGGAAAAGAAGAATCTCTTTGTGCTTTACCCGCGAAAACGCTGCATCTGCAAGGAGATAGAGCGTCTTGATGAGAAACAGGGGAAAAATAAACCATGCACCCAGATTATAGACAAAGTGCTGTCCATCTGTCATGGGAGCGATCAGCAGCGTGTAAGCGGAAAGCGGCGCGCCCAGCTCTGCGCCGAAAAAGCGCCTGAGCCCCGCTGCTAACAGACCATATAGCAGATTGAACACATAAAGCGGCACGAGCAGACGCTTAACACTGTGCATGAACTGATGAAAAATGCCGCCTTTTCTTGAAAAAAAGTAACCGGAGCCAAAGGCAAACAGCATCAGATGAAAAGAATAGTAGCGGAACAGTCCGCCGAAATTCATCGTTTCCCCCAGCGGGATATGCCCGTCAACCACGAAAAGGATCGCGATCAGATACAGGGCGCGCAGCGTGTAGTTTTCCCTCTTTTCCATTTTTTCCTCCTGATAGATCTGATGCTTTGATTATAATCATCTTTTGCGTCTGGGTCAATTTGTTTTCCCCGCAAGACAAGCGTCTGTCCCCTGGTATTTGTGAATCAGACACAACACTCGGTATTTTCGTGCATTTTTTCTTCCATAACCACATAAAACTAGTAAAGAATTTCAAAATACACCGTTTTTGTCAGTAGACGTTCTTCAAATACACCGTATACTTAAAATATAATTCAAATAATGAAACAGTTGGTTTCAGGAGGAGGAACTATGATTCAATTCGGACAGCGTTTGAAGGTAGCACGCACAGCTAAACATTTGAGCCAGCAGGTTTTAGCCGATATCATTGATAAGAGTCTCAATACAGTGGGATTGTATGAGCGCGGACTGCGTCAACCCAGCCTTGAAACGCTCTGTCTTCTGGCAGATACGCTGGAAGTTTCATGCGACTACCTGCTGGCTCGAACGACCGTGAAGGAAACGCTTAAAGAGACTGATCTCTCGGATGGCAGGCTTGAAATACGCATTTCCCGCATTGAGCATCGTCTCGGAATGGATTAGGACTAAAAACGCCGGCTATTGTGTCGGCTTTTAATTTACAAAAACTGTATTCAATCCTTTGCTGCAGCATCCATGTAGAAACACATTTAAAAAGAGCGGCCGTTTTTTTCATCGTCCTCTCCTTTCAAAAACTTGACTGTCTGTTTTTTGATGGACATTGATTTGACAAAAAATCTGCATGAAAGATGGGCATCATCGTTGACTTTTTAAACCGTTTTCTGTAAAATATAAGTAGCATATCTATCGTATTTTTGTGGAAATGGCGGCGTTTTGCTGCCGATACGAAAGGAACAGCTGCTTTATGAAGATTTTGTTTGTGACGAGTGAATGCGCACCTTTCAGCAAATCCGGCGGCCTTGCGGATGTCGCCTTCTCCCTTCCGCCTGCTCTAAAGGATACTGGTGATGAGATTTGTATTGTCACTCCGCTGTACCAGTGTACCCGCCAGAACCATGGGGACAATTTGACGCTCATTCGTTCCGACCTCATCCAGCTGGGGCAGCGTGAGCTGCCTTGTCGGCTGTATCACAGCGAACTCAAAGGTGTAAACGTCTATTTCATCGAAAACGAACATTTCTTCCATCGCCCGCGGCTGTATGGTTACGGGGACGATTCTCTGCGGTTTGCCTTCTTCTGCCGCGCCGTCATCACCCTGCTGCCTCAATTGGGCGGCTTGCCCGATATCCTGCATTGCAACGATTGGGAGACGGCTCTGGCTATTCTCTATCTGAAAAATGATGCGGTGCTCAATAGAGAGCTTGGCAGCATCAAAACAGTGTATACCATACATAATATTGCCTATCAGGGGCAGTTTGGCCGGGACGAACTGGAAAACACGTTTGCTCTGCCGGAAGGATGGTATCACGGCGGCTTGAGCTTTGAATATGAAGGCCGTCAGGATATCAACCTGATGAAAGGCGCCATGATGATGGCTGATGCCGTGTCTACGGTGTCACCAACATATGCAAGAGAGCTTCATTATCCGTATTATGCGCATGGTCTGCAAGGCGTTGTGGATATCATCAACCCTAAGCTGTACGGCATTCTCAACGGCATTGATACCAGCCACTATGACCCGGCGCATGATCCGCTCATCCCGTATCACTTCACCGTGGACGATCTGGCTGGAAAAGCGCTTTGCAAGCGCGAAATTCAGCGCCTGTTTGGTCTTTCTCAGGAGCCGGAATGGCCTTTGCTGGCGTCGGTTGCGCGCCTTGTTGAGCAGAAAGGCATTGAACTGATCCGCCAGATCCTGCCGGGGCTGATGGATATGGGCGTGCAGCTGATCATCTTTGGGCAGGGCGATCAAAAATATGTTGACTACTTCAACTGGGCGCGCACGCAATGGCCGGGACAGCTGGGCTTCTCCAGCGACTATAACGAGCCGATGGCCTCTGCCATATTTGCCGGCGCGGACATGTATCTGATGCCTTCACGTTTTGAACCGTGCGGCCTGTCCCAGATGATGGCCATGCGCTATGGCACGGTGCCGATTGTCCACGAGACGGGCGGTTTGAAGGACTCCGTCCGCGCATACAAGGATTTTGACGGCATTGGAGACGGTTTTGCGTTCTCCGATTATCAGGCAAAAGATCTGTATCTTGCCATTGAGGAAGCTGTGAAGCTCTACTTTGGCAATGAAGCCATGTTTGATACGCTTCGCATACGCTGCATGAACAAGGACTTTTCGTGGGAAAAGAGCGCTGCGCAGTATAATCGGATGTATGAAGATATCTGCGGCGGCGCGGGCGCAGGCGCACCGATTGCCTTCAGCGAGGCTTTTGAGCAGCTCAAACACTGTTACATCGAAAATGAGCGCACTTGCCGCAGCCTGCATGCCGATCATTACTGGCGTGTTGTGCAGATTACCATCATTGGACGCGGCGCGGGTACATTCCATATCCGCTATGCCGATGGAAGGCTGCGCGTTGAACCGTTTTCTGCGGCGGATGCCGAAGCATATGTTCAGTGCAGCTTTGACAACCTGCTTGCCATGGCGCGCGGCCTGACAACGGTGGATAAACTATTCCTGAGCGGACAGCTGCGGCTGCACGGCAATCTCTCCAAGGGATTTGAAATTCGCCATCTGCTCTCTCCTTCCAAGCGGACATAAAGACTCCAAGCAAAGGCAGCGTTCGAAAATTCGGATGCTGCCTTTTTCAAAACAGCCAGGCGAAACATGACCAGCCTTCTGCTGCAAAATCTTTTTCATCACGCACGGCTCTTTCAGCGTTCACAGACGCTGCACGTCTGCCGATGATGTATTGTCTTTTCTGTCCTGTTTCATTGTCCGTGTCCTGCGTTTTTGCCGCCCGCATCACACGGCGCACATTCAGACAGTGAAGACTCCCTGCATGATTCACGCCATCCTGCGCTGTGCATACGGCAATCAAACGATTATCACGGCTTTCTTTGCGCCTTCCCTTGCGCCGAATGCCCAGCCGCGTTATACTACTTGTAAATCATGATCAGAAAGAAGAGAACATCCGCCATGGGCACATCGTTCATTCCCACGGGCTATGCGCCGCACCTGTCTTTGTATCAGACACAGAGTGCCATCAGCCTTATTAAACGCATCTTCCAGGATTCCCTCGCACGCGAGCTGAATTTAAAGCGTGTGTCGGCGCCGCTGTTTGTAGAACCATCCTCTGGACTGAACGACAACCTGAGCGGTGTTGAACGCCCTGTCGGGTTTGACATCCCCGCCGCAGGCGCGCAGGCCGAGGTTGTTCACTCCTTAGCCAAGTGGAAACGCATGGCGCTCTACCGTTATGACATCCACCCTGGCAAAGGGATTTATACCGATATGAACGCCATCCGCCGCGACGAAGAACCGGACAACCTGCACTCCATTTACGTCGATCAATGGGACTGGGAGAAGGTCATCACAGAGGAAAGCCGTACAGAATTTACGCTGCATCAAGCTGTGCGTTCCATCGTCTGCTCCATCTGTGACACTCAGCTGGCTGTGCGCGGCAAATATCCGCAGCTGTGCGACACCCCCCTCCTTAACCGCCATGTGACCTTCATCACCGCGCAGGAATTGGAAGACCAATTTCCCAACCTGAGCGCCAAAGAACGAGAAAATGCTGTTGCCCGCCAGCATGGTACCGTGTTCATTCAGGGAATCGGCGGCGCGCTCCGCTCCGGCAAGCCGCATGACAGCCGCTCTCCGGATTATGACGACTGGGCGCTCAACGGCGACATCCTGTTCTATGCCCCCGTTTTGAACCGCGCAATGGAGATTTCCTCAATGGGCATTCGCGTTGATCCTGCGTCGCTGGATCGTCAGCTGACGATTTCCGGCTGCAATGACCGCCGTTCTCTGCCCTTTCACAAGATGCTCCTTGAGGGAAAACTGCCCCTGACCATGGGCGGCGGCATTGGTCAGTCCCGCCTGTGCATGCTGCTTCTGGGCAAAGCGCATATTGGCGAAGTACAGTCCTCCATCTGGGACGAAAAAACCCATCAGGTCTTTGAGGAAGCAGGGCTCACGCTTCTTTAACCATAATCAGGAGGTTTTTTGAATGCGCTATACCATTGAAAATGAACGGATTCGGCTGACAGTCGATTCCGTTGGTGCAGAAGCCGTCAGCGTCGTAGACAAAAAAACAAATGCACAGATGCTCTGGTGCGGCGATCCGGCCGTATGGAACCGCCATTCTCCTATACTCTTTCCTTACACAGGCCGTCTGACCGGCGGCCGCTTTACAGTCGGTTCTGAAACGTTTGAAGGCGGTCAGCACGGCTTTGCCCGTGACTTTGAGCACGCCTTGAAGGAGCAGACCGATACATCCGTCACCCTTGAGCTGTCATCCTCTGAAGAGACGCGGCGTCTGTGGCCATTTGACTTCACGCTCACGGCGCGCTACACGCTGGACGGCGCCCGCGTTCATCATGCCATCTCCATCAAAAATACCGGAAAAGAAGACATGCAGTTCGGTCTGGGCTTTCACCCTGCCTACGCCGTGCCATTTGACGATGCACACACCTACACGGACTACGATCTCGTATTTGACCGGCTGGAATCTCCTCTGTGCATCAATACCGCGGCCGGCGGCCTGACTTGCGGCGGAGCAGACTACTATCTAGCCCGCAACACAACGCGCATCCCGCTCACGGATACGCTCTTTGCCAACGACAGCCACTGTATGACAGGCCTGCGCTCCAAGTCGCTGTCCCTTGTTGAAAGGGACACAGGCCGCAGTATCCGCGTGAATATTGAAGGTTTCCCATTCGTGCTCATCTGGTCTGCATCGACTGTGCCGATGCGCTTTGTCTGCATCGAGCCGTGGCATTCTCTTCCGGGAGAAAAAGACGGCCCGGCTGCATGGGCGGATAAACCCTGCGCCGCAAAGCTCGCCCCCGGCGAAGTATGGGAAACGGCCCTGGAAACCACATTTGAACGGGCTGAATAAGCCAAAAAAACAGAACGGCAGTGTTTGAAGCACTGCTGTTTTTTTGATTTTCATTGACAAATAGATCGAACCTCGATATAATGTGAATATACCGGAGTTCGATATAACGAGTTGCGATACGGGAGGCATTTTATGGAAGAACGGATACGACGCATTTATGTGCCCATGACCGAAACAGGATTCTATATCCTGTTCTGCCTGCAAACGCCTCAGCACGGCTACGGCATCGGCCAGCAGGTTCGCCAGATGACCGCAAACGCGGTTTCCATCAGCCCCGGAACCATGTACGGCACACTCGCCAAAATGGAAAAAGACGGCCTGATTGCCTTTTATTCCGAAGAAGAAAAAAGAAAACTTTATGAAATCACCCCGCTTGGAAAGGAAATTCTGGACCTTGAGATCAGACGGATCCAACGGCTTTACAAAAACAGCAAAGGAGAAACTGTTCATGCGTAAAACGAAGCTTCACCTGTTCACCATTGCAGACTATGAGGATGAAGAACGCTGGCTGCGCCAACAGCACAGGCAGGGTCTGCGGCTTGTGAAAACCATTCTCCCTTTCTTTTACATCTTTGAAGCATGTACGCCCGAAGACGTCGTGTACCGCCTCGATTACAGAAACGGAAGTGCAGACAGCGAATATCTTCAAATGTTTCAGGATTACGGCTGGGAATACTTCAACTGCTGCACCGGCTGGCTGTATTTTCGCAAACCGGCTTCGGAAATTCAGTCTGACAACGATGGGGAAATCTTCTCCGACAATGAATCCAAGCTGGATATGATCCATCATGTCATCAAAACCCGCATGCTTCCCGTCCTCGTGATCTTCCTTTTCTGCCTTCTGCCCAACTGGCCCAGATCATTTCCCGGCACATCCAGCCCGCTGGACATCTTTTTCAGCATCCTGTTTGTATCGCTGACCGTCCTTTATATCGTTCTGATTGCATACTGCGGCGGGAAATTGAGAAAACTCCGCGCCAAATACAAAAACCAGTAAGCCCCGCTGAAAATTTCAACTGAATCCGCGCAAAAAAAGAGGAACGCAGCTTAAACGATGCGTTCCTCTTTTTGGGCTTTTACAGTTTTCCAAAGTATGTCGTTCCATGCAAACCATTCACACGCAGGCTGAAAGCTCCGGCACGCGCCGTGAACACTTCATTCTGCTCGCTGACGAGTGTCTGCGCGCTCATGACATCCTTCTCTGTCAGATACACATCAACAGGCTGTGCGCTCCTGTTGATGAACGTAATGGCCATTCCATTTTCGGCGCGTTCGCCCAGCGCGTCCACGCCATTGTGAATATACCGTACAACCCCCAGTACATCGCCGCACGGGGCAATAAAATCGCACTCGCCTGTCTGCAAAACGCGGCTGTCCCGGCGCATTCTGATCAACCGGCGATAATAAGCGATCATCTTCTGATCTTCATTCCCCCATGGATAGGTACGGCGGCAAAACGGATCAGCGCAGCCTTCCATCCCCGCTTCATCTGCGTAATAAATACAGGGCATTCCCGGCACGCTGAGGATAAAGCGCAGCATCATGCGTTCACGCAGTCCGCCGATCATTCTCTCTTCCTGCGAAAGCTGATGATAGGCACGCTGTGCCCGTGGAATTTCGCTTCCATCATTGCCTGCCAGCACATTGAGAATGCGGGGTCTGTCATGGCTGCCCATCAAATTCATCAGCGCATAGAGGAAGGGTTTGGGATAATTCTGATGTAAAGCGGACAATTCATGCGCCGTTGTGCCCGCGTTCTTTCTACCCATCAAAAAATCAATCAGCACATCGCGCAGCGGGTAGTTCATCACGCTGTCCAGCGTATCGCCCAGCACATACGAGCGCATTTGACCATACGTCACCTTATGGCTGGCATCCTCCCAAACCTCGCCCAAAACAGCCTCGTCTTTGGACACGCTCTTTACCTGTCGGCGCAATTCGCGCAGGAAGGGCATGGGCAATTCGTCTGCAACATCCAGCCTCCATCCGCTCGCGCCCACACGCAGCCAGTGCTTGACAACCGCATCCTCACCCGTGAGGATGTATTTCTGATAATCCTCATCCATTTCGTTGACGTTGGGCAGCGTCTTAAAGCCCCACCAGCACTCATATTCCTTCGGCCACCGCTTGAATGTGAACCATTTTTTATACGGTGAGTCAGGGTCTCTGTATGCGCCTGTCTTCTCGCCGTGCGTGCCGCGGCGGTTAAAATAAATGCTGTCATCGCCCACATGCGAAAATACGCCGTCCAGCATCACGCGGATGCCCAGTTTGCCTGCTTCATCGCATAACCGCTTCAGCGCTTCCTCGTCCCCAAACATCGGGTCAACCTGCATGTAGTCGCTTGTGTCATATTTATGATTGCTTCTGGCAAGAAAAATCGGGTTAAAATACAGGATGCTGATGCCCATGCTCTTCAGATAAGAGAGCTTCTGGCGAACGCCTTCGAGATTGCCTCCAAAAAAGTCATTGGCAAAGTTGTCCCCATTCTCGGAGATGTTCAGCACAGGCATTTCGTTCCAGTCCGTATGGAGGATGATATTCTGCCCATCTTTGGCGGACAGCAGTTCATCCGTCCCTTCGCCATGGAAGAAACGATCCACCATGATCTGATACATGATTCCCTCATGCATCCACGACGGCGTCTGGTAGTCTGCATCATAGACTGTGATCTGGAAACTCTCTTCGCTGCCCATGATGCCCCTGCCGCAGCCGGTATGATCGCCGGGTGCCCCCAGGACATATCGCTGCCCATCAGCAAATGCCTCGAACCGATACCAATGCAGCCCCGGCTCCTGATTGACCGTCACCTGCACTTCATAAATCGTTTCGCCGTTTCGTATGCCCAGTTTGCGCATCGGAAAACGATATTCCCTGTCCGTCCAGCCGCGCATTTCAACGCGTTCCAGTGCGGGGCATTCCTCTATAGCCACGCGCAGACGAACCTGTGCCCCTGCTGGCAAAGCCCCCCGCGGCGTGCGGTAAAAATCATCCAGCGTATCATGCTTGAGAACCATCAAAAAAACACTCCATCCATCCTGCGGCGGCATTCTGGACTGGCCGCACGTTTTGAGACTTTTCTTTCATTTTATCTTACTTGCCCGCGCGCTGTCAAACCGTAACAATCAAAATCCGAAAAAGAGTTCACAATTTTGTTTCATTCGCATTGCTTCCCCGTTACAACTGACCGCTATAATAGACAGCATCAGAAAGGAGGCTGCCTGCTTGAAAAATCTCTTGGGCGTGCTGCTTCTCTGCGCGGCCGCATTTGCAGGGATTGCAGCCTTTTCTCCGGCCTCCGGCATCACCCCTGAACCCCCTGTTCTCCCCTCCCAGGCATGCGGTACGCAGACGCTTTTCCCCGGCCTTCGCCGTTCAGATATTGTTTCCGTTTCCTTCTCGTCAGCAGAGAGACAGTTTTCCTTTGACTGCCAAACCGCCAATGCCGTCAGCGTCAACGGACAGAAGGCTGACATCGGCGTGTTTTCCACGCTGCTGAGCCAGATTCTGGGGCAGTTTTATGATCCTGCCGAGTTCAGCATCCAGCAGGAAACCCCGCTTCTTTCCCTGCGCGTCACCACGCCGACCGGCGCATACAATGCCTCGTTTTATTCAGGCAGCGAGCGCACAGCACGCATCCTCACCAGCACCCCAAACGGAGAACAGACCCTGACCACAGATGCCTGGCGCATCGGCACCATGCTGCTCACCTGCGAAGGCACACGCATTCAGGACAAAGACGGCCGGGAGACACCCGCCAACTGACAGTATATGCATTTTCTCTTTCTTTCACTCTCCTGATTTTCATTTGCCTCCACGAAATTTAAAAGCCGTCCATCTGCAAAACCCGGATGCACGATATCGAACACGGCACTGTATGGAATGGATCATCATCGGCGCAGAGTAGACGTGATGGCAGGGCTTGTCATCGTCAAAGACGGACAGGCGCACGAATGCCCATTGGATCATTCAGGACGCATGAACGTTAAAAATTCCAGCAGAAACCAAGAGCACGCCTTGATTTCCTGCTGGAATTTATTTTATGAGTTTTTGTTCAGTCCTTTTTCCATTTGGGTTCAGCAGTATTTGTCCATGAAGAACTTGGCTGCACCGATCAATCCGGCATCGTTTCCAAGAACGGCACGGTCGAGCGTCAACCCCTCGCGGAAACGGCGCATGGTGATATCGTGTGTCTTACGGCGCAGCGGCTTAATGAGCAGTTCCTCCTGCTCACAGACGCTTCCGCCGATGAGGACAACTTCGGGATTGAAAATGTGGATGAGTCCGGAAACACCTGCGGCAATGTCATCCGTCCAGTGATCCAGCACAGCAAGCAGCGCTTCATCCCCCGCCGCCGCGCGGTCAAAAATTTCCTTGCCGCCAGAGAAGGTTTCGCCCGTCTTTTCCTTAGCAGCCTGAATGAGTGCCGTGGTGGAAGCATAGGTTTCAAAGCATCCGCGTTTGCCGCACGGGCAGGGTTTCCCATCCTGATAGAGCGTAAAATGGCCAACCTCGCCCGCCATGCCGCGTGCGCCGCCGAATACGCGCCTGTTGATGATGATACCGCAGCCGACACCGGTGCGCAGTGTAATCAAAAGCATGTTATCCACGCCCTTGGCACGACCGGCAAAACACTCGCCCAGCGCGGCAGCGTTGGCATCGTTGAGCACGGCTGTTGGCACATGGAATTGGGCTTCAAAAGCATCCTTGAGCGGCGAACCCTCATACAGCGGGATACGGCCGTTGATACCAAGAACAATGCCCAGACGGTCGTCGATCATGCCGGCGGCAGAAATGCCGATGCCTTCAATTTCAGCACCCGTTTCCTGAATGAACTCGCGTGCGCCTTCCAGCACAATTTTCAAAAGAGGTGTTTTGTAATGATCAAAGTCCACACGCTTTTCGTAGCGGGCGTGGATGTGGCCTGTTTTGTCTACAAGGCCCATTCTGGCGACTGTTCCGCCAATGTCAATACAAAGAATCATGGGCAGCTCCTTACATGTTTGTGACTGCAGCCTGACGGCGTGCAGCAAAGGGAATGCCGCACACGGTCGCATAAATGATGGTGCGGCAGTGTCTATCAAGGCTCCAACGAAAGCTGTGGTGCATACCTCCCTATAAATTATGATGGGCTTTGTGCAGAATGTCTTTATATCCAGTATAAAATAAACGAGCCGGATTGTCAATTTAAAAACGGCTCGTTTTACTGATTTTCGTTATTTCACGCCGGCCTCCAGCCATTGCGTCCAAACGTCAGGGCAGAAGCCGACGCTGGCCTTTTTCCCGCAGCGGACGATGGGCAGCTTCAAAAGCGCAGGCTTTTCCAGCAGCCCGGCAAGAATTGTTTCCCGGTTCTGGGTATAACAGATAACGCTTTCGCGGTAAGCCTTGCTCTCTTTATCGCACAGGGCATCCAAACCCACTGCCGATGCCACACTCTCCAGCTCGCGCTTTCCAATGCCATATTTGATCACATCCACGCGCTGATAAGGAATTCGGCGCTCCTTAAAAAAGCGTTCGGCTTTCTGCGTTTCAAAACCCTTTCCGCAGTAAATCTGATAGGCCATCTTGCATCCCCCTGTTTTTTCTGTATAATGATTGAGGAAGTCTTTAATCCGCACCGGGAAACCTTCTCCCAGTGCGTCAATCTCCATTGTCAAGCTGATGTACAGCTTAGATTGATGATAACTGCTGACGGACAATCCGTCAAGTCAAGGAGAACAATATGGGAAGAAAAGTTGCGCTCGTCACAGGTGCATCCGGCGGCATCGGCAGTGCCTGTGCGCGGCTGCTGGCTGAACAGGGGTATACCGTGCTGGCTCACGCCTGCCGCGGCAAGCAGCGCGTTGAAGCGCTTTCGCAGGAACTCTGTGCCAAAGGGCTGGATGTTCATGCCCTGGCGAGCGATCTGGCTGATGCACAGGCCGCAAATGAAATGTGCAGGACGCTTTTAAGCATCTATCATCATGTAGACGCGCTTGTGCTTTGCGCGGGTGTATCCCACACGGGGCTTTTGTGCGACATGACGGACGAGGAATGGCACCGCGTGATGGACACAAATGTATCCGGAGCCTTTTATCTCTGCCGCGCTCTGGCGCCCGGCATGGTCTCTCGCCGTTCAGGCAGCATCGTGACGCTCTCCAGCATGTGGGGGCGCGTAGGCGCATCGTGCGAAGTAGCCTATTCCGCAAGCAAGGCGGCGCTGATCGGGTTTTCCCGCGCGCTGGCCAAGGAACTGGGGCCCAGCGGCGTTCGGGTTAACTGCATTGCGCCCGGCGTTATCGACACGCCCATGATGGATGAACATTCTCCGGAGACAAAACAGGCTCTTGCAGATGAAACGCCGCTTGGCCGGCTGGGAACGCCGGAAGATGTGGCACAGGCCTGCCTGTTTCTTTTGTCCGATGCAGCCGCGTTTGTGACAGGTCAGGTGCTGGGTGTGGACGGCGGCTATCTGTAAACTTTGTCCACAGCATGGGGATAACTTTACGCAGTTTCCGCCGGGGGACAGATTATTTTCCCTGTTAAGCAAAAAATAAACAAAAAGAAAGAAAAAGGAGAAAAAAGAACAAAATCCGTCTGAAATTCTTTTTTCCTAATTGTCATTTTTCTCAAAAAAAATGACGGATTTGAACCGAAAAAAGTGTATAATTGTGTATAGCTTGGCTTGACAACCACAGGATATTGTGGATAACTTTGTTCATATAAGCAGGACAGCTGTGGATAAAATGCACTTTTCTTTCTGAAAAAGAAACCCAAAAAAGTCTTGAAAACAGGGCTTTTTTTTGATATGATAGAACAGCTGTTCAAAAAAGTTATCCACAAGTTAGGGTAACCTTTCCACAATCTGTGGACAGCAGTGTGGAAATCCACAACTTATCCACAGGGATAAGTGTATAGAGTGTGGAAAACGCGGAAAACCGCGAAGGATACGGAGGTTCTACAATGGATCATGTCGAGATTTGGGATAAAGCAAAGGCGCTGCTCAGAGAAGAACTGGCTAATGTCTCTTACAGCACCTGGATTGATCAGCCGTTGAAGCCGGTCTATGTGACGGACGACAAGCTTGCTCTGGAAGTCATCAGTGATTTTAACGAAAAGACCATTCGTGCACGCTACCTGTCCATGATGACGGAGGCCGTCAGTCAGGTTGCCGGCCACGAAATGACCATCGAGCTGATGAGCGTCAAGGAGCGCATTGACTGGCAGGAGCGTCAGCGCAAGGAAGATGCGCCCGCCATGCAGGGCATCAACATGTTCAACCCCAAGTCAACATTCGACACATTCGTTGTCGGCAATTCCAACCGCTTTGCCCATGCGGCGGCTCTCGCTGTTGCAGAGCAGCCGGGCATTGCCTACAACCCCCTCTTTCTCTACGGAGGAGTAGGTTTGGGCAAAACGCACCTGATGCATGCCATAGGCCACTTCATTCAGGAGCACTTTCCCAACATGCGGATGCTGTATCTGCCCAGCGAAATGTTCACAAACGAGCTGGTTTCCGCCATCAAGAACAATAAGAATGTCGAGTTCAGAAACCGCTTCCGAAATGTTGACGTGCTGATGCTGGACGATATTCAGTTCATTGCAGGCCGCGACTCCACGCAGGAGGAATTTTTCCACACGTTCAACGCCCTGCACAGTGCAGGCAAGCAGATTATCATTTCGTCTGATAAGCCGCCGCGCGAAATTGCGCGCCTGGAAGAACGCCTGCGCTCCCGCTTTGAGTGGGGCCTGATTGCCGACATCCAGAAGCCGGACATCGATACAAGAATTGCAATTCTGCGCAAGAAAGCAGAAAACGAAGGCATCGAAGTCAGCGACGAGATGCTCGAGTCCATCGCTGCACGCGTGGAAAGCAACATCCGTGAGCTGGAAGGTTCTCTGACCCGCGTGAATGCATATGCCAAACTCAATCACTGCGAAATCAACGAAGAAGTGATTACCCACGCGCTGCATGACCTTGCAGTTGTCCGCGATCCCAAGCGCATCACGCCTGATCTCATCATCGAATGCGTGGCAGAATATTACAACCTGAGTGTAGACGCTCTCCGCGGCGGTTCGCGCAAAAAGGAAATCGCCCTGGCGCGCCATGTCGCCGTATACCTGACGCGTGAAATGACCGGTCTGAGCCTGCCGCGCATCGGAGATGCTTTCGGCCGCGATCACTCCACGATCATCAACTCCTGCGATAAGATCACTCAGATGCTTGCTAACACCGAAGAAATGAAAGGCGCCATCGCCGATCTGAAGAAGATCATCTCTGAAAAGTAAATTAAAATGCTCTTTCCCGATCCTTTGCCTTGGACATTGGGAAGGAGCGTTTTTTATATCGATGCAGTGGAGAAAGCACTGAAAAAGATCAAGTGCACAAAAGGCAGAAAGATGCATCCTGTTGATTGAGAAAGCAGGATGCATCTGTTTTATTCGATTGCAGCGTCTCCTTTGAATGAACGGATGCATTCAGCCAGTGCTTTAGCACCGTCCAGCGGCATGGCATTGTATAGGCTGGCACGCATGCCGCCCAAAACGCGGTGTCCGCGAAGGCCAACAAGCCCCCGCCGCTGTGCTTCCTGTATGAATTGTTCGTCCAGTGCCGGTGAGCCAGTCGTGAAAACGATGTTGACACGGCTTCTGTCCCTCTTGTCTGCATGGGTTTTGAACAGCGGATTGTCGTCAAGTGCTTCATAAACAAGGCCTGATCTTTCCCTGCTGAGTGCATCCATGGCGGGAATGCCGCCTTGAGCGAGAAGCCACTTGAAAATCAGGGAGCAGACATACACGCCGAAGCAGTTAGGCGTATGCAGCAGCCCGCCCGCTTCATATAGCCGGGTGTAGTCAAGTACGCTGGGCGTGATGGGCAGCGCATGGCCCAAAAGATCCTTTCGGACAATGGTAATCGTCACTCCGGCAATGCCTGCGTTTTTCTGTGCGCCGGCGTAAATCACGCCGAAGCGGCTCACATCAAACGGTTCGGACAGGATGCAGGAAGACAGATCTGCTACAAGCGGCACGCTGCCTGTTTCTGGCAGGCGGGAAAATCGTGTGCCATATACGGTGTTGTTCAGCGTGGCGTGGACATAGCGCGCATCCGGCGAAAGTGTATACTCTGGAATATGGGTATAGCGGGCTGCACGCGAGGAACCCGCGCAGACAACGCGGCCATATTTCTGTGCTTCTGTGAAGGCCAGATGGGCAAACAGCCCGGAGTCGATATAGTCAGCCGGGGGATTCAGATTCATTGGAATGGCGGAAAACTGCGCCGTTGCGCCGCCCTGCATGAAGAAAATCAGGTATTGCGACGGAATATCCATCAGCGTGCGAAGATCAGCCTGCGCTTCTTCAAGCATTTCAGAAAAAGAGTCGGAGCGGTGGCTCATTTCCAAAATAGAAAGGCCGGAGCCGCGAAAGGACAGCAGCTCATGCCGGATGGTTTGCAGCACGGCGGGCGGAAGCATGGACGGCCCGGGAGAAAAATTGAACATGTCGGCCTCCTTTTAGGCACAAAATTCTTTCATCTTTCAGTATAAGCTGAAAAAGAATAAAACATGCTAAAAATCAGCCCAATGAACGTTCGGAATAGATTGCATCAAGACTGATTTTGCTCTATAATAAAGACAGTGATGCACTGAAACAGGCTGCAAAAGGCTTTTTATTGCGCCAAATCAGACATCTGCCCCTAAATGGGCGGTACAAAATCCGAACAATATTCAAAAACAAATGAGAGTCGATCGTAAAAGGAGGATGCTGTTCATGCTTTCAGACATTGAAATTGCCCAGTCCTGCAAGATGAAGCCCATCGAAGAGGTCGCCGCATCAGCAGGCGTGCCCTCAGAACTTCTGGAGCAGTACGGACGCTACAAGGCAAAAGTGAATGATTACCAGATCAGGAAGCAGCCGCAGAAGGGCAAGCTGGTGCTGGTTACAGCCATCAATCCGACGCCCGCCGGAGAAGGCAAGACCACGGTGTCCATCGGTCTGGCAGATGCGCTCCATCTGGAGGGGCAGAACGTCTGCCTCGCGCTGAGAGAACCCTCCCTCGGCCCAGTCTTCGGCATAAAGGGCGGCGCGGCCGGCGGCGGATACGCCCAGGTTGTCCCCATGGAGGACATCAACCTCCACTTTACCGGCGATATGCATGCCATTACCGCAGCCAACAACCTGATTGCCGCCATGCTGGACAACTCCATTCAGCAGGGCAATCCGCTGTGCATTGATCCGCGCCGCGTGACCTGGAAGCGCTGCATGGATATGAACGACCGCCAGCTCCGCAATGTGCTCGATGGCCTGGGCGGGCGTGTCAACGGCACCCCGCGTGAAGATGGATTTGACATCACAACGGCCAGCGAAATCATGGCAACGCTGTGCCTGGCAGACTCCATCTCCGACCTCAAGGCCCGTCTTTCCCGAATCGTTGTTGCCCGCACCTATGAAGACAAGCCTGTCACCGTTGGCGACATTCACGCGCAGGGCGCGGCCTGTGCGCTGCTCAAGGATGCCATCCGCCCGAATCTCGTGCAGACGCTGATTGGCACGCCCGCCTTTGTTCACGGCGGACCGTTCGCCAACATTGCGCACGGCTGCAACTCCGTTGTCGCAACAAAAACGGCGCTCCGTCTTGCCGATATCGTGGTCACAGAAGCCGGATTCGGTGCAGACCTGGGCGCGGAGAAATTCGTGGACATCAAGTGCCGCATGTCCGGCCTGGCGCCCAGCGTTGTCGTGCTGGTGGCAACTGTCCGCGCGCTCAAGAGTCACGGCGGCGTCGCCAAAGCTGACCTTGGCACAGAAAATCTGGAGGCGCTGAAGAAGGGTCTGTCCAACCTGCGCCGCCACCTCAGAAACATCCGCGAGGTCTGGGGGCTGACCCCGATTGTCGCGCTGAACCGTTTTGTCTCCGACACGGAAGCAGAGATTGCGCTGGTGAAAGAAGCCGCTGCTGAATTGAATACGCAGGTTGCCCTCTGCGAAGTCTGGGCCAAGGGCGGAGAAGGCGGCCGTGAACTGGCAAAGATGGTCATCGCTGAAGTAAATAAGGCCGATCCTGCACAGTTCCGCTTCACTTACCCCGATGAGATGCCGCTTGAAGATAAGATTCGCGCCGTTGCCACGCGCATCTATGGTGCAAAAGACGTCTCCTTTGCCCCGGCAGCCAAGAAGATGCTCGCCAAGCTCACCGAGGAGGGATGCGGCAATATGCCGGTGTGCATCGCCAAGACACAATATTCCTTCTCCGATGATCCCAAGAAGCTGGGTGCGCCGGAAAACTTCGTTCTGAACATTCGTCAGGTGCGCGTGAGCGCAGGTGCCGGCTTCGTTGTGGCGCTCTCCGGCGACATCATGACGATGCCGGGTCTGCCCAAAGTGCCCGCCGCCGTGAATATTGACGTCACCGATGACGGAAAGATCACAGGACTGTTCTAATTAAAATGGTGTGTCATTACGGCTGAGTTGTCGGCCATCATCCAGCATGACCATCAAAGGCGGACAAGTAAAAAAGGGCTTTCCACTTGCGAACGCCAGATAGGAAAGTCCTTCTACAATCATAAAAAAAGAAGTGTATCTGCTTTCTTGATACACTTCTTTTTTGCTTTCAATCACCTGATACATTGACTTTGTTTAAATTTCCTTTTCGAAAATAATCTGGTATCCGGTAGCACTGTTCACACCCATTTTTTCATTAAAAGGTACGACTACCTGTTTCAATCTCCAGTCATTTTGGGCTTCAGCAATTATAATTTGTTTGCATTCCTCAAACGTATCTCCGCACTTGTCTTTTAATCCCCTTTTTGCCTTAACCTCTACAAATTTGTATTCGTATTTTTTCATTCTTTTATCCTCCCACTTCTGAATTGACTGCTTTAATTCTGCCATCAAAAACAATCTTGCGCTCTTCCCCCTCATTACGGGCATCCTGTTCGGGATCATGGCGCATGGGAAAACACTGCCAAAGCTTTTCAGGAAAATCCTTTCCTGCAGGATATAAAAGACTTTCTTTTTCTGCAATCTGCACCAGACACATTGATTTTTATGAATCCTGTTTGGCCGTCAATGCGCCGTCTTCCACGCAATAGCCCGTTCCGTCCACATTCAGCCTGAGCACCGCTTCGCCCAGCACCTGTTCGCCCTGTTTCACAGTGAACGTGATCACCGGGCCGCGGGCTTCCGGCGCAGGCGTCTGATCGCTCCAAACGACCGTTTCGCCATCGCTCTGCGCTGACGCTCCGACATTGATATACGTCCCCAGAAGCGCATCCCATTTGAGGAATACGCCGCTTGTCGCGCGCAGTTCACAATGTATATCCATAGGCGCACCGGAGGCATCCGTCACCGACGGCGTAAGCATCAATCCGGACAAGGAACTGTCCTGCGGCGTATAGCGTCGCATCGTCAAAAGCTCCATCGTACAGCCGCCTACCGGCGCATTCAGCTCAACGAGTGTCTCTTCCTCACGGGTATACGCCAGAACGCCGGGGGTATAGTTGATGAGAATGGAACCATAGCCGCCATTCTGAAAGAAATCGCCCATCTGCGCGTCATGCCACGCGCCGCGCTCCTCCTCAGTGATCAGGCCGCGGCTGACAGCCAGCTCTTCCAGCTCACAGAGGAATGCCTGATAGCTGTCCTCCAGCGTGAGCAGATCATCCACACTCAAAAGCGGGTCGCCTTCTGCCGACAGCGCGCAGGATGCCGAAAGCAGCAGCACAAAGAGTACTGTGCAGATTCGTTTAAGCATCGGGCTCCCCCTTTCCGTTATTTCACAAAGTATACGATGTCACTGACATCTCGCTCACGCGATCCGCTCGTCTTGTTAAGACGCTCGCCGTTCATAATCATGGTTGCGCTTCCGCCGCCGTCCAGATTGTACGCAATGCGGCAGCCCAGTTCGACAAAGATCTCCTGAAGCCTCTTGAGCGTCATTCCGCGGTCGCTCCAGCCTTCGCGGCGGCCGTCCGCGACGATAAAGACATAGTGATTCTCGTCAATCTGTCCGATGGCCGTGCGCGGTTCGCAGACGCCGTCTTTGGTGGAGATGAAATACTTTTCGGGCAGTTCAACTGCCACGCCGTTGTCCACCAGCAGCGGGCCAAACGTGAACGCCTGCTCGACCCCTTCTGCAATGAACTTCTCGCCCTCACCGCCTTCATAGCCTCTGGGCAGGGAGACGAACGTGCCGTCCTTCATCACCAGCAGCTGATCGCGGGAAGAGGGGCGGTCGCGATAGAGAACGCCATTTCGAATGACAAGGCCGTTTTTATCCTTGAAGTTGTAGTAATCACCATTGACGGCGAGAACCGCATCGTGGCGCGCCGCAATGGCGCTGGTTGCCTCGACAAAATCTCGGGAATACTCCTCGCCGGCAAACGCCGTGCGCAGCTGAAGCGGATCAGCCGTTTTGATATCCGCAACGAAGAAGCGAAGCTCCGTGTTGTTGAACGCGTAGCACCAGCGGTCAACAACAATTTCGAGTGTGTCTCCCTTATAGCTCACCGTCTCTTCGATGGTCTTTGTGTTGGGTTCCGTTGCCAGCGCGCCGGACGCTGCAAACATCAGCAGAAGCGTCGACACCATTAAAGTGATTTTTTTCATGACTGAAAGAATTCCTTCCTTGTTTGAAAAGTTGAATTATCTCGGGTTCGCCATGAACATGATGACATCGCTGACGGAGCGCTGTTTGCCGCCGGAAGGCATGTTGATGACTTCCCCCTGAAAGCAGAGTGTTGTGGAGCCGCCGCCGTCCAGGTTGAAGGCAAACTCTGCGCCTTCTTCCAAAAACAGCTGCTGGAGCTGCGGGATGCTCGCGCCGGTAGAATAGCCTTCGCGCCGTCCGTCCACAACGATGACGACATAATGCAGCGGGCCAATTTGTCCAATGGCCGTGCGCGGCTCATAATATCCATCGTTGCAGTTGATGTAGAAGGACTCCGGCAGTTTCGCCGCCTCTCCATCTTCCACAAGCAGCGGGCCAAATTCAAACGTCTGCCATGTATTCTGCTGTTCCAGCTTGTTGGCCACAAGGCCCTGCTTGCCGGAACGGTCGGTCAGCGCAGACAAATCGCCGTTTTCATCGACAATCAGAAGATGATGCTTCTTGATATTCTGGCGGCGCAGCACTTCGCCGTTTCGAATGATGACACCGTCCCTATGATAGCGGCAGAAATCCGCATTAATCGCCAAAACGGGATCGTGCCGGCCGGCAATATCGCTTGTGGCCTCATAAATGCCGCTTCGGAAGTCATCGCCGGCAAACGCTGTGCGCAGCTGGCTGACATCTGAAAGCTTGATATCGCAGACAAAGTAGGTTATGCCATCCTTTTTCTTCTGTTCAACAGACACAGACATCTTATCCGTCTCATAGGATAATTCGCCCGGCTCATAATGCTTGAACGGGCTGGACGCCTCCTCTTTCGCCGTTTCTGCCGGAACAGGCGTTGCTTCCAGCGCCTTTGTAATCTGTTCCTCCTGTGTCTGCTGACTGAAGTTCAGCGCCTCATACAATTCGCTTTCCGGCTCAGGGGTGGGGCCGGGCAGCTTTTGGACGGTCTTTTCGTTCTGCTCTACCGCCCATTGGGAGAAGCGCGTCTGCACATCGGGAACGTCGCTCATCGGCGCACTGGCGTTGCATAAACAGACCACCATCACCACGCAAAGCGCGCCCATCAGCGGCCTGTCCCAATCGCCAGAAAGACGGGGAATGTCAAAATATCTTTTGTGAATGCGTTCCTCGCGCGGAGGAGCTTTTTCCTTTTGCATCTGCGGCGGAAGGTCATACCTTCTGGCAGGGGTACGTCGAAAATGATCCAGCGGCTTCACGTGATCTCCTCTTTGCATTTCCATGCTAAAAAATAAGTATGTTTTATTATACGTCTATTGACGCGGGCTGTCAAACCATCTTCTTGGCCTGTTATAAAGGAATTCGGTTCTATCCAGCGCAGAAATTTTAGGTTTCTTTCTTCCCCGTGCCGCATCAAATAAAACGATCAAGGTCATAAAAAAATTGCACAATCGGAAAATTTTCTCCCTGCAGCAAAAAATCAGCAGAGAACAAATGTCGTTTAAAAAAACAACACCTCACCCCAGGAGCATGGGATCAAATTCCCATGCCCCCAGGTGAAGTGTTTTATGTTTATTGGGCTCCTGCAACATTCAGGCTGGCAGCCAGCACGGACGGCGCACCAATGGACGAGGCTTCAAACTTGAGGTCAGCCCCGACACGCTCAATATCCTTGAGCAGCTGATAGAAGTTGCCGGAAACGGTGAACTGCTCAACCTGACGCACAATCCTGCCGTCCTTCACTTCGCAGCCGCGGGAGAGAAGGGAGAAATCTCCGCTGATGGGGTTCGCACCCGCATGCAGGCCGGAAATCTCTGTGAGGTAGAGACCATCGCCCATTTCGGCAAACAGTTCCTCCAGCGTCCTGTCGCCTGGAACAATGAACAAGTTGCTCGGGCTGACATGGCCTGCACCGCCCGCGTTGCCCGTCGTCTCCACGCCCGCCTTTTTCGCGGTCTTGCGGTTGTGCAAAAGCGTGGTCAAAACACCATTTTCAATGATGTTCTTCGTCTTTGCCGCCGCGCCCTCTCGGTCAAACGGGCAGCTTCCCAGTCCCCACGCCATGAGCGGATCATCCGTCAGCGTGACGACATCGCTTGCCGCCTTTTCGCCCTCGCGCCCCGCCAGCAGGGACAATCCCTTTTGTGCATTGTCCGCGGAGAACACGCCGCAGAACGTCTTGAGGAAGTCTGCCATGGCGGTATTCTTGATGACCACCTTGACGGGTCCACTGCTCATATTGCCCGCTTCCAGCTTCTCAAGCGTCTGTTTACAGCAGCATGCCGCCAGTTCTTCGGGATCAATGGCAGAAAGACTGTAGCCCCAGCGAATCTGGTTGTCCGTCGCCGCTTTGCCGCCTTCTTTAGCCAGCGCCCCCGTATAGGCATAGATCATGTTGCTTCGATGTTCAAGGTTAAGGCCCAGCGTATTCATCAGGCAGAACGTCTCTGCTGCGGAGGACACAACCGTATCATCCGGGGTGATGCGCGCATCCTGATGCTGCATGAGGTCGTCAATTTTCATGGCAAGATCAATCTTCTGCTGCGCCGTGACGTTTTCCAATTCCGGCTCGTAGTTTTTCACTTCGCCGTACGCCGGGTCAGGCGGGAGGATCTTGTCCTGTTCGTCCGTTTCAATGAGGGCCGCACTTTCCTTGACGCCCTGAACAAGCATGTCAATGCTCTCCTCGTCGATCGCCTGCGTGCTGGACGTACCAATGCGTCCGCCATACACGCCGCGGAGCGTCAGGCTGATGCCCTCGCTGACCTCATAGTCCTGTAGTTTGCTCTGGCGTACACGCACGCTGAAGGATTCCCCCCTGCTGTATGCGATTTCAGCGGGGGCAATGCCCGCTTTCTCTGCCGCTTCAAACACCCGGTTAACAAATGCTTTATATTCCATGCTGTCCTCACTTTCCGCCGACCGTCAGGCTGCTGACGCGGATCGTCGGCTGGCCGACATTGACCGGCACACTGCCGCTCAAAGAGCCGCACATGCCCTGGCCCATCGTCATCTCTTTGCCAACGCGGTCGATGCGCATGAGCACCTGTGCGCCCTTGCCGATGAGCGATGCGCCGCGCACGGGGGAAACAATCTTGCCGTCTCTGACGAGATACCCCTCCTGCACGGCAAAGTTAAACTCGCCGGTGGCCGGGTTGACGCTGCCGCCGCCCATCTGCACGGCATACAGGCCGTCGCCCATGGTTCTGATCATCTCGTCTTCATCGTCCTTTCCAGCGGCGATGAATGTGTTGCGCATACGGCTGGTCGGCGCATAAGCATAGCTCTCGCGGCGGCCGTTGCCCGTGGGCGCCATGCCCATCTTGAGGCCGTTGAGCCTGTCCACCATGTAGTTCTTGAGAACGCCGTTCTCAATGAGCGTCAGACGCGTGGTCGGCATGCCTTCGTCATCGATATTCTCGCTGCCCCATTCATTGGGCATGGTGCCATCGTCAATCGCAGTGACGCAGGATGCAGCAATCTGCTGACCCAGCTTGCCGGCAAACTCACTCATTCCCGGCTCGACACTGGTCGCTTCCAGCGAATGTCCGCAGGCCTCGTGGAAGATGACACCGCCGAAGCCGCCCGCAATCACCACCGGCATTTCGCCCGCGCCGCAGTAAGGTGCATCCAGCATAGTCACAGCGGACTTGGCCGCGCTCCTGCCGATCTCTTCGGGATTCACGCGCGAATCAAACAGCTCGAATCCCATCATCGCGCCGGGGTTATTGGTGCCAGTCTGGTTCTCGGTGCCATCGCTGGCAACCGCCGAACAGGTCAGGCGCGTATAGACACGGGTGTCGCCCGTATAAAGGCCTTCGCTGTTGGCAATCAGCACATGCTGCTCTTTGGACAGAAGGCCGGCTGTGACCTGTGTGATTGTATTGGATACAGCACGGGCTGATCCATCCACGGCGCGCAGAATCTCGGCGCGCCTTCCGGCGGGCACAGAAAGAACCGGCGTCACGATGGGGTGAATGTTGGCGGCAGGGCGATCACACAAAACGATGTTGTCCATCGTCTTGGGCGTATCGGTGACGGCGGCTGCTGCGCGGTCTGCTGCGCGCAGAAGACCCTCGCAGCTCACGTCACAGGTATAGACATAGATGGAGCGAAGGCCGTCATAGACGCGGATGCCCGCGCCGCACGGACGGGACGTGGCCGCGTTTTCAATCTGGCCGGATCGCAGGGTCATGGAAAACTTACGCGAATCCTCATAAAAAATTTCTGCAAACGTGCCGCCGCGGGACAGCGCGCGGGCAAGCACCAACGAACAAACGGACGATGAAACCATCCTTTATCCTCCTTCAACCGCAAGCTGTATACGCCTGCGGACACTTTTCACCAGTATACTCCACCTAACAAAAAAAGTAAACTGACCGCCTGCCAGATGCCGCAATTTCACAAAAGCCCTTGCAGGCGCGTGGCTTTGCGTGTACAATATACACTATAAGATATGATGGTACAGGTATGCGACGTTTTCGGGAGGGACACTTATGCCCGGCAGGCTGGATGAAATTGAGAACATGCTCCGCAGTTGTCTGGGCGGCACGGCGCTTCGCGCCAACCCTGAACTCGTCTACGCAGTCAACACCCTCCTGATGCGTTTTTTGCGGACGCCGGACTCCCTGTGTGTGCTTTGGCACAAGCTGGATTCGATGCTCTTTAACACCGTCTATCTCATCACCGGCGGCACCATGGTCATCACAAAGGATGACGGGCAGCGCGTGCGCGTCACCAGCGAACAGATTCGCGATCTGGCCGACCGGCTTCTGGCGTTGTCCTATCGGTTCATGAACGTCAGCCCGACGCTGGAAGACGCACTTTACGATCTGTCCCGCAACGGCTCGTATGCCGCCATGCGCGAACTGACCGCGCGCTATCCCATGGACGACATGGAAAGGCGCTGCATTCTTCAGGTTCTTGAAGAAAACGGGCAGGCCGTGTAATCAAAGGATATAGAAGGGATCATATGGCTAAAATCATTGCAATAACCAACCAGAAAGGCGGCGTCGGAAAGACCACCACCAGCGTCAACCTTTCCGCATGCGTAGCTGCCGAGGGCCGCAGGGTTCTGGTTGTGGACGCAGATCCGCAGGGCAACACCTCCAGCGGTCTGGGCGTCCATCCCGAGGAAAATACTCCCACCATTTATGAAGTGATGGCCGGCTCTGTAACCCTTGAGGATGCGCTGTGTGAAACGAGCGTGCCGGGGCTGATGCTCCTGCCTTCAGACATCCGTCTGGCCGGCGCAGAGATTGAACTGGCCTCCATGCAGCACCGTGAGCGCATTCTGTCCAAAGCGCTTTCTGGTGCCGCTGATCAGTTCGATTATATCTTTATCGACTGTCCGCCGTCTTTGGGACTGATTACGCTCAACGCGCTGTTCGCATCGGACGGTGTCATCATCCCCATTCAGTGCGAATACTACGCCCTGGAAGGTGTCAGCGCCCTGATGGGCACCATCCAGAAAGTGCAGAAGATGCACAAGCACCTCAACATCGAGGGTATTGTGCTGACCATGCTGGATGCACGCACCAACCTGGGCGTTCAGGTTGCTCAGGAAGTCCGCAAGGTCTTTAAAACCAAGGTCTACAAGACCGTCATCCCCAGAAACGTCCGTTTGGGCGAAGCGCCCAGCCACGGCCTGCCCATCCATCTGTATGACCCGCGCTCACTGGGCGCCCAGAGCTATCAGCAGCTGGCCAGGGAATTTCTGGAACAGGCATAAATCAATTTTCAAGAAAGAAAGGCGTTATCCGTCATGGCGAAAAAAATGGGACTGGGCAGAGGGCTGAGCGCCATTCTGCCGGATGTGGAAGAAGTGGTGGAGTCCGTCGAGCTGACGGGGCAGGAGAGCGATGCACCCGCTGCCAATGGCACGGTGATCGACATTCCCGTTGGCGACATTGATCCAAACCTCAGACAGCCGCGCAAAACGTTCGATGATGATGCACTGCTGGCGCTGTCGGACTCCATTCGTCACAGCGGTGTCATTTCTCCCATTCTGGTCGCCAGAGATGGTGCACGCTATACGCTGATTGCCGGGGAGCGCCGCTGGCGCGCTTCAAGGCTGGCAGGCCTTGCCACCATCCCCGCCATCGTGCGCGACTGGGACGATGTGAAGCGTCAGGAGGCCGCGCTGATTGAAAACATTCAGCGGGAAGACCTGAATGCCATCGAAGAAGCACGGGGCATCAGCCGGCTGATGGAAGAATGTGCGCTGACGCAGGAAGCCGTTGCCGAGCGGTTGGGGCGCAGCCGTCCGGCGGTGGCCAATCTTCTGCGCCTTCTGAACCTGCCCAAGCGCATTCAGGACGCCGTGATTGAAGGTTCCCTCTCGGCAGGTCACGCGCGCGTTCTGGCCGGCATCGACGACGAAGAAATTCAGGCAGGGCTATTTGCCAAAACGCTGCAATTCAGCTGGTCCGTGCGCCAGCTGGAAGCCGCCGCCAAGAACGCCTCCGGCAAAAAGGAAACAAAAGAAAAAAACTTCTGGCCGCCGGAATACGAGGCGTTTCAGGATCGTCTGCGCACAGCAACGGGCCTGAAAGTGAAGCTGGAAGGCAACGAGCAAAAGGGCCGCGTCGTCCTCTCATACAGCAGCCAGGAAGAGCTGCAAAAGCTTTGGGATCTGATGGGCGAGGAGTAATCCCCGCGCCTGATTTTATTTTTCCAAGCGGCATTCGAGTTTTCGGGTGCCGCTTTTTGACATGCTTTCAGGTCTGCACCTGCTGGCGGCGGCATGATATTTATGCTATACTATCTGCAACAATTCAACTGCTTTGAACAGGTATTACAGCAGAAAAAGCACATTTCCCCGCAAAGCCAGACGCTTGCTTCTGCGCCGATCATGCCGCTATGCAGGCGCATTTTGCAGCGAAAAACCCCGATGCAACCGCCGGTTGACAATGTTCCACGGCCACTTGATAGAAAGCAACCGGGAAAAACGATAAGATGGAACCATCAAACAGAAAGGGCGAATCGCAGCATGCGGTTCGAGTGTACAGACATGATTCTTGCAGAAAAAATCGTCAAGCTGAGAAAGCAGCAGGGCTGGTCACAAGAAGAACTGGCCGCCCGCCTTGAAGTCAGCCGTCAGTCCGTCTCCAAATGGGAGAGCATGGCTTCCATGCCGGATCTGGATAAGATCATCAATCTGAGCCAGATTTTCGGCGTTAGCACCGACTATCTGCTCAACGAAGACGCCGAAGAGCCTGCCCCGGGCGAATTGTCCGTTGATGTGGACGCCGCCATCTGTTCTGTCAGTTTGGACGAGGCCAACAGCTATCTCGACCAGGTCTCAAACAGTGCCTGGAAAATTGCGTCCGGCGTGGCCATGTGCATCCTCTGTCCCGTCCCGCTGATCCTTTTGTCAGCCCTATCTGAACAGCTGGGCAGCACCCTGACAGAAGACATGGCATCAGGGCTAGGTGTAGGCGCTCTGCTCGTCTTAGTCGCCGCAGCTGTTGCAATCTTTATTCTGGAGAGCCTGCATCTGGAAAAATATGAGCATTGGGAGAAAGATCCCCTTGAAACAGCATACGGCGTCGCCGGAATTACCGAACGCAAGCGCGAAGCCTATGAACCCTATTGGCACAGATCACTCGTTTTGGGCGTAACCTGCTGCATTCTGGCCGTAGTCCCCCTGATTCTGGCTGCTGGATTTTTTCAGGAAGAAAACGAAATGCTCATCACGTTAATGACCGCTCTTCTGCTCAGTTTCGTGGCCGCCGGCACATTCCTTCTGGTTCGCAGCGGCATGATTTGGGACAGCTTTCAGGTTCTGTTAGAGGAAGGGGACTATACCTTGGAGAAAAAACAGCGCAGCCGAAAAAATCACTCTGTGACGGTCATTTACTGGAGCCTCACCACGGCGCTGTATCTTGCTTGGAGCTTTGCGACGCTCAACTGGGAGCGCACTTGGATCATCTGGCCGGTGGCAGGCGTTCTCTATTTCGCCATTGAAGAAATTTCCAATTGCATTCGAGATCGCAAGGGCTGTTGAATGATGTGATTGATCCGACAAATTCTTCATCCATCCTGTATGTTTAGACTCTGCTGCTCGGTAATGATTTATTTATCAGCGTACTCCCTCCTCCTGTCTGCGGCATTTCAAATCAATTCCATGCTTATCCTTAAAAAACGGCAACTCTCCGGCGGCGGCAAGCAGCATGCGTCATCTATTTTCCGTCCCTTAACACACTTGAAAAGCCGCAGATACATGGTATAATCAACATATTTTACGCGAAGGGAGGGGCGGATGATGCCCAATCAAAAGCTGATTACAAAAGAACTCATCGAAAAAGGATGGTCTGGAGACAAAAAGTATTGCACCACAGACAGCTGCGGAAACAAGTTTTTGCTGCGTATTTCTCCGATTGAACAGTATGATCGCAAGAAAAAAGAATTCGAAAAGATGCAGCATTTGGAGACGCTTGGTTTTCCCATGTGCAGACCGTTAGAGTTTGGCATTGCTGATGAAGGCGTCTATTCCCTTCAAACTTGGATTGACGGCGTCGATGCCCAGGAGATTCTCTCAACGCTTTCAGATTCCAAGCAGTATGCCTACGGGCTGGAAGCCGGATGCATCCTGCGCAAGATTCACTCCATCCCCGCCCCGGATACGCTGGAAGATTGGGAAATCCGGTTTAATCGCAAGATGGACTATAAAATTCAAATGTACACAAAATGCCCCGTCCAATACGAAAACGGACAGGCCTTTATGGACTACATCCATGAAAACCGTCACTTGCTGAAGGACAGGCCGCAAGTTTACCAGCACGGCGACTATCATATCGGCAATATGATGATAGATCGAAACGGTCAGCTTCACATCATTGACTTCAACCGCGGTGATTACGGCGATCCGTGGGAAGAATTCAACCGCATTGTATGGTGCGCTCAGCGGTCCCCGCAATTTTCCTCCGGCATGGTAAACGGATACTTTGACAACCATGTGCCGCTGGCGTTTTGGAAGCTGCTTGCCTTGTACATATCCAGCAACACACTTTCCTCCTTGCCTTGGGCGCTCCCGTTTGGGCAGGATCAAATCCAAGTGATGCTCAATCAGGCAAACGATATCCTCATCTGGTATGACAATATGAAAAATCCTGTTCCCTCCTGGTACACAGGCGTCATAAACATTTAAACAGACGCAAAAACGGCAGACAGAGAAACTCCCCCTGAAGTAGTTTGGGTTATTCCCATGGTCTATTTAAGGGGGAGTATATCCAGCTTCTCTATCTGCCGTTTAAATTTTTATTGCAGAACCCCCTCTCACAAATCGTGCGGTCAATGTCCTTTTGCCCATCGCAGATATTTTTCTCCTTCCCAAATGCAGGCGTATAATACACACTTTTTTAGAACAATGCATTTTGCATTCCCCGCGCAAAAGATCTTCTCCAAGAATAGAAAATCATTATCCGCGCGTATGGCTGCAAAGCGTTTTCAGCCGCCCGTCGGGCTGAACAAAAGCAAATCATGGTTTTTCTCCCCGCCTGCGCTGCTCTTTTGTCTTCCTTTTTCCCCCTGCCATCCATTGCAAGGAAAAAATAATTTTCTTTTGTGCCTCCTTTTGATATAATGGAGTTATCCAGCGGGATGAAATGCCCGCGCTCATTCGTTTTTTGAAAAAGGAGGGTATATTATGAAAAAATATCTGCCTTTTCTTTTGCTGCTGGCGCTTTTCTGCCTGCCGCCCGCTGCTCTGGCACAGGATCTGCGCGTCGATTTTTACGATGTGGGCAAGGCCGATGCCATGCTCATCACTACGCCGGACGGCGCACGCATCCTGATTGACACCGGCACCAACAAGGCCGGAAAAATGCTCTGCGAGCGCTTCAAACAGGAGGGCATTACAACCATTGACTTGATGCTCATTACGCATTTTGACAAGGATCATGTCGGCGGTGCGGACAAGATTCTGGAGGAATTTTCTGTTTCCCAGGTAGTCATTCCGGACTACTCCAAAGAAAGCAAGCAGCTTGACCAGTTCACCAAGGCGCTTGAAGAAAGCCCCGATACCACCGTGACCAAACTGCCTGCTAAGCAATCCCTCTCCTTCACATATGGCAGCACCTCACTCCTCTTGAGTGCTGCGCAGGAAACATTCTATGGCGCAGATGAGGAAAACGACTTTTCCATCGCCGCGCGGCTCACCTACGGCGACACCCGCTTCCTGTTTACGGGGGATGCCGAAGACGCGCGCCAAAAAGAACTGCTTGCAGAAGGAGACCTTGCCTGCGACGTTTTGAAAGTGCCCTATCACGGCCGGCTGGTTGAAACAAGCGAAGACTTTCTCCGCGCTTGCAGCCCGAAAATTGCGTTCATTCCGGACAGCGAAGAGGAGCCTTCCCATCCATATATCACGGAACTGCTGAAAAACCTGGGGACGGATGTCCACAGCGCACAGGACGGCGACCTGACCGTGCTGTCCGACGGAAAGGCCGTGCGCATCGGTTGATGTTGACAAGGCGCGTGCAGGCCGCTATAATCAATTTCGATTCTACTCCCGGAGGAACAGCATGGACAACGAAATGCGCAAAAGAAAAATTGATTTTCTGTGTTTAGCCTCTCGTCTTCTTCTGGAAAACGGAAGCGAAACGTATCGCGTCGAGGAGACTGCTATCCGCATGGCCAAGAGCATCGGCCTTTCTTCTTTCAGCATCTCCGCTTTCCCAACCACCATTCTGCTTGATTCAGATGGATATGCGCACGTTGTCCGCCTCAATAAGCGCGGCACCAATACCATGCGCATCGCACAGGTGAACGCCATCAGCCGCCGCCTTTCTGCCGGCGAAATCGACTTTGAAGAAGCCGAATCCATCCTTCACAGGATTGAAAATATGCCGCCGCCTGCCCCTTGGAAGCAGAAAATCGCATACGGCATATCTTCCGCGTTTTTCTGTCTGCTGCTGTGTTCCGATATCCGCACGTTCATCGTCTCTTTCTTTATCGGAATCCTGACCCAGAGCGTTCAGCCTTTTTTCTCCAATGTCGAAATGGGCACGCTTTTCGGCAACTTCACAGGCGGTTTTCTGACCGCCGTTCTGGCACAGTTTGCTCACCTTTTCATCCCGTTTGACAGCGTCAATGCCGCCATCAGCGGCGGCATCATGCCGCTTCTGTCCGGCCTGCTGATGACAACCGCTGTTCGCGACACCATGTTTGGAGACCTGGTTTCCGGCATTGCCCGCGGCGCGGAAGCCATTTTGCTGGCTGTTTTTGTGGCGCTTGGTGTCTATGTTGGCCTTGAAGTCTTCGCCATCGTAGGGAGGCTGGCCGTATGATACACGATCTCTTTTTCCGTGCAATCGGCGCATTCGGCGGCACGCTGGGCTGTACATTCCTGATTAACGCCCCGAAAAACACGGCGCTTCCCGCTTCTTTCACCGCCATGCTCGGTTATTCCATCTATTTTATCATGGATGCGATGGGCTATGGCCTCATTTCGTCCTACTTCTTCGCAACCGTTGTCGTGTCGATCATCTGCGAAATTCTGGCGCGCATCATGCACATGCCTGCAACCATTTTCCTGCTGAGTGCGCTTCTTCCCCTCGTCCCCGGATACAATTTCTATTGTGCCATGCTCGCGCTTGTTGAAAACAACGGTCCGCTGGCCGCTGTGGAGACGTTCAACTCCCTGCAAACCGTCGCGGCCATCGCCATGGGCGCCGCGGTGACATCGGTGTTCTTCCGGGCGATTTCCAAGAAGCGCCCGCCCGTGCCTACTTCTACGCCGAAAGATCAGTAAAATCTGCAACCCATTCGGAGAGATATAAAATGAGCGAAACCCGCAAAAATCCGTGGCGTTTTCTGTTTCTGGCGCTTGCCGTCATCGGCTTTCTTCTGCTCGTGCTGCGCCTTCTGCCGTTTTTGGGTCTCACGCCAAGCCCCGCAGAGATCTCTTCCATCGCCATCATCGGCGGCGAAGATGGACCGACAGCCGTGTACATGACCGGTTTTTCCTTTGTGGACTGGCTTTGGCCCATCCTGCTGACGTTCGGCGGTCTGATTGGTTTCTATCTTCTTGGACACATCCGTTCCAAATAATACTGCAAACAAAAAACGAGACAGCTCAAACCGTCTCGTTTTTTGTTTTATTCTTCTCTGGCCGTTTCAACGCAGGAACCAGAATGGCCGCAGTTTGTGCAGGTCAGCGTCCGCGTACTGGGCGTGTGGCGAGCAAAGAAAAACGCCTTGAAGCCCGGCACAAACACAGTATGACATTTCGGGCAAATATATGCCACCCACCTATAATACTGATACGCGAGGGCAGCGCCCAGCACAAAAGCCATGCAGAAGCACAGGATCAACGGCATCCAGCTGCCCGTCTTAAAGCCCCAGATCAGCGCGCCGATTTGTGCCGCATCCAGAACAATTCCGCCTGCGACCATGGCCCCCCTCATTTTAAACAGCTGCTTTTTGTTTCTCATGACACGTGCTATGTCGCCGATAGATGCCACAGACATCATTTCCAGATTCTTTAGCCCCCGCTTGAGGGAACAGAGCTGCTCCAGCTTTCCCTGTTTATCCTCCAGCTCTTTGCGAAGCTCCTTTTCCTGCTGATCTAAAAGCAGAAGGAGAACATCCTCGGGTTGTTCCTCTTCAAAGAGATCTGCGATGCTCTTGATGGAAAAATCCAGATCGCGCAGAAAACAGATGATTTTCATTTTCTGCACATCCTCTTCCGAATAGAGCCTTCTGCCGCCTTCGCTCAGTTCGCTGGGAGAAAGGACATTTCTGGAATCGTAATACTGTACCGTTCTGACGGTCACGCCGCAGATTCTGGCGACTTCTCCTGTGGTATAGGACATAGCTTTCACCTCCTTACGAGCCGATTTTAGCTCATGACGCTGCGTCACAAGCAATCCCTGACGCAAGGGGATTTTTTTATTTTCATGAAAAAACATGATTTTGGGGGGCAGAAACTGAATCCGAACGTCTGCTCAGAAAACATGCGGAAACTGGCGAAGTTTCCGCATGTTGATTTTCTGTATCCTTGTCAGAGGCAGAAGAGGAAGAAGCGCAGCACATCCAGATACGCATCGGACGAGAAGCGCACCGTCCGCGGGCCAGTCTGATGGGCGCCGGGATAGAAGCCCGCACGGCGTGCACGGAAATGTTTCACGTATTCGATTTCCACATCAAACTTGTTGGGCATATCGATGACAAACCGTTCCGGGTGCTCAATTCCTTCACGAACGGCCTGTTCGGCAGTCTGGCGAATGCGGCGCACAGCCTCCCCGGGATGGATAGAAACGGTGCCGTTGCCGCGCCCCTTCTGGACAGGCACGGTGAAAATATGAGGGTTCAGACGCTTGGCCTGCTCGCACACCCCCAGATCACCCGTGACCATCAGCACCGGCACGTCATACATGGCTGCCGCAAATGCATTGATGACCAGCTCACTGGCCTGAATGCCGTTGATCTTAACGGACACATTGTCCAGATTCATCGTGTGGCACAAAGGGCTTGTGTCGGTGTTGGAAGAGGAATGACAGCCCGTGAACAACACGCCCGCAAAGCTCGCATCCAGCCCGGACACCATCGAATGCACATCGCTGCCCCAGCCGCGGAAAATGCTCACATTCTCCGGCAGTTCTTCCGTCAAAATGTTTCGGGCGCTGTCGTGCGCATCCTTGACAAAGATGTCATCGCTGCCGCCGGCCTGTGCTCCTTCGCACGCTGCCGCCACTTCACGGGTCATCTGACGGCGGAACAGTTCATAGCCCTGCTTGCCCTGCTCCGTTTCATCCCAGTGGGCAATGCCGCAGGTGCCTTCAATATCGGCAGAAATGAAGATTCTGTTCAGCATGCATGTCCTCCCGATCAGGCAATTTCAAGCGCAATTTCCATCATCTGGGTGAACGTCTTCTGTCTGTCCTCAGCCGGAAGGGCTTCGCCTCTGAAGATATGATCGGAAATGGTGCAGATGGCCAGCGCATTCTTTCCAGCGCGGGCGGCGTTCAAATACAGCGCGGCAGATTCCATCTCCACCGCAAGCACGCCCAGATTCTTGAGCTTTCCGGCACTGCCCGCCTCATCATAGAAAATGTCGGAGGAGTAGAGGGCGCCGACGTTCGGCTCAATCCCCATCTCTCGGGCAGCAGCCACAGCCTGCTCCAGCAGCTTAAACGAACAGCAAGGCGCAACATTGCCATCAAAGCCAAACTGGCGGCCGAAGTTGGAATTGGTGTATGCACTCATGCCCAGCACGACGTCGCGCAGCTTCACGTTATCCGCAATGCCGCCAGCTGTGCCAACACGAATGATGTTCTCCACGCCATAGTAGTTATACAGCTCATAAGAATAAATGCCAATGGACGGAATGCCCATGCCGGAGGCCATCACAGAGACACGCTTTCCCTTATAGGTGCCGGTGTAGCCCTGCACGCCGCGCGTGTTGTTGACAAGCACCGGATTCTCCAGATACGTTTCAGCAATGAACTTGCTGCGCAGCGGATCGCCGGGCATCAGAACCGTGCGGGCAAAGTCGCCCTCTTTTGCAGTGATATGCGGTGTAGGAATATTGGGATTGGCCATGAAAACAGCCCCTTTCTTTTTATGGTGATGATATGTTCATTATACCAAAGCTGCACGAAAATTACCATTCCAAAATCATCAGAGACCTCCTTCTTCTTGACATTCCAGCAAAAAAACCGTACACTTAAATTCGATTGACACCCTGACCCAAAGGAGGCACTGCCCATGAACCCCAAGCGCTGGGTTCTCTTTTCCATTTCAGCCCTTATGATCTGTTCGGCGCTCTGCGCGGGCACAGTCTATCTGGTCGATCCGTTTGAGCAGTACCGTGAATCCGCCATTCTCCCGCTTTACGATCAGGAAAGCTACAACAATCCCGGCATCGTCAAAAATTACGACTATAACGCTGTGATTCTGGGTACATCCATGGTCGAGATGAGCCATCCATCCGTTGTTGATGCCTGCTTCGGCGTGCATTCCGTTAAATTGCCCATGCGCGGCTCCTATTCCGCGCAGATGGGCTGGCAGCTGAGCCACGTTCTTGAGCAGCGCCGCTTAAAGCTGGCAATCCTTGAAATTGACCCCTACAGCCTCTTTGGCTCTCCCGATGACACTGACGAACTGTTTGACTACCTCTGGAACGACAACCCGCTTGACGATATTCACTATCTGCTCAACAGAGATGTCCTGTTTGTTCGTGTACCGAAGATGCTCAAAAACATTGGAAAGCCGCTGGATACCAAGCGGGACGACATGTACCAGTGGACAGATGTCACCTTTTCGGAGCAGAGCGTGCTGAACGTTGTGCCCTATACGCAACAGCAGGAGATGCTCCCCGCCGATACGCACTTTGACCGGCTGACCGAAAACATCCGCCGCCACATTGAGCCGTACATCAAAGCACATCCGGACGTTTCCTTCAAGATTTACACGCCGCCTTACTCCGCGGGCTACTGGTATCTTGCGGCGCGCAGCGGCATTTCCGAGCAGTATTACACCGCCCGCGCGCGCCTGTGCGAACTGCTTCTCCCGTATCCCAATGTGGAAATTTACGACTTTGCTTCGCGCACAGACTGGATTTTGAATCTCGACCATTATTTTGATGCCTCCCACCACACAAGTGCTGTCAGCGATGCGCTCATGCGGGACATGGCAGACGGCAAATGCCGCGTCACGTCCATCTCTGACATGGAGGAAGGAAGCGAACGCATTCGCCGCGCCGTGGACGATTTTGCCGAAAAATACGGACGCTGACAATAGGAGGATATATGACCATCATCGTACTGGACGGGCAGGGCGGCGGCATCGGCCGCGCATTTATCACGGCAGTCCTTCCGCTTCTGCCCGAAAAAACGGAACTTTTCTGCGTCGGCACAAATGCCATGGCCACAGCAGCCATGCTCAAGGCAGGCGCACAGCGCGGCGCAACAGGAGAAAACTCCGTTCACTGGGCCGCACACAACGCCGATATTCTTGTTGCCCCCATCGCCATGGTTTTAAAGGATTCCATGATGGGCGAGGTCACAGGGGAGATGGCTGCAAGCGTGAGCACCAGCCGCGCCATACGGATTCTGATCCCCACGGAGCGCTGCAACACACATGTTGCAGGCGTTGGCGAATTGAGCATGAAAGCGCTGATCGAATCCGCCGCGCGTCAGGCCGCATCCTTTGCTGCACAGAACTCTTGACGCTCTTCGTCCGTTGTTCTATAATTAACGAAATGGACTCAATCAAGGAGGTATGGTTCCCTATGATTATTGATCGCATTGAGGAACAGGAACGCTACTATGCGCTGCATCCCGACATGGAGCAGGCATTTGCTTTTCTGGCCGAAGCGCCGGATCTGGATGCTGGCCGTTATGAACTGGAAAACGGTCTTTTCGCCACGGTTTCCGAAGGCGACACCTGCCCCATTGGCCCGGTGAATCTCGAATCGCACAAAAAATATATCGACCTGCAATACTGCATCGCCGGCGGCGAACGCATGGCCTGGGCACATATTCAGGAGCTGAACCGCGTCTGTTCCGACCCGGAGCATGACAATTATTTCTACACCGGCACATCTACCTCGGTTTCCATCCGTCCGGGCATGTTCTACATCATGTTCCCCAGCGACGGCCATAAATCCGGCTGCCATCACGAATTTCAAAAGCACTACCGCAAGGTGGTCGTAAAAATCCCCGTTGAAAAAGAATAATCCGTGAGGCCGCAGTTTCCTGCGGCCTTTTTTACAACATGCATTTCTGCGCTGCCGCTTTCTTGCGTCATTTTAAAAGGCTCAACCGCCTTGCATATGCCAACCGCATCGCTTGCCTGCACGTTAACCACTCTGTTCAGTTCACATCAGGATAAGATTTCCCTGATTTTCAAAAAAAGAGGACAACGCCATGAAGACGATTTTTGCTTATGATCCCTGGAAACTCATAGAAAATGAGCTGCACCGGGACGATATGCGCCTTGCCGAATCCATGACCTCCATCGGAAACGGTCACATGGGCATGCGCGGCAACTTTGAAGAACGATACTCCGGCGACAGCCACCGCGGAACCTATCTGGCGGGCATCTGGTTTCCAGACAAGACACGCGTAGGCTGGTGGAAAAATGGCTATCCGCTCTACTTCGGCAAAGTCATTAACGCCATGAACATCCTGTCCCTGCGTGTACGCATCGACCGCGAGGATATTGACCTGGGCACGGAAGATCCCCTCTCCTTTACCCGGACGCTTGACATGCACACGGGCATCCTCTCCCGCGAATTCTCTGTGCGCCGCAAGGGCGGAACGGTTTATGTCCGTTTTGAGCGCTTCGTGTCCGTCGCGCGGCCGGAGCTGCTCGCCATCCGCTGCCGCGTTACGGCCGACTATGCCTGCAAAGTGGCGCTGATTGCCGCCATTGACGCAGATGTCTTAAACGAAGACAGCAACTACAATGAAACATTCTGGGACTTTGAAGGCGAAAGCTCCGACAAGCAGGGCGCCATGACTGTGAGCGTGCGCACAAAAGAAAATCCGTTTGACACGCCGCGCTTTTCTGTCTGCTCCGCCATGACCACAACGCCCTTCGGTGCTGCGCACAAGGTCAGGGACGATACGGACAACGGCTTCGTTTCCCGCAAGTTTGTCTTTGATATTCAGCCCGGCCAGACGGTTGGATGCGACAAGTTCGTTTGCGTCTGCACCAGCCGCGACCATCAGGAAGAAGCCCTCCAGCTCAGCGCCCGCACGGGCGTTCTGGCGGCGCAGACCGTCGGTTATGACGCCCTTCGCAGAGAACAGGAACGAGGCTGGGCACGCCGCTGGGAGAAAGCAGATGTCCGCATCGACGGCGACGCAGCCTGTCAGCAGGGCATCCGGTTCAATATCTTCCAGCTCTTCTCAACCTATTATGGAGAGGATGCACGCCTGAATATCGGGCCAAAAGGCTTCACCGGCGAAAAGTACGGCGGCGCAACCTATTGGGACACAGAGGCTTACTGCCTGCCCCTGTACACCGCCATCGCAGGCGAAGATGTCGCCCGGAGCCTGCTGATGTACCGCTACGATCAGCTGCCCGGAGCTTACCACAATGCACGCCAGCAGGGGCTGCCCGGAGCGCTCTTTCCCATGGTCACCTTCACCGGCATCGAATGCCACAACGAATGGGAAATCACATTCGAAGAAATTCACCGCAATAATGCCATTGCCTATGCGATTTATGCCTACACGCAGTATACCGGCGATCGCAGCTATCTGGATGAATATGGCATTGATGTTCTTCTGGGCATCGCACGCTTTTGGGCAGGCCGTGTCCACTACAGCGCACGCAAGGGCCAGTATATGATCCACGGCGTCACAGGCCCCAATGAGTACGAAAACAACGTCAACAACAACTGGTATACCAACCGCATGACGGCGTGGGAACTGTCCTACACCGCTGAACAGCTGATGCTCGTCCCACGCGAAAAGGCGCAGAAACTCGGTGTCAGCGCCGAGGAAATCCGCAGGTTCCGTGAAATTGCGCAGAAGATGTATCTGCCGTATGACGAAGAACTGGGCATCTTCGTCCAGCACGACACATTCATGGACAAGGATCTGCGTCCGGTATCCAGCCTGTCCCAGCAGGATCTGCCGCTCAACCAGAAGTGGAGCTGGGACAGGATTCTGCGCTCCTGCTTCATCAAGCAGGCCGATGTGCTTCAAGGGCTGTACTTCCTTGAGCCCGAATTTGACAAGGAGACCATCCGCCGCAATTTCGACTTCTATGAGCCGATGACCGTTCACGAGTCCAGTCTGTCGCCCTGCGTACACAGCATCCTTGCAGCCAGCCTGGGCAAGCTGGACAAAGCGCAGGAACTCTATCAGCGAACCGCGCGGCTCGATCTGGACAACATCAACAACGACACCGCCGACGGCCTGCACATCACATCCATGGCCGGCAGCTGGCTGTCCATCGTGCAGGGATTTGCAGGCATGCGCACGCTGTCGGGCGAACTGTCCTTTGATCCGAAACTGCCCGAAGGCTGGGACGGCTACGCATTCAAAGTGATTTACCGCGGCCGTCTGATTGAAGTTAGCGTTTCCCGCGAGGGGACGGGACTTCGGCTTCTGTCCGGCGACACGCTGACTTTGAACCTCAGCGGGCGCAAAGTCACGCTGGAAGGCTGCGAACACGAAGAGGAACAGGACGACGAGCAGGACTGATTCTTTTTGGACAACGCTTTTCACGCGTCATTTCCCCAAAAAAGCGGTCATCAATCCGCTCTTTTGGGCATACTGACCTGTGCCCCACAGTTTCTGCTTTCCAGAAGGAAAACACACTTTCAATTCGAATATCATCCGTTCATGCATTCTTCAGGCGGCGGATCTTTTCGCGCCTGAACAGACGATATCTCCCAACGTTGCAGCATAGGCTGTATGCTCACTATATTCAGGGATCAAGAAAGGACATTCCATGTACGATATTGCCATCATCGGCGCCGGTCCTGCTGGATACAGCGCCGCCATCAACGCGCGGCAGCGCAATAAATCCGTCGTGGTCATCGGCCAGAACACCGGCTTTTTGACCCGTGCTCCTGAAATCACCAACTATCCCGGCATGCCCAGCGTTTCCGGCCAGCAGATTCTGGACACCATGTTCAATCAGGCCAAGGAAATGGGCGCGGAATTCCGCGCCGGCGTTGTCCATCAGGTTCTTCCGATGGGCGAGAGCTTTGCCATGGCGCTCGGTTCCGACTTTGTGGAGGCCAAGCGCCTGATTCTCTGCACCGGCGCCAAGCAGCCGCGCCTTCTGCCCGGCGAATCCGAATGGCTCGGCCGCGGTGTCAGCTACTGCGGCACCTGTGACGGCATGCTCTACCGCGGCAGGCGCGTGGGTGTCATTGCTCAAGGGCCGGAAGCCGTGAGTGAAGCCAACTTTCTTGCAACCCTGTGCAGCGAAGTAGTCTACTTCGGCGCACAGGACGACAATCTTGACAGCCGCATTGTCGTGCGCTCCGAAAAGCCGGAAGCCATTTATGGCGAAAAGAAAGCCGATGGTCTGCGTGCAGGCGGGGAAGAGTTCCCGTTTGACTGTGTGTTCATCTTCCGCGAAGCGGCGGCACTTTCAGCCCTGCTGCCCGGATTGGAAATGGACGGCGCATTCATCCACGTTGACCGCCAGATGCACACCAACATTCCCGGCGTCTATGCCGCAGGCGACTGCACCGGACTGCCGCTTCAGGTGGCTAAGGCCGTGGGCGAGGGCTGCATCGCCGCGCTGTCCGCCGCATCCAAATAATTTCAAAGCGCCGCAGAACACGTCTTTGCGGCGCTTTCTCTTTATCCAGCCTGTCCGCAGTTTCCATAATCGTTCATCCCTTTCACCTTACGGTTCTGACCATGGGCAGTTTTCTCCATTTTTCGCTGTCATTTTGTACAGATATATGCTATAATCTATTACATAAGCATGAGAATGGGACGAATGGAGGGATTACGTTGCGCACGATTGAAACGGGTCGGGCCATTGTTGACATCATCGTCTGGCCTGAAGACCGCCCATGGAAAGGACGTTATCAGACATCCAGCCAAATTGAACAGGGAATCTGCAAGCTTGTGCTCTCGCCCGGTGTTTTCCGCGACACCGCCAGAGCGAATACCGCCTATCGCCGCTTCGCACACAAGATCATGAAAGAGGGGCTGGAGCCGCCCAATGTGATCTTCACCAAGATGGTATCCAATGCCTCCAGAAATCTTTTCTGCGTCCTGTCCACGACGCAGTCTGTCTTCAACACGGGCTGCAAAATGGGACGCATGGTCGTCATTGAATCCGGCATCGACGATAAACGTCGTCTGTGTGCCGTGCGCACAGAGCATCAGAAAGCCTGCGTGTAATGCATGACGCTGGTCGTCATCGTTCTGTAAAAAAGGAGTTTTATGCAAAACCTGCCCGACGGATATGAAAATCAGATGAAGCGCCTGCTCGGTGAAGCAGGCTTTTTTGCCTATCTCAAAGCGCTGGATGCGCCCGTTGAACGCGCTGCCCGAATCAACCTGCTGTTCTGCCCGGATGGTACGCCTGAACACCCGGTTGAAGGGCTGGAAGAGCGCGTTCCATGGGCAAAAGGGGCCTTCTTCGTCCGCGAAGGCGCAAGACCCGGCCTGTCCCCGCTGCACGAAGGCGGGCTATTTTACCTTCAGGAACCCAGCGCATTGACCGCCGTTTCCGTGCTTGACCCGCAGCCGGGAGAGCGTATTCTTGACCTGTGCGCTGCTCCCGGCGGCAAAAGCACACAAATTGCTGCACTTTTGCAAGGAAAGGGTCTTCTTGTCTCCAATGAGCCGATGTCCGCGCGCGCGCAGGTCCTTTCCCGCAATATAGAGCGCATGGGCGTGCGCAACGCTGTGGTGACCAGTGCCATGCCCGATGTGCTCTCACCGCATTTTCCCGCGTACTTTGATCGCGTACTCGTCGATGCACCCTGCTCCGGCGAGGGCATGTTCCGCCGCCAGCCGGAAGCACGCGATGAATGGGATATGGATGCGCCCCGGCGCTGTGCCGACCGGCAGATGGATATTCTGGAAGAAGCCGCAAAGATGCTCCGTCCGGGCGGCGTAATGGTCTATTCAACCTGCACGTTCAACGATGTAGAAAACGAGGGGGTGCTCGCACGCTTTACAGCAAAGCACCCTGAGTTCATGCTGGAAGCATTTTCCCTGCCCGGCCTTCCCAAAGCACAGGAGGGCTGTCTGCACCTGTATCCACATGAGATGCGCGGCGAAGGCCACTTTGTAAGCCGGCTGCGCAAGGCCGAATCTCCCCTTGCTGCACCGGAAAACTTCAATGTGCGCCCACCCAAGCCGAAAAAAAACGGAAAAGGCCGCGCCGACAAATCAGAAATCGCTCTGCCGGACGTATTCGCGCCGGGCTGTGCGCCTGAGCGTCTGTACACGGCCGGAGATGCCTTGTGGGCGCTTCCAGAAGCTTTGGAGATAGAACGGCTGTCTGGCCTGCGCGTGCTGCGCACGGGGCTTTTACTGGCTCATGCGGCGGGCAGGCGTTCCGAACCGGACCATGCACTGGCCATGGCTCTGCGGCCGGAAGAAGCCGCGCGCAGCGTCGAACTGACGCACGAACAGGCGCTTGCCTATCAGGCAGGCGAAGCGCTCCATCTGGGTGACCTGCCCGACGGGTACACGCTGATCTGCTGTGAGGGCATTTCCCTCGGCTGGGGCAAGCAGGCCGGAGGAGTCATGAAAAACCACTATCCCAAGGGCTTGAGAAGGCGCTGACGCTGTCCTTGAATACAAAAATCAGACGGATGGACACCGTCTGATTTTTATATTTGATGCTATTCCTGCATTTTTTTCTTTCCGCTCGTCTTATCCGTATAAGGCTTCAGAAAGAAGCAATCTTCATGAAACCGTCGATTTTCATTATCCCTTTTGCTCAGATTGCTATTGCTGCTCTCACATAACGTGTTTTCGCGCCTTTTGCAGAAGCATTCCCAAACAAAAAAGCCCCGCCGGCTTTTTTCAGCAGACGGGACTTTATGTGTTGCAATCAGCGCTCGACGCGGCCGGAGCCGGAGCCGTTCATCAGGGACTCCACTTCCTTCACCGACACGCGGTTGAAGTCGCCGGAGATGGTGTGCTTGAGGCAGGACGCCGCAACCGCATACTCCAGAGCTTCCGCCTGAGTCGGGTATGTCAGCAGGCCATAGATCAGGCCGCCGGAGAAGGAGTCGCCGCCGCCGACGCGATCCACGATATCGGTGATCGCATAACGACGGGAGACATAGAACTCCTTGCCATCGTAGATGCAGGCTGCCCAGTAGTTGGTGTCCGCGCTCTTGGACTCACGCAGCGTGATCGCCACGCGCTTGAGGTTCGGGAACATCTCCATAGCGGTCTGCGCGATGGTCTTGTAAACATCGCGATCCAGCTCGCCGCTCTCGACATCCGCCTTAGCGGTGATGCCCAGGGACTTCTGGAAGTCTTCCTCGTTGGCGATGGCGACATCAACGAACTTCGTCAGCTCGGTCATGACTTCCTTGGCTTCCTTGCCGTACTTCCACAGGTTCTTGCGGTAGTTCAGGTCGCAGGAAACGGTGACACCCATCTCGTGTGCCGCTTTGCAGGCCGCCAGAGACAGCTGCGCCGCAGACTCGGAGATCGCCGGAGTGATGCCGGAGATGTGGAACCAGTCCGCGCCGTCAAAGATCTTCTTCCAGTCGAACAGATCGACAGGAGCCTTGGCGATGCAGGAATCCGCACGGTCATAAACGACCTTGGAGGGACGCTGGTTGGAGCCGGTCTCCAGGAAGTAGATGCCCATACGGCCATCCACCATCTTGATATCAGACACGTCCACGCCGAAGCTGCGGACATCACGCAGGCAGGCTTCGCCGATGGCGTTGTTGGGAAGCGCAGTCACGAAAGCCGCATCCATGCCGTAGTTCGCCAAAGACACCGCAACGTTCGCTTCGCCGCCGCCGAAGGTGGCCTCCAAAGACGGGCTCTGGAAGAAGCGCTCCAGCGCCGGGCTCTTCAGACGGAGCATGATTTCACCGAGAGTAACAATACGCGCCATTGTCATTCACTCCTTGATAAATGTTGAGCGCGGCACGCCAAGAGCGTACTGCCTCACTATGCCAAATATTATACACGATCCGACAAAGCAAATCAAGTCATCAGACCAGTATTCCGGAAATCTTTCGGTTTTTGTCTGGATTGGACAATGCATGGCGCAGCTTTTGACAGATCCAGAGGCACTTTCAAGGAACGGCCGAAAATTTTGCCAAAGCGGTCAGGAACAGAGGAAAGCCCCTTGCCCCTCCGCTTTGAAAGAAAAAACAGCCTCGCGGCACATAATCTCTTCTGTCTTTGGGCAGACTTCTTGCAAAAGGCCTGCATCCTGTTCATCGAAACGGCCCGTTTTTCTTGGTCAGGCCTGATAAATCCTGTTTTTTCCTTGTCACCCTATTTCTTCTATGGTATAATAAACAACGGCTGTGTGTCTTTCCACGGCCTGAATTTGACTTCCCGGCGGAGTTCCGCCGTCATATAAGAACCAGGAGGGTTTTCATTATGCCTCTGATGACCGAATACAACAAGGACACCATTAAGGAATCCATCCTCAACAAGCTGCTGCGCTACTACGGCTGCACCATTGAGGAGGCGACGCCCAAGCAGGTTTACGCTGCCGTTGCGTCTACCGTGCGCGACCAGATCATGCTCAAGTGGCGCTTTGAAAAAGAAGCCCGCCGCTCTGAGAAAGCCAAGCGCCTGTACTATCTGTCCATCGAATTTTTAACCGGCCGCTGGCTGCACAACAACCTGCTCAACCTCTGCTCCACCAAGGAGTATGAAGAGGCGTTTGCCGAGCTGGGGCTGACCCTGCGCGGTGTCCTGCACGAAGAGCCGGAACCCGCTCTGGGCAACGGCGGTTTGGGCCGCCTTGCTGCCTGCTTCCTGGACTCCCTGGCGACCCTGAACCTGCCGGCCATGGGCTGCACCATCCGCTATGAGTACGGCCTGTTCCGTCAGCGCATCGTCGAAGGCCAGCAGGTTGAAGTCCCGGACGAATGGCTCACCTATGGCAACGCCTGGGAAATTCCCACGCAGCGCGATGCCGTGGAAGTGCGCTTTGGCGGGCAGCTTGTAGAAAACTGGATCGGCGGGCACAACTATGTTTCTCTCAAAAACACGGAAAACGTCATCGCCGTTCCGTATGATCTGCCGATCGTCGGCTACGACAACGAGGTGGTTGACCGCCTGCGCACATGGAGCGCCGTGCTGCCGCAGAACTTCAATCTCGAAAAATTCTCTGCCGGCGATTTCAGCGGCTCCACCAACGACCGCAATTCCCTTGCCGCGCAGATTTCCAAGGTGCTCTATCCGGAGGATAACACCTACAACGGCAAGAAGCTCCGCCTGATGCAGGAGTACTTCCTCGTCAGCGCCACGCTTCAGTATGCAATCCGCGACTTCAAGCGCATCTACGGCTCCAACATGGCGCTGCTGCCTGAAAAGGTCGCCTTCCACATCAATGATACGCACCCGGCTATGGTCATTCCCGAGCTGATGCGCATTCTGATTGACGAGGAGCGTCTGCCGTGGGAAGAAGCCGAGCGCATCACTGAGGCAACCGTCGCCTACACCAACCACACCATCATGGCCGAAGCACTGGAAAAGTGGCCGGAGAGCATGATGCGCGAAACGCTCCCGCGCATTTACTCCATCATGCAGGAACTGAACCGCCGCCTGTGCCTCAAGCTGTTCGACCGCTTCCCCGGTCAGTGGGAACGCATCGGCCACATGGCCATTCTCGCTTACGATCAGGCACACATGGCCAACATGTGCATCGCGTATTCCCACGCGATCAACGGCGTTTCCCAACTGCATGGCCAGATCCTTCAGCGCAGCACCTTTGCTGACTACTATCAGATCATGCCTGAGAAGTTCATGGCCATCACGAACGGCATCACGCCGCGCCGCTGGCTGATGCTGGCCAACCCGAGCCTGTCCAGCCTGCTGGATGAAACCATCGGTCAAGGCTGGCGCAAGGATCTGATGGAGCTGGAAAATCTGCTGCCTTATGCAGACGATGCTGCCTTCGTGGATAAATTTGCCGCCATCAAGCACGAAAACAAGGCGCGCTTCTCCCGCTGGATTGAGCGTCACCAGGGCATCCGCCTTGATCCGGACACCATGTTCGACGTTCAGGTCAAGCGTCTGCACGAATACAAGCGCCAGCTGCTCAACGCGCTGCATATCCTTGTTCTGTACAACCGCATCTGTGACGATCCCAACTACACCATGGCACCGCGCACGTTCATCTTCGGCGCCAAGGCTGCCCCGGGCTATCGCCGCGCCAAGGAGATCATTCACTTCATCAACGTTCTGGCAGAAAAGGTTGCCGCGCACGAACGCGCCAGCAAGATGATCAAGATTGTCTTCCTGCAGAACTACAATGTTTCTACTGCTGAGATGCTCATGCCCGCCAGCGAGGTCAGCGAACAGCTGTCTACCGCGTCCAAGGAGGCCAGCGGCACCGGCAACATGAAGTTCATGATGAACGGCGCTGTCACCATCGGCACGCTGGATGGCGCAAACGTTGAGATTGCAGACCTTGTGGGCAAGGATAACTGCTACATCTTCGGCCTGCGCTCCAAGGAGGTCGAAGCAATCTACGCCGCGCCGGGTACCTATCGTTCTTTGGACATCTACGAGACAAACGCGGAACTCCGCCGCGCGCTGAACATGCTCTTTGACGGCAGCCTCACGCCGGAAAATCCGAGGATGTTTGAAGGCCTGTATCATGCGCTCGTGTTCTCCGATAACGGCGGCATGGCTGATCCCTATCTCGTGCTCAAGGACTTTGGCTCCTATCAGCAGGCGCAGCACCGTCTGGGCGATGATTACCTTGACAAGAAGGCATGGACGCGCAAGGAAATCATCAACGTGGCCAAGAGCGGCATCTTCTCGTCCGACCGCACGATTCGCGAATACAACGACAAGATCTGGCATCTCAAGCCCCTGACCCGCAAAGGCTAAGCCTTTTAAAAACAGCCCGTATCCGAGCATTTCGGATGCGGGCATTTTTATATTTCAAATTCGTACATCCACAGTATTCATCTGTGTTATAATGGTCAAAACAGAAAATGGAGATCGGATTATGCGAAAAATCAAATTCCAGCACATCATTCTGGCTTCTATTTTTCTGACACTCTTCTGTGTATGTTTGATTGCAGGCAATCTCAAATGGCCATTTTTTACGCTCAGCATACTGTTCCTTGCTCTTTATATCCTCATGGACAGAAAATTCTTACGATGTCCCTCCGGCTTCATCAATCTGGTCCGGCTGCTGTTTGCCAAAACGCATACTTATCACTGTTCACACTGTGAAAAAATCGTTGAAATCGACAAATAAGAAAATGGCAGAGGCTGTACAAAAACCATCCAATCAATTCCAGCAGGAAATCAAGGCATGTTCTGTCTTCCTGCTGGAATTTTTCACTTTGATGCGTCCTGAATTTTTGAGAAGCGTTTTTGGGTACAGCCCCTTGATTTTAGGAAAAAGTCGTTTATCGGGATTTCACATAGTCCGCTATGATCTCTGCGGCCTTTTCTCTGCCGATGGACACATCTAAACAAAGATCATAATTTTCCATATCACGCCATTCTCTGCCGGAGATATTTCTGTAATACGAAGCGCGCGCTTCATCCGAACGCATCATCTGCACACGGGCCTCCTCCGGCGTGTCCCCGTACATCTCGCAGATGTTCTTCACGCGCACCTCTTGCGGAGCATACAGAAATACGCTGACCACATTGTCATATTCCCGCAGCACATGATCCGCCGCACGTCCCACCAGCACGCAGGCGCCCTGATCTGCAATCTTTCTGATAATCTGTTCCTGTGCGATAACCGCCTGCTGCACGACTGTCGTGCTCAGGTAGAGCTGACGAAACATGGTCTGGTTCACATCCGAAATAAACGCCCCTGCAAGGCCGCTTTCCTGCGCAGCCAGTGCCGTCATCTCCTTGGAATAAAACGGCACATTCAGCTTTTCCGCAGCCAGTTTGCCAATCTGCTTGCCGCCTGTGCCATGCTCTCTGGCAATGGTCAGAATCGGGCCGGGAACAGATGCGCAAAGGGCAGGATGTTTTTCCTCTTCAGGCTGATCTTTTGGCAAATGGCTGAAGAAGTTCACCGTCAAAACAAGCACCACAATGCCCGCCACAATGTCAGCAAGCGGCCCCGCCAGCAGAATGCCATAAATGCCTGTTCCCGGCTGTCTCGCTTCCAGAACACGGCACAGCAGCAGCGTGAAGGCAACAAAACACAGCATATCGCGGATGATTGATGTCGTCATCGCCTGCATGGATTTACCAATTGCCTGAAAGAAGATGGATGTCAGCTTCACCATGCAGGTAACAACCGTCAGGGACAAAAAGATTCTGAACGTCTTGACGGCAAAATCCATATACAGCGCATCTCCGCCCCCAAACAGGCCGACTATGGCCTCGGGAAAACATTCAAACATCACCGTCGCTATCATTCCTACTGTCAAACACAGAATCAAAATCAGCCGGTATGTTTCCCTTACGCGATCCATTTTCTTCGCGCCGTAATTGTAGCCCAGAATCGGCTGTCCGCCCAGCGCAATGCCGACAACGATGTTGATGACAATTGTAGTCACCTTCGTTTGAATGCTGAACACGGAAATGGGAATGTCGCTGCCATAAACAGATAATGCTCCGAAATGAAAGAGCATCACATTGCTCAGAAGCAGCACAACAACAATCGAAATCTGAGTAATAAATGTTGAGCCGCCCATCTGTACCAGCGTTTTGAGCATCTGTCCGTCGATTTTAAAACTCGACTTTTGCAGCTTAAACATCTTGGGCCTTAAAAAGTACACTGCACACACAATAAACGAGATCATTTGGCCGACAGCTGTTGCGATAGCCGCGCCGCGAATCCCCCAGTCCATCATGAAAATGAACACGGGATCGAGAATGATGTTCACAACAGCGCCTGCACTCATGGCGAGCATGGCATACATGGGACTGCCATCCGCCCGGATCATACCATTCATCACGTTGAGCAGAAGATATGCGGGGAAGAAAAGCGCAATGATTCTGAAATATTCTACCGACAATTCAAGCGTTGCCTGCGATGCTCCAAAGAGCTTCATCAGCGGCTTGGAAAATGTCAGACTGACGGCAGTCAGAATCAGGCTGATCATAAGCGCTGCGCTCAATCCCGTGCCCACGCATTTATGTGCGCTGTCGCTGTCCTGTCGTCCGGCACAGATGCTCAAAAATGTCGCCGCACCGTCTCCTACACACCAGGCAAAGGCATTGGCTACGCAGATGATGGGGAATGAAATGCCCGTTGCGGCATTGCCCAGATAGCCCAGACTGCTGTTTCCAATGAAGATCTGATCAACAATGTTGTAAAAAGCGCTGATCAAAAGCCCTGCTACACAGGGCACAGAGAATTTGAGCAAAAGCTTTGCGGGTTTCTCTTCTCCCAAGATTCGATTCCCTTCCATTTTTCCTCCTGTTCTTTCTTTTCTCTACAAAAAAACGCAATAGTTTTTCTTTCACCGGCTTGCTTTTCCGGCTTATAGCAAAACTATTGCGGTAGTTTGTAGAGACGTCCGCCCAATCGCGAACTTATATAAGCACATCCGAATGAGTATACCATAAACGGACATGCTCCGCAATCCTTTTCTTTTTTTGCAGTCCGCTGTCCGCCTTCCTTTTTGCCGAAATAAATGATATACTATCTGATGAAAACAGACAAGGAGGCCCTTTATGCTGATTGACGTCTATGATTTTGATGGAACCATTTATGACGGCGATTCCACCTTTGATCTCTCTCTTTTCTGTCTGCGCCGACATCCCGTGCTCTTCAAACGCATGCCGCACCTGTTTGCGCTTCTTTTTCGTCTGGCTCGGGGTAAAATCAACCTGACAGCCTTTAAGAGCGAACTGTTTGGAGAGATCAGCCGGGTTTGCAGCCTGCAAGAGGAAGCACGCCTATTCTGGCAGCAGGAAAAGACGCTCAAAAAAATCGGTTCCTGGTTTCAGTCCACGCCGCGCGACCTGCCCATCGTCATCGCGTCAGCTTCACCTGAATTTGAGCTGAAATATGCTGTGGAAGTGCTGGGGATGGACACGCTTATCGGCACGCGCTGCGACGTCACCACCGGACAGCTCATTGGCAAAAACTGCAAAGGTGAGGAAAAGCTGCGCCGTATCGGTGAGCTGCTGGGGGATTACGAAATCCGCGCCATGTACACAGACAGCATCAAATCCGATGGCCCGCTGCTCCGCTGCGCACGGGAAGGGTACATCCTCAAGCATGGGCAGATTTCTCCCTTTCAGGGCTGATACCTTTGCCTTTCAATCAAACGGGATCTTTCGTATGATCAAGGAGAATCATCATGAATAAACTCAATGGGTTCTGGGTCGCTGCTGTGACCCCTTTTGATGCGGACAACCGTTTCAATCCCGCCGTGCTGCACAGGCTGATGGACAAGACCCTTGCAGAAGGTGCATCCGGCTTCCTGATCGGCGGCAGCAGCGCCGAATGTCCGATGCTCACCCATGAAGAACGCATAGCGGGGCTTGAAGCTGCCGCTGGCTATGCGCATCGCAGCGCCACAAAGCTCATGGGCTCCGTGGCTGCCATGGCAACATATGAAGCTGTTGAGTATGCCAAGACAGCCGAACTTTTGGGATACGATGCGATGATCTCCACTGTGCCATACTACTACAAATTCAGCATGAAGCAGATTGCCGACTACATGCGCGCCCTGCGCAGCGCCGCAGATTTGCCGCTCTATCTGTACAACTTTCCGGGCAACACAGGCGTGGAAATCAACCTGAACGACCCCGATATCCGCGCCATGCTCAAAGACGGCACGGTTGACGGCGTCAAGCAGACCAGCCTCAATCTGCATCAGATTGAGCGCATCAAGTCGATCAATCCCGACTTGACCGTTTTTGGCGGCTTTGACGAAGTCTATCTGGGCGCACGCATCCTCGGCGCAGACGGTGCCATTGGTTCCACCTTCAATTTTACGCTTCCGCTGTTCACCAGGATGGAGGCCGCCTATCAGGCACGCGACATCGAAGCCGCACAGGCCCTTCAGCGCCGGGCTAACAACATCATGGACGCACTCGTTTCCTGCTCGCTGTTCCCGTCTATCAAGCACATTCTGATGACACAGGGCCTTGACTGCGGCGTATGTCGTGCGCCATTCCCGATGCTCACCGATGCACAAAAAGCACTGATCGAACGCGTTGTTGCAGAAAATCTCTGATCTTCTAAGCTCCTTTAATAAAAAAATGCCTTCCCTTTTGCCATGGGGGAGGGAAAGAAAGCCCGAACAGTGAAACTGTTCGGGCTTTCTTGGATTACGGCGTGATATATTTAGCGATAATCGCATCGTATTTGCCATTCGCCTTGATATTGGCAAGGCCCTTGTTGAACTGGTCAAGCAGGTTCTGCTGATCCGCGCTGAACACGGCAAGGCCATATGGCTGGCATTCGTTTTCCGTGCCTTCAACAAGCTTCATAGGCATTCCAGATTTTTCAATATAGTTGTCCAAAATGGGTGCATCGTCGAAGCAAGCCGCACACTCGCCGCCGATCACAGCGACATACATGCTGGGCGAATCCTCGAAGAACACAGTTGTAAACCCATATTGTTCCTTCAGCTCCCTGGCATATTCCGCACCGCGCGTACCAATCTTCACCGCGACCTGCGTTCCTTCCAAATCCTCAAAGTTGTCGATAGCCGCATCCGCTTTGACCGCAGCGGCCTGAGATGCTTCAAAATAGCCATCGGAGAAAATCCAGCCCGATTCCTTTCGATCGTCCGTAATAGATACACCAGCCATCATGCCATCCGCTTCACCGGACTGACAGGCAACTATCGAATTGGCGAAACCGACCGGACGGAGGATGTAGCTGAATCCCTGATCCGCTGCAACAGCCGCTAAAATGTCCACATCAATTCCGGTCAGATCGCCATGCTCGTCCGTGTATTCAAACGGGCGAAATTCTTTGTCCGTAACGATTGTGAACACGTCCGCAAAAGCCGACGCGCCGCACAGCATCAGGAGCATTAAAATGAGAGTAAGCGCCTTTTTCATAACCGACACCTCCTTGAACATTGTTCATATTGTGTATGTTTTTCTAAAATGATTATACACGTTCTACAACATTCTTGTCAATACGGGCTTAGACAGATTTCCAGAACGGCACCGTAGCCTCTCCATCCGGCCACTTGAACCGTTTATCCATATCCCACATCGTCTTCATGCTGATCTGCTTTTCGCCGCGCTCTTTGGAAAGCACTCTCGCGCCGGTCACAAATTCAAGCAGATAATCATGGTTGTGCTGCATTTGCAGACAGGCAATATGCGCCATGATCGGGCAATACTCCGCCATGCCGCTGGTCTTAAACAGCGCTTTGATGGGTGCTGTGTGCCAGGCAACATAGACGGGGCGCAGGCAGACAGCGCCTTTTGAAACATCTGCCAGCGTATAAAGCGTCATTCCGGGAATTCCATCGTCCATGCAGCCCGCGCTGCCGACACCGTCCAGTGCAAAGCCGTTCAGCCGATAGCTGATGGGATTATGTGCGTGCCCGCAGATCACATGTGCCGGCAGATCTTTCAGCATATGGCTGAGGCGGGGGAGCGCAATGGCCGGTTCATTGACGGGAAACCGATCATCTCCGGGTATCGCATGGCAGAATGTGATGCCTTCCATTTGAAGGGTCTGCGGGAATGTAATTTCCTCCGGCTGTAATTTTTCCGCATGAAAATGAAGCGATCTGAAATTGGCACCGCTGTATTCCGGGTCGCCGCGCATCGCAGAAAGAATGTAGCGTTCATGGTTGCCGTGCAGGCAGCGAACCCCTTCTGCATGGAGCAGCGCCAATGTTTCACGCGGACAGGGGCCAAGGTTCACCTGATCGCCAAGAGAAAGAACGGCGTCCACCTCCCGTTTGCGAATATCCCGAATAATGGCTTCCAAAGCCAAGATATTAGAATGTATGTCTGAGATGAGTGCAATCTTCATACATGCCTCCGCGCTCGAATTGAAATGAAAGGTTCTGTGTGGTATAATTCGATCATACCAAGCGCGTTTCCTGCCGCGTGAAATGAAGGATGTTTCACGTGAAACAGTTCGGTTGCGCGCTTCCATTGTTGTCAGACGTTGAAAACAACCGTCTCCGCTGTTTTACGAGAAACGCTCGGCTCATCCGCTTTGTTTCACGTGAAACATTTTCGGCTGACATCTGTATTGTTCCACGTGAAACATAAAGGGGTAAATCATGAAACTCATCACCGCAAGACCACATAGACTTCTTCCGGACTGCGTGCGGCGCATCGGCGAAAAAGCCTCGCAAGGCGAACCCTGCATGTGGATTGTTCCCGCGCAGTACACGCTCCAGGCTGAAATCGAAGTGATGACGCGCCTCAACCTGCCCGGTTCCTTCCTCATTGATGTACTGTCCCCTGGCCGTTTGCAGGGACGTATATTTGAGCGTGCCGGATTGCCTGAGCAGACTGTGTTTGATGAGCGCGGCAAATGTATGCTTTTGGCTGCACTGCTGGAAGAAGAGAAGGATCATCTGCTTGTGTACAGGAATGCTGCGCAGAACAGCGCACCGGGTCTGGCTGCTAAAATGTCCTCACTGATCGCAGCCTTTAAGCGGAGCGGAAAAACCCCGGAAGAAATCCTGCTTTCTGCTGAAATGATGGATAACGGCCCCGCGCGGGATAAGCTGTTGGACGCTGCACGCATCTATGCCGCCTACACTGCACGAATGGCCGGAGAACTTGCCGATGCAGAAGATGTATCCCGCGAGATGTGCTCAAAAATGGCGCACGCCCATCTGCTTGAAGGAAAGCATGTTTTTGTCTCCGGCTTCGATGTCATCACGCCGACATTTGCCGAAGAGCTGGCGCAGATCGAAACCCGCTGCGCATCGCTGACACTCTTCGTAGAAACAGACAAAAATGCAGCTCCAGATGGCTATCTATTTGCGCCAGTCAATCTGAGCATTCAGCGTCTGTCCAAAATACTGGCAGAAAAGGGACTCCCTTTTGAGCATGAACGATTGACTTCCATTTTGGATGTGCCTGACGATTTGCGTCTGTTGGAGTCCCGGCTCTTTGCACTCGGGACGCCTGCTGCGTCAGGAATTCCAGATCATATCTCGCTCCACGCCGTCAGCGGCAGGCGGCAGGAAGTTCATGCCGCGGCTGCTGAAATGAGAAAACTTGCTCAACAAGGCGCAGACTGTGCGCAAATGGCCGTCGTCTATCCGAAAGAGAGCGGTTATGCGCCGCTAATTGAAAACATCCTGCCCATGTATGGCCTTAAAGCTTATGTCGCCGAAAAACGACCTGCCGGGACACATCCACTTTGTCGTTTTGTTTTAAGCGCACTGAATACTGCATCTGGAAGCTGGAAAACGTCTGATGTGTTGGAGTGCGTGCAATCCGGTTTTATGGGTGTGAGCGACGAATCCTCGGACGCACTGGCCGCCTACTGCGAAGGAGCCGATGTGCGCGGAGAGGCGCTGAAAAAGCCTTTTCAGTATGCACGAGGCGTGACAGAAGAGGAATTGAAGGAGCTGGAAACCTGCCGCCAGAAAATCGCGGCTCCTCTTCTTGCGCTGCAAAAATCCATGAATGCCGCCAAAAAAGCAGATGATACCGTGCTGGCCATCATCCGCCTTTTGGAAGATGTCCACGCCTTTGACACACTTGGCGACATGCGGCTTGCGCTGGAAAACGCCGGCCTTTCCTCTGAAGCGCAGGACTGCGCGCAGGTCTGGAACCAGCTGATGGAGACGCTTGATCAGCTGCACACGCTTTTAGGCGGCCAGCCCGTGCCTGCCAAACTGATGATGCACCTATTGCAAAACGGCCTTTTGGCGCTGAAATTATCCGCTCTTCCGCCGGCTGACGGAGCCATCATTTGCGGCGAAATCGGCAATGTCCGCACAGCGGAGGTTGAAACGCTCTTCGCTTTGGGCATGAACGATTCTTCCTCTTCTGCGGATGACGGATTGTTTACACCCGGCGAGCAGATTGAAATAACATCCGTTTCCGGTGTATATATGGGCATGAACCCTCAGGAACGCGCCGCCCTTGCCCAATTAGACGAATTAAAAGCGCTCAGCGGTGCTGCATCCCGCGTGTATATCTCCTATGCGCTCGCCGATGAAACCGGACGCGCCCTGCGTGAAGGCGCCTGTGTACAGGCGCTGCGGCGGCTTTTCCCCGATATGCCCATTTTAGCCGCCCTGCCCGAACAGGAACGCGAAGCCATGCTCTGCGCTCCTGCCCCCGCACTGGAAGCGCTGGCTGTTCACCTGTCCGAAGCAGCCGATGGACGCAGGGAACTGGACGAGGTCTATGTAAGAGCCGCTGCCGCGCTGGATCAGCGCCAGATGCTTTCCGGTATTACCCGCAGGCTTTCCGAGCCGCCTGAACGCTATCTGTCCGCTTCTCAGGCGCGCGCATTGTACGGACGGCCCATCATGAGCGTTTCACGTATCGAAACGTTCGCTCAGTGTCCCTATCGCCATTTCGTCCGCTATGGGCTTGTGCCTGAGCAGGAGCAAAAACCCGGCGTCAGCCGCGCAGAACTGGGCACGCTCTATCATGAAGCGGCAGAGCGTTTCACTCGAGCCGTTACGGCCCTTCCTGAATTTCCGAATATTCCTGCCGAAGTCTGCGACAGGCTTATGGACGAAGCCGCCGCTCCGCTGATTGACGCATGGCGCGCCTCCCCGCTGGGAGAAAGCGCACGCGGCGCATCCATCGCGCGCCGCGTCTCCAAAACGGCTCGAAGAACAGCGCGAAACATCGTCTCGCAATTTGCAGGGAGCGAATTCCGTCCGCTTGATGCAGAATTTGTCTTTGGAAAAAACGGCACCGCGCCCATCACACTGGAACTGTTTGACGGCACTTTTGTCTATCTCCAAGGCCGCATTGATCGCGTAGACATGATGGATGGGCGCGCCATCCGCATCATCGACTATAAATCAGGTGCCAAAAAGTTCGATCCGACACTCGTTTACTGGGGTCTGCAGCTGCAGCTGCTGCTGTATCTGTCGGCGGCTCTCGCGCAGATTCCGGGCGCACATCCGGCCGGATTTTTCTACTGCAGAATCGCTGACCCCACAATCAAAACCGAGTCCAGAATCAAGGAAGAAGTTGAAAAACAACTCGCCAAAAAACTCTCTCTGTCGGGCATTTCTCTTTGCGATATTCAGATTCTGCGTGCGCAGGGCGAACAGCACGCCGCCATGGTGACCAAATCCGGCACGCCTAACGCCCGCCACGCTTCATCCATGGTCGATGAAGCAGGTATGGACGCGCTGTTGCATTTTGCCAGCCAAAAAGCTTCTTCGCTTGCGTCTCAGGCTTACAGCGGCCTCATTGATGACGCCCCCGTTGAATGGGGGCAGATGAACGCCTGCCAAACCTGTCCTTATGCGGCAGTCTGCGGATTTGATCCGACTAGAAAGCTGCGAAGACGTCTGACTAAAAAAACGTTGGACGACCTGAAAAATCCCAGTTAAAGCATCCCCTCCTCTATCTCCGAATAGGCAAGCGCAAACTCATACATCCATGTGTTCTGCGTCTTTTGGGGAGCTGGAAAATGTGCATTTGAGATTTTAAACTGTCCTTTTCAGGCATCGGCTGCAGGGGCATCCTTGTTTCTCTTTTCTGTATTGCTTCCACTTTTTCTGAAACCTGATCAACGCACTCCGCGCACGAATTAAAAATGAGAACTCCACTTTTGCAGAGTTCTCATTTTTATATTTTCTTTGATGCTCAGTTTTTGCGATAGTAGTTAATCAGGCATCCATCCGCGATGATCTGCCGCTCATCCACAGTTAATTCTCCTGTTGAAACTTCCGTTTTCACCACGCGCCCGTCCGGCTTCACCACGTACGCATCAAATGCCTCTTTTCCGCTCAAAACAGCCGTCCTGATCCCCGGAATAAACACCCAGTCGCCCAAATCATACACGGATTCATCATTTGTCAGCAGCGGGAGCATGCCCCAGTTCATGCAGTTGGAACGGTAACGTTTGGTTGCATACTCGCGGGCAATGTTTGCGCAGCCGCCCAAAACACGCTGACAGCTTGCCGCCTGTTCTCGGGCAGATCCATCCCCCGGTTTATTGGCGTACATTACAGAACCGATTATCGTTTCAGCAGGATCGACGTTAAGCCCTGCCATTTCCAGCGCCCGATATACAGCCTGCACATCTTCTGCCAGCGCATCGCCATTTTCCCTCGCCCGCTCGATGGCTTGAACCTCCTTCGCGCGGCTCACATACTGCGGATCTTTTCGGGAAAGCGTAAACTCTGCCAAACGCAGCGGATTGGAGCGATAGGACGAAGTTTCTCCCGATGGAATCAGCTCATCCGTCGTGGTCACGGGGTCTGTGATCCTGCTGACCACTTTCATCATTAGATCCTCTGTCAAAGCAGGCTGTTCAGGCCAATCCCTGATATTGGGCCCCATTTTAAGCGGCGTATCCTTTTCAGGATGCCCAAAGCCATCATAAACGCGCTTTTCATACACGCTGCCATCAAAGAAGTAGCGCGGCGACGTGTAATCTATGTCAACCTCCGTTGCCGCCGTCAGGCGGCCGCCGTTGACAGCCGTTGCCGCGATAGAGCGCGCATCCATCAGCGCTACGCCCGCCATCTGCCCTTCTGCCGGCTTGCTGCCCTCGCGATTGGGGAAATTTCGCGTCGTATGGCGGATGGAAAATTCGCCGTTTGCCGGGGTGTCTCCAGCGCCAAAGCACGGCCCGCAGAAGCATTCCCGTATGATTGCGCCTGAGGACGCAATGTCGCAGAGTTCGCCATTTTTCATCAGCTGGATATAAGCGGGCATACTGCCGGGATACACGCTCATCTTAAACTGTCCGCAGCTCCTGCCCCGCAGAATATCTGCCACCGCGCACACATTGTCAAACGTGCCGCCGGAACAGCCTGCCACAATGCCCTGATCGACGTAGATTTCCCCGCCGCGCACCTTGGAAACAAGGTCGAGCTTTGCGCCCATTATCTGGCTGTTGGCCTTCTGCTGGCAGGCATACAGGATATCTCCGGCATTTTCCTTCAGTTCCCTGATCGTACAGGTATAACTGGGATGCATCGGCAGCGCAATGGTGCATTCAACCGAAGACAGATCCACCTCAACGCAGCCATCATAATACGCAACATCCGCGGGCGACAGCCGCTTATACGCCTCCGGCCGTCCATGAAGGGCAAGATACTCTTCCGTCTTTTCGTCCGTCTGCCAGATGGACGACCAGCATGTCGTCTCTGTCGTCATAACATCAATGCCGTTTCTGTACTCAATGGGCAGATTTTTGATGCCAGGGCCGACAAATTCCATGACCTTGTTCTTCACATAGCCGCCCGCATATACCGCGCCGATGATGGACAGCGCCACATCCTGCGGCCCAACGCCCGGACGCGGATTTCCCTTTAAATAAATGCACACAACGCCTGGACGCGTCACATCATATGTACGTCCGACCAGCTGTTTGGCCAGTTCACCGCCGCCTTCGCCCACAGCCAGCGTGCCCAGCGCACCATAGCGCGTGTGACTGTCCGAACCAAGGATCATGCGCCCGCAGCCCGCCATTTTTTCACGGTTATAGCTGTGAATGACCGCCATATTGGTGGGCACATAAATGCCGCCGTACTTATGCGCCGCCGACAGCGCAAACATATGGTCATCCTCATTGATCGTTCCGCCGACAGCGCAAAGGCTGTTGTGGCAGTTGGTCAGCACATACGGCATGGGAAATTCTTTCATCCCTGACGCGCGCGCCGTCTGGATGATGCCGACATACGTGATGTCATGGCTGGTGAGGCTGTCAAAACGCATCTTCAAATGCTGCATATCGCCGCTGTGATTGTGCGCTTTAAGGATCGCATATGCCATCGTTCCTTTTTCTGCTTCCTCCGGCGTCACATGCTGCAACTGCTCAAACATCCGGGGATCTTCGACAATCGTCTCACCGCCCAGCAGATATATACCGCCGTCATAAAGCTTCACCATGGATGATCTCTCCTTTTCTGCTGTATCCTGCTTTCATTATACGCGGCCCATGGTATAGAAACAAATACAAAAAAGTCATACGGCATATAAATGTTTTCTATAGAGCAAAAGCGCAGGAGAGATTTTTTAAAGTTTAAATAACCGATTATTTGGGAAAGCAGGAAAGTGATTGCTGAAAATGCTTTCTGAATGCTTCAAGAAATGTCTGCGCCGCGCGGGACACATAGGCATCCCGAAGCATCACGATGCTCAGTTCCCAATATGCGCCATATTTCTGAGGAATCCTGTAATAACGGGGTTTTTCTTTTTGTTCGCCGAATATGCCCGCGTACTGCTTCGGCACAAGCGTGAAACCCATGCCCTGCGCACACAGGCGGCGCAAAAGCTCATAATTTTTGCTCACAAACGCCACTTTCGGCTTGACGCCTGCCATATCAAGCACCCTGTCCGTCACCTGTCTTATGCGCTGTCCCGGCGCAACCATCAAAAACGGCTCATCCTTTAAAAGGGCCGGGTCCAGTTCCGGGCCATCCTCCCCCTGCACAGCATACGGCTCATAGGGATTATCCGGCGGCGCTGCAATCAGAAACGGGTCGCATCCCAGCACCTCACAGGAAAGAGACGGATCATCCGAAATTCCTTCCCCTGCGTGCATGATCGCAAAATCCAGCCGTCCGCTCGTGAGATTTTGAAGCATCTTTTCCGTCGTCTCTTCGCTGATGCACACGTCAATGCCGGGGTAGTCTTTGCAAAAAGCGGGAAGCATCCGCGGCAGTTCATCCAGCGCCAGATAGTTTGTTATGCCCATGACAACGCGCCCATGCACCAGCTCGCTTTGCTCGCTGATCTCCTCTTCAAACGCCTCATAAATGTGCAGCACTTCGCAGGCCATCCGGTAATACCTCTCCCCCACATCCGTCAAAATCAAACCGCCGGATGTGCGCCTGAACAGCTGCGCCCTCAGCTGATTCTCGATGCTCTTGACGCAGTGACTCAATGACGGCTGCGTCACATACAGCCTTTGTGCCGCCAGCGTCATGCTGCCTTCATCTGCGATGGTCTTGATGTACAGCAATTCCCTTGTTGTCATCATTGTTCCTCTCGATCCGCAAGAAGCATGGGCATGGCATACAGCGCGAAGATCATGCCGCAAAGTGTGCGATATGTAAAGAAGCTGTGGTCAAATCCATGATTGGCCATGACAAGCATCCATATAATCGGCAGGCAGGCAGGCAAAAGCAGCACAAATGCGCGCGCATCCATTCGTCTTTTCACCATTATTCTGCGCATGATATACACAACCTCTGCAAGCCCCGTTAAACCCATCAGGAAAAGATATGCAGCCTTATCCGTTAAAACAGCTAAATTGATTTTTAAAACATCCAAGCGGGCTGCTGATTCTCCTGCCGGTGCTGATGCGCGGAGCATCGCCTGCCCCAATATGCTGGAAATCATGTGCGGACCAAAGATCAGCACATCCAACACCCATTTAAACACCCACATTCCGCCATACCCGGCGCCCCAGGCAACTGTCAGCACAATCATCTCCCGCGCAAGTGCCGCTGCATTCCTTTTTTCCTTCATCCTGAACGCAAAGAGCAGCACAAGCGGGAACAGGAGCACTGCCATCGGAAATGTCAGCAAGTCCACATAATTGGTGACAATGCCCGCCATGCAGAAAAATGCAGGCAGGCCGATGGTCTCCTCAATCTTCTCTTTCCTGCTCAGCAGCAGTGCACAAGCCGTCAGCGACGTCAGCGATGCCGTCGCATACTGAATGCATATGCCCATCGCAGCGGGCATCATCAAAAACCATGAGAGCGCAAAGGCAGGCAAAAGCACAGAAAACCCTCGCCTGTGCATCATCCACGCAACAAGCAAAATAAGCCCAAACTGCGCGGCATACAGAAGCATCTGGATATTGGCAACATTCAATACACACAGAAGCAGTCTCAAGGGCAGTGTATAGCCATGCCAATATCTGGAATATCCGAACCCAGACGTAGGCGATTGAGATCCATCGGCGTATGTACAGTATGCCTCCCAGTCACTTTCTCCCTCCTGTGCAGGCAGTTCTGTGCGAAAACCACCGAACGCCTTGTACAAAAACGTCTCCGGCCCTGTATATGCCGCCGTCTTCAGCATCAAAACAGCCGTGTAATTGTCCAATATACTGGACTTAAAACCCCCAACCAGCTCATTTTGATATGCCATTTCGCCTATCATAATGACGCCTTGTTTCGCATGTTCGCGCATGCTGTCCGTATCAATCAAAAAGGCTGTCATGCTGCATGCAGCGCATAAAAAAACCGTCAGCAAAACAGCCCAAACAGCCTTTTTATTTTTCAATGTGCTTCCCCTTCTTTCTTCTTCCTGCCGGCTGGCCAAGCCTGCGGCGGAGCACCTCTTCACGCGCCACGGAGTAGCCAAAGAATCCCTGCGGCCGATCCTGAAGCGGAAAATATTCGCCGTGCGCATAGGCCACCAGATGAGCTCTATCCATGTGCAGGCTTCCATTGGGATCAAACAGCTTTTCCCCCACATAAACCTGCTCTACGCGGCAGAGGAACAAATCATGCGAACCGAGCGGAATGCGCTGGTGTACGCGGCAGCACATGAAAGCAGGCGCTTCGTCCAGCGCGGGCGCAGGAAATCCTTCAACCTCACGCGCATGCAGATGCAGCGCTTCAAATTTGTCCACATCCCGGCCGCTTTTAACGCCGCAGAAATCTGCCGCGCGGCAGAGATTCCGGTCGATCAGATTCAGGCAGAACGCTCCGGACTGCATAATCTGCGCGTGCGAGTGGCGCTGCGGCTTAATGGATACGGAAATCATCGGCGGAGTTGTGTTGACAATGCCTGTCCACGCAACAGTGATGAGATTATCCCTGATAAATCCCGGCTCCGTGCCGCGGCAGGAAAGCATCACAGCCGGAACAGGGGAAAGAAACGTCGTGGGTCCAATGGCGCGGAACGCATTTTTTCTGTCTTGCATACTGTCCTCCAAATGCGAATAGGATTATCTGAAAGGTTTGTTTCTATGATACATGGATTATCGGGCAAAATCAACTTAAAGTTAGCCCCCTGTTCACGCCGCAGATCCCGTTTATGTCCGCTGAAGCGCAGAGGAACGGGCATCCTTCTATATCAGATTTTTCCTTTTCAAAGCCTGCTGCGCGCGGCGCGATCTGCCGATGCGTGCCGCTTCTGTAAAAATTCTGATCAAAACAAAAAAATTTTCCTTTTTCGGGAAGAAAAGGAAGCTGTCGTTCGTTATATATGCAAACGATACCGAACACGCCGCTCGGTTGCGCAAATAGCTGAAACGTGATAAGATGAACCTACTGTTACAGCTTAGAACTCACCACGGAGGGACATAATATGGACAGCACTTCGATCAAACGCAAACTGGCTATGATGCTGGCACTCTGCATGCTGGCCTCCATGCCTTTGGCTGCGGCACAGGAAACTACACCGAGCGAAGGGAATCCGCCTGTTGTTGAAACCTCAGTTCCGCCCGAAGGCGAAACTACGCCTGGTACCGAAGAAATTACACCCGGCACCGAAGAAACTACGCCTGACACTGGCGAAACTACGCCTGACACTGGCGAAACTACGCCCGGCACCGAAGAAACCACGCCTGACACTGGCGAAACTACGCCCGATGCCGGCGAAACCACGCCCGGCACCGAAGAAACCACCCCGCCCCCAGATGGCGGCAGCACCCCTGATATCGGCGGCGAAACGCCTCCGCCTCAGGTCGCGCCTGCACTCAAGCCCATCGTGGCAAACGCATCCGTTTCCGGCTCAACGCTTACCGTCCATGTAACCGATGCCACGCCAGATATTACCCTTCTGGCTGCTCTTGTCACGGGCGGCGAACCGATTTTGAAGAACGTCGAAAACAATAGCGTTTCCTTCACGGATCTCAAGCCGGGCACGTATTCCGTTGTCATCTCTTATTCGACCGAAGGTTCGGACGAGCAGAGCTGTCTTATCACCGATCTGGTTGTTGAAGCTCAAGCGCCTCAGGAAGAACCGATTGTAGCCAGAGCCATGGTCTATGCTGCACCACCTTCCACTGGAAAGGGTGCTATCGGCGGCTCTGTGACCGCTGAAATGGGCAAGACAGTTGTTGTCTCCCTCATCAGGGACAACAACATCATCGGCACACAGGAACTGCCGGATACCCAGCGTGACTTCCTTTTTGAAAACCTCGTTCCCGGCGAATATCGTCTGGAATTCTGCTACAAGGGCGACAGCACCGTCAAATTCTCCCTCACGCAGACCGTCACCGAGGAAAAGGCCACCGCTTCTGCCATCACCGCTTCTGCCACAGGCTCTCAGAACCGCGTAGATGTCTCCGTAACCACGGCCAGCCCGCTGCCCATCAAGGTGCAGCTCCTGTTGAACGGCAATCTTGTGGAGGCCAAGACCATCGCTGCTGGCGTTGGCTCCGTCTCCTTTGAAGGCGTGAATGCAGGCGTTTACTCTGTCTCCATTGATTACGAGCAGAAGCAGACCGGTGTCAGCGCCACGGTCATCGACAAAGTGACCGTCATCGACAAGCCCGCTGCCATCGCTTTCCAGAATATCGTAGGCGGCGAGAATCAGCTGGTTATCACCGGCACGGCGCAGCCTAACACCGATATTACGCTGACCACTGATCCCGCTTCCACCACGACCATCGTTCACAGCGATGCAAAGGGCCTGTTTACGGCGTCGATCACCTGCCCGGCAGGCACCTATACCGCTGTACACGCACAGTACGGCTCCGATCTGTCCACGCGCATCAGCGCAAAGGGCAGCTTTGAGGTCAAGGCGCCGAGCGTCAAGCCCACGCTTTCTGTTGACCCCATTCATCCCGGCAGCATCACCGTTGTTGCACACACCACGCCCGGCGTCACCGTGAACCTCGCCACCTCTGACTTTGGCCAGACGCGCACAGCGGACAGCCGCGGCCTGATGCGCTTCTCCCTGCCGCACACCTACGCCAAAGACACGGTCATCACGTTCACCGTATACTATGGCGAAAAGAACATTAACTCGTTCCAGCAGCAGGTTTACGTTACAGACGAGCGTCACTATCCTCTTCTGCGCAGAGGTACTGTCAGTGAGGATGTTGTCGATCTGACCCAACGCCTGCATGACCTTGGCTATCCCATCGGTCCGACACGCCGTTATGATGATTCTGTGGTTGCCGCTGTTCGACTCTTTCAGGAAGTCAACGGTCTTTCCGCCGACGGCATGGCAGGTCAGCTCACGCAGACCATGCTCTACTCCGTCAGCGCCATTCCATATGACCCGAACAAGACGGTATACCCGACGCTCGTGCGTGGTGACCGCGGTCTTTCCCTGATCTATACGCTCCAGCAGCGCCTCAAGGATCTTGGCTACTACACCATTCGCGTAGACGGCATTTATGGCAGCGGCACGCAGCGTGCTGTGCGCTGGTTCCAGGAAGTCAACGGGCTCACCGTCACCGGCACCGCCGACAACGCCACCCAGCAGCTGCTGTACTCCTCTTCTGCCAAGCCTGCCTCCGGTTACGCTCCCAGCAGTTACCAGACGCTCCGGCGTTCCAACCGCTACAATGCGGCTGTCGTTCCTCTCCAGCGCCGCCTGAAGGCTCTGGGATATCTGGCAGGCTCTGTAGACGGCTATTTCGGCAGCCAGACCTACCGCGCCGTGCGCAGCTTCCAGTCCAGAAACGGCCTGAGCATCACCGGCAAAGCCGATGAATACACCCAGCAGGTGCTGTACTCCTCTTCTGCTAAGCCTGCCTCCGGCTCTTCGTCCGGTTCTTCCGGTTCGTCCAGCTCCACGGGATACCGCCTGCTCTACTGGGGCTGCCGCGGCGACTCCGTCAGACGTCTCCAGCAGTCTCTGCTGAACGCTGGATACAAGCAGGTCCGCACTGTAGACGGCATCTACGGCCAGTGGACTTATGACGCCGTGAGCGCCTTCCAGAAGGATCACGGACTGGCTGTGGACGGCATCGCCGGCAAGAACACGCAGAACGCTCTGTACGGCACGCACTACTGATGGTTTCAGGTGCGGGGTATTCAAAAATGCAATAAGTACGAAGAAGCCCCTGGTTCCGAAAAAAGAACCAAGGGCTTCTTTTAATGCTTTCTTTATAGTGCCTTGTTTATTGTACTTTCCCCATCCAAGGGATTAGCTCTCAGGCTTTTCTCCGCTTTGCGCAGATTGGCCTGTTATTTTGCGTTCTGCCTGCATCGCATCTTCCATATTGAGCCGGTGATGACGCTTCTTCACAGGCGTCAGCTGATAAAGACGATATCGTTCCCGAACATCACGGACATCTTCCTGACTGGCCGGATAGGCGCGCTGATGCATGATGATCGTGCCGGAAGCTGCGCGTTTAAAATGCATCTGCCCGAACACAAAGCCATGTTTAGGACAGACAGCCAGTGCCATATACTTTTCCCGTCCGCTATCAAACCATGGCGTATCAAACGCCGATCGGCAGCCGCAGGCCGGGCAGGGAATATTCATCAGCTTCTGATCTGCCAGCGCGTCTGTCTGATACATATACGCCGTAGGCAGGCTGCGAAGCGCAGAACCGGCAATGCGCGCCTCGCGTTCAAGAATCGCATCCAGCTGAGCTTTCCTTTGTTCATCCAGCCCGCGCAGCGCTTCATCAATCACCTGAAAAAGTGCCGCCGTACACTGTGCATCATACACCGCGCGATGCGCCGGAACTTCTACGTCAATCTCCATCTTTTCCAGCGCGGCATGCAGATTCATCTGCTGATGCGCCGAGCCGAGGCAGCAAAAGCCGAAGACGAGCTGAGCATCCAGCGGCGAGGCAAAGGGCATGGGCGTCTGGAAAAACGCGGCGTTCCGCTTGAGCACGGGGTAATCATCGCGGCCCCATGTAACCAGCTGGGCATCATCCCCGCACCAGGCAATAAATTCTCCAAAAACGTCGGAAAACGGACGGCCGCCTGCAAGCTCTTCCTCCGTAATGCCGGTGACTTTTTTAATATGCTTATCCAGCCTCTTATACACACGGGGCTTAATCACCGCGCTGAAATTCGAAAGAATTCGCCCTTCGCTGTCCACGCGGCAGGCACCGATTTCGATAATCTCATGCGGAATACGGTGATTGGTATTATAACTGGACTGGTTCCATTCCAAATCAAAGACAATCAATGGGCGCTTGTCACCCTTTAACAAAGAAAACATGCTTCACATCCTGTTCCTGCGTATCATGCATTCTATTGTACCGCATCCGGCCAAATTTTCATAGAGCAAAATGCCTTTGATCCCAGATTTGGGGGAAATTGACGGGCAATATGCGCGGCTTATGGTTGAATTCGATTCTCTTTTCTGCTATCATGGGGGCATACATTGAAGGACTCAAGGGGGCACACCCATGAATATTTTTGACATTATGGGGCCAGTGATGGTCGGCCCAAGCAGTTCGCATACGGCAGGCGCTGTCCGCATCGGACGCATGGCGCGCAGGCTGCTGGGCGAAGGCACGCCGAAAGAAGCTGCCATTACGCTCTATGGCTCTTTTGCCGCAACCGGCGAAGGACATGGCACAGACCGTGCGCTCATAGCCGGTCTTCTTGGCATGCAGACGGATGACGAACGCATCGCCTCCAGCTATGACTGGGCAAAAAAAGAAGACATGCACTTCTCCTTTTCCCGCGCCAAAGGCAGCGGAGAACACCCGAACACGGCACGCATTGATCTCGTTTCCAGAAGCGGAAAAACGCTGTCCATGACAGCCGCCTCTCTGGGCGGCGGCAGAATCACCGTCACCGAACTGGACGGTTTGCGCGTGAATTTCTCCGGCGATCTGCCCACGCTGATCGTCCAGAACGAGGATACGCCCGGCCATGTTTCGGCTGTCTCCACAATGATCGCTCAGACCAATGTGAATCTGGCTACTATGCAGCTCTCCCGCGACTATCCGGGCGGCAACGCTGTGATGATCGTTGAAACGGACAAAACCATTCCGAAGGATGCGCTTGACCTTCTTCGCCAACACAAAGGCATCCAGCACGTGACCTTCATTGATTCTTCAGAAAGCTGATTTTCAGGCAGCCAATCCGCTAAGAATAAAAACAGGATCACTCTGTTTTTTTTAAAACTGTTTCATAAAGGACATTTGAAGAGGGCAGCTTTGAGCCCCATGCCTTGAATATCGGAGGTTCATTATGGCTATTCAATCGCTGGCAGCACTGATGGAGGCCTGCCAAACCCGCGATCTGTTTGACATCATCCTCGAGAGCGACTGCGTTGACCGCAGCACGACGCGGGAAGCATCCTTTGAAAAAATGCGCCATCTGTATGCCGCCATCTGCCGTGCACGGGCCAATTATGACCCGTCGCTCCGCTCTAACAGCGGCATGGTCGGCGGCGATGGTGCCAAGATGCGCGAATATGTCGCAGCAGGAAAGACCATCTGCGGCGATTATATCGGTTCCGTCATCGCGCAGGCCGTTGAAATGGGCGAAAGCAACGCCTGCATGAAGTGCATCGTTGCCGCCCCGACGGCGGGCAGCTGCGGCGTCCTGCCGGCGGTGCTTCTGCCCTATCAGAAGCGGGAAAACCTCCCCGATGACACAATGGTGCGCGCGCTGTATGTCGCGGGCGCTATTGGTCAGGTTGTTGCGTCCAAGGCCTGCATTGCAGGCGCAGCAGGCGGCTGTCAGGCGGAAATCGGCACAGCCAGCGCCATGGGTGCAGCGGCGCTGTGCTACCTCGCAGGCGGCAGTGCAGAAGCCATCTGCCATGCGGCTGCCATCGCCATCAAGAGTCTTCTTGGTCTGGTCTGTGATCCCATTGCAGGGCTTGTTGAAGTCCCCTGCGTCAAGCGCAACGCGGCAGGTGCTATGATTGCCATGTCCAGCGCAGACATGGCGCTAGCAGGCATTCGCTCCGCCGTTCCACCGGATGAAGTGATTCTCGCCATGAAGGAAGTTGGAGACAAAATGGACATCTCCCTTCGCGAAACCGGCGAAGGCGGCATCGCCGGAACGCCCTTTGGTCAGAAAATTGCAGAAAAAGTCTTGACCCGTATTTCTAAAAAATAAATTCATCACAAGAGGGTGCCGCTGGCCAAAGAGACAGGCATTCCATGGATCTGTAAAACACAACCGGGATGCAGCATGAAAATGCAGCAGCAATCTGTACAAAGATTAGAAAGATGAAAATCGACGCTCAGAAAGAAGTAATTTTTCTTCTTTCTGAGCGTCGATTTTTTGCATGATTGGGAGGGGAGCGCCTATTCGTCCCCATTTTATCAACTGTTCTTTTTTCACACATTGTCCAATATTTTCCGTACCATCATCCGACCCTGATTCAAATAATCCGTTTTATAATGATTCTAAATATTTTTTCGCAAATTGCAAGTGCAAGTTGGACACCCGCACGATAAAAATTTGTTCGGCGTAAGCCGGACTTGTCTATCACACAGCAAGATCGACTGGCTCTGTCAAGGATGCCGCAGGCAAGGCGGAGCCGGTGCCTTGACAGGGACAGGCGGGCTTGCTATCTACTGCATAGATGCGGTCAAGGAAAGCATCAAACAGTTCCTCCGGTGTACAATAGCCCAGCTTCCTGCGAGG
>JAHHSO010000059.1 GCA_020025205.1 Christensenellaceae bacterium | reverse complement strand
CTTCATCAGAAGCAACGATGTTCTCAGCAGCAGCAACAGCCTCCAGAGCCAGACGGATCTTCACCTGCTTCTCAGCCTGCGGAGCAAATGCAGTACGGAACTGCTCAACGGACTGACCCATGTAGTTCAGGTAATCCTGGAACTTCAGACCCTGCTGCTCTACGCGGAATGCGAAGTCGTTCAGCATCTCGTCCATACGCTCGTCGTACATTGCCTGAGGGATGTCACCCTCCATCTTCTCAACGACCATATCAACCAGATTGTTCTCCAGCTCCAGCTCAGCCTGCTTGTCCAACGTCTCCTGCTTGCCGATACGGATGGAATCCTTCAGAGCGTCCAGCGTGTCATACTCGGAAACGTCCTTTGCGAACTCGTCGTCCAAAACAGGCAGCTCGATGTACTTCACTTCGTGCAGCTTGATCTTAAAGACAGCAGCCTTGCCAGCCAGCTCTTCAGCCTGATACTCGGTGGGGAAAGTGACGTTCACGTCAAACTCCTCGCCTGCGCTGTGACCAACGCACTGCTCTTCGAAACCGGGGATGAACGAGTTGCTGCCCAGCTTCAGGTCATAGTGCTCAGCCTTGCCGCCCTCGAAAGCGACACCGTCAACGAAGCCCTCGAAGTCGATATCAACGATATCGCCGTTCTCGGAAGCGCCCTCACGGGTGCACTCGCGGCCGTTGCGCTCCTGCATCTGCTTCAGCTCTGCTTCAACATCTTCGTCGGAGACCTTGGTGATCTTCTTCTCAACGTTCAGACCCTTGTAGTCAGAAACCTTAACAACGGGAACAACAGCAACCTTAACGGTCAGAGTTGCGCCTTCTTCAGCGTTCATGGTATCGACATTGACCTCAGGACGGCCAACGATCTCGATGCCAGCTTCCTTAACAGCTGCCTCGTACTCTGCGGGGAACAGATCGTTCAGTGCATCGTACAGGAAGATGTCAGCGCCGTACATCTTCTCAATCAGGTGACGGGGAGCCTTGCCCTTGCGGAAGCCCTGAATAGAATACTTCTTTCCGTCGCGCTTAAAAACGTCGGCAGCAGCCTTGTTCAGGACCTCTGCATCGACAGAAAACTGCAGTTCAACCATGCTCTTTTCGAGCTTTTCACATTTGATGAGTTTCATTGTTTTTCCTCCACTCAAAGAAAATTCAATTTATTATAGCACTTATGGCAAATAATTGCCAGTGCATTTTTACTTTTCTACCTGTAAAATGGTTATTTTTCCACACAATAGGGGCAAAAGCCCAGTCCATCGGCACTAATCAGCTTATAGCGGATACCGTCTACGTCGCCTTGCACAGCAAATCGCAGGGAATTTCCATGCAAATGCCCGTAGAAGCAGCGCTTCACGCCATATGCTTTCAGCGTTTCGATGACTTCCGGTGCACCAGTACCCGGATAGACCGGCGGGTAGTGCAAAAACACCAGCTTTTCCCTGTCCCCTGCGGACTCCAGACTCATTTTCAGACGACCGATTTCACGGTTCATCACCTTTTCGTCATGGGGTTCACCGGGATCAAACAACCAGCTGCGGGTACCACAGATGGCATAGCCTTCTGCCTCATAGAAATTGTTATGCAGGATATGCAGGGTGTCAAAACGATTTTCTTGCAGAAAATGATTCATTTTGTTCAAGGTTGTCCACCAGTAGTCATGGTTGCCCTTCAAAAGAATCTTCTGACCCGGCAATTCATTCAAAAAAGCAAAATCTTTTTTGGTATCCTCCAGACGCATTGCCCAGCTG
>JAHHSO010000058.1 GCA_020025205.1 Christensenellaceae bacterium | reverse complement strand
CCCTCAAGATTGAGGGGTTAGGGGTGTTGAGGCGGACGGAGTCCGCTTTTCTTGTACCATTGTACATTGAAGGGTTAGAGGCTTGAAATCCAGCCCAGTTCCCGCATCCTTTTCTCAATAGGCGCATGAAGGTATTCATCTTTGAAATGAACGTATTGGCTGGAGGAGGGGACAAGCCGTCCATCTGTCCAGCGAATCTTTCCAATGCCTCGTGCATCAAGCCCAAGGGCTGCGCCGTCCTCGGCGGGGACAATGCGGGAAATGCGGTTATGGCAGCGGTTTCCCAGAAACAGAACAAAACATCCTGTGTCCGGGTCAATGGACAGGTGATTGCCGGTGAATCCGCTTAGGCCAAAGGCACTGCTGCCCATCCAGGAAGGAACTTCGCTCAAATACTGGTTGGGGTGTTTGGAAAAACAAAGATATCCCAGATACTGCCGATGTGTGCCGTCAGGATAGGGGAAGCCGGTTCGATTGATGCCGATTTTGCGGAGCATGTCGCGGGAAAGCAGCTTTTCATTGAGCAGAGCCTGAGCAAAACGTACCATATCTGCGCGGGTGGAGAAAAGACCGGCGTGGCCGCAGAGATTCTGCCCGCCATTGGATAAAAGGCTGGCTTTCGGATCGTTTGGCGTGCCCGGATGAATATCCGTGCGAAGAATATACTTGCCGTTGATGATCTGGTGTTCGTTGTTATAGCAAACACAGCGGGAAAGGCAGGCAGAAGGGACAGATGAGAATGTTTCTGTCATTCCGGCAGGGCGAAAAATGGATGTTTTCAGCACATCGTAAAAGGCCATTCCAGTCTTTGCTTCGATCAAATCTTTGATGACCATGGCATTGATATCTGAATAGAGCCGGATGGAAGGTGACGGACAGACGGATACGCTGAAAAGACGGCGCTGGCCTTCTTCTAGCGAAGAAGCGTCATCAATGCGTCCCGGAGTTTTCAGGCAGACCCGAAAGGAGAGAATATCTTCAACGCACACGTTCCGCAGATTTTCAAAACGTGGATCAATGTTGCCTGCATATTCGCAGAGCTGGAGTTTGCCGCTCTGGACAAGCTGAAGCGCAGCAACGCAGGTGAACAGTTTGGTCAGCGATGCGAGATCGTACAGGCTGTCCGGCGCAAGAGGCCGATCAGGCTGCTCACATGCGCGCCCATAAGTTTCCCATTCACAGTCCTGGGCTGTACCGTATGCGACGGTCAAACCGGCAAGCATTTTGGTTGTATCGCAGAGAAAGTGCAGTTGGTCTTGAAGACAGGTCATGAAAATGCCTCCAGAAATCGTCGAAAGAAAAGGAGAAATAAGATGCGAGCTATCCCAATCAGCGAAGCGTTGGCTTCGGAAATTGATGCCATGCAGGAAGAAGCGCTGGAACTTATCAGGACGCTTTGTGCAATTCCTGCCCCCAGCCGTCACGAAGAAGAACGCGCCATATTTGTGAAAAACTGGTTCAAACAGCATGGAATGCACGCCGAAATAGATGCGGCAAAAAACGTTCTTTGTCCAATGGGGCTTGAAGATCATGAAGAGGTGGTGGTCGTCATGGCACACATGGACACAGTTTTTCCAGACAGGGAGCCCATGCCGTTTAAAGAAGAGGCAGGACGCATGTATTGCCCGGGCGTTGGCGATGATACGGCCAATCTGGCGGGCATGATGCTGCTGGCTCGTTATTTTCATGAGCATGGAACGCCGCGGTGCGGTGTGCTGTTTGTCGGGGATGCCTGCGAAGAAGGGTTGGGCAATCTCGACGGGTGCAGAGCCATTATGAAGGCATTTGGTTCGCGCGTCAAGACATTTCTTTCACTGGACGGAGATGTGAAAAGCGTCTGCGCACATGCAGTTGGCTCATATCGCTATAAAATCACGGCACAGACAAAGGGCGGACACAGCTTTGCGGACTTTGGACAGCGCAGTGCGATTGAAGTGCTTTGCAGGCTGACCTGTGCGCTGTATAATCAGAATTTGCCGCAAAACGGGGACAGCATCACGACCTATAACGTTGGCGTAATTTCTGGCGGAACGTCCGTAAATACCATCGCACAGGAAGCAGAGATGCTGTATGAATTCCGTTCAGACGATTCAGTCTGTCTGGAGACAATGGAAGAGCAGATGCGTAAGATTCTTGATGAAAATGCTGCACAGGATACGCGGATTCATGCCCAGCTGCTGGGAGAGCGTCCCTGCGGTAAGGCGGGCGCTGGAATCGCTCAGATTGAATTGGAAAATGCCTGCTCTCAGGCAATTGAACGCTATGTTGGCAGGAGACCGGACAGAAGTGTTGGCTCCACAGACTGCAACATGCCCTTGTCCATGGGCATTCCGTCAGCCTGTTTCGGAATGTATGTGGGAGAGGGCGAACACACAAGGGAGGAATGGATTGAAATGTCTTCTCTTCAAAGCGGCATGAAAGCAGCGGCCAGTGTGCTTTCAAACTGGCTGATGTAAGAAAAA
>JAHHSO010000057.1 GCA_020025205.1 Christensenellaceae bacterium | reverse complement strand
ACAGCAAAACAAGGCGCTTTATAGTGACAATCTGCAGGCGGATGAACGGACTGAAGAAGAAATTGCTGAGGCTGACATTAGGAGATCCTCCGGGAGTGCCGGAAGAACATGTATGCAGAAAGGGTGCTCAATGGCCGCCTGCATGACTACCTGACCATCAACGACCAGGCGGAGCAGCGTATGGAAGGGCTGATTCAGCAGATGAAGGGCGCCCAAGGCGTGACCGAACAGCTCAAGGCAGCGCCCCCGATGGAGTGGACGGATGAACAACATCAGGGCGTGCGCCAGGGAGATCGTGGAACGGGAGAGCATCTGCGCGTAAATGAAAAAGCGGTGAAACGGGAATCAATATCGGTTCGCAGCTTTTTACTTATGTCATTTTTGATTGGGTACAAAATATTTGATTGACTTTTAAAATCAAACGATATATAATAACTTCAGAAGATAGGAAACACCAGAAAACACGAGAGAGGTGATCGCATGAAGCTTGGAGAGCTTGCCAGCATACGAAGCGGGCTGGTCCTTTCCAGAAAACAGGTGAAAGAAAACGGGACATTCTGCTATCCGGCGCTGAACATGCGGTCTATGGATGTACATGGGCATATCGACCTGAAACAGCTGGACAGGATCCAAACGAGAGAGCAGCTCAAGCCGGAGTATTTCACGCAGCGAGGCGACATCGTCGTGAAGATCAGCACACCTTATACGTCTACGCTGATTGATGAAAGCACGATGGACATCCTGATTCCTTCGAACTTTCTGGTGATCAGGACGAACCCCGGAAAACTGATTCCGGAATACTTCTACTGGCTGCTGAATACGACGAAGATCAAAAACGATCTCGGCAGAAATTCCAACGGCAGCGTGATTGGCTCTGTGAAAGCAGCGTATTTTTCCGATTTGGATATCGTTCCCCTTTCCCTTGAAAAACAGAGAATAATTGCACAACTCGATCAGCTGGCAAAGCGCGAAGCCGAATTGCTCAGGCAGCTGGCTGATGAAAAAGAAAAGTATTACGACTGGACACTCAGCCGAATTCAAAAAGATATGAGAAGAGGAAACAGCAAATGACGACGAAAAACGATATCGAACAGGCGCTCTGGAACGCCTGCGACAGCTTCCGCGGCAAGATTGACAGCTCCCGATACAAGGATTACATCCTGTCCATGCTGTTTGTTAAATACCTGAGCGACGTTTCAAAGGAAAAGCGCGCGGAGTACGTCAGCCAGTACGATGGCGACGCGCGCCGCGTGGAGCGCGCCATGAGCCGCGAACGCTTTTCCATGGACGAAGAATCGACGTTTGATTACCTTTATAAACAGCGCAATGACCCGGCAATCGGTCAGAAGATCAACGTGGCGCTCAATCACATTGAAGAACACAACAGCAGCAAACTGCGCAACGTGTTCCGCTCCATTGACTTCAACTCGCAGGTGGATTTCGGCGAAGTCAGGGAGAAAAATGCGACGCTGCGCAACCTGCTGGAAGATTTCAACAAACTGGATCTTCGCCCCAGCCAGCTGGGCTCCGCGGATATCATCGGCGATGCATATGAATATATGATTGCCATGTTTGCGTCCGATGCGGGCAAGAAGGGCGGCGAGTTCTTTACGCCCAGCCAGGTTTCCGAGCTGGTTGCATCGCTGGTGAAGCCCGGCGAAAATGATCGCATCTATGACCCGACCTGCGGCAGCGGCGGCCTGCTTCTGAAAGCTTTCAAGAAGGTGCCGAGCGGAAAAGCGGCGGTTTACGGTCAGGAACTCAATGCGCAGACATGGGCGCTTTGCACCATGAATATGTTCCTGCATGGCGTGGACGATGCGCAGATCTGGCAGGGCGATACACTTTCCAATCCGCAGAATCTGGAAAACGATCAGCTGAAAAAATTCCAAGTGGTGGTCGCTAATCCGCCGTTCAGTCTGGATAAGTGGGACAGTGGTTTCCTCGCTGACGCGGAAGCAGACAGCAAGGGAAAAAAGAAGATGACCGCTGACCTCGATCCCTATGGCCGCTTTGACTGGGGCGTGCCGCCTGCTTCCAAGGGCGATTATGCGTTCGTGCTCCACATGCTCAAGTGCCTCGATGCCGAGCATGGGCGCATGGCAGTGGTTCTGCCGCACGGTGTTCTTTTCCGCGGGGCCAGCGAAGGCAAGATTCGCCAGAGCCTGATTGAAAACCTGAATGTGCTGGACGCGGTGATTGGCCTGCCTGCCAACCTCTTCTATGGCACGGGCATTCCGGCCTGCATCCTCGTGTTCAAGAAGAACCGCACGCGCCGCGATGTGCTGTTCATTGATGCTTCTGCGGACGGCAATTTCGAGAAGGGCAAGAACCAGAATATTCTGCGGGACTGCGACGTGGCGCGCATCGTCAAGGCCTATGAGGCCCGCGAAAACGTGGACAAGTTCAGCTATGTGGCTTCCTTTGAGGAGATTAAGGAGAACGACTTCAACCTCAATATCCCCCGCTATGTGGATACCTTTGAGGAAGAAGAACTCGTGGACATCGACGAAGTGAAACAGAACATCGCA
>JAHHSO010000056.1 GCA_020025205.1 Christensenellaceae bacterium | reverse complement strand
GCTGTGGGCAATATGGGATTTGAAAAAGGAAACATCCTGGAGCCTGCGTGCGGCGTGGGCAACTTCTTTGGTATGCTGCCGGAAGAGATGAAGGACAGCAGATTGTATGGTGTGGAGCTGGATTCCATCAGCGGACGCATTGCCCAAAAGCTCTATCCGAATGCCGAAATTAAGGTGGCAGGCTTTGAAACGACGGACAGACGTGACTTCTACGATCTGGCGGTCGGCAATGTGCCTTTCGGAAACTATCAGGTTCACGATAAGGCATACGACAAACTCGGTTTTTCCATCCACAACTACTTCTTTGCCAAGACGCTGGATCAGGTGCGGCCGGGCGGTGTGGTGGCGTTTGTCACTTCCCGATATACGATGGATGCGAAGGACAGCACCGTGCGGCGCTATCTGGCGCAGCGGGCAGATCTGCTGGGTGCAATCCGCCTGCCTAACAATGCGTTCAAGGCTAATGCGGGTACGGAAGTTGTTTCAGATATCCTCTTTCTTCAAAAGCGGGAAGATGCAAGGGACATCATGCCGGAGTGGGTCCAGACGGTTGAGAATGAGCAGGGGCATCCGGTCAATGCGTATTTCATGGAACACCCCGACATGGTTTTAGGCGAAAGTACGGAAACGAGTACGGCGCACGGCATGGAGTATACCGTTCAACCCAGAGAAGGGCAGAGCCTTGCTGATTTGCTGAAAGAAGCGGTGAAGCAGGTACACGGAAGCTATCGTGCGGTCGAGGTTTCGGAACTCAGCGAAGAGGCCGACGAAAAGACGGTGCTGCCTGCTGATCCCGATGTAAAGAACTACTCTTTCACCGTTGTGGACGATCAGGTATATTTTCGTGAAAACTCGGTCATGGTTCCTGCTGAATTGAACGCTGCTGCGGCTGAAAGGGTCAAGAGTATGGTCGGCCTTCGAGACTGCGTGCATCACCTGATTGACCTGCAAATGGATGAAAATGTGCCGGAAGAAGTAATTCAGGCTGAACAGAAAAGGCTGAATGAGCTTTATGATACTTTTTCAGCCAAGCATGGCCTAATCAATGACAGGGCCAATCGTCTGGCTTTTTCCAGAGATTCTTCCTATTATCTGCTCTGTTCACTTGAAATTTTGGATGAAAAGGGAAAGCTGGAGCGCAAGGCGGATATGTTTTCTAAGCGCACCATCAAACAGCAAAAAACGATCACGCACGTGGAATCTGCCGTTGAAGCGCTGACGGTTTCCATTTCTGAAAAGGCGGCGGTCGATCTTCCGTACATGGCCCAGCTGACGGGAAAAAGCGAAGAGGCGTTGATCGGAGATCTGTCCGGCCTGATCTTCCGCGTGCCGGGAGAGGACAACCAGGACGGAAGCCCGCACTATGTTTCATCGGATGAATACCTGTCGGGCAACGTGAGGGAAAAGCTGCGGCAGGCGAGACAAGCCCATCAGTCTGATCCGGCTTTTGCATCCAACATCAAAGCACTGGAAGCAGCACAGCCCAAGGACCTGGACGCTTCGGAAATTGATGTGCGTCTGGGGGCAACCTGGGTGGATAAAGAGTACATCAAACAATTTATCGTTGAGCTGATTAAACCGCCTTTCTACTTGCAGCGATGCCTGGAGGTCAACTATTCGCCCATCACCGCAGAGTGGAATATTCAGGGCAAGAGCGTGTTTTCAAGCAACATTGCCAACAATATGACCTTTGGCACGGATCGTGCATCAGCGCTTAAAATCATTGAGGATTCCCTTAATCTAAGGGATGTCCGCATTTACGATATGATCGAAGACGCGGACGGCAAGGAAAAGCGTGTGCTGAATCAGAAGGCAACGACGCTGGCCCAGCAGAAGCAGCAGGCCATCAAAGACGCTTTTCAGGACTGGATCTGGAAGGAGCCGGAAAGAAGGCAGCACCTCGTTGCGCAGTACAATGAACTGTTTAACTCCGAGCGTCCGCGCGAATACGATGGAAGCCATATCGCCTTCGGCGGCATGACGCCGGATATTGTTTTGCGAGAACATCAGAAAAATGCGATTGCACATATTCTCTATGGCGGGAATACCCTTTTGGCACATGAGGTCGGGGCAGGCAAGACCTTCGAAATGGCTGCGGCAGCGATGGAATCAAAGCGTCTGGGTCTTTGCAGAAAGGCCATGTTCGTTGTGCCCAATCATCTGACGGAGCAGTGGGCGTCGGAGTTTATGCGGCTCTATCCCTCTGCAAACATTCTTGTGACGACTAAGAAGGACTTTGAAAAGGGCAATCGCCGGAAGTTTTGTGCCCGAATTGCGACGGGTGACTATGATGCGGTGATTATCGGACATTCACAGTTTGAAAAGATACCGATTTCTGCCGAACGTCAGGAGCGGCTTTTGAGGGCGGAGATTGACGAGATTACAGAGGGCATTGAAGAAATCAAGTGGACTAATGGAGAACGATTCACCGTCAAGCAGCTTGAAAAGACTAAGAAATCTCTCGAAGCAAGGCTGGATAAGCTGTTGGCAGAGGACAAGAAAGACGACGTGGTGACATTTGAGCAGCTTGGTGTAGACAGGCTTTTCGTCGATGAGGCACACAGCTACAAGAACCGTGCGAAACGTTGCGCATAAGTCGTAGCTGACAGCTATGACG
>JAHHSO010000055.1 GCA_020025205.1 Christensenellaceae bacterium | reverse complement strand
GGAAGGGCAGCGGTCTCGGCCTTGCCATCGTTGCAAAAACCGCACTCCGTATGGGCGGTACGGTCAGGGCGGAAAACGACCCGCAAGGCGGGCTGAGAATTATTATGGAATTGCCGAAAGGAGGAGATACCGATGCCGAAGATACTGATCGTTGAGGACGATGCCGACATTGCCGCCGTTGAGCGGGACTATCTCGAAATTGAGAATTTTGAGGTGGACGTTGCCGTCGATGGGATGACCGGCGTACAAAAGGGTCTCCACGGAAACTATGACCTCATTCTGCTCGACCTGATGCTTCCGGGGATGGACGGCTTTGCCGTCTGCCGCCGCCTGCGGGAGACACTTGACATTCCAATCCTGATGGTAACGGCGCGGCGGGAGGACATCGACAAGATACGGGGCCTGGGCCTCGGTGCGGACGACTATGTGGAAAAGCCGTTTTCGCCAAGTGTCCTTGTGGCGCGCATCAAATCGCACCTTGCCCGCTATCGCAGGCTCACAGGCCCGGCAGAGGGTAAAAGCGAGATCACGCTTGGCGGTATCCGGCTGAACACCGACACCCACAGGGTCTATGTGGACGAGACCGAGGTGGAACTGAAAAACAAGGAGTATGAGTTGCTGCTGTTTCTTATGCTCAATGTGGACACGGTCTTTAACCGAGAGCAGCTCTATGAGCGCATTTGGGGCATAGACGCTATGGGTGATAATGCCACTGTGGTGGTACATATTAACCGGCTTCGTGAGAAGATAGAGAAAAATCCGGCCAGCCCACGATACATTCAGACCGTCTGGGGCGCGGGCTATCGGTTCAAAGCATGATAAAAGAAGTACGGCGCAGGCGCTTCAAAACGCCTGTGCCGTACTTTTTTAGAATACCAAAAAACATGGCTATTTGTCTCTTTCTAAGTTCGGTTGCATCCGCTTTTTCACAGACGCCAAGCCGCTTTAGCATCTCCTCGCACTGTGCTTCGGAAAATCCTTTATCCTGTTCGTTCATCCCTTGTTCCTCCCTTCAGACAGTACAAGGTCCGGGTGTTCTGTCAATGAAAATGCCGCCTCTGCGGGAGATTTTATCTTTAGTTTATTTCTTTATCACCGGCAATTTATCTCTTTGGTTTATACTCTGGGCACTATAAAAAGGAGGTGCCCCGATATGAAGGGATTTCTCGAAAAAATCGAAACGACCGATTTCCGCAAACTGTTCAAAGAACTTATTATCCTTGCGCTGATTGTGGTCATCATCTGCGGCACGCTAACTGCGTTCCTATTCCGCACACAGCTCGCAGAGCTCCATGCGCTGGACCGGATGGAGGAACAGATGGTTCTGCAAGGCGAAAGCCAGATGCCGATGACAGAACATGGCGACCGTTGGTACGGTGATCAACACGAGATCGACGTATTCGACGCGGGACTTGTGACGCGCCCGTCTACGGGGGCAATCATCACGGCGATCACATCCATCGTTCTTTGCGCCCTCTGCGCGCTGGCCTACTGGCTCCTTGTGGCGGCGTGGCTTTACAAGGCGTCTGCCAAAGCGGGCATGAACCGCGCGTTCTGGTCCATTTTCGGTCTTGCAGGCAACGTGTTGGCAGTGCTGGCGTTCCTCGTCGTTCGCGACAGTCTGATTCATTGCCAAAACTGCGGCGCATGGCAAAAGAGCGGTAAATTCTGTGTGAGCTGCGGCGCGGCATTGGGATCGGTTTGCCCTAAATGCGGCAAGATAAGCAAGGCAACCGACAAATTCTGCCCGGACTGCGGCACGGCACTGAAAAATAAGAACACGGATGGGGTGCAGTCATGATCGAAACAAAGGGCGTTTCCAAGACCTATCGCAATGGCTTCACCGCTGTCAAAAGCCTGGATCTCCATGTGCGCGAGGGCGATATTTTTGGCTTTCTGGGGCCCAACGGGGCGGGAAAAACCACGACCATTCGTATGCTTGATGGTCTGCTTGCGCCGTCCTCGGGGACCATTCGTATTGCCGGTATGGATGTGACGACGCAGAGTGTTGAAATCAAAAAGCTGATCGGCGTTGTGCCGGAGTCCCACGGCTACTATCATTGGATGACCGCCACGGAGTATCTGCGCTATTTTGATTCGCTGTTTCATCCCGGCGCACCTGAAGCCAAGTACGTTCACACGCTTTTGGAGCGTGTGGGCCTTGCGGACAAGCGGGATGTACCGGTGGGACAGTTTTCTCGCGGCATGAAGCAGCGTTTGGGCATCGCCAAGGCGTTGATCAATCACCCGAAGATTATCTTTCTGGATGAGCCCACGTTGGGTCTGGATCCAAAGGGGCAGAAAGAGATTCAAGATCTTTTGCGTGATCTCAACGAGCGCGAGGGCGTGACCATATTTATCACCTCCCACATGCTCAAGGACATTGAGGTGCTGTGTAATCGTGTCTGCATTATCAAGGACGGTTTCATGGTGGAGCAGGGTACGATTCCCGAATTGCAGAAAAGGTACACGGGAAACTACACCCTGCTTTTGCAGACCGGCGACAATCTCCGCGCGGCGGAAGCTCTGAAATGTGTGGAGGGCGTGCGTCGGGTAACGAACTGCGGAAACCATCTTGAGATCGTATGCGCAGGCGGGCTGGACACGGCGGGGATCCTCGCTGTAAAGCATCGTGTTACGACTGCGGTTTTCTCCGCAGGGCTGGACATTTTGGAGCTGTCTCATAAATCGCTGAGTATGGAGGACATTTTCTTCCGCGCCATTGCGCAGGACGGTGAAGGGGGGCGGATGGCATGAACAAATCTATGCTGAAAAAAGAGCTGACTGAGAATCTGTATGACAGTAAGGGGCTTTGGATGATCGTGGCGGTATCGCTTATTTTCACCACCCTCTGCATCCTTGCCACCACGATCAAGGAAGTCACGTCCTACTCTCAAACCGACATCCTGCAATATGCGCTGAAGGCAGAAACCCTGCTGACGCTTTTGGTTTGCATGACGCTTGGCGCGGCCTGCTTCGTTTCGGAGCGCGAGAACA
>JAHHSO010000054.1 GCA_020025205.1 Christensenellaceae bacterium | reverse complement strand
TGGTAAGGATGAGGTCGCCGGTTCGATTCCGGCCATCAGCTCCACGATAAAAACCCTCGCAGGACCACTTGCGAGGGTTTTTTCATATCGCGTTGAAAAATTTGCAAAATTTGCAAAAAGAAGAAAAGGGATCTGCGCGCAGATTCAGCGCATCATTTGCAGGAAAACCGCTCCGTGAATGGATGTTTCAGCCCATTTTCCTTTTACATGTGTGCGATTTACAGTCTTAAAAGGATGTTTATTGTGTGCGCGTTTTTTTCAGGCGTCTTCGTAAAAACATTTTGAAAAGAGCTGGAATCAGCTTTCTGTTTGGACAACGATCAATCTTTAGTTTAAAAATTCCAACTGCAAGCGGATCTGCGTCTGCACAAATTCTGAGTATAGAAAACCCTCCTGTTGTAGATTTTCTCCATTCTACAACGGGAGGGTTTTGTTTGTGGGGATATAGACCCGCAGAGAGGCTGAACGATTACCCCTGAATTTCCCCTGCTTTTTTGAGGGCAACCTTTGTGAGGGCCGGGCCGATCAGCTCGTAAACGAGCGTGCCGCACAGAATGACCGCGCGAATGGTCGGGCCGTAAGTCGGGAGCTTCTGCGCAGCAATCAACGACAGACCGATCGCAACGCCGGCCTGCGGCACGAGCGTGAAGCCGATGTACTTCTTTACGGCGGTTGGAGCCTTCATGACGCAAGCGCCTGCGGAGGCACCAAGAATCTTGCCGATAACGCGCAGGATGATGTACAGAATGCCGATCAAGCCGATGGAACCGAGCACAGACAGATCCAGCTCTGCGCCGGAAGACACGAAGAACAAAAGAAAAATCGGCGGCGTGATGTTGTCTGCCAGCTTCATGATCGACGAAGCGGAAGAAGAGATATTGGTCAGCATGGCACCCATGCACATGCAAAGCAGCAGGGGAGAGAGATTGAGCATGCTTGCAAGGGCGGAGCCGAGGAAGACAAAACCTGCCATGATGATGGTGCGGTTGGAAGATTTTTTGAAATACTTGAGCGGAAGCGTGAAGAGCACACCCAGAAGGCCGCCCAGAATGATGGAACCGCCGATCTCGATGAACGGGCTGAGTATAGACATCAACAGGGACGCTTCTCCCGGCCCCTCCATGGCAGAGACAGCAGCCGTGGCAAAGCCGAAGGACATCAGCGCAACGGCATCGTCCAGCGCAACGACACTGATGAGCGTTTCCGTCACAGGGCCTTTTGCCTTGTATTGGTTGACAACCATCATGGTGGCAGCAGGCGCGGTTGCAGAGGCGATTGCGCCAAGCAGCAGAGCCAGCTCCAGATCAAAGCCGAAAGCAAGCAGGCCGAGCGTCACGGCGACAACGGCAGCCAGCGCTTCAAACAGCGCGATCATGATGGGCGTAAGACCTACTTTTTTCAAATAGCTGAGCTTGAATTCCGCGCCGATTGTGAAGGCGATAAACGCCAGCGCAATATCGGCAGCAAGACGCATGTTGAGGATGAAATCAAGCGGCAGAACCTTCAGGCAGAACGGACCAAGCAGAAGGCCAATCAGCAGATAGCCGGTCACATTGGGCAGATGAATCTGTTTGACAAGACGGCCTGCAAGCAGCCCACCCAGAAGCATGATCGACATGTAAAACAGGCTGTTCATGCTTTGCCCCCGATTCCTTCCACATCGAGGATGGGAAGCGTGAAAATGACGCCCGTATCCGGCTTGGACAGGTCGCCGACAACATCGTGAACGACCTTCTTGACCACCGGGACATCCTGATCTTTGAGGACCATAAAAATCGTTTTGCTTTCCTGGCGCTCCGGGTCAAGCCAGATGCGCAGGGAGCCGAAGAGCGGGAAATCTTCGTCTTTGGCCAGCTCGCGCGCCATACCCGTGCTGCTGAGAATCGTTGCGCCGCGGATGCCCTTTTCCATCAGGGACTCCAGAAGCGGATTGAGCAAATCAACATCATTGAGAACCATAATCAGAAGCTGCATGTGTTCCATGAATGTCACTCCTTTTAAAATGTTTGCAGGCTGAAAGGCAGCCCACATCATCCTATTCTCTTTTTATGTCAAAAAAGCCTTCTTTTTTGACGAGTTTTTTAAAGCTGAACATGAAAAAAATGAATGCCGTTTTTTATGAACAAAAACGGAATGAAGGGGATGACGTGTATTTCCTGCAAAAAGAAAAAATCATTTCAAATTACCCATAAAAAAGGGACTGTATAAAACAGCCCCTTACACAGAAGGATTACATGGCGGCGGCAAGCGCAGCTTCCACTGCACCGATGATGCCCTGAGAAGAGTGCGTTGCACCAGTGATCGTGTCTACGCCAGCCGTACCGTTCAGGGAAAGGATCTGCTCAATGATCGGATCAACGGCAGATTCATAGATGGTGGGCGTTTCGTTCTGGGCAGTAACTTCTACAGCAGAGATCTTTTCGCCTTCGATGGTCACTTTGACGGAAATTACATCGGCATGACCCTGAGCGCTGCCTTCATACACACCATCCTTAAAGGAAAGACCGCCAATGCCGGTTTGGGTTTCGGCTTCAACGCTTTCTTCTTGGACAGCATGGGTGACAACAGTGGCTTCGCCGCGGACTTCGGTTGCCGCGCGTTCGCCGGCGATGCGGCCGAAGATGATAGCCTGAAGCAGACCGTTGCCGCTCATGTAAGCTGCACCGCCAGCGCTGGAAAACCCTTCGGTTACGCCGCCGGCTGCGTATAGCCCCGGAATCAAGGTATTGTCTTCACGCAGGACATGGGCAGCCACGTCCGTGACAAGACCGCCCTGTGTGTGGCGCAGGTCAGAGGTGATCTTGATGGCGTAGAAGGGTGCCTCAAAGGAGGCGGGGAGCTTGGTGCGGTTGAATTCGTCTTCACCGCGCTGAATGGAGGTCTGATATTCAGCGAAAGTCTGTGCCATTTTTTCGGGCGCGATGTTCAGCTTTTCAGCCAGCTCTTCAGGGGAGTTTGCTTCGGTTACAATGCCGGCTTCCTGAAATTTTTCAAACTTTGCGCTGGCAGCTGCAATGTTCTTGTCAAACACCATGTAGGCATAATGCCCCGGCTGATGCAGCACGTGCGGGGAAAGTTCAGAATATCCGCCGTATTCATTGCAGAAGCGCACGCCATTCTGGTTGACGAAGATGGCGCCGTTGTTGGCCATGCCCTGATCGACAGTGCCAAAGCCTTCACAGTAGAAAGCGTGCCCCTGATACGCGCCCATGTTGGCAACGGCGGCGCCCAGTTCCTGTCCCCAGAGGATGCCTTCGCCGGTTGCACCTGGCGCATACAGCGGATAAGCATCCTTGATTTCCGGCATGTACTTGGCAACCATTTCTTTGTTGGCTGCAAAGCCGCTGGTGGCAAGCACGACGTTCTTGGCAAGGATCTTTGTGTCTCCGGCCATCACGCCGATAACTTCGCCGTTTTCGCCGGTCACAAGACCTGTGCCGGGCGTGTTGAGCATCACGGTGATTTCCGGCATGGATTCAAGCGCTTCAACCATGACAGCGGCAAGGCCTTTTCCACTGCCTTCCGCCAGATGCATGCGATAGTTGGACTGCCCATAATACAGGGAACTGGTTACAAGGGAAAATTTCACGCCCAGATCTTCCAGCCATTCGATGGACGGCTTGGCCTCCTGCGCAACGGTATAGACCAGATCTTCCCGGACAGAATAGTTGGACGGACGCATAATGTCGCGAACGAACCACTCAACGTTATCTTCAATGCCGGCTTCAACTTGCTGTCTGGTGCCTACCGCCGGGATCAGGCCGCCGGACATCATGGTTGCGCCGCCAAGATAGCCGACCTTTTCCAGCAGGATGACCTTTGCGCCGTTCTGAGCGGCAGTAATGGCTGCGGAAAGGCCTGCACCGCCGCCGCCAACAACGACGACATCCGTTTCGAGGGTGGTTTCCTGCGCGCCAGCTGCTGCTGCAAAGAGCAGCAGGCACAGGCAAAGCAGAATGGAGATGATTTTTTTCATGTTGCTTCCTCCTTTAAAATTAAAAAATCAATGCATATAGTCTAATAGAATGATAAATGTAATACAAGCAAAAAATATTTAGGGTTGATTGCATAATGAAGTTGGACACTTAATAAGAAAATCCATAGTGATTTACC
>JAHHSO010000053.1 GCA_020025205.1 Christensenellaceae bacterium | reverse complement strand
ATTTCTCGCTATGAGTCACTATTTTTATCTGTTGCACTTAGATTGTACATTCGTCCTCTATATAACAAAGCCGGCGCTCATCAAAGCGCCGGCTGAATTTCATTTACTTGTTTTTGATATATTCATCAATGGCCTTGGCAGCATGCTTACCGGCACCCATTGCAAGAATTACCGTTGCAGCACCTGTAACCGCATCGCCGCCAGCATAAACTCCCTCGCGGCTGGTCAGGCCATCATCACCATTGGTGACAATGCAGCCATGCTTGTTGGTTTCAAGTCCCGGTGTCGTGGTACGGATCAGCGGATTCGGGCTTGTGCCGATGGACATAATCATGGTGTCCACATCCAGCACAAACTCGCTGCCTTCTTTTGTCACCGGGCGGCGGCGTCCAGAAGCATCCGGCTCGCCCAGCTCCATCTCGACACACTTCATGCCGATGACTTCGCCCTTATCGTTGCCCAGAACCTCAATCGGATTGGTGAGCGTCTTGAAGATGATTCCTTCTTCTTGGGCATGTTCCACTTCTTCCTTGCGGGCAGGAAGCTCTTCCATACCGCGGCGGTAAACGATATACACTTCGTCCGCACCCATTCGCTTGGCCGAACGCGCCGCGTCCATGGCAACGTTGCCGCCGCCGACAACAGCAACTTTCTTGCTCTTCTTAATCGGGGTTTTGCTGTCCTCACGATAGGCTTTCATGAGGTTGATGCGGGTTAGATACTCGTTGGCAGAATACACGCCCTTGAGGCTCTCTCCCGGAATTCCCATGAAGCGCGGAAGACCAGCGCCAGATGCGACATAAATCGCTTCGTACCCCATTTCGAACAGTTCGTCAATGGTTAAAACCTTGCCGATAACCATGTTCGTTTCAATATCAACGCCCATCGCCTTGAGGCCTTCAATTTCCTTCTGCACGATAGCCTTGGGCAGACGGAACTCCGGAATGCCATAGACCAGCACGCCGCCAGCCAGATGCAGCGCTTCAAAGACCGTCACCTTGTAGCCCTGCTTTGCCAAATCGCCAGCAGCAGTCAATCCAGACGGACCTGCGCCAATGATAGCAACCTTGTGGCCATTCTGCTCGGGCGCGGTCGGCAATTCCGTAGAATGCTCGCGGTGCCAGTCAGCAACAAAGCGTTCCAGGCGGCCAATAGCCACCGGCTCGCCCTTGATGCCGCGCACGCATTTGCCTTCACACTGGCTTTCCTGCGGGCAGACACGTCCGCACACAGCCGGCAGCGCCGAAGAGGCGGTCAGCACCTTGTAAGCCCCTTCCATATCCTCGTTGGCCACGCAGGCAATGAATGCCGGAATGTCGATCTGTACCGGGCAAGCGCTGCGGCAGGGCTTCTTCGGGCAATTCAGGCAGCGCTTTGCTTCATTCACTGCCATCTCGTAAGTATAACCAAGCGCAACCTCATCAAAATTCTTATTTCTGACATTGGGCTCCTGGGAAGGCATCGGGCACTTCTTGGGATCCATATTTCGGGTAATGGCCATTTTATTTGACCTCCTTCTTCAGCAGGTTGCAATGTGCTTCGCGGGCATGCTGCTCAAAGTCACGATACATCGAACTGCGCTGCACAGCCTCGTCAAAATCAACCAGATGACCGTCAAAATCCGGTCCATCCACACAGGCAAATTTGGTCTCTCCGCCAACCGTCAGGCGGCAGCCGCCGCACATGCCGGTACCGTCAATCATGATGGGGTTCATGGAAACAACGGTCTTGACGTTGTATTTCTTTGTCACTGCACATACGAATTTCATCATGACCAGCGGGCCAATTGCAATAACTTCATCGTAATTGTTTCCCTCGTTAATCATCCTCTCCAGCGCAGCAGTTACAAGCCCCTTTTCGCCATAGCTTCCATCATCGGTCATCATAACCAGATTGTCAGAAGCACGCTTAAATTCATCTTCAAGAATCACAAGATCCTTGCTGCGGAAGCCTATGATCGCATGAACTTCGCATCCCTGCTCATGCAGCTTCTTGGTAACAGGCAGCGCAATGGCGCAGCCCACGCCGCCGCCAACCACGCAAACCTTTCTGAGTCCTTCGGTTTCCGTTGCCTTGCCCAAAGGTCCAACGAAATCCTGAATGTACTGACCTTCCTCCATGGTATCCAGTTCCATGGTCGAGCCGCCCACGATCTGATAAATAATCGTCACCGTTCCTGCTTCACGGTCATAATCCGCGATGGTCAGAGGAATGCGCTCACTGTCCTCAAACGCGCGGAAAATAATAAATTGACCAGGCTGTGCCTTCTTAGCAACAAACGGCGCTTCGATCACCATTTTAGTAACCGTTGGGTTCAAGCGCTCTTTTCTGACGATTTTAAACATGTCGATTCCTCCTGAATTCTTGATTGTTACATCAAGCACATGTTTTCACAATTCGACATAATCGCCTGATTTCCTGCTCATCAACTGTCAAACATACTAAATTTTTTATAGTTTTTTAGGGAGTGTTAGACTGTTAACAACTAAACAATCTTTCATATCTTATGGACTCAAAAAAGGGGACACCTTCTGAGTGTCCGCCTTCTTTTGTGAAGTTAAAAATCGACTTCGGTGTCATAGTAGCAGCATTTCAGAAGCTTTTCCATCTCCGCCTGGCAGGGCTGTCGCGGATTGGAACCCGTGCAGGCATCCGCGATAGCATTCTTCGCAATTTCCGGCAGCCGTTCAAGGAACACTTCTTCCGGCACAAATCCCTGATCACATGGGAAACTGTCCGGCCCGTAATTCTTAATGCAGTGCGGAATGTTCAGCTGATCGTTCAGACCGCGAAGATAATCAATCAGCATCTGAACTTTCTCATCATCGCTTTCGCCGCCCAAGTGCATATAGTCCGCGATGGTGCCGTAGCGCGCCTTTGCCTTTTCATCCTTTGCGTTAAAGGCAATGACCTTCGGCAGATACATGGCATTTGCTGCGCCATGAATGATATGCGCGCCATAATCCGCAAATGCAGCCCCGGTTTTATGTGCCATGGAATGGACAATGCCCAGCAGCGCATTGGAAAACGCCATGCCAGCCAGGCACTGCGCGTTGTGCATGTTATCACGCGCCGCCATATTGCCTTCATAGGACGGCACAAGATTCTCCATAATCATCTCCATCGCGTGAATGGCAAGTGGATCGGTAAAATCGCTGTTTGCAGTAGAAACATATGCTTCAACGGCGTGAGTCATGGCATCCATGCCCGTGTGAGCGACAAGTTTCTTGGGCATCGTCTCTGCCAAATCAGGATCGACAATCGCCACATCCGGCGTGATCTCAAAATCAGCAATCGGATACTTGATTCCCTTGGAATAATCCGTAATGATGGAGAACGCCGTCACTTCGGTTGCGGTTCCTGAAGTGGAAGAAATGGCGCAGAAGCGCGCTTTGCGGCGCAATTCCGGAATGCCAAAGACCTTGCACATCTCCCCAAACGTACACTCTGGATATTCATATTTGATCCACATGGCCTTCGCCGCGTCAATGGGAGAACCGCCGCCGATAGCCACAATCCAGTCCGGTTCAAAGTTCAGCATCGCCTCTGCGCCCTTCATAACGGTTTCAACGGACGGGTCAGGCTCAATGCCTTCGAAAAGCGCAACTTCCATTCCCGCTTCCTTCAAATAACCAACCGCCCTGTCCAGGAAGCCAAACTTCTTCATAGAGCCGCCGCCAACGCAGACTATCGCGCGTTTTCCCTTAAATGTCTTGAGAACCTCCAAAGCTCCTTTGCCATGATACAAATCGCGGGGGAGTGTAAAACGTGCCATACCTGTATCCTCCTGTTCATTCGGGCATGTGCCCAGTCTAATACTCCTGCTTTCCTAAAATTGATATTTATTAGTCAATCTCTTGTTTTATTATAATCCATACGCATCCATCTGTAAACACAATATATACTTGAAAATGACAGCATTATTTCGTATACTTCTACCAATCATTCTATTTCTTCCGAAATCACCCGCCTCTTTTTTCAGAACAAAAAAATAGCGTTTATGATATTTTTCAAGCAATATCATTCCTTTTCTTCATCTCCACTTTTGCACTTTTTTTCACTTTAGGCGCATTCTTTCTCTTTTTCATCATAAATTCAGCTGTTTCCCTTGACTTTTTTTCAAAAATTCGCTATACTTGTTAGCGTTCCTGAAATTGCCGGTGTGGTGGAATTGGCAGACGCCCGGGATTCAAAATCCCGTGTCCGCAAGGACGTGCGGGTTCGACCCCCGCCACCGGCACCA
>JAHHSO010000052.1 GCA_020025205.1 Christensenellaceae bacterium | reverse complement strand
ACTCCCTATGAGGTTTTCTACGATGAAGTGTTGCACTTGACTTGACAAATCAAGAAATAAAAAACGAGAACGGATTTTCACCGTTCCCGTTCTATATTATCTCATCACATCTTTTTCAAATCGAATTCTGTAATTGAGCAGCAGTGCTGCAAAAGTAAGAATGATTACCGCCCAAGGCGCCATAAGCGCACACAGTATGGCATACATTGCCGGCAAATCAACCACTTTTTCACGCGGCGATGTTGCAACCACTCGAAGCGCCATCAGCTGGGAAACAGCGTGGATCAAATTATTCTTAATCTCTTCAAAGTCCATCGTTCTTCCCCCTTTTACGCTTTGATGATGCGTACACGCATACCGAACACCACGACAAACAGCACAGTAATCAGCGCAAGCCGAAGACTGCTCAAGCCAACCAGAACACAGACCCACATGGGCAGCTTCACAAACGTTCTTCCCCTGCCTTCTACAATCAGGCGGCTTCCGAAAATCAGCCTAAGCACATCTTTTACCTGTTCCATCTTTTACAACCTCGTAATCATCAGTCTGCCGCTCACCGTATCCATGTGGATGGGGAGCGCACAAGTTCCATATCTGTTAGGGCCAAATTCATTGACAATTGATCCGCTCATGCTGCTCATATCCGCTACGAATCCGCGGACATCGCCGGGCAAAGCCACACGCGCAGATCCAGACATCGTTCCAATCTGCATTTTCTGTGTCGGTGTCACCGTGCAAAGCAGTTCTGCATTTCCAGAGACCGTGCTGATGTTCCACGCCTCGCAAGCGCCTTCAACATGCACCTTACCGGAGACCGTATTCACATCAATCTTGGCCGCGTCGCAGGAAATGAACGGATCGCCGGACACCGTGTTCACAGAGACCATTTCTGCACAGATGCTGACTGTTGCAGCGCCGGATACCGTGCTGACTGTCACATCTTTCGCACGAATGCCTGTGTCCGGCTCAAGCCGCACATCGCCAGATGTCGTGTTGATTTTTACATTGTCCACATCGATGCCGTACAGGCGAATATCACCGGAAGTTGTGCCAACGGTATAATCCGCCGCATAGCCATGCGGTACGCGAATCGTCACCTTGCCGCCTTCCTTCTTAAAGACGGAAAAGAATGTCTTAAATACATCTGGATTTTGGCGGCGCAGCGTCAGCGTGTGCCCTTCCATAAAGACAACGGGCTTGGGGCATTCCGAATCACTTGCCTCCCAGAAAATCTCCACCATCTGTCCCTGTCCCGGTTTGATCACCACATCATCTGCATCCAGCCCGATATCCACATTTCTCAATCCAGCAGCTGGAAACTGTCCAATTGGCTCTTTCTGCTTTTCTCTAGGCGCCTGCTTGTCTTCCTGTGAAGCGGACTCACCCTTTCCGGCTTCACAATGGTCTGTTTCCGGCTTCTGATCGCAGGAAGACGAATCGACATCTGTGTTTTCTCCGGCTTCCCGCATCACTTCATTACAAAGATTCTCCGCATACTCGACATATTCGTTTTCAGAATCCATGTCCTGTGCTGCTTTCATCTGCGCTTCCTGTTCAGCCGCATCAGCCTGCATTTCCTTTTCATCAGCCTGGTTTTCCATTTCGGCCGCGCCCTGTTCGTCACCTGCGGCGCGCTTCATGACAGCCTGTGCGCGAAGATCATCAGCTTCCCGGCGCATGTCCTCCGGCGTTTTGTCTTTTCCAAAGTCGATGATAATTTCGTCTTTCGCATTTGACCATTTGTCAATGACAGTTCCGGCGGCCTTCTGTGCATCGCGCATTCCCTTATCCACGGCCTTGCCAATGTCCTTCACAAAACCGCCCGTTGCCTTGTCCACCTTGCCCACCAGTTTCATGGCCTGCTTGACGCTCTGGCGGCTCAGGTCGCTAATGGCAGAAATCGCCTTGTTGAACGTCTGATTAAGATCGTCTTTTTCTTCAGCCTTCGGCGTTTCCTGCTTTTCATGGGGCTCTTGCTTTTGAGACTCTTGCTTTTGAGACTCTTCCTCTTCTTTTTTCGGCGTTTCTTGGTTGATTTCCTTCAGGAGCGACTGCACATCACCCAGAGATGACACCACTTCCGCAAAGGCTTCTTCTTCCGTCTTTCCCCTGCGAATGCTGTCGTCAAAACGCTCCTGTGCGTTGTCCATCAGCTCATCTCTCAAAGCAAGATTTTCCGCTGTCATCTTCATGTCAGCGAATATTTCGTCAATCATCCTGCGAATCTGCACATACATCATGATGATGTCCCTCCAATCCGAAAAGCTGTGAAATCATGGCGCAGTATTTGATCCAATCCGCCTGATTTTCTTCATATAGCTGCCGTCCCGCATCCGTCATATGATAATAGCGCCTGCGGGCACCTGTGTTTCCATCTCCCCAATATGACTCAATCATGCCAGCCGTTTCCAGTCGTCTGAATGTCGTATATAGGGTTGCTTCTTTAAGCTGCAGTTCTCCGCGGGTAATCTCCTGCACATTCTTGCTGATATCGTAACCATAACTGTCTCCTTCAGCAAGCTGTGAGAGGATGATCGTATCCGTATATCCGCGAAGGATTTCCGATGAATTGAGCATACACTCACCTCCGACGACATAGAGTATATCACTCTATACCTCGCCTGTCAATGTATATTGTCGAAAATAATCAGATTTATTTTTTCCAAACCTGACCGATTCAATTTGCATACTTATCGGATTGACAAAAACATACTCGTCATTTTATAATCAATCTAACCAGATTTTCGATGCAGCCCGTTGCTGTGCTTCATCACCAATAAGGAGGTATCCAGTCTATGAAAAAACGCTTCTCCATTTTTACGCTCTGTCTGCTTCTTTTCTCTTCGTGTGCCTTTGCTGAAAGTTATGTGCCGGGCGAGACGGCCACAGCACTGCTAAGTGCCGGTTCCGAAGAAGGAAATCTAGTCAGTGCTGAACTCAGCTTCCAGCTGGAAGCCGTTCCCGGCGCAGACATCCCTGCTGAACCATCCCTGGAAGCCATTCAAGAGCTGCTCCATTCCGCTCATCTGTCCGTTAGCGCCGGCAAAATTCAAAACGGCATCCGTTTAGAGCTTGCCGGAACATACGCACCTGAAGGCAGTAAAGACTCGGCACAGCTGACCGCTGCCGTAAATCTCCTTGAAGATGGGATTGAAATTGAGAGCAACCTCCTCGAAGGTAATCGTCTTACCGCAAAATGGGAAACGGTTTTTGCGCTCCTCTCCAGTCTTTCCGACAATCCGGAAGATGTCAATGTGTTGATTGAATCTTTGAAGATGCTGCAACATGCAGATCTCGGAGCACTTATCTCCAGTAGTGCGCAAGATATTTCTTCCACTGTTGAGGTTCTGCCTGAAGTGGCCGCTGAACTTCTCAAGCCCTATCTCGCTACGCTGAATGATTTTACAGCTACCCTGGACGTGCAGAAAAAAGAAAACGTTCCCGCGCAGGATATTTTCCCCGCCGCCGAGCATGAATCGATTATCACCTTCACCAGTGCCCAGCTCGCTGACCTGCTGAATATGCTTGCCGATCAGCTCGAAAAGGACGTGCAGCTCGCTGCTCTTGTAGGCAATACATCTGAAATCGCTGCTGATCTGCGCCTGTCCGCTTCCAATCTGGCCGTTGATAACAAGACCTACGTCTCTGTCATCGATTATAACAGCAGCCGTCTTCCATTTTCTCTTCTCCTGAGCGAATATGCGCCGGATGGCAGCAGCACGGTCTTCATGCTTCTGCTCTCTCCGAACGAAAGTGGATTGGGCGCAGAGGTTCTCTTCAACCTTTATGAAACCGATGCAGCCGGCGCACTGGGCAACGATATCGTGCTTGCCTGTTCCATTGTTCCCAGCGCAGACGGAAAATCTTTTGATTTTGAGGCCGCGCTCAATGCTTCTGAAAGCAATGTCGATTACATGATGGCCAATCTTGCATTCAAAACTGAGCCATTGACCGGCAGCCTGCCCGGCTCCAGAACGGACCTGGGCATGACGTTAGTTGTCCCGGATGAACAGGCCCAGGCTTCCTATTTGTTTGCTCTGTCCTCCTCCAAGACCGATAAAGACGGTGAAACTTTCCAGCTGGACGGCACCTTCTCTATCAGCGATGCTGTCACCACCATCGCACAGGATGTACAGATGGGAATGACCATCAATCCCGCAAATGGCGGTTTTGACGGCCTGCTGTGGGCGTTCCTTGCATCCGAAGACATCGGGCTTGAAAAACTTGGGCTTTCTATCGCGCTTGATACGCCTCCCTATGAACCGGCAGATCTAACCGAAGTTGCTCTGGAAACCGTCACAAATGATGAAATGAACACACTTATTCTCCAAGTCCAACAGGCTCTTCTGGTTCAGGCAGATCTTTTCCTGAATCTCCTTCCTGAAGGTGTTATTCAAACAACCCCTGCCCAATAAGCACAGAGCCGCCGGAATTCCGGCGGCTTTTTCTT
>JAHHSO010000051.1 GCA_020025205.1 Christensenellaceae bacterium | reverse complement strand
TCTCTTCTCTATATCAAACAAAAGAAGACTACACTGAACGATCTTTTCAGAAAGGCCATGCGCTTTACTTAGCTCATTTTCTTTCTTCCATTCTCGTTCAATGTAGTCTTCGTCCAACCCTCAACTTCATAACAACGTCGTCGCAGGCTCCTTTTATGCCCGCTCTTTTGTTATGCAGTTCTTTCGGACTGTTATAGTATATACCTTTTCTTCAATTTGCGCAATTTCCTATTAGATAAAAAAAGGAACTCCATTTCTGAAGCTCCTTTTCACCCTTTGAAATTTAGCACCACCTGTGAGCGGCGTTTTATAGTTTCTTGGGATAGCGCTGTAAATTTCAGGGACATTTCAGGGACATTCGCTCGAAATGCAATAGATTCCAGCGCCTATTGTCCAATTTACCGTATATGGTACATGAACAATCATTCAAGCAATAGCTAGTTTTCTTACTTCGCCAGAGCCTGCGCAACAGCAACGGCCACAGCGACGGTCGCGCCGACCATCGGGTTGTTGCCCATGCCCAAGAAGCCCATCATTTCAACGTGCGCCGGAACAGAAGAGCTGCCCGCGAACTGCGCGTCGGAGTGCATACGACCCATGGTATCGGTCATGCCGTAAGAAGCAGGGCCGGCAGCCATGTTGTCCGGATGCAGGGTACGGCCGGTGCCGCCGCCGGAAGCAACAGAGAAGTACTTCTTGCCTGCCTCAAGGCGCTCCTTCTTGTAGGTGCCTGCGACCGGGTGCTGGAAGCGGGTCGGGTTGGTGGAGTTGCCGGTAATGGAAACATCCGCGCCCTCGTGCCACATGATGGCCACGCCCTCGCGAACATCATCAGCGCCGTAGCAGCGAACCTTCGCACGGTCGCCGTTAGAGTATGCGGTCTCGTTTACGATGGTCAGCGCATGGTCTTCCTTCACGTCTGCGGCGAGGTAGTCATACTTCGTCTGGACGTAGGTAAATCCATTGATGCGGCTGATGATCATAGCGGCATCCTTGCCAAGGCCATCGAGGATAACGCGCAGCGGCTTCTTACGAACCTTGTTGGCGTTCAGAGCGATCTTGATGGCGCCCTCAGCGGCCGCAAAGGATTCGTGGCCAGCCAGGAACGCAAAGCACTCGGTTCCTTCATCCAGCAGCATGGCGCCCAGATTGCCGTGGCCCACGCCAACCTGACGCTGATCCGCAACAGAACCCGGGATGCAGAAAGCCTGAAGGCCTTCACCGATGCAGCGCGCCGCGTCAGCAGCGGAAGCCACGTTGCTCTTCAGCGCGATGGCTGCGCCGAGCTCGTAAGCCCACTTGGCATTCTCAAAGCAGATCGGCTGGGTGCTCTCCACGATGGAGTAAGCATCCACACCCTTGGAATTATTGTAAGCTTTGACCTCGTCAAAGTCTTTGAAGCCGTACTTCTCCAGCACAGGCTGAAGCTGGGGCATACGACCTTCATAGTTTTCAAACAGAGCCATTTTTCGTACGCCTCCTTCTTACTTGTCCGTGCGCGGATCGATCCACTTGCAGGCGCCGTCTTCCGCCTTGAAGCGGCCGTAGGTGCCGATGTTCTTCTCGTAAGCCTCGTTCGGGGACATGCCATTCTTGATGGCATCCATCATCTTGCCCAGAGACAGGAACTGATAACCGCAGACCTGATCGTCCTTATCCAGAGCCATCTTGAGCACATAGCCCTCGGTCATCTCCAGATAGCGGGTGCCCTTTGCCTTGGTGCCGTACATGGTACCCACCATGGAGCGCAGACCCTTGCCCAGATCTTCGAGGCCGGCACCGATGCGCAGACCGTCATCGGAGAAGGCAGACTGTGTGCGGCCATAGACGATCTGAAGGAACAGCTCGCGCATAGCGGTGTTGATGGCGTCACACACGAGGTCGGTGTTCAGCGCTTCAAGAATGGTCTTGCCGGGCAGGATTTCGCTCGCCATAGCGGCAGAGTGAGTCATGCCGGAGCAGCCAATGGTTTCCACCAGTGCCTCTTCAATCACGCCGTTTTTCACGTTCAGAGACAGCTTGCAGGCGCCCTGCTGCGGCGCGCACCAGCCCACACCGTGCGTGTAACCGGAGATATCCGTGATTTGCTTTGCCTGAATCCACTTTCCCTCTTCAGGAATCGGCGCCGGACCATGGTTCGGGCCCTTCGCTACGCAGATCATTTCTTCCACTTCTTTGGAATACTGCATTTTGGGTTCCCCCTTATCTTGAAAAATTGGTTGTTCAATCAGCTTTTAACAAGCATGCGATTCATTATAACACAACTATCCGCCAAAAGGGAACACCTGTCCCTTCTTTTTTCACAATATCATGGACTTTTGTACGCCTTTTCCCCCTTTTTCGTGGCTCATATGCCGAATTTTCATCAGACTTATCAATATTTTATGCGAATGCTTGCTTCTCCGGTTTGTGTATAGTATACTGTTTTATTATGGATACTAGGAGCATTCCTAAGGAGGGACTTCCATGACAGAAGAAATCAAGGAAAAGAGCAATTTTATCTGGGAAGCCATCAAGGCCGATCTGGCCGCCGGCAAAAACGACGGACGCGTTCAGACGCGATTCCCGCCTGAGCCCAACGGCTACCTGCATATCGGTCATGTAAAAGCGCTGACCGTCGACTTCGCAACCGCGGAAAAGTTCGGCGGCGTGTGTAATCTGCGCTTTGACGACACCAACCCCACCAAGGAAAAGGAAGAGTTCGTGGAAGCCATCAAGGACGATATCCACTGGCTTGGCTTTGAATATGGTAATGTCTACTACGCTTCTGAGCAGTATGACAAAATTTTTGAATATGCCTGCGATCTGATTCGCCGCGGCCTTGCTTATGTGGATGATCTTTCAAAGGAAGAAATCCGCGCGTATCGCGGCACGCTCACGGAGCCGGGCAAAAATTCCCCCTATCGTGACCGCACCCCCGAAGAGAACATGGATCTCTTCCTGCGCATGAAAAACGGGGAGTTCCCGGAAGGTTCTCACGTCCTGCGCGCCAAAATCGACATGGCCTCCCCGAACATCAATCTGCGCGATCCGGCGCTGTACCGCATCAAGTATGCCACCCATCACCGTACCGGCGACAAGTGGTGCATCTACCCGATGTACGACTTTGCCCATCCGATTGGCGATGCCCTGGAAGGCGTGACACACTCTCTTTGCTCTTTGGAGTATGAGATTCACCGTCCGCTTTATGACTGGGTCACCGAGGTCTGCGGCTTTCAGCAGAAACCCCGTCAGATCGAGTTTGCCCGCCTGAATCTGACCAATACGGTCATGTCCAAGCGTAAACTGCGCAAACTCGTGGAAGAAAACCACGTCTCCGGCTGGGATGATCCCCGTATGCCCACGCTGGCCGGCATGCGCCGGCGCGGCTACAGTGCCCCCGCCATCCGTGACTTTATCGAACGAATCGGCGTTTCCAAGGCAGATTCCACCGTGGATCATCGTCTGCTTGAGCATTGCGTCCGCAATGACCTGAATGAAACCGCACCGCGTGCCATGGCTGTTCTTGATCCCGTCAAAGTCATCCTGACCAATTACCCGGAAGATCAGCAAGAAATGTGCACCATTGAAAATCATCCGAAGAAGCCGGAAATGGGCACGCACGAAGTACCGTTCACGCGCGAAATCTACATCGAGCGCAGCGACTTCATGATTGATGCGCCCAAGAAGTTTTTCCGCCTCAAGCCGGATGGAGAAGTCCGCCTCAAGGGTGCTTATATCATCAAATGTGAGCGCTACGACGTGGATGAAAACGGCAATGTCACCTGTATCTACTGCACAATCGACCCCACCAGCAAGTCTGGTTCCGAAGGTGCAGACCGCAAAGTGAAGGGAACCATTCACTGGGTCAGCGCCAAGGAAAACCTGCCGTTTGAAGGACGTCTTTACGATGTGCTCATTCTGGATGACAACAATGAAAACAACGCTGAAGATGAGGAGTCCGAAGAATCCTCTTCTGACGATGATTTCCTGCGTCAGGTCAACCCCAACTCCCTGCAGATCATCAATGGCTATGCTGAACCATGGCTTGCTGAAGCCAATGTTGGCGATGACTTCCAGTTCATGCGCATGGCATATTTCTGCAAGGACAAGGATTCCACTCCTGAAAAAGCTGTATTCAACCGCATTGTCATTCTCAAGGACAGCTTTAAAGTGGATTGATTATAATTGAAGAAAGAAGAGAATTTCATGTCTACCGAAGTTCGTACGCGTTTTGCGCCCAGCCCGACAGGTTATCTGCATCTGGGCGGTCTGCGCACCGCGCTGTATACCTATCTGCTGGCTAAAAAGCATGGCGGCAAATTCATTCTCCGCATTGAAGATACCGATCAGGAACGTGAAGTGCCCGGCGCTGTGGATCTGATTTACAAATCCATGCGTCAGGCTGGTCTTTCCTATGACGAAGGCCCGGATGTAGGCGGCGACTATGGCCCCTATATTCAGACCCAGCGCCGCGACACCTACCCCAAGTACGCCTGGGAGCTGGTGGAAAAAGGCGGTGCTTACTGCTGCTTCTGCACCAAAGAAGAGCTTGAGGAAGACCGTCGAGCCGCCGAAGCCAAGGGCGAAACATATAAGTATAACAAGAAGTGCCTGCATAGCGTAAGCCTGGAAGAAGCTAAGCGCCGCATTGCAGCAGGTGAACCTTATGTCATCCGTCAGAACGTGCCGACCACAGGCAAAGCATCCTTTGATGACATGCTCTATGGTCATGTGGAAGTGGACTGCGACACGCTGGATGACAATGTGCTCATCAAGCAGGATGGTCTGCCCACCTACAACTTCGCCAACGTCATCGACGATCACCTCATGAACATCACCCATGTCACGCGCGGCACAGAGTACCTCTCCTCTGCCCCGAAGTACAATCTGCTGTATGAGGCTTTCGGCTGGACGCCGCCTGTATATCTGCATCTGCCGCCCGTCATGATTGAATCTATCCTGCGTGACAAGCAGACCAAGGAGCCAATTCTGGATGAAAACGGCAACACGCAGCCCATCGTCCGCAAGCTGTCCAAGCGCTGGGGTGACCCATCCTTTGAAGACCTGCTGGCTCAGGGCTACTTGAAGGAAGCCATCATCAACTACATCGCGCTGCTCGGCTGGGCACCCAAGGGCACCAACGAAGAGTTCTTCACCCTGGAAGAGCTTGTCCATGTGTTTGATGAAAACGGCATCAACAAAAGTCCTGCCATTTTCGATATGGGCAAGCTGACCTGGTTCAATGCGGAGTATATCCGCCGCATGGCCCCCGAAGCTTACGCCGAAGCGGCCAAACCATGGCTGACAAAGGTACTCGATCCGGAAAAGTTTGATTTGGATCGTCTCTGCGAACTGCTTCAGGCGCGCACCGAAATTTTCAGCCAGCTGCCTGACATGGTGGATTTCCTTGCTGAAATGCCCGAGCTGACCGATGACCTGTTCATCAACAAAAAAAGCAAGTCTACACTGGAAACCTCCAAGACGGCGCTCGAATTCGTGCGCCCGATTCTGGAAGGCATCACGGATTGGACAGAAGCTAACCTCCACGACACCGTCATGGCTGCTATTCCAGAAAGCGGCATGAAAAACGCTGCTGTTCTCTGGCCGCTGCGCATCGCTATCACCGGCCGCAAAGCTACACCGGGTGGAGCGTTTGAAATGGCTTATCTGTTGGGCAGGGAAGAGACCATGAAGCGCCTTGACGACGCCATGGCCCGCCTGTAATCTGCCGTCTGATTAAGAAAATACAAAAAAGCGAAGTGTATCATTTCTGTACACCTCGCTTTTTTATTTTCTGCCCATCACGATTCACTGAATGCCTGAAACAGTTCTGCATATATGCCGGCATGATTGATGCTTAAATCGCCGTGACGATACGTTGGATAAACCACCAGCTGACTATCTGGCAAAATTTCGTGAAGAAGATCGGCCGATTTTCTCATCTTGTACCCCTCTTTTTCACCCACCGCAATCATGACTTTGGCCGTGCATCTATTGAGGGAATCTTTCAGTCTGTAA
>JAHHSO010000050.1 GCA_020025205.1 Christensenellaceae bacterium | reverse complement strand
ATATCGGAACGACCATCACCAGCTGGATTCTGTCGCTGACCGGCATTGAAAGCTCTAACTTCTTTTTGCAGATGTGCAAGCCATCTTCCTTTACGCCAATTCTGGCACTGATCGGCGTGGTATTTGTGCTGTTTAGCAAGTCGGAAAAAAAGAACAATCTGGGGACAATATTTGTCGGTTTCAGCATTCTAATGACAGGCATGGGGATGATGAGCGATGCGGTGAAACCGCTTGCCAATGTGCCGGAATTTACAAACATTCTGCTCATGTTCACCAATCCGATTCTGGGTATGCTGGCAGGCATGGTGCTGACGGCCGTGATTCAGTCCTCTTCGGCCTCTGTCGGCATTTTGCAGGCGCTATGTGTAACGGGTGCCGTTAAGTACAGCGCGGCGCTGCCGATCATCATGGGTCAGAACATCGGTACCTGCGTGACGGCGTTGATTTCTGCCGTGGGTGCAAACAAAAATGCCCGCCGTGCGGCACTGATACACCTGTATTTCAACATCATCGGAACGGCAATTTTTATGGCTGGCTTTTATGCGATCCATGCGATCTTCCCATTTGCGTTCATGGAGCTGCCGGCCAACGGGACGGGTATTGCCGTCATTCACACCATGTTCAACGTGGTGGCGACAATGATACTGCTGCCATTTGCGGGCTGGCTGGAGAAACTGGCGGTTTTCACGATCCGCGATGATAAGGAGAAGCAGAAGGGCGATGACTTCCAGCTGCTGGAGGAACGTTTTCTGGCGACTCCGGCGTTTGCAGTGGAACAGTGCAGCGTGGTGGCCAGCCGCATGGCACAGTTGACGCGAGAGGCGATCTTCAGCGCGATTGATCTGCTGGACGGCGGAAAAATGGATGAAGAAAAGGCGGCACACGTAGAAGAGCTGGAAGCAAAAATTGACTGGTACGAAGATAAACTGGGCACATACATGGTCAAACTGTCCCGTGAGAAGCTCTCTCTCGAAGATGGTCACACGATTTCTGTTTTGCTGCATTCCATTAGCGACTTTGAACGCATTTCCGATCACGCGGTTAATCTGCTGGACTCTGCGCGCGAAATGAGCAGAAAGAACATGAAGTTTTCCAAGGCGGCGACAGATGAACTGCATGTATTTTCGGAAGCACTGCGCGACATTGTGAACCGTTCGTTCAACAGTTTCCTGCAGCAGAATGTGGAGCTGGCCAAGACGGTAGAACCGTTGGAAAGCTGTATCAACGAAATTGATGTCGGCGTAAAGTCCAGACACATTGAGCGGCTGACAAATGGACAGTGTACCATTGAACTTGGATTCATACTTCAGGATATTTCCACGAACTATGAACGCGTTTCTGACCACTGTTCCAACCTTGCGGTGTATCAGATTCAGGTGCCCGATGATAAGTATGAAACGCATGCCTATCTCCAGAAGATGAAATACAAGGATCATGAAGAGTTTGATCGTGAAGAGAGGGCATTTGAAGAGCAGTATCATCTCCCTGCGCTGCCGCACAAGAGATAAATAGCAAAGATGAAGATCCGGCGTGTTTTCATGCCGGTTTTTTTATGCGGAGAATGAATGAAGAAAACAATTTTTTTAAGATGCAGATTGAACGGATTTAATTTTACACAAAATTGCTGAAAAGAAAGAAGATCATACATAATCTGCGTTTTTATGCTTGAATACTGATGAATTTTGCTTGGATTTTACATTTGATTCTTGACTGTTTTGCCGTGGATTTGTTACTATGAAGAAAGAAAGCCCCGATCATACAAAAAGGAGAAGCATATGCAGCTCTCTTGAGAGCATTCAATAGGGGGTCGGCTCGGTATTTTGTATGGCATGTGTGTCACGGGAGCAGATCTTTCCTGCAAATCCAGAGGGAAAAGAGAAACGGATGCAAAATGAGTCTATAACAGATTGGGCGGACACGGCAATCACGGGAGTGAAGTGATTTTCTCTGCTGTTGATGATGCGGGCGGGTCGGGCTTGATGTGGAGTGCAGCTGATCCCGGGTCATTTGCGAATGCACCGGACAGCTAATATATAGAAGGAAAATATGTGCCGTGGTGGAATTTCCTCACACAAAGGGGGATCCTTTCATTTGGAAGGTGCAGTTAAATGAGGTTCGAACGATGCGGTGAATCCGAATCAGAGCGTGATTTAAAGAAATTGAACATGTTTTCAAAGAAACAGATGCGGTGAACTGAGAAAAGAATATGATTGATCCGCTGAAACGGGTTTGTGGACACGATTCCAAAGGGAAACAGGAAGAGTAAGAATCGTGGGGATGAAATACGAAGAGATGTACAAATTGCTGGAAGTGACTCGTCCGGTCGAAGGAGAAGTTCAAAAATGATCTATATTGTGGAGGACGATCGCAACATTCAGGAAATTGAACTGTTTGCGATGAAAAACAGCGGCTACGAAGCGGCGGGGTTCGAAACGGCAAAAGAGTTTTATTGTGCACTTGACAGGCGGCTGCCGGAACTCATTCTGCTGGACATTATGCTGCCGGATGAAGATGGCATGAGCATCCTCTGCCGGCTGAGGGCGCGTGCGGATACCAGACACATTCCGGTAATTCTGGTGACGGCGAAGTCTTCGGAGATAGACAAGGTCAAGGGGCTGGACAGCGGAGCGGATGATTATATTGCCAAACCGTTTGGCGTTATGGAAATGATTGCCCGGGTAAAAGCACTGCTGCGCCGCTCTGGGCAGGGAAAGGAAAGCGCGCAGCTTGTCTGCGGATGCGTTACACTGGATCGGGAAAAGCGCATGGTCTTCGTGGATGGAAAGCCGGTGGATTTAACGTATAAGGAGTTTGAACTGCTCAGGCTGCTGATGAAAAATCAGGGCATTGTCATTTCACGCGATGTCATTATGGAACGCGTCTGGGGATCCAACTTTGAGGGCGAGACCAGAACAATTGATGTACATGTTCGCACACTGCGTCACAAGCTGGGAGAGGGCGGCGCACTGATTAAAACCATAAGAAATGTGGGCTACATGGTGGATACAACGTCATAAATGAGGAAAATATGAAAAAGAAAATTCTTCAGTATTTTATTTGTGTCGTTGCCGCAGCGCTTACGGCGGCGGTGGTTCTGCTGAGCGGGTTGATGTATGGGCTGTTTAAAAATCGGGTGATGGAAGATTTGCAGACCTATGCAGATATATTTGAGGCGGTATTGGAAGCGGGCGGCGGAGAAAAAATCTTTGCAGATATGACGGATGATGAACTGCGCATCACACTGCTTCGAGCCGATGGCTACGTGCTTTATGACAATGTAGCGGATGCTGAGCAGATGGAAAATCATGCAGAGCGCCCGGAAATAGTTTCTGCGTTTGAATGCGGAAAAGGCGGAGATGTGCGCAATTCCCACACCATAGGCCGGAGCACATATTATTATGCCGTTCGGCTGAAAGACGGACACGTTCTTCGGCTTGCAAAGCGGGCATCCAGTTTGAGCGGACTGTTTGCCAGAACCATTCCTCTGATTGTGCTGCTGATGGGATTGATGATGGGCATTTGCTTTGTCGTGGTCAAAGGACTGACGGATAGACTGCTCAAACCGATCAGACAGCTGACGGAACATCTTGACGATATGAGCGGCGTGAAGCATTATCCGGAGCTGGAACCGTTCATGGATATGATTCAGGAACAGCACGAGGAGATTTTACAAAGCGCCAATATGCGCGTGGAGTTTACGGCGAATGTTTCACATGAGCTGAAAACACCGCTGACGTCCATTTCCGGCTATGCGGAATTGATTGAAAACGGCATGGCCACACAGGAACAGGCGAAGAAGTTCGCAGGAGAGATTCACAAGAGCGCAAATCGTCTTTTGAGACTGATTGACGATATTATTCGGCTGTCGCAAATGGATGCGCCAATGCCGGACATGGTGCTTGAATCGGTTGATTTGGCGAAAGTTGCGGCAAATACGCTTGAACAGCTTCAAATGAGCGCTCACAAGATGGGGGTCACGCTTCAGCTGGATGCCCATGATGCGGTTGTGGATGCAGACAGGCGCATGATGGAGGAACTGATTTATAATCTGTGCGACAATGCGATCCGTTACAATGTGCATGGGGGCAGCGTTCGGGTTGAAGTGCGTCCCGTTCGGGATAAAGTGATGGTCTGCGTGCAGGATACGGGGATTGGTATTTCAGCAGAAGATCAAAAGCATGTGTTTGAACGTTTTTACCGCGTAGACAAGAGCCGCTCCAAGGAAACGGGGGGAACAGGTCTCGGCCTGGCAATCGTCAAGCATATTGCTTTCAAACACCATGCGGCGCTTGTGCTTGAAAGCAGATTGGGTGTGGGAACGACCATTTCGGTCACATTTGATAAAACAGCAAAATCCTGAAATATTTTTTGGGAAAACTTGAAATTAGCTATTGACAAGCAGGGAACAGTGAGATATACTGAACGAGTACGAAGTAGAAGCCTGCCCGCTTCTCGCCCGGCGATCTTGTTGCCGCGGCACATGGCGTTCTTTTTGTTATGTGAAGAGCGGGCTAGCTGCCCGCTCTTTTTTGCGCAATCGCGCGAAGACTATATGGAGGTGTATCGCAAACAACATGGCTGATCTGATGATGAACGAGGAAATCCGTGACCGCGAGGTACGTGTCATTGACCAGAATGGTGAACAGCTCGGAGTACATCCGATCCGTAAGGCATTGGAACTGGCTGAAGAAGCTGAGCTGGATCTTGTAAAGATCGTGCCGACCGCAAAACCGCCCGTCTGCAAGCTGATGGATTACGACAAGTACCGTTATGAGCAGGCTAAGAAGGAACGGGAAATCCGAAAGAATCAAAAGGTCGTCTCCATTAAGGAGGTTCAGCTCTCCGCTACGATCGAGGAAAATGACATCCAGACCAAGGCGAAAGCTGCTATGAAGTTCCTGAAGGGTGGGGACAAGGTCAAAGTTTCGATCCGCTTCCGCGGTCGTCAGATCACCCACCAGGAGATCGGCTTCGCGGTTATGCAGAATTTTGTCACGAGGGTCAAGGACGTAGCAAATGTGGAGAGCAAACCCAAGGTGGAAGGCCGCCACATGATTATGATCCTGGTTCCGAAGGACCCCAGCAAAGAAGCCAAACAGGCTCCGAAAGAGTAAACATCCGGAGAGGAGGACTTCCCTTATGCCTAAGCAGAAAACTCATCGCGGCGCTGCCAAGCGTCTCTCTCTGACCAAAAATGGTCGCATTAAGCGCTTCAAGCCGTTCAAGCGCCACATCCTCAACAAGAAGACCCGCAAAACCAAGCGTAATCTGCGCCGTACTGCGTATGTCTCTGAGTGCTACACCAGCACGATGAAAAAGCTCATCCCGTACAAGTAATCCTAGCCAGCAAGGAGGTTTTTAAACATGGCAAGAATCAAAAGGGCTGTGAATGCCCATAAGAAGCGCAGGAAAATCATGAAGCTGGCGAAGGGCTACTATGGCTCCAAGTCCAAGCAGTACCGCGCTGCCCAGGAGCAGGTGATGCGTTCCCTGCGTTACGCTTACATTGGCCGTAAGCTGCGTAAGCGTGACTTCCGTTCTTTGTGGATCGCCCGTATCAATGCGGCTGCCCGCATCAACGGCCTGTCCTACTCCAAGTTCATCTGCGGCCTGAAGAAGGCTGGCATTGATCTCAACCGCAAGGTTCTGGCTGACATCGCTGTGAACGATGCAGCAGCGTTTGCGAAGCTTGTTGAGGTTGCAAAGAACGCGTAATTGTATACGCCTTTCTGCGAGAATCGTGATTCCGATTCTCGTTTTTTCTTTTTTGGAAAATGCCGGAACGACAATAGTTAGAAACTAAGTGACTATGAGGGATAAGCGGAAGTGTTGTAGCAACGTTCAGCGGCGAAGCATAAAAGCGATATAGGACATCAAAGTGTACGGATGGAGTGAATCGAAGGATTTGACATGCAACCGAAAGTGAAGATAAAGGAAATCAATGAAGAGGGGAAAGCACATTTCGGTTTTCTGAAAAATAAATTCAAGAAGAGAGGAGAGGAACAGTGGATTTAATTCGGAAGATCAATGATGAATAGACACGAATTCAACAATGAATTCAGAAAGAACAGGGGTAAAGTATAGCGAACGGATAAGAAAGGGAGACGTCAAAAATCAAGGAATAACAGGGAAACGCGTATAGAAGGGATGAACGGACGACAAAAAACGCAAAAGTTTGAAGAAAAAATGAAAAATATGTAAAAAAGGTATTGACA
>JAHHSO010000005.1 GCA_020025205.1 Christensenellaceae bacterium | reverse complement strand
CTTTCAAACATTCCGAAAAAATATCATACAGATTCGGATATTTAAAACCTGCCACAACAAATTGTCTGTCTTCAACCTGCTTCATTCAAAAAAGCAGATGTGTCCGCCATTGGCTTTGTGCCCGTCGGAGGAAACACCTGCTTATCTGCTGATTTTTTCATACGTGCCATCTGGTCTGAGCATAAATCCTGCTCCATTTTCAATCTGGAAATCAAAGTATCTTCCCTGCGGGCATGCAAAAGCTTCCATAATTGCCATCAGCGTGCCGCCGTGGGCAACAAGTGCAAAATCGCCTTCGGTTCGCCTGTTCCAGATGGGAAGAAACGCTTTGACGCATCGCGCGGCAAACGTCTTTCGGCTTTCCCCGCCAGGAAACGCAGCTTCTCCGCCCGAGTCAATCCATTTCTGATAGTCTGTTTGCCCATCAAGCTCCCTGTAATTCTTCCCTTCAAACGCGCCAAAGTCACATTCTCTAAAGTCTTCAATCAATTCCAGATTTTTTTCTGGATAAAGCAGCTGTGCCGTCTGTATGCAGCGCTTCATGGGGCTTGCAAATACCACATCAACCGGCGGCATTTTTCTTTGTGCAAGCTGCTCTTTTCCCATTTTGCACAACGGTTCATCTGTTCGGCTTCCGATATAGCGTCCTTCCAGATTGCCGGCCGTCTGCCCATGTCTAATGAGAAAAATCATTTAATCCGTACTCCAATCCCGCAGACAACGCGCACAACAGCTTCTGATTCTGCCGCAATGCTGCACAGTACGCGGCCCACACCTTCCCTGAACGCACGTTCTTGCGCATCAATCGGAACGATTCCCGCGCCAACTTCATTGGCCACAATCACCGCCTCTGGATACTCCGAAATCATCTGCTGCGCAAATATTTGAAGATCGGCTTTTTCGAGTATTTTTTGCCGAATCGTCTCATGAAAATCGGGAAAAATCCGCTTGTTTGGATTCTCCGCTCTAGCCAATTCCTCCTGTCCCTGAAATGCGCCGCCTACATACAGTTTCATATTCTGCCTCCCACAAATACCGCAAAAATACACATCCACTCCATCGTCTGGACGAAGTATCCCGCCAAATCTCCCGTCACGCCGCCGAACTGTTGATATGCCATTCGTTTGTAATGCACCATGCTGAATACTGCCGCTGCAATCGGCAAAACAGCCGTCCTGCCCATCGCCGCAAACAGCACCCCTGTGCAGATGCTTCCATACAATATCGTACTCACCACAATCGCACGATTCTGCGCTGTTTTCGCAAACCCATCCAGTATACCGCCAGGACGCGCACTTTTCATCCACGTCATGCTCCACGCGCTCAGCGTTCTGGAAAGCACATAACACGCGCCAAGCGCCCACACATCCTGTCCATGCAGTTCGCTCATTAGCCCTGCCATGGTCAGCAGATAGATGCTGCATCCGATAACCGCAAACGCCCCGACATGGCTGTCTTTGAGAATTTCCAGCCGTTTCTCCGGCGGCTGCCAGGAGGCCAGTGCGTCGCTTGTATCCATAAAGCCATCCATATGAATGCCGCCCGTCACAAAAAGCGGAATTGCCGCTCCAACAGTTCCTCGCACCACGCCGCCAAATCGCAGCACATCGCACAGCGTCAGCCAAGCCCCCAGCACAAGCGCCACCGCTGCACCAACGAGCGGAAAAAAGCACATGGCATACCGCCTGTCATTCCAATCCGCCTGAGGCACGGGGATTTTGGAATAGGTTGCAAACGCAATCAACAGTCCATTCAGCATGGCTTTTCTCCTTTCAGCACAACCGGAATGGCATAGACAATCTCGCAGACGGTGTCCGCCATCTCTGCTGCTGCCCGATTAACCTGTGCAAGCACGCGCATATATTCCTGAATTTCTCTATTATAACAGACTCCATCGGAAAACACATCGTTGGTCACCATAACAAGATGCCTGCACCGTGCCGCCAGATTCTCAAGCGCCGGGATAATCCTCTGCGAATCACCGCCGTCAAACAGTTCATTTGCCGTGAGATTCACAAGATCCTCCAGCAATACGATGCTTCCGTCCGCAATCTCCGCACCATTCAAATCCTTGGGACACTCGATCGTTTCAAATCCCATGCCTGCGCGCTGCGCCCGATGCCGCCTGACGCGCCGAACAGACTCCTCGTCGTAAACCTGCATGGTCGCTACATACACGCGTTTTTCTTCCGGCAGGCTGGACAATATCCTTTCCGCATAGACAGATTTTCCGCATCCGCTGCCGCCTGTGAGCAAGATAATCATGCTTTTTCTCCATACTCCTTGTACGCATCAATTCCCAAATGCTCAAACGTGTGAACGCCTCCATACACCCTCAGCGCCATATCTAAAAGCGGAAACAACGCCACCGCCCCCGTGCCCTCGCCCAGTGCCATGTCCGCATGAAGAATCGGCTGCAAATCAAGCTCGCTTAAAATCCTTTCGGCTGCCGGTTCACGGCTCATGTGGGACGGAATCATGAAAGCTTTGGCTTCAGGACAAAGCCTTGCCGCCACAAGTGCTGCTACTGCAGAAATAACGCCGTCCATCACGATGGGCATTCTGTACACCATTCCTCCCAAAAATGCTCCCGCCATGCCGGCAATTTCAAAACCGCCCACCTTGCTCAATACATCCATCGGGTCTTCACCATCCGGCTGATTCCGTTCAAGTGCCGCCGCAATCGCACGGCGTTTGCGCGAAAGTCCCGCATCCGAAAGCCCTGCGCCACGTCCTGTGACCTCCTCCGGCGAAAGATGTAAGAGCGAACAGCAGATGGCCGTGCTGGCCGTCGTATTGCCGATGCCCATTTCACCGACCGCTGCCATAAGATAGCCCTTTTTCTTCATTTCGCCCACAAGTTCCATACCCGCGCATACGGCTGCTTCCGCCTGTTCGCGTGTCATTGCCGGGCCTTTTGCCATATTCTTTGTCCCATAGGCTGTTTTTCGCACAATCGTTCCCGCAACATCACGCGCCATGCCCATGTCAACAGCGAATACATCCGCCAGCCCCTTGGCCATCAGGTTCACATTGGCTGTCCCTTCGATCACAGCTCCCGCGACTGCCGCCGTCACTTCCTGCCCGGACTGCGTGACACCTTCCTCCACCACGCCGTGATCGCCGCAGAACACCAGCACACAGCGCGGCGAAATCTGCACATCTGCCGTTTCCTGAATGCCTGCAATCTGTGCAATCAGATCTTCCAGCCTGCCCAGTGAATGCAGGGGCTTTGCCACGTTGTCCCAGCGCATACACGCTTGCGTCCGTGCTTTTTCGCACAAGGTATTTTTCATGTCATCCTCCCACAATCCATCCCGCTGCAATAAGTGCAGCCATCCACAGCGCAGCCCCATAAAGCATCCGATTGACCTTGTCGATATCCTCTATGCATACAGGACGGTCATCGTCTCCTATGGTCGGCTTTTCAACCGTCTTTCCAAAATACGCATGCGTACCGCCCAGCTGAATATGCAGTGCTCCGGCAGCCGCCGCCTCGCTCCATGCACAGTTTGGGCTTTTGTGCTTATCATGATCGCGCATGACCATGCGCAGGGCGTTTCTTCCATCCAGACCCAAAAGCAACGCCGTCACGCATAGAAGCATTGCTGTCAGCCGTGCCGGAATGTAATTCAAAGCGTCATCCAGCTTTGCGCTGGCCCAGCCGATATCTCGATACCGCTCGTCCATGTACCCGACCATGGAATCCAGCGTGCTGGCCGCCTTGAATCCCCAAAGCAGCACCGGTCCTCCAAGCGCTGCATACAACATCGGCGCGATCACACCGTCTGTCGTATTTTCCGCCACGGTTTCAATTGTCGCCTTGATGACTTCCTCTCTGGTGAGCTGCTGCGTATCCCGCCCGACAATGCGCGCAACCTGTTTCCGCCCCTCTTCATCACTGCTTCCAAGCGCATCGCGCACGCCCCTTGCTTCACTGGCAAGGCTTTTAACAGCAAGTCCCAGCCAATTCATCACCGCCATGCCAACAAAGAGCGGCAGTTTCCCAAATCTGCTCAAAATGAAAAGAAGAGCCGCAGAAGCTGTCATGGTCAAAAGCACAGCAGAAGCCGTCAAAAACACGGCGCTTTTTCTTAAATTGCCCCCACGCGCACGCAGTTTTTTCTCCGCCCAGGAGATATACCATCCAATTGTGCAGACCGGGTGATGCTGCGGGTCCCCGAAAATCAAGTCCAGTACGATCCCCGCCAGCAGTGCCCCAAGCATCATCTTCATTGTTCGCCCCTCACGATTTCATAAATTTTTTCCATATCTATGCTGGCGCGCACAATGTCTGCAATGCGGTCAAATTCCCGCTCCCTGAATGTTTCCATGCTCATAACTTCCTGCCTGCTTCCGCTCAGGCCTTTTTTCTGGCGGATATGGTATGCAATTGACGCAAAAAGCTGCCCGTCATCAAAAAGTCCATGCAGGTAGCTGCCCAGCACATTGCCTGCCTCGTTTGTGATGCCGTCTGCCTGGCCGTCAATCGTCAGCCATACGCGTGCGTCTTTGCCCAGCGCATTGCGTCCGGCGTGGATTTCATATCCATCCACACGCAGCCCTTCCATCTCCTGCATCCATGCGCTCGCCGCCTTCACACAGCCTACGGACTGCACCGTGCGCTTCTCCCGCTCAAACGTCACATCCATGTCAAGCAGACCCATGCCGAAAATCTCCGACACATTGGATTCCACATGCTCTGGATCAAAGAGCTTTTTGCCCAGCATCTGATACCCGCCGCAAATGCCCATCACCATGCCGCCGCGTTTGGCATGGGCGACAATCGCCGCATCCATACCGCGATTGCGCAGGTCGATGAGGTCTTCAATGGTGTTTTTCGTGCCGGGCACGACAATCAGGTCTGCATGCTCAAGTTCCTGCGGCGTTCTGGCATAGCGCACGCGAACATCCGGCTGAAGCGTCAGTGCCTGAAAATCCGTGAAATTTGACATATGCGCCAAATAGACGACCGCCACATCCAGATCGCCCGTGCCTGCCTGTCGCTTAAAGCGCGTGGTCACGCTGTCCTCATCTTCCAATTCAACGTCCATATACGGCACAACGCCGAGAACAGGCACATGAATCCGCTCTTCCAGCATCCGAAGGCCAGGCTCCAGAATTTTGACATCTCCACGAAATTTGTTGATAATCACACCCTTGACGCGTGCGCGTTCCGCTTCCGTCAGCAGCATGATTGTACCCAAAAGCGCTGCAAACACGCCGCCAAGATCAATATCTCCCACGAGGATCACCGGCGCATCTGCCGATTCCGCCATGGCCATATTGACGATATCGCCATCCCGGAGGTTGATCTCTGCCGGGCTTCCCGCGCCTTCGATTACCACGCAGTCCACCGTTTGTTCCAAAGACTCATAGATTTCCTTGATTTTCCGGTGAAGCGCCGGTTTGTATTCATGGTATTCCAAGGCCGTCATGCTGTCCACGGCCTTGCCGTTCAAAATCACCTGACTGCGTCTGTCCCCCGTTGGCTTCAAAAGCACCGGGTTCATCTTCACGTCCGGTTCCATCCCCGCAGCCTGCGCCTGCACAACCTGTGCGCGCCCCATTTCCAGCCCATCCTTCGTCACAAACGAATTGAGCGCCATATTCTGCGCCTTAAACGGCGCCACCCGATACCCGTCCTGCTTCATAATGCGCAGAATTGCAGCACATAAAACACTTTTGCCCACAGAGGAAGCCGTCCCCTGAATCATCAGCGATTTACCCCTCATTGCTTTCCTCCAAAATCATGCGAAGCGTCTGTACAAACAGCTGATTCTCCTCGTCCCTTTTGACTGCCAGCCTCCAGACGCTGTCTGGCAGACCAAAGGATGCACATGTGCGCACAAGCATCCGCTCTTTCTTCAGCCGTTCAGCTGCCTTTATCATATTTCGCTTGAAATCAACGAGCAGGAAATTGGCATTTGACGGCATCACTTCTGCCCCTAAGGCAGCCAAAGCGTCCGCAAAGCGTTCGCGGCGTGCTGCGTTGGCCATCACGCCTTCATGCAGCTGCCCCAGATGCTCCGGCAGCTTGGAGGCCACCGCCGATGCCAGCGTTCCCAGCGCCCAGGGAAGCGCCTGCTTTTCCAGCGACTCTATTTTTTCCGGTGCCGCGCAGATATAGCCCAGCCTGACACCCGGGATGCACAGCGTTTTGGTCAGCGAACCGACGACCGTTAAGCCTTCCTGAACATCGCCGCGCACACTGTTTTCCGGGCAAAAGTCTATAAACGCTTCATCTACAATCAGTTCGCCGCCTGCCGCTGCAATTTCTGCATGAAGAGAAAGCACTTCTTCTCTTGTACACGCACGCCCTGTCGGGTTGTTCGGATTGCACAGAATGAATGACGCTTCCTTCCCCCTGCCCCATTCTTCCACACACCTGCCGTGCACCAGCGCACGCTCACGATATTCACCGAACGTCACATGTGGTACACAGACCTTTTCTTTCGCCTGCGACATCACCAGATCAATAGCCGATGCCCCGCCCGCTGTTGGCAGAATCTGCCGCTCGTCCACCCCTGCGTAGGCGGCCAGCCCGCGCCGTGCTGCCTTCATTGCCCGGTCAGGATAATACCGCGTGTCCGAAAGTGCCTTTTTCATCGTCTCCATGACCCAGTCCGGCGTTCCTTCCGGGCGCAGATTGGCCGAAAAATCCAGCCAGCTCTCTGGCCCTTCCCCTTCCCAGACATTGCCTCCATGCTTCATGCTTCTTCTCTCCTTGGGCGGGCAAATAAAAAGCGTCTGCTCACAGGCAGACGCTTCCTCTTGCACACCATTTTCTCTTGGAAAATCAATCGCCCATTCATGCACGTTTTGCCTGAATGTTTATTTCAATTTCTGCTGATTATATCATATCACTTTTGGCCTTGTCAATCTGCCCCGTTTGCTCCACGGCTGCCGGCTCTGACAATACAAAGATTGAACACTTCCCCGTTGAACACGGAAATCTTTCACGTCTGCAGCAGGCGCATCTTTCCCTTTCGTATGGTATAATGAATGCATATTGCAAACAAACGGAGGATATATGCTATGCAGGAAAACACTTTAAAAAAGCGCTGCGAAATCGCCGAAGAAACCACATGGAACCTCAAGGACATTTTTGAAAGCGATGACGCTTGGGCAAATGAAAACGCTTCTTTGAAGACAATGTCGGAGAAAATCTCTGCTTATCAGGGCAGGCTGGGCGAAAACGCCGAAACACTGCTGCAATATTTGAAGCTTCAAGATGCGCTGAAAGTGCGCCTGTCCAAACTGACAGGCTACGCCAGCTGCAAAAGCGATCAGGACACCGGCGACAGCTTTTATCAGGATATGCGCGGCAAGGCAAACAGCACCGCCGTGGCGCTGGACAGCGCAGGCGCTTTCGCCTCGTCCGAGATCATGGCTATTCCCGACGATGTGCTGGACGCATTCTTCATACAAGAACCAGCGCTTGAAGAATATCGGCGCAAGCTCTACAAACTCCGCCGCAAAAAGGCACACATTCTCTCTCCCGCAGAGGAAACACTCCTGGCCTCTGCCGGCGAAATGGCCGATGCGCCTGGCAGCATCGCCAGCATTTTCCTGAATGCCGACATTCGTTATCCCGATGTGCTGGATGCTGAAGGAAACACCCATCAGCTGAACGGTTCTTCCCTGGTGCCCCTTCTTGAAAGCGACGACCGAACCCTTCGCAAGAATGCATTTGACGCTTATTATGCCGTGCTGGATCAGTTCAAAAACACGCGCGCCGCTACGCTTGACGCACAGTTTAAGCAGCTGATATTTTACGCCAAAGCGCGCAAATATCCCACCACGCTGGCCGCCTCTCTGGATAACACAGAAGTGCCCGTTCCCGTGTATCTCAACCTGATTGAAGCCGTTCATCAGAACCTTGACAAGATGTACAAATACGTTGCCCTTCGCAAAAAGATGCTCGGCGTAGACGAACTGCACATGTATGATGTTTACACGCCCATTGTCTCCAACGCGGCGCAGACCATCTCCTTTGAAAAAGCCAAGGAGAACGTCCTTGAAGCGCTGGCCGTTTTGGGCAAAGACTATACCGATCTGCTCAAAGAAGGTTTTGACAACCGCTGGATTGACATCTATCCAAATGAAGGCAAGCGCGGCGGCGCTTACTCTTCCGGCAATGCTCTCCCGCATCCTTATGTTCTCCTCAATCAGAAGGACACGCTGGACAGCATGTTTACCCTGGCGCATGAGATGGGCCATGCGCTGCACAGCTATCACAGCCATAAAAATCAGCCTGTCAGCACCAGTTCATACGTCATCTTTGTGGCAGAAGTCGCCTCCACCTGCAATGAAGTGCTTCTCATGCGCCACCTGCTCAAAAAAACGACGGACAAGAAGCAGCGCGCCTACCTGATCAACAACTTCCTCGACAAGTTCAAGGGAACGATTTACCGCCAGACAATGTTTGCAGAATTTGAACTGAAGATGGGCGAGATGGCCGAGCGCGGCGAAACCCTGACTGCCGATTCCCTGTGCAAAACCTATCATGACCTGAATCAACTATACTTCGGACCGGATATGGTGTCTGATGATGGCATTGCACTCGAATGGGCGCGTATTCCTCATTTCTACTATAACTACTACGTCTTCCAATATGCAACCGGCTTCTCCGCAGCCGTTGCCATCGCCAACAGAATTCAGGATCTGGGCGAAGAGGCCGTGAGCGGCTACAAACGCTTTCTCTCCAGCGGCAGCAGTGCTGACCCCATCTCGCTTTTGAAACTGGCCGGCGTGGACATGAGTACCCCGGAACCCGTCAATTCCGCACTCAAGCTCTTTGGCGAACTGATTGACGAGCTGAAAGAACTCAGCGACTGAGCTTCCCCCTGCCGATGTGTTTCCTTCCATTTTCATAAATGAGCAGCTGCTTCCATTCGTGCCAAAACGACAAATGACCAAAACCCTCAACATATACCTTTTCATTCAGGGAAAATATGGTATGATAAGGATATGAAGGGAGATGAAAGCAATGAATAAGAAAAAATGGCTGCTTTTCATGCTGAGCGCTCTGGTTCTGGCAACAAGCACAGCTTTTGCACAAAGCGCTGATGAAATCACTGCTCTTTGCAAAGTAAGCGGCAAAAAAACAGAAGGACTGCACCGCACAATCGATGGCAATTACCAGTCTGTTTGGAATTCTCCGTCTAATCGGGATGCCTATATCATACTGACAGCACCGGAAGACAAAAAAATCGGCAGCGTATACTTACAGTTCAGCAACGAATCCACGCCTTTTGAAGTGCAAATCAAAAATGAACAGGATAAATGGGTCACCGCTGCACGTTGTGAAACCAGCTTTCTGACAAATGCTGTTGAGCTGGAAACACCAGCGCAGTCCGTTCGGATTATCCCTATGAACAGAAGCGGCCGCCTAATGCTGGCCGAAGTTCATGCCTTTACCCCTGGTGATCTGCCCGGCTGGGTTCATCATTGGCAAGCGCCTCTCAATAAGGCAGACCTTTTGGTGCTGGCCGCTCATCCAGACGATGAACTGCTGTTTATGGGCGGTACCATCCCATATTACGCGGGCGAACTTCAGCTGGATGTGCAGGTGGCGTATCTGTCTGCCTATGCCCCATACAGAAAGCTGGAACTTCTGGACGGTCTTTGGGCCTGCGGTGTGACAAATTATCCGCTTTTGGGTGGAATGCCAGATGTATATAACACTTCGCTCAATAACATGTATGGAGAAAAGGGCTGGAACGAGGATCGCATATTGCGTTTTGTTGTTGGGCTGTACCGTTCCTGCCGCCCGGAAGTTGTCGTGACCCACGATATCCACGGCGAATACGGTCATGGCGCACACAAAGTTGCTGCCGATGCTGCGCAAAAAGCCATTGAACTGGCGGCTTCTGCCGATTATCAGCACAAAAAGCTGGCAGCAACAGAGCCTTGGCAAATCAAAAAACTATACCTGCATCTGTATGAGGATGGTGCCATGCAGATGAACTGGCGTCAGCCGCTGAAATATTTCGGCGGCAAAACAGCTCTGGATGCAGCCTCTGAGGCATTTGCCTGCCACAAATCACAAGATACCGGACATTATCACGTGGAAGACTTCGGCCCTTATGACAATTCTAAATTCGGCCTGGCTTTTACATCAGTCGGAGAAGATATCGAAAAGAACGATTTTATGGAGCATATTCATTAATCCCCTGTGCAGCAAACACACCACGCTGTCAGTCCTTTTGCCGCTTTAAACAAGAAATATCTTTCCAAACTCCCGGCTCTCTGCACGTAGAAAACGACCTTCCCCTGTCAAGCTCAGAATAAAAGCTCCTCAGCTTTCTAAGACATGTATTGATCCCTATTGGGCATATAATTCAAAGGCGCGAAGCAAGCTTCGCGCCTTTTTGGGGTCACCCACAGGTATGGAGTGAGGGTTAGCCTTCAAATGTATACGGCTTAATCTCGCGCACAACATCGAGAATCGTGCCGTCGCGTGCCTCCAGCACAGCAACAACCTTGTCCTTGAACTGTACAGGATCAGGACGTCCGACGATGCTGTACGCCTTTTCTTTCAGCGCTTCGATGGACACATGCGCAATGCCTGCCTTATCCAGACACTCGATGAGGTCAGGCCGCAGGGGATTGACGGCAATTCCATAATCCGTTACCAGCACGTCCACGCAGTCTCCCGGCGTCGTAACCGTCACAACATGTTCACAGACGGTCGCCATGCGCCCGCGCACAAGCGGCGTAACGATGATGCAGCACTTGCTGCCAGCAGCAGTATCCGGATGTCCGCCAGGGGCACCACGAAGAACACCGTCAGATCCGGTGAGAACGTTGACGTTAAAGTCTGTATCCACTTCCAGTGCAGCCAGCACGACAAAATCCAGCTTATTGACAAAAGCCCCTTTGTTCGCCGGATTGGCATACTGGCTGGCGCTCATCTCATAGTGCCCAGGAGTATTGTTGATGGAATTGACCGCATCCAGATCAAAGTCCTGTACATCAATGACTTTCTGAACCTTGCCTTTTTTGAGCAGTTCCACCATTGGCCCGCAAATTCCGCCGATGGCCCAGCCCATCTTGATGCCGCGCTCATCCATGTACTTCTCCAAAAAGAGATTGGCTGCAAGACTTGGGCCGCCAACACCCGTTTGGAAAGAGAATCCTTCCTTAAAATATGGCGTAGACGCAATGACCTTGGCAACGTTTTCTGCCATCATCAGGTCACGCGGGTTCTGGCTGATACGCGCCGCTGCGGAAGCAATCTTCTTCGGGTCTCCGATAGAATCGACAATCACCACCGCGTCCACGTCAATGGCTTCAACAGACGCCGGCATATTCGGGAAATCAACCAGACAATCCGTCACAACAACCACATGATCGGCATACTTGGCATCCGTCATGGCATATCCCATAGAGCCGCAGTTGCTCTTTCCGCCAATGCCGCGGCAGTTGCCCACGCAGTCGCTTGTAGGTGCAGCGACAAATGCGATGTCAATATGCACTTCGCCCGCTTCAATGGCACGCGGACGCCCGCCGTGGCTTCGGATGATGGCCGGTGTCTTGAGCTTGCCGCCGGAAACCACCTCGCCCACGCGGCCGCGAATACCGCTGGTCTGTATGCCGATCACCTTTCCATCTTCGATATACTGAGCAATGGGGTCGTGCGCGCTGCCCAAAGAAGTGGCGGCGATCGTCAGATCCTTGAGCCCCAGTTCTTCAACAGCGGCCTTCATGACCATGTTCGCCACATAATCTCCGTTGCGCAGGTGGTGATGGAAGGAGAACGTCATGCCATCCTTTGCGCCGCAGTCGCGCAGCGCCTGCGCAATCGAATCGACAATTTTGCTTTCCTGCGGCTTTTCACAGCGCTTTGTGCAGGGAGAAGCTTTCTTGATGTACTTTCCATCCATATAATTCTTGCCCTGATAGACTTCCCTGCCGCCCACAAGCAGCTCATCAGGGATCTCGCGACCGACTGCATTTTTCATACCAAATCCCCCTCATACATGCCGCAGGCCTTCGCCAGCCTCAGCGTGCGCTCAGCACCCGGAATAAAGGCAATATCCACCATCTTGCCGTTCACAGTGAATACGCCAATGCCGGCCGCAGCTGCTTCGCGGAATGCGCGAACCATCGCTTCTGCCTGCATGACTTCCTTCTGCGTCGGCGCAAAAATCTGATGAACAAGACGGATCTGTTTCGGGTTAATGAGGCTCTTGCCATCAAAGCCCATGGCCTTATTCTGGCGCACTTCAGCCTCATAGCCCTCTTCATCATCCAGATCGGTAAATACGGTATCAAAACACTGCACGCCTGCCGCGCGCGCCGCCATCAGCATCTGCCCGCGGGCAACAAGCATATCAATGCCATCTCTCTGGAACCTCGTCTGCATACATTTGCGGAAGTCTCCTCCGGAAATGGCGCAGCCAAACATCCGTTCTGAAGCGGAACAGATTTCATACGCATTCAAAATGCCCTTTGGGCTTTCCAGCGCCGCCATCAAAAGCGTGCGCCCCACTTCAACGCCAAACTCACGTTCAGCCATTTCTACATGTTTTTCAACAGTCTTCACGTCCTCGGCGCTCTCGCACTTGGCAATGCGAATGCCGTCAGCGCCGCCCGCAACGCATACGCGGATGTCCTCCTGCCAGTGCGGCGTATCCAGACCATTGATGCGGACGATAACCTCGGTGTCGCCGTAGTCAATTGTCGTCAGTGCATGATACAGAGAAAAACGGGCTGCATCCTTTTGATTTTCCGCAACGGCATCCTCCAGATCCAGCATGATGGAGTCACAGCCGTAGATATACGCATCCTTGATGAGGCCGGGCTTCTGCGCATTCATGAACATCATGGTGCGGCGAAGGCGGAAGCGCTCAGGCTTTGGCCTTTTAATCATTTGATGACACCTCCCCACGGAATGCCTGCGTCACTCTTCCCGCAGCTGCGGAACACGGCACATTCTACGCGTGCTTTAAGCGTGCAATCCAGTGCGCCTTTATCTACAACGGTCACATGTCCATTTTTCACGTCAAGACGATCAAGCGTCTCCAAGACTGTTGCGCGAATCTGGCGGCCATATTGATTCATGACGCTGGACGTGATTTCCAGTTCGATCCCCTGTTCATTAGGTTCGACCGTCACGAGCGCATCGCTGGATTCCAACGTGCCAGCCATTGCATTTTTTTCAATTTGCATGATCATCCCTGCCTTTCAGATCTATGATACATTTTTAAAGATGAGCAACAAAGCTCAATACAGAAGGAAACAGGAGAATCACGGCAAAAAGCCGCATCACCTGAAGCACGATGATTTCTACGTTATTGACGCCAAGATCAGCGCTGATCAGCGCCATATCGCTTGCCCCTGCGGGCGTCGCCGCAAGCATCCCTTCTGCGCGGGTAAAGCATCCTGTCTTCGTCAGCAGTCCTCCCAGCACAAAGCAGGCCAGCGTGTACATGCCCACAAGAATCAGCGCCGGAACACCCAGATGCGTCAGCTGCAAAAGCTCTGCTGCGCCCATACTGCTTCCAAGATAAGCCCCGGACAACAACTGCGCCCATCTTCGGAACGCGCCCGGTACCTTTGCCCTGTTCGTAACGCAGGCAAGCACACAGCATCCCACCACTGCAAAACTGATCGTTCCAGCAGGCACCGGAAGCGCTCTGCCCATCAGGCCGCAGGCAGATGCCACAAACAACGTCAAAAGGACATCGGCTGTCTGCATTTTTTCTTTTTTCTTTGCTTTCACATCAGGCACATCGTTTCCCCGCCCGGCCGTCAGCCGAATCACGATCGGAAACAGGCCTATGCCCATTATCAGCCGAACAAACTGCAAAACCAACACCACCGACGCATCTGCCCCCATGTCAGAGGCCATGATGGAAATATCCGTCAGTCCTCCCGGTGTGCTGGCAAGAAGCGCCGTCAAAAGGTCAATCTTTGCCACCCAGTGAATGCTTAAGCCGATGAGGATATTGACCATCAGCAGTCCCGGAAGCAAAATCAGCGCCGGCTTGACAATGGCTTTCATCTGCCGAATATCCTCACGACAAATGCCAGAACCAATGAACGCGCCGGCAATGATCTGCGCAGCCGTCTTGGAACACTCAGGCATAACCGCCAGCCCCGTTCCAACATTCAGCGCACAGGCACCGATCACAGCGCCTACCATCATGCCGCCGGGCACATGCAGCCCATCCAGAAGCGCACCTGCCAGCAGCGCACAGGCAATTGTCAGCAGGATGTGCATGACCGTCGGCATATTTTTTCCTTCTTTCCGGATCAAATGGAAACGGCGTCCGCCCTCTGGCGGGCGCCGTCCCCGAAATACAGCGGGTTACTTGTCGGCCTTTTTAGCCTTGCATTTCTTAATCATCGGCATCACAACAGGTGCAAACAGCATGATGATGCAGAAAATCATGATCGGGCCAGCGATCGGACGGAAAAACATCGTCGCGATATTCGCTTTGCTCATCAAATATGCACGGGAGAAGTTCGCTTCACACATGCTGCCCAAAACCAGACCCAGCACGATAGCGGCGCTGTTCAGGTGGCACGCCTTGACGACAACACCCAGAACGCCAGCAATCACCATGATCTGCACGTCAGCAATGGACATCTGGTTTGCATAGGCACCAATCAAAGCCAAAAGGACAATAATCGGTCCAAGGTAGGAATACGGAATGGAGAGAATCTGCGCAAAAACCTTTGCAATGGCAATGGCCACAACGACCATGATGATATTGGTGACGATCATGGAAGCAAAGGTCGCAGAAAGGTACTCGGGCTGATTGACAAGGAGCAGCGGTCCAAGCTGAACGCCCTTGAGAACAAGTGCGCTCATCATGACGGCTGCCGCATTACCGCCCGGGATACCCAAAGACAGGAGCGGAACCATTGCGCCGCCAGTAGCCGCATTGTTGGCTGCCTCAGAAGCTGCAACACCATCAATGATGCCGGTACCAAACTTCTCAGGATGTTTGGACACCTTGGTCTCCATCGTGTAGCACAGGAAAGAAGCGATGGTCGCGCCAGCGCCCGGCAAAATACCAACCACCGTGCCCACGATCGAGCAGCGGAGCATCGTCCACTTGATGGCCAGGAATTCCTTCAGGCTGGGCATTTTGGTATTGACCTTGCCGCCGCCAACACCGTCCTTTGCATTGAGGAAGCTCTTCTTGTTGGTCTGGCGAAGCACTTCCGTGATGGCAAAAAGGCCGATCAGAACGGGGATCATCTCAACACCTGCCAGCAGCTGCTTGCTGCCGAAGGTCAGGCGCTGCACTGCATACATCTTATCCTGACCGATACAGGCAAGAAGCAGACCCAGAAGGCCGGAAATGATGCAGGTAAGCACATGTTCGCCATCCAGACAGGTCAGAATGGACAGACCCATAAAGGTCACAGCAAACAGATCGGACGGGCCGAACTTGAGTGCCGCCTGCGTGAGCGGCTGACTCAGCAGGAACATGGCAAACGCAGAGAACAGACCGCCGACAGCAGATGCCACCAGCGCAACACCCAGCGCCTTGCCGGCTTCGCCGCGCTGCGCCATGGGATAGCCGTCAAACGTAGTCGGCGCAGAAGAGGGCACACCCGGTATCTTGAACAGGATCGCCGTAATCGAGCCGCCCGTGATAGACGAGCAGTAAATCGCAACGAGGAAGACAATTGCAGGAATCGGCTCCATCGTATAAGTAAACGTCAGACCCAGCGCAACAGCCATAGTCGCCGAGACACCCGGCAGCGCGCCGAAGACTGTGCCCAAAACAACGGCCATACAGACCATCAGGAACATCGAGGGATTGAAGACCACCGAGAAACCGGAGGCCAGAAGTTCCATTGTACTCATCTCTTCATCTGCCTCCTTTAAAAGATACCCTTGATTCCGCCGATCAGGGATTCAAGAGAGAGCGCAAAATTGCGCAGGAAACCGACCGTGCCGCGCGGCAGATTGACACTCAGGAAGCCGCTGAAAATGATGTACAGCAGCAGTGTAATCAGCACCGACGCAATCAGCAGGCGAAGAATGTTTTTTTCGCCCAGCAGCAGACCATAGAAGAACAGAACCAGAATAGCCGTCAGCATGAAACCGAGCGTCTCCAGAACAAAGGAGGCTCCAGCCAAAATGAGCATGCCAAGGAACATCTTGCTCTTGAGGAAAACGGGGATGCTCTTTGCAAATGCGGAGAACGTGAAATCTTGCTTGCCTCTGTTGCGCCTGATGATCTGTACAATGTTGATGGCCAGGCAGATGAGGAGCAGAATGATAATGGCCTTGGGCCACACATCAGGCTGCAGTGCATAGGGATTCTTCTGAACCTTCACAGGAACAGGCGCCTCGAGTACGTGTGTGAAAAATGTGAACCCGAGGAATATGAACAGCAGGATGTTGACAATCAATTCAAACATAGTGCTTTAACTCCTTCTTGAAGGAGAGAAGAGGGCGCTTTGTCCCTCTTCTCTTTCCATTAAGTTTCAAGTTGTTTGATTACTTGAGGTCCTCGTAATCCTTGGTCAGCGTGCCCATTTCGCTCATGTAGTCACGCAGAGCCTTATATTCGTTGTGCGCGAACTCCGGCAGCTCTTCCACGGACGGAACCGCACGCTCGTCGTAAGCAGCGTTCTTGAGGAACTCCTGCCATTCGGGCTTCTGACGGGCCTCTTCAATCGCCGCGACCATTGCATCAATCGCTTCCTGCGGGGTGCCTTCCTTGCAGAAGATGCCGCGCCACGGGCCCATGTAAGATTCAATACCCAGCTCGCCGGAACACTGCATTTCCGGATACAGCTTCATACGATTTTCGCACAGCGCCAGAATCGGCACGATGTCGCCAGACTCAACCAGACCCGCAACTTCGTCGGTGCCGGTGATTGCCAGGTCGCAATGACCGCCGACCAGAGCAGAATTGACTTCAGAACCGCTGGAATACGGGATTTCCTGAATCATCAGGTCTGCGATCGTCTGTCCCAAGGATGCGCCGTCAACGCCGGTCGCACTCAGCATGCCGACAGAAACCTCATAGGGATGCTCTTCGATATATTTGCTAAGCTCTTCCCAGTTGGTAACGCCGTACTTGTCCATGCTCTTCTTGGACGCGGCAATGATGTTGATGGAATGCACAAGGACATCAACCGGCTTGAACTCGGTCTTGAAGTCCATGGATGTTGTGCCGGACATATCCTGCATGAACAGGGACTGGGTACCCAGCATGAACGTATAGCCATCAGCAGGCTGCTTATAGGTGTATTCAACACCGTTGACGCCGGACGCGCCTTCAACGTTCACAACTTCAACCGGAACGCCCAGAATATCGGACAACAGGCTGGCCATCGGCCGAATGGTAGAGTCAGCACCGCCGCCAACGCCCCACGGACAAATGATGTCGATTTTGCGCTCGAACTTGAATTCAGCGCCGGCGCAGGCCGCCAGGCCCAGCGTCATCATAACTGCGAGAACGAGACATACCAGTTTCTTCATAGATAGAACCTCCTTATATTCTTGTAGCAGAACTCTCTCTGTCTGCTCAAGTCCTCAGTCAGGCAAGAAATACGGAAATTCCCCATTGAGTTCCCTTGCACTTCTTACAAGAACATGATAATATATTTGTTGACGATTTGCAAATACCGATTTGTATATACGATCTATAAGTGAATTCTTATAGAACACGAGTTCCTTATTGAAGAGATGCAGAAAGGAGGCGCTTCCTTGAATTTTAAACATATCAACTATGTGCTCACCGTATGTCGGGAAGGCTCTTTTACGGGCGCCAGCAAAAAGCTCTTCATCTCCCAGCCTGCGCTTTCCCAGACGATTAAGCAGATTGAATCCGATCTGGGAGAACCCATATTCGACCGAAGCACAGACCCGCTCACCCTCACCTATGCCGGCCAGCGCTATGTCGAGGCTGCACAGCAGATGCTGGATATCGAACGCAATCTCCGCGCAAAAATTGCCGAAGCCAAGCAGGAAATGCACGGGCGCATCCATGTGGGCATTTCCGCTCAGCGCGGCATTCAGCTCCTTCCATGCGTCATTCCGGAATTTGTAAAAAAATATCCATATATCAAGATTGATCTGGTGGAATACGGCAGCGCAACGCTTGAACGGCTGACGGCTGAGGGGCAATGCGATCTGGCGCTGATCACCACAACCAAAAAACCAAACAAGCTCAACTATGTGCTCATTGAAAACGAACAGCTCGTCTTGATGGCAGCCCGTTCCACACAGCTGGCTCACCGCTTCAACGACGGTGAGCCGATTGACATTACCGAAGCGATCAACGAAAAATTTGTCTACATGCGTGAGGGACACAGCGTGCGCACCATTCAGGACAGGCTGTTTGAGCGCTATCATATTTCTCCGAACGTGCTCATCGAAACCAGCAATATGGAAGCCGCTAAAAACGTAACGGCACGTTCAAATGCCGTCATGCTCATTCCACGCGTCTACGTTGAAGACTCCCCTGAACTGCGTTACCGCGTGCAATGCCACCCTATCCGCAGCAATGACTATGAGCGCCACTTCTATCTGTGTTACCGCAACGGCATGTATCTGACGCGCTACATGGAGGACTTTGTGCGCATGGTCTGCAAGCGGCTCAACGTTCCCTTTAATCTGCCCGGCAACTGAACGGAGGACTTTTATGCTTGATGACCTGCACTCTGGCGCACTCTATCTGCCCACAGATGAAGACATTGTGCGTGAACAGACGCTCTGCCTTGAAAAGCTCTACGATTTCAATGCCACAAGGCCGTCTGAACTGGACAAAAGACGCCGCATGCTTCAGGAAATGTTTGCAGAATTGGGCGAAAACTGTTATATTGAGCCGCCTCTGCACTGCAACTTTGGCGGCAAACATGTCCATTTCGGCCGAAACGTCTACGCGAACTTCGGGCTCACGCTCGTAGACGACACACACATCTACGTCGGGGATGAAACCATGTTCGGCCCAAACTGCGTGCTGGCCACAGCCGCGCATCCCATTCTGCCCCAACTGCGCGCCAAGGAATTTCAGTACAATCAGCCCATTCATATCGGGAAGCGATGCTGGCTCGGCGCGGGCGTCATCGTCCTGCCGGGATTGCGCATCGGTGATGGAAGTGTCATCGGCGCCGGAAGCGTCGTTACGAAAGACATTCCCGCCAACGTTGTCGCTGCCGGCAACCCGTGTCGTGTGCTTCGCCCCATCAGCGAGCATGACCGGCAATACTATTGGCGTAACAATCGCATTGATCCTGCCCTTCTTCAAAACCTGTAAAACCTAAAGCGGGCTGAACAAAGTGCGCCCGCCCGGAATCCGTGAAAAAGCGGCAGGAAACAAATACCAGATGAAAACGGCTGCAAAGGAATTTCCAATGCAGCCGTTTGATTTTATTCCGCAATCCTTTAAAATCAAAACATGCAGAGAATCCTGCTCTCTGCATGTTTCACATCTGGCCTCTTTCTGTTTTCAGTTGACTGTCTGCAACGCTCTGCACAGCTGCTGTGTTTCAATCGGTTTAATCAAATAGTTGTCCATGCCTGTCTCCAGCGCTCTTTCAACCTCCGGCTGGAATGCGCCTGCCGACATCGCAATAATCTTCACATGGCCGATTTCTTTTTTCCTGATGACACGCGTCGCTTCCAAGCCATCCATGACCGGCATTTTGATATCCATCAAGATTGCATCAAACGCCCCATCTTCTTCAAACATTTCCACAGCTTTCTGGCCGTTGCACGCAATTTCCACCTTTGCCCCGCGAATCTCCAGCAGTTCCTTCGTAATGCTGGCACCGAGTGTGTTGTCATCCGCCAGCAGAATATGCATCCCATCCAGGCGGACGCAATCGCTGTCCCTTTCCATCTGCGGTGTCGCAAAATCCATTTCCAATTCAAACGAAAAGCAGCTTCCACGCTCAACTTCGCTTTCCAGATGAATCTTTCCGCCCAGCTTTTCCACAATTCTCCTGCTGATGGGCAGTCCCAGACCCGTGCCCATCATGCGGCTGCTTTTGCTGCCCGCCTGTTCAAAAGCTTCAAAAATTCGTTCTTGATCTGCCGGCGCAATGCCCGGTCCCGTATCAGAAACGGCAAAAGCATACGAGGCTTTCTTCGCCCCCGCCTCTCTCTCCTCCACACTCAGGATCACGGTTCCTCCCGATGGTGTAAATTTGATTGCATTAGACACAAGATTGATAATCACCTGCCGCAGGCGAAGTTCATCTCCCCGAACCCACGGATGAACAATTTCCTGCTGGACAATCAGCCTGATGCCTGACTGTTCCGCCTGCAAAGTCATCATGGCATCAATCGTTTTGACAAAACGCTGCAATGAAAACGGTTCAAACGAAAGTATCCATTCGTTCATTCCAATTCGATTGACATCAATAATTTCCCCGACCAGCCCAACTGTATAGCGCGCCACAGCTTCCAGCTTCATCAGATTCGCTTCTGCCTCTTTAGGCAAATTCGGCAGACCGCATGTCAGTTCACTCAAGCCTGCAATGATATTCATGGGCGTTCGCAGCTCATGACTCATATTTGAAAAAAATTCACTCTGGTCATGCGTCATCCGTTCCAAATTCCGATACATTTTCCTTGCCTTGATGCAAGCCAGACCCGCCGCCGCCAGCGCTGCACACAACGCCAGCTTTTCGATATTCAGCCAGAAACTGCATGCAGAGATTTTGCCCCCTTTTACTGCCCACATTCCTGTAGCCAGGCACAAGGCTGCCAATAAAATTGCTATGCCTTCTCTTCCGTGCTTTCTCATGTCGTTTCAGCCCTCCAGATGATCCGATGCTACATATATATGCTTTTAGTTGCCACAGTATTCTATTATATTTCGAAAAATCCGTCTTTTTCAGATTAAAACACATCATTTTTTTCACAAAAAACGGAGGTCTTCTCCTCCGCTTTTTATTGATTATTCGACGTGCCCTAAAAGCGCTGCGCCAATCATACCTGCATCTGCGCCAAGCTTCGCCAATTCAATGCGCGTATAAGGCATTCCTTTCATGAAAATCATCGGCTCTACAGCCTCACGCACCGCATTGAGCAGAAACTCTCCCGCTTTTGAAACGCCGCCTCCCAACACAATGACCTGCGGATCAAGGATATTGATGATACTCACAATGCTCGCCGCGACCGCGTGTACATAGGCATCAAACACACGCTTTGCCGTCGGATCGCCCGCCTTTGCGCAGTCAATGACCATTTTTGCATCGAGCTTTTCAGGGTCTGCGCCGCATTTTTCCATCATCAAACTGCCCGGCTCCTTTTCAAGTGCCCGTCTTCCTTCCCGGATGATCGCCGTTGCAGAAGCATACCGTTCTAAGCAGCCATTGTTGCCGCAGGTACAGGGCTCGCCGTCCATTTTCAGAATCATATGGCCAATTTCCGAACCGATACCATGTGCCCCGGAATACGGCCGCCCATGGAGCACAATGCCGCCGCCGACACCCGTGCCCAGCGTCAAAAACACGCTGGACTGTGTGCCGGCGCTGACGCCCGCTATGGATTCAGCATATCCGGCAACCGTTGCATCGTTGTCTATATATACCGGCTGGCTGACATACTTGTGCAGCTCCTGGACAAAGGGGATATCGCGCCAAAAAAGATTGGTGCAGAATGCAATCATCCCCCCTTTGCAGATGCCTGGAACACCTGCTCCAATGGCTGCAATGTCCTCCATTTTCACGCCCGCCTTCTCTGCGGCAAGTTTGCAAAGGGACGCAATATCTGCAACAACCGCCTGATATGGCCGCTCACGAAGCGTTGGAGCAGATACTTTAGAAAGAATTTCGCCTTTTTCGCTGACAACGCCCACCTTGATGTCCGTGCCACCCAAATCCACGCCGATATACAGCATTTTATTCTTCCCCCTTCTTATTTTCTGTACTGCCTGCGCAGACGCTCATCCAGCACTTTGACTGCATCATATCCTTCTGCCTTCAGCCTTCTGTTGCGCGCTGCAATCTCCACAACGGTTGCCAGGCTGCGGCCAGGATGCACAGGGATTTCAAGCAGCGGCAGTTTCACGCCGAGAATTTCCATCGACTGATCCATCGTGCCCAACCGGTCATATTCCTTGTCATCGCGCCATATTTCCAAATGAATCACCATGTCAATACGCACACGGCGAAGCATGGCTCCGATGCCGAAAATTTCCTTGATGTCCACAATCCCTACGCCGCGCAGTTCTATGAAATTGCGAATCATCTCCGGAGATTCTCCCCAAAGCGATGTACCGACGCGCGAAATTTCTACCGCGTCGTCCGCCACAAGCTGATGACCATGCTTGATCAGTTCCAATGCACATTCGCTCTTGCCTACACCGCTTTTGCCTGTAATCAACACCCCCATGCCATATACGTCCAGCAGCACACCGTGACAGGTCTGCCGCGGAGCAAGCGCCTCGCTCAAATACCCCATGGCTTTGGCGGAAAAAGCACTCGTTTCCTCTTTTGTGCCATAAATCGGCACACCGCTTTCCTCCGCCAGACGCATCAGGGTTTCCGGGCATTCCATGCCGCGCGCAATGACAATGCACGGCAGCCCATAGGAAAAATACTTTTTAAGCCGCTCTATTCGGATGTCCGGATGCATGTCATCCAAATATGCCATTTCCGTCTTGCCGATGACCTGCGGACGTTCATAATTAAACACATCAAAATATCCAGCAAACTGAAGACCGGGACGGCAAATATCCGCCACGGTTATGCTTTCTTCGCTTTCGCGTGCAGCACCGCTGATCAGGCTCAGCCCAAGTGCTGACGCAAACTCATGTGGCGTGATCTTCATAGTTTTTTCCTCCTGTGATCTATGCTTTTATTATAGCGGATATAGACGATGAAAGCTATATCTTTTTAGCCATTCAGGCATGAACAGCCCATTTTTGAATCTTGATTTGTCAAGTTGAGTACAACATTTCGTTGAAGATACGCTCACAGGGCATTTTTCATCGTAAAGCGCTGCTGAAATGCTGCTTTCCCGGATAATCTGTTTTGGCCAGCAGCAACCAGACAGTCCCAAATGCACTTGTGTGATTGGCTCTGCGATTATTGGCCGTAATTAAACGGATTAAAAGAGCACAAAAAAGGCGGCCGCTCAGATTTTTGCAATCTGCCGCACCGCCTTTTTATCTCAGAAGTACATCTTCATTCTGCTTTAGTGTTTCTTTTTCCTTTTGCCGTAGGACAAAGCGCCAATTCCTGCAAGTGATGCCGCTCCCAGCACCATCCAGGCAAAGAGATGGCTCGAATCCCCGGTTTGCGGAAGTTTGCCGAACTCCTCCGGCTCTGTTCCCGGTACAGGCTGTCTGGTGTTCAGAACATGTATTTCCACCTGTCCATTGAGTTCGCCAGACGAAGCAGACCCATTATACACCGTTGTGAAACCATCCTGATTGGCTTCCTTCTCCGTTACCTTATAAATCGTTCCGAAAGGAATCCCTTGAATTTTGATCTGCTGACCGTGAGAAAGCTTGACTTGAGCTTTGCCGCCAGTAAAGGTCAGCGTGCCATCCGATGGCACTTCAGCCTCCTGCTTGCATTCAGCCTTCACACTTCCGCTGTAAGGATACGTTCCATCCATCGGTGTTCCATCCGCTTTTGTCAGCTCAATGGTGAACGTGAACGGCCTTGACTGTTCTGCGGGTGCCCCTTCTACGGTCTTGCTGATCAGCAAATCAAGAAGCCTTGTGTTTCTAAAGGCCGCCTCAACGATTTGTCCTGCCGCAATGGTTCCCTTTGTCTGAAAGCGTTCAACGGAATACCCTTCGTGATCCACTTCCGTCACCTGATATGGCGTACCCGCCGGAAGATTGGCCGCTGTTTTGGTTTCTCCATGTTTCAGGACAAACTGAGCAGCACCATTTTTAAATTCAAAATCCCCATAACGGCCATTGATGCCCATTCCCGGCAGTTCCAGCTTAAACGTGAATGACTTGTTCAGATCATCGTTTGAGCCAATCGTGGTTTTAGAGATTTTCAGTGCACCGGTGTTTGGAGAATTATTGTTTACAACATAGACCTTTGCTTCACCATCCAGTTTGCCGGACGCACTGTCAGGTTCATACGTTGTGACATAGCCATTCTGATTGGCCTCCTTTTCACTCACTTTATAAATCGTTCCGAAAGGAATATCCTGAATCGTGATCTGTTGGCCGTGAGAAAGCTGGATTTCCGCTTTTCCTGCCGCAAATGTCAGCGCTCCATCCTGCGGCTTCCGGCTTTCCTGCTCGTATCCTTCCTTTATGCTGCCCTCATAATGATATGTCCCCGTCAAAGGCGTACCATCTTCACGATTCAGCTGGATGATGAATGTAAACAGCTTTTCCTTATCGCCCTTTTCGCCTTCGACCTTCTTGCCGATCAGCAGGCTGTGAAGTTTTGTGTTCTTAAAGTGCACATTGATGGTTTGACCGTCCAAAATGGCACCTTCAGCATCCACGGTTTCAGTAAGGTATCCTTCCTGTCCCCTCTCGCTCACCTTATATTTGACCTTGGCAGGGAGTCCTGTTGCCATTTTCGTTTGGCCATGCTTTAACGTAAACTGTGCAGCACCGCTGCGGAATTCAATGTCGCCGTACAGTCCATTTACATTTTGATCGGACAATTCTACCATAAAGGAGAATTCCTTTTGCCTATCATCCCGATTGCCAACCGTCATTTTGGAAATCATCAGCGCGCCCGCACCTGCTGACTTGCTGTTGACAACGTGAACTTCTGCCTGCTTATTCAGCTTGCCGGATGCACTGCTCTGTTCATAGTTTGTGACATAGCCATCCTGATTCGCTTCCCGCTCTGTCACAGCGTAAACCGTGCCATAAGGAAGCCCTTGAATCTTGATCTGCTGAGCATGAGAAAGCTTGATTTCCGCCTTTCCATTGATAAACGTAAGCGTACCATCCTTGGGCGGATTGCTTTCCTGTTGATAACCCGGTCTGACGCTTCCCACATAACGATACGCACCGTACAATGGTCTGCCATCCGGATTTGTCAGCAGAATGTCAAATGTAAACTGTTTTTTCTTATCGTCCTTCTCCCCTTCAACTCTTTTGCTGATCAGAAGATCCTGAAGTTTCGTGTTCTTGAATTCAGCCTGAAGGGTATGTTCGCCCATGATCGTGCCTGTTTCGCCCGAAGCCTCAACGCGATATCCGTCCGAATTGTTTTCAACAATTGTATACTGCGTATTTGCAGGAAGACCGGATGCCGTTTTGCTTTCACCATGCTTCAGGACAAACTGTGCCTCACCCTTTGTGAATTCAAGATCACCATACACGCCGCTGATGTTTTTATCCGACAGCAGCAGGTCAAACGAGAATTCCTTCTGCATATCCGCAGGGCTGCCCACCACCGTTTTGGTAATGTGCAGTGCGCCGGGCTGTTCGTCCTTGCCATTGAGAACGTGAACCTGTTCATCCTTGCACATCTTCCCCGTTGCAGGCGTGCTGGCATAATTGTACATCGTCACGTATCCATCCTGATTTTCTTCTTTTTCAGTCACGATATACGTGCTCTTAAACGGGATGCCCTGAATCGTCGCCTGCTGTCCATGGGAAAGCTTGATCGTCGCCTTGCCATTTTTAAATTTCAGCGTTCCGTCCTGCGGCGCTTCGCTCTCTCCCTCGCATCCATCTTTTACGCTGCCAACAAAATGATACTCCCCTTCCAGCGGTGTTCCATCCGGCTGATTGATTTCAATAACGAACGTAAACTTTTTATTCTTGTCCGCTTTGTCACCCTCTACAGCTTTGCTGATCAGCAGATCATAGAGCCTCAGATTCTCAACTTCGGCCTCAATGATCACCTTGTTTTCAATCTCCCCTTCCAGATTGATTCCGCTCGAAGCATAATCCTCATTGACGTTCTCTGTAATTTTGTACTTCGTGCCTGCCGGAAGCGGACCAGCGGTGAGGATTTCTCCATTTTTGAGCGTGAAGTGCGCCACACCATTTGTAAATTCAAGATCATCGTACAGGCCGCTGATTTTCTTATCATCCAGTTCCAGAGTAAATGAAAAATCCTGAACCATGTCTTCCGCGCCGCCAATGACCTTCTTGGTGATTTCCAGCGCGCCGGTTTTCTGAGAATTATAGTAAATAGTCTTCGAAATCGGTGTCTTTCGGATCACAGCTCCAACCATGTGCTGAAATTTATCGCTGCCAATTGGCGAATACTGTCTCATATCCTGCAGCCAGTCAATATCCGCCTGAATTTTAAATCGGTCTCCCGCTTTGGGCTGTTTATCCGAAATCAGTTCATATTCCTCATTGCCGTAAACATAGGTCAAGCCATCGCAAAGCGCCGTGACACCTTCCGGCAAACCCAGATTATACAGGCCATTATATTCAATAGGCTCTTCAATCCTCAATTTTCCGCTGTGCCACATACCGTCTTTAGGATGATAAGTAAAATTCAAATCTCCACGGATTGCAATTTCTTTGGCTGACGGCTTTCGATCCAGCAATGCGCCGTGCTGGCAGTACTGCCACAGAACCTTTGCAAGCTCGTTATTCTCCAGCGAATTGATGTCGTTATCTTCAATCCCATACTCATTCAGCAGGCGCCAAACGGCAAGCTGTGTTGCATCATATGCCTGCTTTTCCGTGACGAAGTAGGAGGCCGAATACATGTTGGCAAACACTTCCTGCACAGCACGAATTTCTGCGCCAACGCCCAGATATGTCATGCAGAAAGCCGCCTTGTAAAAAGGCATTGAGATGATATCCGTATAGGAAAGGCCTGTTTCTGTTTTCTTATCCGGAAACATCCAGCCTACCTTGTTCACAAACCTGACCAGTTCGTCGAAGTGCTGCTGGTTGTTCAGGTCCGCCAATGTGAATTGATGATGTGCCAGATTGGGAAAGTCCATTTGCAGCTGAGGCGGAACGGTCAGCATATTGTTGAATTCCTGCTGCGTAGGAACGTGAAGTTCTCCTTCATCAACCACCCTGTACAGCCGCTCGCTATTGTACGGATAGCCTGCAAAAAGAAGTTTTCTCAGCTTCTGCATACATGCTTCATATGCATCCCTGCTTTCAAAATCTTCATACGTCAAATAGCCTTCATAATAATCAGGAACATGCGGATGCTCGTCCGTGCTGTGCGGCCATTCTCTTTTATTATTCATGCAGTACAAAATGATTCTTTCATCCGGATAGTCAGGATCAATCACGTAGTGCAGACCATTTTCAAAGATAATAGGCAGGCTTATGCTGTTTGCTGCATTTTCCGCATACGCAGAAAACGTTAATGCAAGCAAAAGCACACATGCAGTGAAGATCCGGCACCACCAGTTCCTGTCGTTTTTCGAAAACACCATTGTTCCACCTTTCATAATTTTTCTAAGTACAAAATTCAATCAAAAAACTTTTCTGTCTGCATGATATGTTCATCATCCATAAGATGAGTCAGGCTATGTTCAAAATGCTGCTGAATCTATGCAATTCCTCAGAATACACAAAAATTCAGCGATCCACACGGATGGCTCGAAGATATGCGTTTTTCGACTTTATCCCTTGCTGTCAACAGGACTGCACAATTGCTGTTGCACAATTCAAAATGGATTTTAGTTTCGCCACGCTCTTTTCTGAAAATATCTTTCAGATTCAAAACATTCAGCACTTTTCTTCTGTTGTATGGCATGCAGCGCCGCAATCTTCCCCCCTGATTTTAATAGACTTTTCCCATGGATCTGCATCCTCTTTGGAGCACACCAAAATATACCTGATCGACTGTAGTATTATATCAATTTTATTTAAACAGTTCAATCATCTGGCCAAAAATTTCAGGTGCAAGCTGCTCTGCTTTCGGATAGGTTCTGGCCATACTAAAACCTCCTGGTGCAGACTGTTCCTTTTCTCTATTCTGCAACAGGAGGTTCTATTTGTCTATTTATTGAAATACAGCCGATTTTTTTAAACTCAGCGAATGACTTCCTTGAAGCCCATATACGGACGGAGCGCCTCCGGAATACGGATGGAACCGTCTTCATTCAGGTTATTCTCCAGGAGTGCAATCAGCATGCGGGGCGGAGCCACGCAGGTATTATTCAGCGTGTGCGCAAAATATTTCTGGCCATCTTTCGTCTTCACGCGAATACCCAGACGGCGCGCCTGCGCATCGCCCAGCGTGGAGCAGCTGCCAACCTCAAAATACTTCTTCTGGCGCGGGCTCCATGCCTCAACATCACAGCTCTTGACCTTCAGGTCAGCCAGATCGCCGGAACAGCACTCCAGCGTGCGGACAGGAACATCCAGAGAACGGAAGAAGTCAACCGTATTCTTCCAGAGCTTGTTATACCACTCCATCGACTCTTCCGGCTTGCACACGACGATCATTTCCTGCTTTTCAAACTGATGGATGCGGTAAACGCCGCGCTCCTCAATGCCGTGCGCACCAACTTCCTTCCGGAAGCAGGGAGAATAGCTGGTGAGCGTCTGGGGCAGCTCCTCCTCGTCGAGGATATTGTCAATGAACTTGCCGATCATGGAGTGCTCGGACGTGCCGATCAGGTACAGATCCTCGCCCTCAATCTTATACATCATGTTTTCCATTTCTGCGAAGCTCATGACGCCGGTTACAACGCTGGAGCGGATCATGTACGGCGGGATGCAGTAGGTAAAGCCGCGATCAATCATGAAATCGCGCGCATAGGACAGGCAGGCGCTGTGCAGGCGGGCAATATCGCCCTTGAGGTAATAGAAACCATTGCCAGACGTGCGGCGGGCTGCATCAATGTCAATGCCGTTGACTTTCTCCATGATATCCACATGATACGGAATCTCAAAGTCCGGAACAAACGGCTCGCCATATCGCTCAATCTCAACGTTTTCAGAGTCATCCTTGCCAATCGGAACGCTGGGATCAATGATCTGCGGGATCACCTGCATGCGCTTCTTAATCTCTTCGGCATACTCGTTCTCCAGCACTTCCAGCTGAGCCAGTTCTTCGGCCAGCGCAGCGACTTTCTTCTTCGTCTCCTCGGCCTCTTCCTTCTTGCCCTGCTTCATCAGGCCGCCGATTTCCTTGGAAATCACCTTTCGCTGATTGCGCAGGGTGTCTGCCCGCTGTATCGCTTCGCGGTTCTTGCGGTCCAGCTCAATGACTTCGTCCACGAGGGGAAGCTTGTCATCCTGGAATTTCTTCTTGATGTTTTCACGCACGACGTCAGGCGTCTTGCGGATCAGATTGATGTCGATCACAGTTTTCTTCCTTTCTTTCGGGAAAACCCGTTCAAAAATAAAAGGAGCCTTCCGCCTCATGGGACGAAATGCTCCGCGTTGCCACCCAACTTGCCCGCCAAAAAAGCGGGCCTCTCTGACGGATAAGGGCCGCCAGCCCGCGGGTTCATCGCCCGCAGCGTGGGAATGAGCGGATCAGCCGTTTCTCTTTCCGCCTTGCACCACCCGGCGGCTCTCTTTAAAGAAAATATCGGCCTTTTCTCTTCCTGCGCCGCCGAAGCAGCGCGCTTCATGTATGCGGATATTATAGCTTAAAATGCCCTGTTTTGCAACAGTTTTTCCTTTTTGCCGGTCTTTTTTCGTTTCTTTTCAGTCTGCGGCGGGAAAAATTGACATTCCTTTTCTCATCGTGTACAATAAATAGGCTGATAAGTTCCGTTGTTTCGGGCAGAATAGCCTTAGGCATCAGCAAGGAGGCAAATCATGGGCGCTTCACGCAATGAAGAATCTGCACGCCGCGAAAAAGACGGCGTGATCTTTTACGACCGCGGCGTGCTGACCGGCAAGGACGGCCGCCGCTATCAGCGATACGCCATTCACACACACTTTGTCCAGCCGCGCGAGGATCAAGCTGAACTCGTTCGCCGTTATGTCCTTCCGCTTTATCAGGAAGGCGACTGCCTGTCCTTTACCGCGAAGGTCATGGGCATGTGCACAGGCGCTGTGCGCACGCTGGAAGACACGCATCCCGGCTTCTGGGCCAGACGTCTGGCGCCTTTCGCTGGACACAATTCCACCGGCATCGGCGTTCATCAGCCATACAAAATGCAGCTGGTGATTGAGATGTGTGGACTGCCGCGCGTACTGTTTGCTGCTGCCGTTTCCGCCGTCACGCGTCCTTTTGGCATTCATGGCCTGTTCTACAGAATTTGCGGTCACGGCGTGGCAGGCATTGACGGCTTCTACCCGGACTCTTCCTTTGAAGTCTATCACACGATGGGTGTTTTGAACCCCGAAAATCCCGTTGCCCTATGTGATGCACTGGAAGCTGAAACAGGTGTTCCTACCGTCGTCATGGATGCTAATGACTTTGACCAGAATCAGCTCGGAAAGGGCACGAATTTCCCGCTCACAGACGACCAGATTCAGGATGCCATGGCGGACAACCCCTCTGGACAGGGCGACGAACTGACTCCGTTCATCCTCATCCGTCCTCTGAAAGACTGATTTTCTGCGCTGACAGCCGCGCAATCAGCCCCTCTTTTCTATTTGCAGGGCTGACTGCGAAGTCTGTCGGCGCTTTTTATCATCGTCACATCATAAAGGAGACTGCCATGACCATCGCCGTTGAGGTACTTATTCTCTTTGCCGTTGTCCTGATCGGTGCCGTCTGCCGCAAACTCGGCTATCTGACCGACGAAACCATTCACGGCATTTCCCAGCTCGTAGTCAATATCACTTTGCCCTGCCTGACCATTGTAAACATGCAGAAGCCATTCAATACGGATGTGCTCGTCAACTTTCTTTTGACGCTCGGCCTTGGCTTTTTATCCATCGTACTGTGCATCGTTCTCGGCCTTCTGATCTTTAAAAAACGGACGCATGAACGGCGCACCGTTTTGGCGAATCTGCTTTCCTTCTCCAATTGCGGCTTCATGGGCTATCCCGTAATTCTTGCCATCAATCCAGATTGGATGATCTATGCCGTTGCCTATAATATTGCATTTATATTTGCCAGCTGGACAATCGGTGTCAGCCTGTTTCAGGGCATGGAAAACATCAGCCTGCGCCGCGTGATTCTCAATCCCAATGTCATCGCTTCCATCATTGGTTTTACCCTGTTCTGCACGCGCATCACGCTTCCCGCCATCCCGACACGAATCCTCAACCTCGTCGGCGGACTGACCACCCCTCTGTCCATGCTTCTGATCGGCCCTCGACTGTGCGGCCTGCATCTGTCCGCCTTCAGAGACAAGGACTTTCATCTGGTCGCACTTCTGCGGCTCGTCCTTCTTCCTTTGCTCGTTTACAGCCTGCTTCGTCCGCTTCCCCTTGCGCCTGCCGTGATGAGCGTTTTGTTCCTGCTGACCGCCATGCCTTCCGCCTCTACGGTAGTCATTCAGGCTGAGCTTTACGGCGGCGATGCGACGTTTGCCGCACGTTCTGTCGCTTATTCTACGTTTATATGCATGCTGACCATTCCCATCATGAGCCTTCTTCTGTAAAAAAGAACCTATGTCATTAAAACCTTCCTATCCGGTTGAAAACCCGCCTGTTCCGTCATGCCCTCCCATCTTTTTCGTATAATAGAAAATTGATCCGACCCCTGTTCATAGCTGATTGCACAAAGAAGCCGGATATCAAAATCCATGGACGCGCCTTATGGGTCACGGAATGCCGTCCGTTTTCTGTTTTAAGAAATCGTTCAACATACATCTGCACGCAAAAAAGAGGATCAAAAATCACCTTTTTCTTTCTTTTTTTGATTCTGCATTAGACAAACTCAGTCATCAGGTGTATGATATGAAATAGATTTTCATTTCTTGAAGGAGGCGCCCATGCCTGCATCCTATGTTCATCAGTCCATCGCCCAGCACGCCGTTGGGAAACACTTTGCAGATCCCTCAGAAAATCACGCTCTGCTTGCCGGTGCAGAAGGGCCGGACCCCCTCTTCTTCTCCTTTGTGAGCATCCCCGGCACCCCAAACGTGCCGCAGATTGGAACCACGCTGCACAAAAAGAAAACCGATGATTTTCTGCTCGCGCTCTGCGAAGCCTGCAAGGGCAGTGCGCTCACCCGCGCATACTGCTGCGGCTTCTTCACCCATTATGCAGCCGATACCACTTTTCACCCGTTTGTCTATGCCCATTCCCTCACTGAAAGTGGACAGTATTCGAACACCAATCACTGCACACTCGAACATCAGTTTGAAACCCTGCACTATCGGCGTGAAGGGCATCCAACCGGCCTGCCCATTCAGATGGCTGGTTTTTCTCTGCTCACGCCTGATGAGCGCAATGAAATTGCCCGCGCATTTTCTCAGGCTCTTGCCGCTGTCTTTCCTGAATGCGCCCTGTCTCCCGCGCGTGTCCGCCGTGCATTTGACGACTGCGTAAAGCTTTGCCATTTTCTGCGTTCGGAAGACGGCCGCCGCTATAAGCTGTTTGGCTCTATCCTTTCTCCGTTTAAGCTGGACGGCCCCGCTCATGCGCACATGATGCCGCTCGATTTGCCAGACAAGGACATTTTCAATGAGCAGCACGCCGTCTGGTTTTCTCTTTGGGCACCGGATGAGCCCCGGACAGAAAGCTTTGAGGATCTTTTCGCGCTTGCAGTCAGCCGCTCCAAAGCGTTGACAGATGCTGCGCTGTCTTTGATGAACGGCCGTTTGTCCCCCGCCTCGCTTCGCTCTCTTCACGGCGGCCTGAGCTATGATTCCGGTCTCCCCTGGCAGGATACCTGCCCCGCACAGCAGGCGCCCGGCACCCTGCGCCTTCAAAAGAAGCCTTGAAGTTTTCCTTGCAATTTTCCTCTTCATCCATTATAATGCAAGAGTTGCAAACGATTCGTGAAGATGACAGGGTGCTGCTGTATGCGGCTAGGAAAAGATGCGTTAAGTGTCCGCGCGCGGGAAAAGCGCGGAACGAAGAAGTCCAGCTTCGCGGTATCTCTCCGACCCAGAACTGTCAACTTTACTATTGTCATCTCTGCGAATCTTCCTTTCCCGGCTTGCCGGGGTTGATTGGCGGAGGTGTTTTTTTATGTTTTTTTCGCGCTTTTCGGATTCTTTCAAGTCTCTGCGCCGCACGCGCACGCTGACGATCATGGGCATTTTTCTGGCCATTCAGATTGTGCTCGCCTCTTACGGCACCATTCAATTGGGCGAAAGCCTCAAAATTTCCCTTTCCCATCTGGCGCTTGCCCCTACGGCCATGCTCTTTGGCCCCGTTGCAGCCGGTATTCAAGGCGCTTTGAGTGACATTCTGGCTTTTCTGATCAAGCCCACTGGCCCCTATTTTCCAGGATTTTCGATTTCCAAGGCTCTGAGCGGCATCATTTATGGCTGTCTGTTTTACAAGACCAGCTGTAAGGTGCAGCATGTCTTCATTGCGCGTGCGCTTGTCACTGTGCTGCTCAACATCCTTTTCAACTCTTTCCTGCTGGCTCTTCTGTACGGTCCCGGCAAATGGGCGATGCTCCCCGTCCGAATCGTCAAGAACTGCATCCAGTATCCCATCGACTGTATGCTGCTTTATGCCGTCTGCCGAACGGTAGAACGTGTCCCGCAATCCAGCATCGCCAGATAAAAAAACAGCGCAGTTTTTTCCCGACTGCGCTGTTTTTTTATGCTTCCAATTTCTGTTCATCCGTGCTGCTCGGTTCACCTTCATAAATCAGGCGGACGTACTGTCTGCGTCTCCAAATTACCGCCCAGCTGACAATCAGCGGCAGCAGAGCGCACAGCGTTACGCAGACCCTGTAATCCAGCAGATCGCCCAAAGCGCCGACTACAACAGAGAATACGCTGCATGCAGCTGTAATCATGACCTCGCAAAAAGCATTGAGCCTTGCCCGGTATTCATCCGGGATGTATTTCTGAACCGCCGCTTCTCGAAGCGTGGCGCTGTTCACCCCCAGGAATCCGCAAAATCCGCGGTTCAAAAGCATCATTGGATACGGCAGCCACAGCAGAATAATGTCCATCAAATCATAAAACTGATACACAAAAAAGGAAAAACCAAATTTTTTCTTATTCGGAATCGTCACATGGTAATTAAACAGTGCGCCAATGCTTCTTCCTGCAAACTCCGCCACAGAAAACATGGCATACATCGCGCTGGTCAACCCCGGCGTTGTTCTGAAAAAAGCGATCAGAAGCGGGCCGTATCCAGTCGCCACACCATTGGAAACTGCCATATACCCGTACAATGCCTGAAGCCCCTTTTCAGATTTGACAAACGCAAGGCCATCCAGAAAATCCTTTTTCCACAGCGAAAAAGAGAACCGCTCTCCTTCCATGCGGTTATGTTCCTCAATCCTGATAAAGCTCTCCACAAACGATGCCAGCATGGACAAAACTCCCTGTCCAATCAAAATCCACGCGACACCGATGGTGTCCATCAGCACCGCCGCAATCGGCATCATCAGCACATTGAGAACCGGATACAGGATGGACGACACCGCATATCCTTTCTGCTCCATGCCTTCTGGAATCATATTGGGATAGATGCTGTTGTACGCCAACGAGTCAAAACTGCCCATGCTGGCCAAGATCAGGGAAAACACCAGATACAGCGGATAGCTGAATGCATGTTTGAGCAAGTACAATCCTGCCAGCGTATACAGAAAGCCGTTAATCGCATCGCCAGCTACAAGAAACGGTTTCCTGGGCAGCCTGTCCATAAACGGCGCGGCAAATGTTGGAATGACAAACCGTGGAATGAGTCCTACTGCCATGACCAGTGCCGAGGCCAGTGTGCTGCCCGTCTTGTCAAACACAAAAAATGACAGCGCAAAATTACCCGCAATTCCCCCGATGCATCCCAATGTCGTCGCTGCCATCAAGAGGGTATAATCTCTGGTCCATAATGTCTTTTTCATTTGTTCCTCACCTCTTATACAAATTGTACCATGGCGTTTAATGGCACACAAGAGGACATATTCGGGACATTTTTAATATAATCAGCGCTTTAACGCTTCATTTCCGCGATAGTCAGGAAAGTCAAGCAGCAGGCTGTACGCCTGCTTGTATTGCCGCCTGTGCTCATACCATTCCAGCATCCACGGCAAATGAAACAAACAGAAGCCGGCAGGCAAATATTTTCTGCATAAGGAGAACACCTCAAGCAGTGCTTCTCCGTATTCCTCCCTGTCCAGATAGTCTTCCTGAATCAGCCGCAGGCGCACCACGCGGCACATCTTCGCCTCAACCTGGCACGGAGATTCATCCTCCAGCTCCCCCGCATGGTTCAGCGCGATAAGCGCTTCTTCCTTTTTGCCCAGCAGTTCGCAGCAAATAGCCAGCTTATGCAGACTCAGCCGGCTGTACATTTTGAGATTTGAAAAATAGTCATATGCTCTCTGATATTCTCCCATCTCAATGCAGGTTGAAGCGATGTTATAATCAATCTGTACCAGTCTGTCCTGTTCATTCATCGCCCGGGCCAGACGCTGTGCCGCCTTATAATGGTGCTCCATAGATGCAAAATCATGCAGATTGCTGTAGCTGTTTCCAATAATCAGCCGCGCAAAAAGCATCACCAGCGGTCGCCCTTCCTTGGCTGCCAGCTCATTGGCGCGCTCGGCGTATTCAATGGCCTGCGCTGTATCTCCTCGATAATAGCAGACACTGCTCGCCCGTTCATAGAAAAAAGCTCGGCTGTACAAGAGGACGGCTTCCTCCGCCCTTCCCTGAAGCACCCTTTGAAGAGCCAGCTGGCGCGCATCCATGAATTCTTCCAGCATCTCGTCCAGTGCCATTCCAGATATGCGTCCTTTTTCCAAACCGTCGATATACGCCACGGTGCACTCCAAAAGCTGAATGTCCAGCCCATGTGCGCTTTCGGCACAGTCCTGCCACACAGTTTCTTTTCTTTTTGCTTTGAGCGCATCTATTTCCCAGGAAAAAAGCAAGTCATATGCCCGTTCAACAAAATCCGCCATGTTCGGTTCAATATGCCATGCTATGCCCAGCCTTCGAAACAGGAGATTCAGGATTTCATCAGAAGGCTCCGCTTTTCCCTTTTCAATTTTAGAGAGATAGGATGTCGTGCAGATGCCCCTGCAAAGCCCCTCCTGGCTCCAGTCCTTTTGGAGGCGCTTTTGCCTGATTAAAAAGGACGCGTAATTCATTCGTTTTCCCCCTCTCCTCCATACAGTACAGTATACACGAAAATCCCCATTTGTCCATGCCGCGTCCAAAAAGAAAAACAATCATGGACTTTCCGTTCACCCCTTCTGCTGAGGTTTTTGATCTCCTTGTTTTTGCTAATCTGATTCAGGCCCAGCCGTACAATCTGAAAAGACAAAAAGAAGCTCTGCCGCCCGAAAGCAGCAGAGCTTCCCGAAAAAGGGTTACTGGCCAGCAGCCGCAGAAGCACCTGCAATGCGGCCAAAGACAACAGTATCCGTCAATGCGTTTCCGCCAACCTTGGGCACCTTTTCCACAATGATGACACGCTTGGCAGCATTCTAATCAGCAGAGGCTGCGCCGCCTGCTCCGATGACAACAACATCCACTCTCCATCTGCCGCTTTTTCCACTTTGACTTTTTTCTTTCCCCTTCCGCTGTAATCAAAAGCTGCTTTCGATTTTCCGCGTTTTTTGCACAAACGCCGCTCAAAAAATTGATTTTGAGGAAAGATTTTTTTATTATTTACAGCGCAAAGCGTCCATCCTTCAAAATGACAACCTCGCGCCCATCCTGCATCGTACCAATAACGCTCAGATCATCCGTGCCAACCATAAAATCCACATGGGTACTGCTTTCCGCATTGATTCCCCGCGCCTTGAGCGTCTCAAGCGGCAGGTCATCTCCACCCTTTACGCAGGCCGGATACGCTTCGCCGAACGCAAAATGACAGGCTGCATTTTCGTCAAAGAGCGTATTATAGAAAAGCAGACCGCTCTGGGCAATCGGAGAATTGACGGGCACCAGCGCGACTTCGCCCAAATAATGGGAACCTTCGTCTGTTTCGATGGCGCGGCGCAGTACATCCTCCCCTTTATCCGCATGTATGCCGACAATGCGTCCTTTTTCCAGCGTCAGGCGGATTCCCTCCACCAAATTGCCATTGAGCGCCAACGGCTTGGATGCACAGATTACGCCGTCCACCGCGTCACGCTGAGGTGCAGAGAAGATCTCTTCCGTCGGCATGTTGGCGACAAAGCGCACACCCGCCTTGGAGGTATCCGCGCCGCCAAGCCAGAGATGTTCTTCCGGCAAGCCAACCACGACATCCGTTCCAAGCGCATTGGTATAATGCAGCTGAGTCAGGCGCAGGCTGTTGAGCTTGCTACACAGCGTTTCCAGATGTTTGCAGTGATCCTGCCACGCCTTGACCGCGCTTGCGTCTCCTGTCACGCGAACTGCCGCAAAGATAGCATCCCACAACTTGTCTACCGCCTGCTGCGCATCCAGTTCCGGGAAAACCTTCTTCGCCCACTTCAATGACGGAACGGAAACCACACACCACGGGAAGCCGTTAGCCATCATGCTGCGATAAAATTCACGGTTGTCGCGCCCATTGGCCACATCCCAGCGCTGAAGACGTTCTGCATCAACGCCCAACAGATTTTCCGGATCAGATGCATCGACTGAAATCCGGCCCATCCCCGCTTCCGCGAGCGTCTTATTGCGCAAAATATCCCACGGATAGACCGCATCAAATACGCTGTCCTCTGCACGAAGCCAATGTTCGCGCGACACTGCATCATCCGACCAGTTGACAATTACGTCTCTGGCTCCCAGATCATACGCCGCTGTCGTCAGGCATCGCCCAAAATCCGCGCATTCCACCGGGCAGTTGATGAGCACCATCTGTCCTTTTTGCACATTGATGCCCACGCCTGCCACGAGGCGCGCATATTCCATCAGTTTTTTGTCGTTCATATGCTTCATTCCTTTCTATCGTCAGAGGTCATCCTCTTCCATTTCAACGCTATCTCTCCAACGACTCTGCCAATATTCAGCCTGTTTTTTCATTGTATCACAGTTTTAAAAAAAAGTTCAAGCCATTTCCTTTGATGCGCTTTTTGTGCTATAATAGCGGAAGTTTCGTTTTTTACTGATTTTTCGGAGGTCATTCATGGATCGCTTTGATATTGCTGTCATCGGCGCAGGTCATGCCGGCTGTGAAGCCGCGCTTGCCTGTGCGCGTATGGGGTTGGATACGCTGCTTTTAACCCTCAACCTGGATTCCATCGCGCTCATGCCCTGTAATCCAGCCATCGGCGGCACGGGCAAGGGGCACCTTGTCCGCGAAATAGATGCTCTGGGCGGCGAAATGGGCTGCGCCATTGACGACACGTTCATCCAGTCGCGCATGCTCAACACGGGAAAGGGGCCTGCCGTTCACTCTCTGCGCGCTCAAGCCGACAAAAAAGCGTATCAGGAGCGCATGAAGCGCGCGCTGTTCCATCAGGCGCATCTGCAGGTGCGTCAGGGCGAATGCGGCCGTTTCATTGTCGAAAACGGACAGCTGCGCGGCATCGAAACCACCACTGGCGGGCACATTGAATGCCGCGCCGCCGTTGTCTGTTCCGGCGTATATATGGACAGCCGTATCATCATCGGCGAATGTCACTGGCCGGGCGGCCCGCAGGGGCTGCTCTCTTCCGCGCATCTGGCAGGCGCGCTTCGTGATTTGGGCATCTCTCTGCGCCGCTTTAAAACGGGCACGCCGCCGCGGCTGGAAGAATCCTCCATCGACTTTGACGAAATGGAAACGCAGGAAGGCGACGACCCCATTACGCCGTTCTCCTTCATGACGGACGGTCATCTTGAAAACAGATCCCGATGCTATCTCACCTACACCAACGAGGAAACACACCAGATCATCCGTGACAACATTCACCGCGCGCCCATGTATTCCGGCACAATCCACGGCACGGGCGCCCGCTACTGCCCGTCCATCGAGGACAAGATCATGCGCTTTGCCGACAAGGATCGCCACCAGCTCTTCCTTGAGCCGGAAGGCCTGTCGACCAATGAATGGTACTTGCAGGGGCTGTCTACTTCCATGCCGGAAGATGTTCAGATTGCCATGCTCAAAACCATTCCCGGTCTTCGCCGGGCGCGCATTCTCCGTTTGGCCTACGCCATCGAATACGAGTGCATTGACCCCCTTCAGCTGCGCCACGATCTCTCTTTGCGCAGCATCGGCGGGCTCTACTTTGCCGGACAGATTAACGGCACAAGCGGATACGAAGAAGCTGCCGCGCAAGGTCTCCTCGCGGGCATCAACGCCGCGCGCTTCCTGCAGGGCAAACCCTCTGTCGTGCTCGGCCGCGATCAGGCCTATATCGGCGTGCTCATTGATGATCTGACGACAAAGGGTACCAATGAGCCTTACCGCATGATGACCAGCCGCTGCGAATACCGTCTGCTGCTGCGTCAGGATAACGCCGACCTTCGTCTGACTGAAATCGGCCATGCCATCGGGCTGGCATCGGATGAACGGCTTGAACGGATGGAGAAAAAACGTGATGCCATGCAGGCATGTATCGCCCGCCTCAAAAAGACATGGATTCCCAAGACGCCTGAATTAGATGCATGGCTCGCCGCCCACGATCAGGTTCCGGCTGCCGGCAGCGTCTGTGCCGCCGACCTTCTGCGCCGTCCGCGCATCACCTACGCAGACCTTCAATCTCTCGGCTTTGAGCCTCTTGCCAGAGATGTACAGGAGCAAGTCGATGTTGCCCTTCGTTATGAGGGATATATTGACAAGGAACGCCGTCAGGTTGAGACTTTCCGCAGCGCGGAAAATCGTCTGCTTCCGCAGGGCTTTGACTACATGACCCTCGATGGTCTGCGGATTGAAGCCCGGCAAAAGCTCAATGCCCATCAGCCGCGTTCTCTTGGCGAAGCCGGGCGCATTTCCGGTGTCTCTCCGGGGGATGTGACGGTACTGATGATCTGGCTGAGCAAGCTGGAAGCCGAAAAAAATCGCGCTGAAACGAAAAAAGAGAACTGATTTTCCACACAGCCCAGAAAAATCTGAGGCTGTTTTTTTATATTTCACCGTCTAATGCACAAACTATGTGTCAAATCCACATGGCGCAAGCCTTAAAATTTTTTCAAAACCCTCTTGCTATATACCCCCATGGGGTATATAATATGCTCAGAAGTTGAGGTGATATGATGCGTGAAGAAAAGTCCTGCTGCTATATACACGAACATAAGGATCGCAGTGAGCAGGAACTGCGCGACCTGTTGAACAGGCTCAGCCGCATTGAAGGTCAGATTCGCGGTATCCGCGGTATGGTCGAAAGAGGAGCTTACTGTCCTGACATCCTCACCCAGGCCGCCGCTGCCGGCGCCGCCCTGAACAGCTTTAATAAAGTTCTGCTCTCCAACCACATCAAAACCTGTGTCGCCCGCGATATCCGCGAAGGCCGGGATGAAACACTCGATGAACTTCTCAACACCCTTCAAAAACTGATGAAATAATTTTCAGGAGGTGTATGATGGATCAATTCAACGTCACCGGCATGAGCTGCGCAGCATGCAGCACCCGCGTGGAAAAGGCTGTTTCCCAAGTGCCCGGCGTCAAGAGCTGCTCGGTCAGTTTGCTCACCAACACCATGGGCGTGGAAGGCACCGCTGATCCGCAAACGATCATCGCCGCTGTTCAAGCCGCCGGTTACGGTGCTTCTGTCAAAGGCGCAGAAAGCACTTCTTCCATGGACGAAGAGGCTCTTGCCGATCACGAAACGCCGGTGCTCAAGCGCCGCCTGATTGCTTCGCTCGGCTTTCTTCTGGTGCTCATGTATTTCTCAATGGGCTATGCCATGTGGGGCTGGCCTGCTCCCGCTTTCTTTGACCATAACCCCGTAGCGCTTGGGCTGCTGCAGCTGGTGCTTTCCGCCATCGTCATGGTCATCAACCAGAAATTCTTCATCAGCGGTTTTAAAAGTCTCCTGCACAAATCCCCGAATATGGATACGCTTGTCGCGCTGGGCTCCACCGCTTCCTTTGTTTACAGCACCTACGCACTATTTGCCATGACGGGCGCTCAAGCCCGCGGAGATCTCGCAGGTGCGATGCACTACGTACACGAATTTTACTTCGAATCCGCCGCCATGATCCTTGCCCTCATTACCGTGGGCAAAATGCTTGAGGCGCGTTCCAAGGGCAAGACAACCGATGCTTTGCGCAGCCTGATGAAGCTTGCTCCCCAAACAGCAACACTCATTCGAGACGGCAAGGAAGTCACAGTGCCCATCTCTCAGGTCAAAAAGGGCGACATCTTTTCTGTTCGTCCGGGGGAAAACATTCCTGTAGACGGCGTGGTGCTCTCTGGAGAGAGCGCGGTCAACGAATCCGCGCTGACAGGCGAATCTATCCCCGTAGACAAGGCGGAGGGCGACAGTGTTTCCGCGGCAACAGTCAACCAGTCCGGCTTCCTGCGCTGTGAAGCTACCCGCGTTGGCGAAGACACGACGCTCTCCCAGATCGTCAAAATGGTTTCTGATGCCGCCGCGACCAAAGCACCCATTGCTAAAATTGCAGACAAGGTGTCCGGTGTTTTCGTGCCGGCTGTCATCGCCATCTCTATCGTCACCACGCTTGTCTGGCTGATTGCAGGCAAGGAGATCGGATTTGCGCTGGCTCGCGGCATCTCCGTGCTGGTCATCAGCTGTCCCTGTGCGCTGGGTCTTGCAACGCCGGTCGCCATCATGGTTGGCAATGGCATGGGCGCCAAGAATGGCATTCTCTTTAAAACCGCCGTATCCCTTGAACAAACCGGAAAAGTCGAAATCGTTGCGCTGGATAAGACCGGTACCATCACCAAAGGTGAACCGCGCGTCACTGACATTCTTCCCTCCGGCAGCATCACACAGGATGACCTGCTTCAATATGCCGCAGCTCTGGAATCACACAGTGAGCATCCTCTGGCGCGGGCCATAATGGCTTGTGCTCAGGAAAAAAAGCTCATTTCTGCCGAAGTAACGAATTTCAAAGCTTTGCCAGGCAACGGCTTGAGTGCTGCACTGGATGGAAAAACGTTGATGGGCGGCAGCCAGAAATTCATTTCCTCCATCGTGCCGCTCTCCGAAGACATGCGTAATCAGGCTAATCTGCTCTCCGAAGATGGCAAAACACCGCTGTTCTTTGCGCTGGGCGGAAAGCTTCTGGGCATGATCGCTGTCGCCGATGTCATTAAGGCAGACAGTCCGTCCGCCATCAAAGCCCTTCAAAACATGGGCATTCGTGTTGTTATGCTGACAGGCGACAACGAGCGCACCGCCCGCGCTATCGGTCGTCAGGCGGGCGTAGATGAAGTCGCAGCAGGCGTTCTGCCCGATGGAAAGGAGGCCGTCATTCGCAGTCTGCAGCGTCAGGGCAAGGTCGCCATGGTCGGCGATGGCATCAATGATGCTCCTGCCCTCACCCGTGCCGACATCGGCATTGCTATTGGCGCCGGAACAGACGTTGCCATTGACGCTGCGGACGTAGTGCTCATCAACAGCCGCCTGTCCGATGTACCGGCCGCCGTCCGCCTGAGCCGCGCAACGCTGCGCAACATTCACGAAAACCTCTTCTGGGCATTTTTCTATAACACCATCGGCATTCCGCTGGCAGCCGGCGTGTTTTATCCGCTGTTCGGACTCAAGCTCAACCCGATGTTCGGCGCGGCAGCAATGAGCCTGTCGAGCTTCTGTGTCGTCACAAACGCCCTGCGGCTGAACCTGTTTAAGCTGCATGACGCGAGTAAAGATAAAAAAATCAAACACCACAAACACAAGGAGGTTAAAACGATGGAAAAGACGATGAAAATTGAAGGCATGATGTGCGGCCACTGCGAAGCAGCAGTCAAAAAGGCGCTTGAAGCCATTGACGGTGTGGCAGGCGCTGAGGTCAGCCATGTATCCGGCACGGCTGTTGTGACCCTTAACAAAGCTGTGGAAGATTCCATTCTCCGCAAGGCCGTCGAAGACAAGGACTACAAGGTACTGTCCATCGACTAATTTCCCCAAGCGTATAAAAGAGTGCTAAAACCATGCAGTGTCCAGGTTTTGGCACTCTTTTTATATCGAATTATTTATTCATCGTCCCCAGATGCAGACTGACAGTAACGCCCGGTTTGTCCATCCCGCCGAAGAACAAATTGATGCGCCGCATCAATGCGTCAAAACCTGTTTTTCCCCTTGCCGACCAGATAGCCTGACCGCTATCCTCCATCTCAACGCTGCAAACATCCGCAGCAAAAAAAGAAGCCGCTCAGGCAGCTTCTTTTCATTCTTTATCTGGCCATTCAAACCGCACAGCGCTTTTCAACCCCTGGCGGCTGGCTCTGAACCCCTTCGAATACGCGATTGACACGCATGGCCAATTCCCGAAACGCCTGCGTATCGCCCAACTCATCCCTCAGCCTTTCAACACAGTTTCTGTAATACCATGCGTGACATCTTCTGTCTGTCTGATGAAATTTTAAGAACATCTTCTCCCCATCGCGCTCAAAATCACGGTTAATTGCGCGCATATTGCTCAGCTTGTCCGCCAATGCTATGATTTTTTCATCTCGACCAGCCTGTTCAAGCCGTTCAAGCGCCCGGCGTTTGCGGTCATCCCAGCTCGCACAGGGATCGCCCTTCTGAATCTGACTTTCTGCCATGACCAGATTGGCAACTCTCTCGCCAAAGCGCATCGTAAGCTCCTCGCGCGTGATTCCGCAATCTTCTGCCACATCATGCAGCGCCGCTGCCGCCAAAACCTCCGGGTCTTCCGTGATGGACGAAGCAATCGCCATCGCTTCCATCGGGTGCACAATATATGGCGCCTGTGAACCTTTGCGCACATCGCCATCATGCGCTTCCGCAGCAAAAATCATCGCTCGAGTCACCAGCGTCATGGGTTTTCCCTCGCTTTCTCTTCGTATGTTCCGTCAAACACAAAGACCGCCGGACCTGTCATGAACAAGTGATCGGCAAAGAGTATATCCAGCTCTCCTCCGGGAAGTTCCACCACTGCGTGCTTTTCCGTCTTTCCGCACAGATACGCCGCCGTCAGCGCCGCGCAGGCACCCGTGCCGCAGGCCTGCGTTTCTCCGCTGCCTCTCTCCCAAACGCGCATTCGCAGCCGGTCCGGCGAGAGTACATTCACCCATTCAATATTCACTTGTTGCGGAAAAGCCGGATGATGCTCCAGCAGCGGGCCATATTGCCCAATATCCAGCCCTTCAATCGGTTCTTCCATCAGGATGACTGCATGCGGATTGCCTACGGAAACAGGCGTTACAAGGAACGTTCTGTCCTGCACGGTAATCGGCACCTCCAGCATTCTGCCCTTTCCCAAGCGGCAGGGCACACGCTCGCAGTCCGTTATCGGGCTGCCCATATCCACCTGAACGGATACAACCTGACCGCCATCCAAAAAGAGGCTGACCGGTCTCCTTCCAGCATCGGTTTCCAGTACAAATTCTGTCTGTTTCGTCAGCCCGCGTTCATAAACATACCTGCCCACACAGCGCGCTGCATTGCCGCACATCGCGCCGCGTGATCCATCGCTGTTGAACATGGTCATTTTAAAATCCGCCGCACGGCTTGGCCCAATCAGCACAAGGCCATCGCTTCCGATGCCCGTATGCCGGTCGCTGATGTCAACAGCCAGTGCCCCCGGATCATCCACCTGTTCTTCAAACGTGTTCACAAACACATAGTCATTGCCAAGGCCGTGCATTTTGGTGAACCGCATCTCTTTTCCTTCTGCCTTCCTTCCCTGTTAATCGCCTCTAATAACAAAACCATCTGCTTTATTCATTCTAGGCTTTTTTGAAATCTCCTGCCGTTAGTACATCCTCGCAAAAAAGAAAAGAAGGGCAGGCTGCAGCTGCTCCTCTTAAAAATTTATCCCAGATATGCTTTTTTGACATCCGCATCGTCCATCAGCGCTTTTGCATCCCCGAACTTGACAATGTTTCCCGTCTCCATCACATAGGCATGATCTGCAATGGACAGTGCCATCTGTGCATTTTGTTCAACCAACAGAATCGTTGTTCCGGCCCTGTTGAGTTCGCCTATGATTTCAAAAATCTGCTCAACAAGAATCGGAGCCAGACCCATGGACGGTTCATCCAGCATCAAAAGCCGTGGTTTGCTCATCAGCGCGCGTCCCATCGCCAGCATCTGCTGTTCACCGCCGGAAAGTGTGCCCGCTATCTGCTTCTGCCGCTCTTTCAACCTTGGAAAACGTTCAAACACACTCTCCAAAGATGCCGCAATTTCCCCCGCCGGCCGAGTATATCCGCCCATCTCCAAATTCTCACGAACAGTCATCTGTTGAAAGATGCGCCGTCCTTCCGGGCACAGCGCAAGGCCAAGGGAAACCACTCTGCTTCCCGGCATTGCCGTCACATTTTGTCCTTCAAAAATCACGCTTCCGCTCTTCGGCTTCAAAAGCCCGCCTATTGTATTGAGCGTTGTGGATTTTCCTGCCCCGTTTGCGCCAATCAGCGTGACAATTTCACCCTCATTGACCTCGAAGGAAATCCCTTTCAGCGCATGAATGCTGCCGTAATAAACATGAAGATTCTCAACTTTCAGCATGTTTATGCCTCCTTCTGTTTGCCCAGATAGGCTTCGATAACCGCCGGATTATTCTGGATTTCCTTTGCTGTTCCTTTGGCAATGATCTTGCCGTAGTTCAAAACACAAATGCCTTCGCAAATCCCCATCACCAGATTCATATCGTGCTCAATGAGCATGATGGCGATATGAAACTGATCGCGAATTTTAAGAATATTGTTCATCAATTCGTCTGTCTCGTGCGGATTCATGCCGGCTGCCGGTTCATCCAGCAGCAGGATTGACGGATTGGTCGCCAGCGCACGAACAATTTCAAGCCTTCTTTGTGCGCCATATGGCAAAGACCCCGCCGAATGCTTCGCCAGCCCCTGCATGTCAAACAGCTCCAGCAATTCCATTGCCCGCTCGTGCATCTCACGTTCGCCTCTCCAGTATGACGGCAGGCGAAAGATGCCGGATGTCATGCCATAGCGTGTCTGGTTGTGCAGGCCAATGCGCACATTATCCTCAACCGTCATGTGATCAAACAGCCGAATATTTTGGAATGTTCGCGCTATGCCAAGCCGGTTGGCCTGTGCCGTATTCATCCCCGCCATATCGTGTCCGTTCAGCAGAATGCTGCCCATCGTCGGCTGATACACCTTGGTCAGGAGATTAAAAACAGTCGTCTTTCCCGCCCCATTCGGGCCAATCAATCCGGCAATTTCCGTTTTGCCGATGATGAGGTTAAAATCTTCAACCGCATGCAGGCCGCCGAAATCAATGCCCAGATGGCGTGCCTCCAGCACAGGACGCTCGCTCAGGTCACGCTCAGGAATGATACCCTGACTGGGCGCAGGCACCATCTTTGTGCTGGAATGTCGCTTTTTCTGTGTCATGACCTTTCCTCCTTCCTGAATTTCGCCGGAATCATCCGCTTGGCAGTGCTTCTCAGGGTCTGATTATTGGTCATCAGCATCACCAGAATCAGGACGACAGCGTAAATAAGCATCCTGTAATTTGAAAACGCGCGAAGCAGCTCCGGCAAAACAGTCAAAAGCGCAGCCGATATGACAGAACCTGGGATGTTGCCGATGCCGCCCAACACCACAAACACCAGAACCAGAATGGATGTATCAAACTTAAACTTGGACGCGGTAACAGTGGAATAGTTGAGGCCATAAAGCGCGCCTGCCATGCCCGCCAGCACAGCAGAGACAACAAATGCCATCATCTTATACTTAGTCACGTTCAGCCCCATGGCTTCTGCCGCAATTCTGTTATCGCGAATTGCCATGATTGCACGCCCGGAACGGCTGTCAATCAGATTGAGCACAACCACAAGCGTGAACATCACCAGCACAAATCCCATCGGAAACGTCGAAAGCTTCATCACGCCGGTTGCGCCAGCAGGGCCGTTGACGATCAGTTTCCCCGGTACATTGGGATTGTTGAACGCAGCATGCACATGGCGTCCATCCACCGAGATATACAGGCAGTTCACAACATTCCTGATGATCTCACCAAAAGCCAGCGTGACGATGGCCAGATAATCCCCTCTCAGACGCAAAACCGGAATGCCGATCAGAACACCAGCAATCCCCGCAGACACACCGCCTGCTAAAATGCTCAGCACCAGACACACTGTCCCGTTTTCCAGCCCGATGCCTTTGGAAAGCCACATGCCCGTTACAATGCCCGTAAATGCGCCTACACTCATGAATCCTGCATGTCCGAGACTCAGTTCGCCCGAAATGCCTACCGTCAGGTTCAAAGAAACCGCCATGACAATGTACACGCAAATCGGAATGAGCTGTCCTTTCAAAGATCTGGACATGAGCCGCTGCGAAATCAGCACCTGGCAGACAACGAACGCCAACACGACCATGGCATAAGTCAGAAACTTTCTTCTCGTTTTTGCACTCATGTTTTTCATTGTCCCACCTCAAACTTTCTCGCGCACAGATTTGCCCAGCAGCCCGGTCGGCTTGACCAGCAGGACAATAATCAGAACAGCAAATACGAACGCATCTCCAAGCTCCGTGGACACATACGCCTTGCCCAGAACCTCGATGACGCCAAGCAGCAATCCGCCAATCATAGCCCCCGGAATGGAGCCGATACCACCGAAAACCGCCGCAGTAAATGCTTTGATGCCGGGCATGGAGCCTGTCGTCGGCTGAAGCGTCGGGTATGCCGAACAAAGAAGCACACCTGCAATGGCCGCCAGCGCCGAACCGATAGCAAAAGTCATGGAAATCGTCCTGTTGACATGGATTCCCATCAGCTCCGCCGCTCCCTTGTCTTCAGAAACAGCACGCATGGCCTTTCCGACTTTTGTGTGCCCTGTAAAGAGCGTCAAGCCCACCATAATGATGATGTTGGCAAGGACGGTCACGAGGGTGACTCCTGAAATAAGCAGCTGGCCATCCATCAGCGACACGGATCTCAAACTGACCACAGATGCGAAATTCTTAGGCGTCGATCCCCAGATCAGCAGCGCCACATTCTGAAGGAAATACGATACTCCGATTGCCGTAATCAGAACAGCCAGAGACGGCGCCTGCCGCAGCGGCTTATAGGCCAGGCCTTCGATGATGATGCCCAGTGCCGTGCAGACCATCACGGCCAAAACAACCGACGCAACAGCCGGAAGCCCCATATATTGCGTTGCGCAGAATGAAAGATATGCACCAATCATGATGACATCGCCGTGTGCAAAGTTCAGCATCTTGGCAATACCATAAACCATTGTATAGCCCAAAGCGATAATGGCATAGATGCTGCCCAGGCTGATACCGTTAATCAGGTATGAGAGAAACAGAATCATAGGTCTCACCTCGTTTTTTCTCGCTGTACAGAAAAACAAAAAGCACATGGCTCCGGCCGGAGCCATGGCGATTTACTTCTGTCTGGTCATTCGATGCCGACATATGCGCCATCTCTGATGACGACAGCCGTCGGGTTCTTTGTGACTTCGCCTGTAGACTTCCAGGTCATCAAACCGGTTGCTCCGTCCACCTGAAGCGTCTGGAACGCCTCAATCAGCATCTCGCATGCTTCTTCGGCCGGTGTATCCGGGGTCACGCCAGCCTGCTGGCAAGCCGCTGCCAATGCATAAATAGCATCATATCCGTCAGCAGCAAACTGACTGGGCACCACGCCGTACTTCGCGACATACTTTTTCACGAAATTCTGAGTCTTCTCATTCTGTGCATCCGGAGAGAACGGCGTAAGGAGCATAACGCCCTCGGCCATCGCCGTATCGAACCCTTCAATGGACAGAATTCCATCAAGACCGTCCACGCCGAAGAACGTCGGCTGATACGCCATGCCGGCGGCCTGCTGGAGAATCATGGAAGCAGGCGTGTAATAAATCGGCAGGAAGACAAGATCGGCACCCGCTTGTTTGGCCGCTGTCACCTGAACAGAAAAATCCGTGGTGTCATCCATGAATGTGGAAACCGCCACAATATTCAGCCCCAGCTCCTGTGCGCGCGCTTCAAAATTCTGATAAACAGAAGTGGAATAAACATCGGCATTGTTATAGATAACAGCGATCTTTTCGCCCAGCTGATGATCATACATATACTGCGCTGCCGCTCCGCCCAACGCCGGGTCTGTGAAACACACCTGATAGACATTGTCCTTATTGGCAATGACATCCAGCGCCGATGCGGACGGCGTAAGCATAAACATGCGATCATTATAGGCCTCCGCAGCGACCGCGACGCACGGGCTGGTGGTAACGGTGCCCGCAATCACCTGCGCGCCCCAATCCCAGAGGGTATTGTAAGCGTTAACCGACTTTTCAGGATCATGTTCATCGTCCTGCATATTCAATTCGAACTGAAGGCCGCCCATTTGGTTGACTTCCTCAATGGCAATCATTTCTCCATTTGCAACAGATGTTCCATAATCGGCCGCGGGACCTGTCATCGGGCCAATCAAGCCGATCTTAATGGCGTTATCTGCCGCTGCGAGTGAGACAGTCATCGTCATAGCCAGCGCGAGGGCTGCTGTTGTCCATTTCTTCATGTTCAAATCCTCCTGTCATTGAGTCATCGGCTTTATATTCTCCGTATCTTCTGCCGGAGTTGATGTCACCCATTATACGCTGTCTTCACCTGTAATACAATACTATTCATTCATGTTTTACATGAATGATTTTCATTTTAAGCATTTGCATATATATTAAATTGCATTCTTTTGCTGTTTTGACTTTAATTTGAACATTTTATGAATAATATACTTCAATCTATGCAGCTTTTGCATCAGGACCACAGTCCTTTCCTTTTTGCCTCTGTACAGCCTGCAAAAATGCTCCTATAATAGAAGAAACAGAAGAAAGGCCGTCAGGCCAAGAAAGGACATTTCTATGAGCAAGAAGAACTTCTGTCTCCTCTTATCCACTTTTATCCTCTGGGGAAGCATGTATCCGGTTTCCAAAGTCGCCTTGAGGACTGTTCCGCCAGTCACACTTCTGGCCCTGCGGTATCTGGTATCCGTTCCGTCTCTCTTCCTTCTTCTGAAGGCACGCGGAACCATGAAACCCCTTCAAAAAAAGGATCATAAGATCTTGTTTGCCATCGGTTTCCTGGGCTATTTTTTCAGTTTCTGCCTGCAAATGCTGGGCATTGCTCGCCTGAGTGGCTCTGTCTCTTCTCTGCTTGGGGCCATGAACCCGATTTTCATTCCAATTCTGGCTGCCATTTTTCTGGGCGAAAAAATCACGCCGGCAAAAATCGTCTGCGTCGCTGTCTCCATGGTCGGCGTTGTCACCATCGTTGGCACCGGCGGAACGGTGAGTGTATCCGGTGCGCTCTTCATGCTTTCCAGCGTATTTCTCTGGTCAAGCACATCCATTCTGATCAGGCGCGTTTCCAGCCGCTACGATCCCATGCAGGTCGCCATGACAGCGACAGCTTTTGCATTGCCGTTCACGGGCCTCTGGTCGCTCTTTGAGCTGCGCACGGCCTCCTTCTCTCTCCCGCTGCCCAGCTTTCTGGCTGTTCTGTATATGGGCTTTATGGGCACAGCCATTGCTCACTCTCTGTGGAATACCTGCTTAAAGCGCATGGATGCGAGTTTCTGTTCGATGTTCTATCCGCTCCAGCCTCTTGTCTCGTCGATTTTGGGCGTTCTGTTTCTCGGTGAACAGATCACATCCAACTTTATCATCGGCGCGGTAATCGTCTGCTGCGGCATCGTTGCCGCCGTCATGGCCGGAAAAAATACCGGAAAAGCATAAGCAGGGGACATCTATCCCCGTCTCCTCATTCTAAACCTCATCTGATTCCCACGCTTTTTTTGAAATTGCATATACCGGCGCTGTTGGCATTTTGCTCAGGCTGCTTTGCCTGCATTATTTCTTCTCATTGGGTCAATCTTTTTCTTCATTTCCAAAAATTTCTTTTTTGATAGGTTGACAATCCCCTTCATCTATGATATAATGCTTAATGTTCTCAGCGCGATGGTCTGTTGGCTCAGTTGGTAGAGCACATCGTTCACATCGATGGGGTCACTGGTTCGAGTCCAGTACAGACCACCAAATACACTCTCTGATTTCGGTCAGAGAGTTTTCTTTTTATCATCGTTCCCTGTTATGCCGAAGTCTCCTTTTCCCAGCGCTTCACCTGTGTCAATACGCTTTCCTCTCCAACCCCGCTTCCTCTGCTCAGCGTTTTACCCGAACGATTTTTAAATCAATGGTTTTCTGGCATGGCGGCTATTTTATTTGATTAGCAAAAGTGGATGCCCTCTGTAAACTTCAGAGGAGCATCCACTTTTTTCTTCATTCAATTTTCAGTATATCCAACATTCTGGGGACGCATTGAAGCCGTCTGGATTGTAGCAGATGCAGCTGTTACGCTGCAATCAGGAAATACAAAGCCACCAGTGCGCCCAATACAATGCGATACCATCCAAAGGCGGTAAAGCTGTGCCGCTTGATATAGTCAATGAACGTCTTGATCGCCACAACTGAAACAGCAAACGCCGTCACGCTGCCGACCAGAAGAATCAAAAGCTCCGCGCCCGTAAAGGAGAAGCCAAACTTGAGCACCTTGATGAAGCTCGCGCCCAGCATCGTCGGAATAGCCATATAGAAGCTGAACTCCGCAGCCGCCGTGCGGGAGCAGCCCATCAGAACGCCGCCCAAAATGGTCGCGCCAGAACGGCTCGTGCCCGGCACAAGCGAAAGCACCTGGAACATACCGATCCAAAGCGCCATGCGCAGATCCAGCTGATCCACCGTCTGAACGAGTGCGCGGTGTTTCACAGCCTGCTGCCTGCGCTCCACGAGAATGAATGCCACGCCATAAACGACAAGCATTGCAGCCACAACCGGCGCAGTATGCAGGTGCAGATCCATCCAGTCGTCAAACAAAATGCCGACAATGCCGCTGGGAAGGATGGCTACAATCACTTTGATCCACAGATTCACGGTATCCATCTTGAGGATACCAACGACCCCTTCCCCCTCTTTTCTACGCTTAAACGGCCAGAGTTTGGGGAAGAACAGCACGACAACCGCCAAAATCGCACCTAACTGAATGACCACCTCAAACATAGACTTAAACGCATCGCTCATCTGGAGCTGAATAAACTCATCCAGAAGAATCAAGTGGCCGGTCGAGCTGATAGGCAGCCATTCCGTCACGCCCTCAACCACACCAAATAAAACTGCCTTGAGGGTTTCAATCAAAAGATTCATGTCATTTCCTTTCTTTTCCTTCAGAAATCAAATTCATCTGCACGGCGCACAGTCAGTGTGCTCTGAACAGGCTGTTCCACAGGCGCTTCATCCGCCGACTCTGTCTGCGCCTGCAAACGGCGCATCAGCTGCTGAAGCGGAGCCAGCTTCAAAAGATCCTGCGCAAGCCTCTGCGACATCTCGCTTGAAAGGAGCAGCTCCCAGTCCGCCCCGCTTGGAATCTGTTCGACATAAAATCCCTTCTTGATGTAAAGCGGCCTGAGGTCTTCAGGAACATCATCCGGCACGATGATCCTCTTGTAATCTTCTCCGCCCATTTGAAAATCTGACTGAAGGTTTTTGAAAATACAGCGAACCTCATCCGGTTGACGCCGAATATGCAGGCGAAGCGCATCCATCAGCGGCTTGTCCGTACCATAGCTTCCACAGCCCCAGCTGATCCAGTCCGGCCCAAAGCCCCAATACAGGCCGAACGCCTCCCCTCTGGACTCATTCGGATAGCGCCAGCTCAGCCAGACATGATCCCTGAATGGCGATTTATCCCGCGCAAAGCGCGTATCTCTGCGGATGCGGGATACGGTGCGCAAGAGCCTTGTATCCAGCCGCGGATCAATCTGCTCAATGATGGGGGTCATTTCCTCACAAAGCGCTGTAAGCGGCGCTTTGACAACGCGCTCATATCGCTGCTTATTGGCCTGAAAAAATGTCTGATTATTATTCAAGCGAATTTCCGTCAGAAAATCGACGGCGTCTTTAGAAAACCCGGTGAACACACGTTTGCTCCCTTCCAAAAAACGGATTATAGCACACCCTCTGCCCTTTGTCGAGTGTTTCATCCTCTGTGCCTTTGTCCGCTTCCAACTTTTTGCATTCTCTTAACGAAAAGAGCCGCCGTCTATCCGGCAGCTCTTTTGTTATTCCTTACTCGAAGAAGTCATCGTCTCCATCGTTCCATTCCGGTTCTTCGACAAAGTCGTCATCGTCGTCCTTTCCATGTCCGAAAAGGCTCTTCTTCTTTTTCTTCATCGGCTTCATTTCGCTGCGCTTCTTGCCGCTTCCCTGATAAGGATCAGCCTGTCTGCGAATTTCTTCAACGGTTTCGCGGTCAAGGCGAACAGTCTCCTGAATATCCTGCTTTTCTGTCTCTTCTTCAACGTTCAGCTTGCCGAAAATGCGGGTCTGAGAATCGTCCACCTTCTGAGCAGGCACTTCCGGGCGCTCGCTGACAGGTGCCACGCGCAGCGTCTTATCCGCGGAAACTTCCTGCTGAGCACGGCGATGACGTCCTTCATCGCCTTCCATTCGGCGCATGGCATCACGTGCAGGCGTCATGGTTTCTTCCGGCGTCAGTTCCGGAGTCGGAACAATCGGCTCTTCCGTTTTCCGCTGCGGATTCTGCTGAGCCTTGCCGTCTGCCCTGCGTCTGCGCTTGCCGAAGGAATCGCGCACATCCGGAGAAAGTTCAATTGTATCCAGCGCCTGCTCCATGCGCTTTTTCTTTTTCGCGCTCTTGACGGAATTTATCGTCACAACCGCCACAATCAGCGCCGCCAGCACGCCTGCCACACTGTACAGCACGACAGGATTGACCTTGGAGGCAATCACCTCGCCGATAGACGGAACGGGCGTTGCGGTCGGTTCCGGAGAAGGGGTCGGCGGCACAGGGGTCGGTGCCGGGGTGGATGTCGGTACAGGGGTCGGCTCGATATAGACCAGATCCACTACATTGGAAAGATAGGATTTATCGTTTCCATCAGCGTCCTTGCCGGTCACTTCAAATTGAATCTTTCCTGCGATGCTGGTCTCCACATCAAAGACCACCGTTCGGCTCTCTCCAGAAGGCAGGGACGCAATTGTCGCCACCTTGGTACCCGCTTCCTTGATGGTGAGGGTGGAAGCATCCGTCTTTCCGATGTTTTCCACCACAACACCGAAGCGCACAACCGCCGGCTCGGAATAAATCAGCGTGTTCTGAGCTTGTGTTTTCACATCCAAAATGAGTGCCTTAGACGCATCCTGGGTGACAATTTCAATTGCTTCAGAATTTACAGCAACCGCTTCTCCCGCCGCATCCTGTCCATTCACGCTGACCGAAAGCTGCATGCTCTCACGCGAAATCCATTCAATCTCCTTGTCGAATGTCGCGCCGGGAGCCAGCTCCACGCCGGAAACAACGGGTGTTCCATCCGACAGCTCTGCCGACAGATCCGTGTACGCATGTTCACCGCTGTTTTTGAGTGTTATGCTCAGTTTCAGCTTTTCGCCCGGGTAAATGTTTTCGGCCTTATCCGCCTTCAAAGTCGCTTCCAGTCCATCCTCTGCGACCGTGATAGTCTTTCTGGCCATATCGGAAATCGTGGAAGTCTTATCCGAATCAACTGTGCGATACGTGATGGTCGGCTTGCTGACAAGCTCATTATCCCCCATCGTGAAACTGTCTTCCAACGTCACCTTCTCGCCCACAGACAAGGAGGCCGCATTCAGATTTCTGTCGCTGATTCCCTTGTTGCTCACAACAATATCGCGCAGCTCAATGTTGCCGGTGTTGGAGAGCGTATAGGTCACCATCACCTTCTGTCCCTTGCGCGCACTGGTAGGAGAAACGCTGTACGTTGCCGTCAGCTGCGGGGCAACGTCTTCCGTCTGTATCGTAATGGGAACCGTTCTGGTGACCTTCGTAGGCCCTTCATCAGTATCCACTGTGTACTGTATATAGTACTTGATCTTGCCCTCGTCAATTTGATCCTGAGTGACGTGCCACGTGCCATTGTACGTGAGGCTCTGTTCACCCTTGAGGCCAAAATACTTGTCCACAGAGTGGCGGGAAGGATCAAAGAGAACAATGTCCCCTTCCATGTCCTTCTGGCTGCTGTTGTAGATCTTGATGGTGATGGAGACATCCTGTTCAGAGATCACAGACTGCGGCTCACTGAGCGAGGAAACGCGAATCGGGTCTGTCTCCGCCATCGCCAGGGCCGAAACGGCCAGCAGAAAGGCAAGCAGAAGGCCCGCCGCTGCTGCGCGAAAACCTCTTAAGAAGCGATTGTCCATATTGATGTTTAGGGCGCAAGGCCCTTCCTCCCTTCTCCGGCAGAGCCGAACGATGAAGACATAAATCCACTTTGGTTTATTGTAGTCGATTCGACTTCATCTGTCAAGTTCCGGCGCATTTTGGCAGGTTTATCTTTTCCTTCCTGAGCCTCATTTTCTGTTCATACGAGCATCGCCGCCGCCCACACCCCGCAAACGTATGCAAACAGCGCTGTTCCAACCGCATAACGCGTCCTTTTGATCCCCGAAAAATAGAGAGACGCCGTAAAGAAGACCGTTTCACTCGCTCCGCTGACAACGCAGCAAAACCGTGCCGCCCGACTGTCCGCACCCGTCCTGGCAATGACTTCCGAAACAGCCGCCACAGATGCCGAGCCGGACAGCGGCCGAAGCAGAAGCACGCCAGCCGCTTCTTCCGGCAGATGAAGCGCCGAAAAAAAAGGTGCCATCGCCTGCTGAACACTCTCCATCAAGCCGGTTTCCCTCAGAAGCGCTGTCGCTGTCAAAATTGCCGTCAACGCCGGAAGTATTTGAACAAGCGTTAAAAATCCGCTCTTTGCCCCCTGCACAAATGCCTCATAGACATTGATCCGCGCTCGAAGCCCGCAGAGCAGGCAAAGGACCGTCAGCGCAGGCAGCATGACTTTTTCCCCCGCCTTGCGCACCACCTGCACGCTCCTATTCCGCAAAGCGTCGCCCATGCCGTAGAAAGAAGCGTTGGCAGCACGATATCCGCCGCATGAGCCGCCCCCGCCTGCGCACGAAGCGCTACCATGGTCGCTGGAAAAAGCTGCACACTGGACGTGTTGATCACAAGGAATAAGATCATCGCGTCACTCGCCCGCTCTCCATTCACTTCGCGCATCGTCTTCATTGCAGACAGCCCGGCTGACGTTGCCGCGCCGCCCATGCCCAGCATGTTGGCAGACAGATTCAGGCTGATGTCTGCCAGCGCCTTTTCTTCGCCCCGTTCAAACCGGAATAACTTTCCAAGCGGCTTTTCAATCCATTTTGCCAGCGCATCTGCTGTGCCGCTTGCCCGAAGCACACCCAAAAGTCCGCCAAAAAATGCATATGCCCCGCAGAGCGACAACGCCAATTGGACAGCTTCCGCCCCGCCAGAAAACAGCGCACGCTGCGCCGCGTCCCCCTGACCCGTCGCGGACGCATAGATAATCCCCACAAGAAGCATCCCACAAAATATCCCGTTCATGCTCTCACCCGCTCAAAGCTATGAATGTGGAAACAAAAAAAGAAGGCGCATGTGCCTTCTTTTTAAACATCAGCTTGAAGCCTTCCTCTTTCAAAATAACGCTTCTTTTGGCCTTCCGGAGACGAAAAGACTTATTGTTCAATGTTCTCAAAGAAATCCTTCATTTCCACATCTTCTCCAACGCTGGAAAAGGCCAGTCCAAAACGTGTGCAGTCATACGGGCCGAAATCTTCTACATGATAGTGTGTCCTCTGCTGGGAAATATGGCAGGCAAATGCTTCTTTGGCCATGTCTACAGCGGTTTTTCCGCCAAATGTCTCAAGCGGTTCATCCCAATCCATGCGGCGTGCCCCTTCTTCATACAGATGCAGATACAGTTTCTTCACTTGCCATGGCTCCATCTCTTTCATTCCTTCATGCTCAACATTTGAATCCGCCGCCAGTGCGATTGCTTTTTTTGCAGCATCTGCCGCCGCACGATGGGCGCCATGGCCATATTCGCCTTGAACATCATGCGTCACAACAACTTCTGGACGGCAGCGTCGATACAGCCCTGCCACAAAATGGAGAACAGACGCCTCGTTCCATCCCTTCTGTTCATACATGTCCTTCAAACTGCCGCAGAACTTGTCAGGCATTGTGCCCAGTTCAGGATAATTTTTCACGCCGCACAGCCATAAGCCGTCAAGCAGCTCAAGCCTCCTGTACGGCATGGTCGGCACAAGATACGCCACCTGCACGTCCATCTGCCGCTCACCGGCATAATACGGAATTGTGCCGCCCAGAAAGAGCATCTCGTCATCCGGATGCGCTGCCAGCACCAGCAAGTCGGCCTTGTTCAGCGGCGGCTGCCATCGCTGCACCCATTCCGGCGTGTCGCCTTGCGAAAACGCATGAACCTCCGCAATAAACATGCGTCCCTTCCCCTCAGCCGGGCGCAAGCGCACAAACTCCGCCGGCTCGTCCAATTCAATGTACGCCGTGAGGAACTCCCCGCCGCCAGTTCCAACCGTGCGCCATGTGCCATCCTCATTTTGCACCTGCGCCTCCATCGGCACCGCCTGATCATAGAATTGAACATATACGGAGGCAATCTCTTCCTCCGCTTTCAGCCGAACGGAAGCCTCACTTCCTCCCACAGATGTCCAGTATGTCTGATAGTTTCCGTCCGAAAGATTGGCGATTTCCTTAATCGGCTTTCCCGCCAGCTGGCATGTCAATTCCCGCGCCGGCTCTGCCGCTGCGCTTCGCTCAAAAAATGCAAGCATCAGCAGACAAAAAACACCTGCTGCTCGTTTTAATCCGCTCATATTCCTTTTCCTCTCCGCTCATTTCAGCCATTTTTTCAGGCTGTCTGCCTTGTATCATATCATATTCAGCGCACGCAGAAAAGGGAAAAACATCTTGCATTCAAAAAACGCCTTGTCCGTATGCCTTACAGATGGTATAATAAAAAGCGTACTCAGCCCGCAGATGACATGAAACGTTTTCTTCTCCCCCTGCGGGGGCTGTTTTTTTGCAGGCGTTTCTTCTTCAAACCGCGGGCTGCTGATGTGCCAAGTTTGGGCATGATCTTCAACGATTCGGGGCGGTCGGTTCTTGCTCCATCCGTCCACAAAGGAGAAATTGATTTATGAATGCCATCATCGGTCAAAGCGGCGGTCCCACATCCGTCATCAACGCCAGCCTTGCGGGTGTCTTTGGTGCCTGCCGTACCCACGGTGCTGAAAAGGTCTATGGCATGCGCCACGGTGTGCAGGGTCTTCTGAAAGAAGATCTCGTCGATCTGTCTGCCGCGCTTTCTGCTCCAGACGCCCTCGACCTGCTCCGCCGCACACCTGCCACTTTTCTGGGCAGCTGCCGCTATAAGCTGCCCAAAGACGACGATGCCGTATATGAGTCGCTCTTTGATATCCTGAAAAAGTACGACATCGGTTATTTCTTCTACATCGGCGGCAACGACAGCATGGATACCATCCTCAAACTGAGCGACTACGCTGCCAAAATCGGAAGCCCGATTCGCTTCATCGGCGTGCCCAAGACGATCGATAACGACCTCACCGAAACCGATCACACGCCCGGTTTCGGCTCCGCGGCCAAGTATATCGGCACATCTATCAAGGAGCTTGTGCGCGACTCCACCATCTACGATCTCAAATCCGTAACCATCGTGGAGATCATGGGCCGCAATGCAGGCTGGCTGACTGCCGCCGCCGCGCTCGCCAAAGATGAGGATTGTGAAGGTGCCGCGATGATCTGCCTGCCTGAAGTGCCTTTTGATCCGGAGCGTTTTGTCGCGCATGTCGAAAAGCTTCAGCAGTCCACCCCTTCTCTTGTCATCGCTGTCAGCGAAGGTATCCGCGCAGCAGACGGCCGCTATGTCTGTGAATTGGGCGACAACAGTCTGCTTGTGGACGCGTTTGGGCACAAATATCTGGGCGGTACAGCTCGCTATCTGTGCAGCCTGCTGAGTGCAAAGCTCGGCGTCAAGACGCGCGCCGTTGAACTTTCTACCCTCCAGCGCTGTGCCTCCCACACGGCAAGCCTGACAGACATCACCGAAGCCGAAGCTGCCGGTGCTGCTGCTGTAAAAGCCGCATACAACGGTCAAACCGGCATGATGATTGCGCTCAAGCGTGTAAGCAGCGATCCCTACCGCTGCGAGTCTGTTCCGTGCGACATTCATCAAATCGCCAACCTCGAAAAGACGGTGCCGCTGGCGTGGATTGATGCCGAAAACTATCAAATGCGCGAGCCGTTCTTTGACTATGCTCGTCCCCTGATTCTGGACGAGCTGCCGCCGGTCTATGTGCGCGGCCTCCCGCGCCATTTGAGGCTCAAAGACTGATCGCTCAGATTTAAAAGCTTTGAAAGCGTCATCCTCCGGGCAGATCATCACCCAAAAGCCGCGATGCGCACAAATCCGGCTAAATAGAACTCGATAAAAGCTTTCCTTCATTCTGACGCATGCTTCCAGCAGTTTTTTCCGAAAAAGCTTTTATTGTGCTCCATTTATTTTCAAAAGATAAAAAGGCTGTTTCCCTTCTGTCTGGAAACAGCCTTTTATAATTCATTCAGGGGACAACCGTCACATTTCGGCCATCGGAAAAAATCGTTATCACGCCATATTCCTTAGCAGTGAAAACCTGTGTACCCCCCCGCTGCAAACGAATCTGCACACTGTTAGCCGGATTTTTCCCCGTTAAAAGTGCGAATCGCGGCCGCACGGCGTTCACCAATTCCAAAGAAAGTGTTCCCTCATTCCCCAATGCAATCAGTGCATCCGCTTTCACGGGAACGCCAGAACCAACGATTTCCCGTTCCGCGCCGGCAGCCCCTCCGCCCATCAGCAGGATACTGGTTCCTCCATAATCCACGCGCAAAGAAAGGTTATCATCCTCGCTCTGTGTGTGATGCGTTCTTGCCGGGCCAACAAACGTCACCCGGGCACGCCCCAGGGAGAAAGAAAAACCGAGCTGCGGCACAATTCCCTTTGTCCCCAGTTTCTGCGCCTGATTCATCAGCTTCTGATAATCCTTGCCCTTGACCTGCGAATCTTGATAAAACAGGTATTCCGGCCGTGCCAGAGACAGCACCATCGGCATTCCGCCGATTTCAGCATCGCTCGACCCCAGTACAACAGCCGCGCTGAGTCTGTTGACACGGCTCAAAAGCATTTGTCCATATACAAGTGCGCCTCCTTCGCCGCACAGAAGCGTATAACCATCTGCACAGATCAGGATCGCTTGACTGCCGCCCGAACGGAGTGTTTTAATCGTCAGCCCTGACGGATGCACACTGTATGGCCAGGGCGGCAGTTTGGAAAGCGTTTGAGAAAAATCTGGAATTTCAATTTCCGGCAGCTTCACATGGTCAAATGTGATGGAAGGTGCGCCGGTTTCTGGATCGTTTTCCACCATTCCCAACACATGAACCCCTACAAACACAAGCGCAAACACGCCAAGAACCACAAGCAGCCGCGTTAAACAGCCCGTCAGGCAGCCGCGTCGGCGTTTTCTGACGTGAGAACGTTCTCCTCTCGCCATCAGCAAAGTGCCTCCATCGCATCGGACAACTGCTGTGCATCTTCCTTCGCCGTTGCCCAGCTGGTCACAAAGCGGATCGCCCGGCGGCCATCCGGAAGAATCTCCCAGCGCTCAAAGGCAAAGCGCTCAGCAAGCGCTCTCTCCTGCTCTTCCGTCACAATCGGGAAAATCTGATTGGTCGTCGTCTTTTGAAAATACGCCACGCCTCCGCGCTCCATGCCTGCCCGGATGATGTCTGCCATCTGATTGGCATGGCGTGCCCAGCTAAAATAATCATCATTTTCAAAGGCCGCCAGAAACATCAGTCCGCACAGGCGTCCTTTAGCCAGCATGCCGCCGCCATGCTTGATCATCCAGCGGAAGTCCTCATGCAGCGTCTGATTCACAAGCACAAGCGCCTCGCCAAACAACAGGCCGTTCTTTGTCCCGCCGATAGTAAACGCATCTACAAGGGCAGCCATCTCTTTGAGCGTCATATCGCATTCCCTGCATGTAAGGGCACTGCCCAGGCGGGCTCCATCCACATAGAGCAGCAGGCCGCACGCGTCACAAACTTCGCGCAGCGCCCGAAGCTCTGTCAGGCTGTATACGGTTCCAATTTCCGTCGGCTGGGAAATGTACACAACGCGCGGCTTCACCACATGCTCATCCTGATGGTTTTTGCAAACCTCACGCACGCCTTCCACCGTCACCTTGCCCTCAACAGACGCACAAGTCAAAATCTTGTGTCCCATGCCCTCCAGTGCGCCCGTCTCGTGCGTATTGATATGGCCCGTTGGCGCGCAAACAACCGCTTCATATGGACGCATAAATGCGGACAGCGCAATGACATTGGCCGATGTGCCGCCGATCATCAGGTGAACAGCCGCCTGCATCTGTCCGCATTTTTCACGGATCAGCTTTTGCGCACACAAACTGTATTCGTCCAGCCCATAGCCGCAGGTATGCTCCATGTTCGTCTTCACCAGACGCTCCATCACAATGGGATGTGCCCCTTCGCCATAGTCATTCCGAAAAAAGAGCTGCATCAATTGTCCCTCCCTTTACGCCATCGTGCCAACATACAGCGTTTCATCAACGGTGATCTCCGTAATGCCGGACAGATCCACCGCAGAAAGATCCACCCCCGCCAGCATGGGCGTCATCCGCGCCAAATGGAATACCAAATCAGAATCAACCGGCATGGTATAGGTGATCGTCCGCTGTTCCTTCATCTGCATATGCTGCTGTGCGTAGCGCTCAACCTGTCCGCCGTCATATTCGTGATGACGCAGCTGATCCTCCGCCGCTTTTCTCAGCTGGCACAGGTATCCCGCCCGCGGAGCAAGCTTGATTAACACGCCGCCGGGTTTTAAAACACGTGCAAATTCCCCATAGTTAGCCGGGGTAAATACATCCAGAACCACATCACAGCAGCCATCCAAAACGGGAATTGCCGCGAGGTCTCCCACAAAAAACGAAGCATCCTTCGCGGCCTTTGCCGCCAGCTGAACGGCTTGCTTGGCAATGTCAAAACCAATTCGCGTCATCTGTCTGTCCGGGCATATGCTGCGCAGATAATATCCTTCGCCGCATCCTGCATCCAGAACGACCGGATGTTCCGACGGCACATGCGTATATATTGCCTCACTGATCGCCTGAACAACGGGCTCAAACACACCCGCTTCAAATACCCTGGCGCGACTTTCAAACAGTTCTTTTTTATAGAAGTTTTCCTTTGCTCTTGGAGCCAGATTGACATATCCCTGCCGGGCGATATCATAGCAGTGCCCTTTTGAGCAGAAAAGACTCCTTTCCCGCAGCTCAAGCGGCTGCCTGCACAGAGGGCAGCGCAGGTGAGAAGTAGACAGCATACATGCTCCTTTGTTTCAATCAGAAATAATCCGAGAAATACGGCTGCTCAACAGGAATAATGTCCTCCAGAATACGAACAGCGGTGTCGCCCGCATCCAAACGTTCCACGCGCTTGAGATACGTTGGGCGGCGATAGCCAAAGAACATCGTCGTCAGCGTCTGAATATTGCAGCGCACCAGCTCCCCGCACGTTCCGCCGCGCGTGAGGATCGTGTTGCCTTCCTTATCCCATGTAAGCGAAAAATCGCCGCAGTTACATTCCATCAGCGGATCGTCGATGACAAAGTGCAGGTCATCATGGATGGAGATGATGTCAAACGGATACTGCTTGATAAACTCTTCAAAATCCACGATTCTCGCCATCATGTATGGTTCAATCTCTTCCTGGATTTCGCTGTCCTCCAGCAGGAATGCCATGGGCTCATTGGTGTAGTTGTTGCCCACAACCTTGTCAATCATGGAAAAGTGAGCCGAAATATAATTCCACAGGCCGTGACGCGCCTCCTGATTAAGGTAAACCAGCTCCTTGATCCTAAACACATCATTGGAAATATAGTAAACCAAATAACCTGTCGGCTCTTCCGATGCATCGTAGTAGACGGCAACCAATACGTCGTCCGCTTCCCAGCGCCAGTACTCTTCCCATTCCAAATCGTTTCGCTTGAGTGCGCCGTGCCGCTTGTAACTGAACGCGTCATGCACCTTGCGCATATCCTCGCTGTCAATTCCCTTGCGCTCAACCATGCCTCCAACCTTGTAATGTTTGGGAAGCTGGGTATCCTTGATGGTGTATGTCATCTTATCGGAGACGATCTCCCATCCCTTCTTGCGGTAATACGGAATGAGATACGGATAAAGCATGGAAATGCTCTGATGGTTTTCGCGCATATTCTTGAGCGCGTGTTCCATCAGTTTGCTCATCAAGCCCCGATTCATATACTCTGGATACGTTGCCACGCCTGTGACGCCGCCCATTTTGTACATCGTGCCAAAAATATTCACCTGCATGGGATATACGCTGATCTGTGAGGCAATCTTATCGCCATCGAACCAGCCGAAAGATTGACTTTTCTTGAGTACGGGCTTTTTGGAGCGTTCCATCTCCTTTTCATTCCAGCCCAGAGAAGCCAGTTCGCCGTCCGTCACCTGGAACGCATAGCGCAAAAGCGCATTATACTGCGCCGTGTCTTCCGTCGTCAGTTCTCTCATTTGCAGCCGGTCGCCTAATCTGCCCTGTCTCATAGTATCCTTCCTGTCTGTGTTCGTTCATATCACCTAAATGCCCTATTATCATAGCACAAAGCCCGCCACAAGTCTACCACGCGATTCTTGTGCGGCTCTTGTTTTCTGTTCCTGTATGCAAATAAAAAACATCCGCAGTTTGCAGATGCTTTTGTGTATTTACTGGATATAACTGCGTTCCAGCGTGGCAACGCAATAATAGTTGGGGTAGTCCCTGGACACTCCGTCCTGAATCTGCCTTCTGATTTCGTCTTCGTTCATTTCAAATTCATACGGCACCACGCAGTCAAACACGACATTAACATGTGTCGTTCCCGGCACAATGCGCAGATCATGCACGGTCATCTGCGGATGTATGTCCTTCACAATTTCTGAAACCAGCTTGCGCATAACAGGCAGCCGCGGGTCATCCGTGACAACCGGATCGTAATGAACGACCAGATGCAGCTTCTCATTTTTCAAAAAATCATTCTCAATATTGTCAATCAGATCATGGCTGACAAGCGGATCTTCGTTTGCGGACATTTCCACATGTACACTGGCAAACTGACGTCCCGGGCCGTAATCGTGCACCATCAAATCATGAACACCCAAAACGCCCGGATAAGAAAGCACTCGTTCACGAATGTGCTGCACCAGCTCCGCAGACGGCACAGATCCAAGCATCGGGTCAATCGCGTCATTGACCAGCCCAAATCCGCTGATCAAAATAAACACAGCAACCGCAGCGCCCATAAAGCCATCCAGCTGCCAGCCAAAGAAATGAGAAATAAGCGCCGCCGCGAGCACAACGCCGGTGGAAATAACATCATTTCGGCTGTCATCCGCAGTCGCCTCCAGCGTTGTGGAATGAATCTTTCTGCCTATCTTCCTGTTGAACATCGCCAGCCAGAGCTTCACGCAGATGGATGCCGCCAGCACAGCCACCGTCACCCAGCTGAAAATTACATCGACAGGCGAAAAAATCTTTTCCACACTGCTCTTGAGCAGCTCCACGCCGATGACAAGAATCATGACCGCCACCATCAGCCCGGACAGATATTCATACCGCCCATGGCCGTAGGGATGCTTTGCATCAGCCGGCCGGTCTGCCATTTTGAAACCCAGAAGGCTGATAATGCTCGATGACGCATCGGACAGGTTGTTGACTGCATCTGCCGTGATCGCTACAGAACCACTGATCAGGCCCACAGCCAGTTTGCCCGCAAACAAAAGCGCATTGCTTGCAATGCCCACAAAGCTCGCCGCCTTGCCATAGGCGCTGCGCACACGTTCATCTGTGACATTCTCATGATCAGGAATTCTTTTTTCAATCCATTTTAGCAACATGTTCTGCACATCCTTTATCAGCTGATGAGTGATGCCGTACAAAATCATAAAAGCAATTTCGTTAAAAGTTCGACACCCGGAAGATTTTTCCTGCCTCATCAAGCTGTATAATTCGATTCTTTGTGGATATTCTAGTTCTTGAGGAGCCAAGGCAACAGAGCCTTGGCCCGGGAATCTCTGCCGCTGGACACGCCATCGTCATGATCGCGCATCCGTCCGGCCGAGATGACAGGCCGGGCGTGATGGACACCTCCTCAAATAGGGAAGAGCCGCCAGCAGGACGGCTCTTCTTTTTAAGCCGTATCCAGAGATGCCAAGAACATACGGACTTCCTTTTTTACAATCTGGTCTTGAGCAGCACCATGTCGCCCGCCAGCTGATACGCGCCCATGCCAGCCGGCAGATAAACGCTTCTTCCTTTTTCAATCGGCAGGCTTTCCGCTCCGAAGATCAGCGCACCTGCACCATCCAGGCATAAGAAAGAACAGAAGCTGTCCGCATTCACAGTTCCTTGCATGAGCCCCTTCACCGTAACTGCACTCACATCAAAGCGCTCACATTTGACCAGCGGCTGCACCATGCCGCCCGACACAGGCTTTGGCTTTTCCGTCGGCCCAACAGGATAAGCAGGCGGTTCGCGGCGAGCAACATCCAGCGCTTTCTGAATGTGAAGCGCCCGCGGCCTGCCGTGCGCATCAAGGCGTCCATAGTCAAACACACGGTACGTCAGGTTCGAACTTTGCTGCACTTCTGCAATCAGAAGCCCCGCCCCGATGGCATGAACCGTTCCCGCCGGAATGAAGAAGACATCCCCCTTCTTGGCCTGCTGCCAATTGAGCTTGTCCGTCAGCGTATCCGTTCGAATCGCCTGTTCCATCTCTTCCAGCGTGATCTTTTCCTTAAATCCATAATAGATGCCCGCGCCCTCTTCAGCATCCACGACATACCACATTTCCGTCTTTCCGAATGCATTTTCTTCGCGTCTGGCATATTCGTCATCCGGATGAACCTGTACAGATAGCGCACGCGCAGCATCAATCAGCTTGATGAGCAGCGGAAACTCTGTCTTTCCGTCAGCACCTGCACCAATCTTTTCCGGATGTGCCGCAAGATAATCTGCAAGCGTCCGCCCGGCCCACGGGCCATTGACGATAACGGACGGTCCGTCCGGGTGACAGCTCAGTTCCCAGCTTTCGGCCAGCGGCATCATATCCGTCTTCTTGCCAAAATCCGTTTTCAGGCGGTTTCCACCCCAGATGTAATCCTTAAACGCCGGTTCCAGCAGCAACGGGCCAGCCAGCGGCTGACGCAGACACAGCGCCGCCGCACCGATCATCCCCGCCTGATTGCCCAAACTTGCCGCCGCAACTTTTGTCACATAGCTGTGCGTACCGCCGAAGCAATGTGCCTTCACATAGTCGTTGACAGGCCCAGTCAGCGCTTCACCCTGTCCGGATACACCGCCGCCGATCAGGAGCATCTCCGGTCTGAACAAATTCGTCACATTGACCGCCGTCTCACCCAGATACTCCTCATATTTTTTGATCACCTGAGCAGCCGTTTCATCTCCGGCTGCCCGTGCTTCATATACATCACGGGCGTTCAGATTTTCCCTGTCCAGCAGGCTGCCGCTTTGAGCCGCTTCCCTGGCCATGCGAATGAGCGCTGTCGCTGAAACATAACTTTCCACGCAGCCTTTTCTGCCGCAGGAGCAGGATACACCGCCTGCAATCAGTGTCGTATGTCCCAGTTCCGCGCCTGCGCTATCCGTTCCTTCAAAAATCTCTCCGCCCAGCACGATGCCGCTTCCAACTCCTGTGCCCAATGTCAAAAGCACAGCATCCCTGCACCCTTTCGCCGCGCCTGCAACAACTTCGCCCAGCGCGGCACAGTTCGCATCATTGCTGATTCGGCAGGGGAAGCCCGTTAAACGGGTGATCTCTGCGCACAGCGGCACATGCTCCCAGCAGATATTATTCGAATAAACAACCTCACCCGTCTGCGCATTGCACGTTCCCGGGCTGCCCACACCAATCCCCACGCAATCCGCTTCATTCAACCCGCAGCGGACAATCAGCTTTTGGGCCAATTCAGCCATATCTGAAACAATTTCACGCCACGAACGCTCCGCCCGCGTAGGAATGCTGTCGCTTTCAAGAATCTGATAATTTTCTTGAACAACACCGGCGGCAATATTCGTTCCGCCCAGATCAATGCCGATTGCATAACGCATATGGAAACTCCCTTTCTCCTGTATTCAAACGATTAACAGTGTAACATATTCTCCCGTCCTGCACAATCCCGCCTACAAAAATCAGGACGCCAGCGTACCCGCTGACGTCCCGAATGAGGAAAAAGGAATTACTTGGTCAGAACAGAAACGCCGGTATCGGTGACCGCGCCGCCCAGCGTCTCGCCGCCCAGCGCAGCGACAGCCGCCTTAACGCCTTCGTAGCCCATGACATCGGGGTTCTGAGCCATGGTCGCCAGCAGGTAGCCGTCCTGAATCAGGCCATTGATCGCATCGGACTTATCGAAGCCCACGCCAATGATCTGATTGTCGCCGGATGCCTTGATGGCGTTGCCCGCGCCGGTGGTGGAGCCTTCGTTGCAGCCAAAGATGCCGACAACACCCTGTGTAATATAGTTTTCAGCGATAGACTGGCTCTTGGCCGCATCGCCTTCGCAGTACTGCGTTTCCATCAGCGTGAAACCGGTGCCTTCAAACGCGGAACGGAAGCCTTCCTCACGCATGACGCAGGAAGCCGTCGCGGCATTGACGTTGATAATGCCGATCTTGCCTTCGGTCACACCATTTTCGGTGAGCTTTTTGAGCATCGTCTCGCCAGCGGTCTTGCCAGCAGCGGTGTTGTCGGTGGAGAAAGTCGCTTCCGCCTCAACATTGGCCGGAGAGTCCACATAAACGATCTTCACGCCCTGAGACGCAGCATCCTTCAGCGCCGCAGAAATGGCATCGGGGCCGTTGGCCGCCACAACGATTGCCTGATAGCCGCCGGCAACAGCATTGTTGACCTGTTCAATCTGAAGCGCATCGTCCTTCACGTTGGGAGCCATGAATGTCACTGTGACGCCGCACTCTTCAGCTGCCTTCTGAGCGCCTTCGTTCAGGGTGACCCAGTGCTGATCGATGGAGTCCATCGTGATCAGGGCGATCTTTTCGCCTTCTGCCATAGCCGTCGCGCAGCATACCATCACAGCGATACAGCAGACAAGAGCAATGAGTTTTTTCATACAGGGGTTCCTCCTTGAAATTTTTATGTGCACCGCAGTCTCTCGCCGCGGACGCATCCTTTTTTATTTTTCCTTTCGAACTTTACGTCCGCCGATGCCGCGACGGAAAATGATGTCCATCAGCACAGCGCCCATGACAATGATGCCGATGACAATTCTCTGAATGCCAACCGGTGCCCCCGCCATGCTCAGGCCATTCTCAAGCGTCTGCCAGACAGCAGCACCCGCAAAGGTTCCCAGAAGCATACCTGTGCCGCCCAGAGGAGACACGCCTCCAATGACACCCGCCGCAACGCCATACATTTCGTACATATTGCCTGCTTCCATGTTGCCCATTCCTGCCTGTGCGCACAGGATAAGTCCCACCACAAACGCACAGAATGCGCTGATCATGTAGGCCTTGGTGATGGTCTTGACCACGCTCACGCCGGACAGCTTCGCCGCGTCCACATTGGAACCGATGGCGTAAATATGACGGCCAGTGCGCGTCTTTGAAATCAAGAAGAAGAAAACAAGGAACAGAATCAGCGCGATCCAGAACGTGTTGTACACGCCCGCCGTGGAACCATAATAGAAGAAGTTCTGGAAGGAATCTGCCGCTTCCTTGCCGATGCCGGAAGCAATCGCATTGGTGTTTCGATTGCCATTGACCATATAAGCAATGCCGCGTCCCACAAACATGGTGCCCATCGTGGCAATGAATGGCGGCAGCTGGAACTTGCCGACCAGAATGCCATTGACAAGGCCGATGGCCAGACAGCAGATCAAAGCTACGGTAATGGCCAGAAGGACATTGATTCCGGCCGCCATCATTGTAGCCGAAATCATAGCGCTCATCGCAACAACGGAGCCAATGGACAAGTCGATATTGCCAGTAATCAGAAGATAGCTCTGTCCGACACCAATGAGCAGATATTTGCTCATTGAGCGCAGCAGATTGAGAATGTTGCGCATAGAAAAGACCTGCGGCTGAATGAGACCAAAAGCCACATAGATGACCACAAGCCCTGCAAATGCCGTCAGCGCTGCTCCCATGCCTCGCGTGGACATAATCTTTTTAAATTTGCTCTTCCCGTTCATTTGTCCGTTCCCCCTTCGGCTTTTTCAAACTTGTTTTCAAACCGGGTTGCCAGCGTCAGAATCTCACTCTGTGTGGTCTTTTCTGCCATCACTTCGCCTGTGATGCGTCCGTCGCACATGACGATAATCCTGTCTGCAATGCCCATGACCTCCGGCATTTCGGAGGAAACGAACATGACCGCGATGCCCTGCTTTTTCAGCTGATTCATCAGGTTGTAAATTTCAACTTTTGCCGCCACGTCAATACCGCGTGTCGGCTCATCAAACATCACAACACGGGAATTTCTGGCCAGCCATTTGCCCACGACAACCTTCTGCTGGTTTCCTCCGGACAGATTGCCTGCATCAACATCCACGTTCGGCGTCTTGATCTTCAGCTCGCTGACGGCCTGGCCGCACATTTTTTCTTCCTTCGCCGTGCTGACAACGCCGAATTGATTGCACAGAAGATCGAGATTGGGCAGTGCGATATTGTGCCGGATGGACAGCTTTGTGCACAAGCCATCCTTTTTGCGGTCTTCGGGGGCAAGCACGATGCCCGCCCGAATCGCATCCTGCGGGCAGGTGATCCGCACGGGCTTTCCGTCCAGAATGATTTCACCGCTTGTTTTGGGATCAATGCCGAATATCGCCCGCGTTGTTTCCGTTCGGCCAGCACCCATCAAGCCTGCAAAACCGACGATTTCTCCTTCATAAAGTTCAAAATTGATGTCCCGAACCATGCGACCGGCAGAAAGGTTTTTTACTTCAAAAATCTTCTTGCCTTTCTGGCAAACTGCGCGCGGGAATTTTTCCTTGATTTCACGGCCGACCATGTTGGCGATGATCTCGTCCATGGTGGTGTCTTTGAAATTCATGGAGGTGATATACTGGCCATCGCGCATGATGGTCACGCGGTCAACGATGTGCGCCAGCTCTTCCAGTCTGTGAGAAATGTAAACAATACCGCATCCATTGGCCTTGAGCTGATGAATAATGCGGAACAGGTCGTCAATTTCGCGCGAAGTCAGCGCAGAAGTCGGTTCATCCATAATGAGAATGCGGGCATTGGTAGACAGTGCTTTTGCAATTTCAACCATCTGCTGTTTTGAAACAGGCAGATCGCCAACCACCTGACGCGGATCAATATCGATTTTCAATTCTCCCAGAATTCTTGCCGCTTCCCTTTCCATCTCCGCATTGGACAGGATAAATCCTTTCAGCTTTTCGCGGCCAAGAAACATATTTTCGGCTACGGTCAGATGGCGGCACATGTTCAGTTCCTGATGGATAATGGCAACACCAACAGCCTGTGCCTGTTTGGGCGTAAGGTCTCCATATGGTTTCCCGAAAATTTCCATCGTACCGGCATCTCTTGTGTACACGCCGGAAAGAATTTTCATCAGCGTTGATTTACCAGCGCCGTTCTCTCCAAGCAGAGCCATCACTTCGCCCGAGCGCAATTCAAAGTGGACATTGTCCAGTGCTTTGACGCCGGGGAAGCTTTTGCAAATTTTCTGCATGGAAACAATGACTTCATTCATCCGATTGTTCCCCCATCTTTCCATCCCCTCATCAGAAGGATTTCTCATTCACGTGCACTATTATAACACTTCATTTTGTACATCTCAATCATTTTTTCATATTTTATGCAAATTATTTGTTTAATTTTGTTTACAATCTTTTGAAATTTGCATTTTCTTTCTTTTTTTCTTACCCTATTGACATGCCATTTCCATCGTGTTAAAATACAATCATCAATTGAACAATCGTTCATATGTTTGAATGATTAAGGAGGAGAATTTCAATGAAGAAGACCTATTCAATCGAGGTGGATTGCGCCAACTGCGCCGCTAAAATGGAAGAAGCTGCTAAAAAGACCCCCGGTGTCATCGATGCATCCGTGAACTTTATGATGCTGCGAATGACCGTTCAGTTTGAAGAAGGCGCGGATGTGCGCGAAGTCATGAAAGAAGTGCGCGCGCGCTGCCGCAAAGTTGAATCCGACTGCGAAATTTACCTGTAAAACGAGAGAGGATACCCGTCATGAACAGAAAGCAGAAAAAGGTGCTTGTCCGCATCCTTGTCGCCGCCGCGCTGATTGCCTTGTGGGCATGCCTTCCTCTGGAAGGACCCCTCCGGTTTTTGATGTATATGCTTCCTTATGGGATCATCGGTTACGACATCCTGATTAAAGCAGCCAAGGGCATCAAAAACCGGCAGCCGTTTGACGAAAACTTTCTGATGGCTGTTGCAACGCTTGGTGCCATCGTTCTTGGCGAATACACAGAAGGCGCAGCTGTGATGCTCTTTTACCAAATCGGTGAGCTTTTCCAGAGCTATGCTGTAGGCAAGAGTCGTCGAAGCATTCAAAGCCTCATGGATATTCGTCCAGACAGCGCTGTACTTGTGCATGAAGACGGCACAAGCCAAACCGTCGATCCCGATGAGATTCCCGTCGGCAGCACCATTCTGGTCAGCCCCGGTGAAAAAGTGTCCATCGACGGCATTGTGCTGGAAGGACATTCCACGCTGAATACAAGTGCGCTGACGGGTGAAAGTTTGCCGCGGGAAGTCTTTGAAGGCGACAACGTCATTTCCGGCTGCGTGAACCTGTCCGGCGTCCTGAAAATTCAGACAACCAAAGAGTTTGGCGACTCCACCGCCTCCAAGGTCTTGGAACTGATGGAAAACGCCAGCTCAAGAAAATCGCGTCAGGAAGACTTTATCACCCGCTTTGCCCGCGTCTACACCCCTGCTGTCTGTTATTCCGCCCTGGCGCTGGCAATCCTGCCGCCAGTGTTCCTTTTGATGATGGGTGCCTCTCCAAATTGGGGAAACTGGATCATGCGCGCTCTGACCTTTCTGGTCATTTCCTGTCCTTGTGCGCTGGTTATTTCTGTGCCGCTCACATTTTTTGCGGGCATCGGCGGCATCAGCAGAAAAGGCGTGCTCGTCAAAGGCAGCAACTATCTGGAAGCCCTTTCCCGTGTGCGCACCGTTGTTTTTGACAAAACCGGCACATTGACCCAGGGTGTCTTTGAAGTGGACGGCGTCCATCATTCCTCCATGGATGAAGATAAGCTGATCGAATATGCCGCGCTGACAGAAAGCTACTCCGCACACCCCATCAGCAAAAGCCTGCAAAAAGCACACGGCAAACCTCTTGATAAAGCCCGCGTCAGCGATGTGGAAGAAATCAGCGGACAGGGCGTGTGCGCACAGGTGGATGGCTTAAAAGTCGCCGCCGGCAACACGCGACTGATGGATTCGCAGGGCATCCCGCATATGCCCTGCCATTCAACCGGTACAATCGTCCATATGGCAGTAGACGGCCAGTATGCAGGACATATTCTGATCACCGACAAACTCAAAAAAACCGCGCAGGCCGCTGTCTCTGCTTTAAAAAAGGCAGGCATCAAAAAGACCGTCATGCTCACCGGAGATCGGGAAAACGTTGCCCGCGAAACAGCAGACGCGCTTGGCATTGATGAGGTATATGCCGAACTTCTTCCGGGAGACAAAGTGGAAAAAGTTGAAGCTCTGCTCAGCGCGCAGAAGAAGGGCGACACGCTGGCATTTGTTGGCGATGGCATAAATGACGCGCCCGTCCTCGCCCGCGCCGATGTAGGCATTGCCATGGGTGCTCTTGGCTCCGATGCCGCCATTGAAGCCGCCGATGTGGTTTTGATGGATGACGATCCCGCAAAAATTGCCCAGGCCATTCGTCTTTCCCGCCGTTATCTGCTTATCGTCCATGAAAATATCGTCTTTGCCATTGCCATCAAGCTGCTGTGTCTGCTTCTGAGCGCATTGGGTCTGGCAGGCATGTGGACCGCAATCTTCGCAGATGTCGGCGTCATGGTGCTGGCTGTTCTCAACGCCATCCGCGCTCTTGCCCTCAACGAGAAAGGAGAATCTTGATGTGTCCGGACTGTGAATTGGATCATTGTGAATCTGAAGAGGTTCACGAAGAACTGCTCAGCATTGTAAAAAATACCCTGCCTGAAGAGGAAGCCCTCTATGACCTGTCCGAACTGTTCAAAATTTTCGGAGACTCTACGCGCATCCGCATCCTCTTTGTGCTGTTTGAAGCAGAGGTCTGCGTTTGCGATCTTGCCGCTGCGCTGAACATGACCCAAAGTGCCGTCAGTCATCAGCTGCGCATTCTCAAGCAGAACAAGCTGGTCAAAAGCCGCCGCGAAGGAAAATCTGTTTTTTACTCGCTTGCCGATGATCACGTCCGCTCCATCATCAATCAGGGCATGGAACATATCCAAGAAGATCGATAACATAAAAGAGGCTGCACACAAAGTCTTCTTCCCCATAATTCAGAATGCATAAAATAAATTCCAGCAGGAACCAAGCACACGCTTTGATGTCCTGCTGGAATTTGTTTTATGAGTTTTTGTACAGCTCTTTTATGTCTTTTGAATCAGTGTGTAAGGAAGAAAGTGATGCCAAACAGCAAACCGATTATCCAGGTTGCGGGCTTGACTTCCTTCGCCCTGCCCGTGCAGACTGCAATGATCGTGAACGAAATCAGACCAAAGCCAATGCCATAAGAAATGCTGTAGGTGAACGGCATCATTGCCATCGTCAGAAATGCCGGAACGGACATTTGCGCAGAATTCCAGGAGATGTCGCTCACACAGTTCATCATGAGAACGCCCACATAGATGAGCGCCGCCGCTGTCGCGCAGGACGGAATCAGCTGGGCTACCGGTGCCAGAAACATGGCCACAAAGAAGCACAGCGCCGTAAACAGGGAAGCCAGACCTGTACGGCCGCCTTCACCCACGCCGGCAGAGCTTTCAACCATCGTGGTTACAGTGGATGTGCCGCAGACAGCGCCGACCGTTGTCGCCACGGCATCTGCCAGCATAGCCTTATCCATCTTCGGCACTTCGCCATGCTCGTCCAGCAGATTGCCGCGGGAACATGCGCCGTAAAGTGTGCCCAGCGTATCAAACATATCCACCATGCAGAACGCCAGCGCTGTGGACAGCATGGTCACGACAAATGCGCCAATGCCATGCGCCTCAATGAACGGCATAAAGTTCAATCCTTCTGTGAATACCTTGCCGAAAGACAGGTTGGCAAATTCCGAAAATGCTGCGAACGGATTAAATGAGAAGCCCGCATTCAGCCCATTGTAGAATCCCGGAATGGTCAGCCCCAACAGGTAATATGCTGCCGTTCCGCCCAAAATGCCGTAAAGGATGCCGCCTTTTACCTTCTTTTGACTCATTGCGGCAATGGCCAAAAGGGTGCCGATTGTAATCAGAATCGGCATAACCGTTGCCCAGCTCGCGCTGCCGGAGAACAGGTTGAAGGAGGCCAGGCTGACCAGCGTAGCGCCGTTGTCTACAACCAGACCTGCATTCTGCATTCCCAGAAAGGCAATGAACAGGCCAATGCCCGCCGGAATCGCCACGCGAACTGTCTGCGGAATCGCATGAAAAATCTTCTTGCGCAGACCGGTTACAGTCAGCACAATAAAAATAATGCCGTCCAGCAGAACCAGTACCAGTGCGTTCGCATAGGTAAAGCCCAATCCAAAACAGACTGTGTAAACAAAGTAGGCATTCAGGCCCATTCCCGTGGCCTGTGCAAGCGGCAGGTTTGCCATCACGCCCATCAAAACCGTTCCGACAATAGCGGAAATTGCTGTTGCGATATAGATGGCATTGTAAGACACCGTCCCCAAATCAGCAAACATTCTGGCGTTGACCATGAGAATGTAGGCCATCGCCATGAATGTCGTAAATCCGGCGACCATTTCCGTGCGAACGTTTGTACCGCGTTCTTTCAGTCGAAAAAACTTTTCCATAGTGCTCCCTCTCTTCATTTGTTTTTTCATGCCCTTTCATCATATGCAAAGTCAAACGAAAAAGCAAGTCAAAAAGCGAATCTTCTTTTAAAAAGAAAAGAATTCTATCATCCGTACTTTTTGCCGCTTTCTCAAATTCAATATCTCCCAAGGCGTATAAACGCATGTTCACAACGCCATTTTCACGATGGACAGCTGCGCTCTTATCGATTGTGTATGAAGGCCAATAAAGATTGAAGCATGATCCGCTTCCCTTATGTCCTGAAAAACGTTTGCTTTTTCAAATTGCTTTTCCTTTCCATCTGGTTTATCATGCACTTATAATCTGATTTCGGTCTGGAGGAATGGATATGTACACCATTGAACAGCTTTCCCTGCTTACAGGTCTCACCACCCGCACTCTGCGAAACTACTTGAAACGCGGCATGCTTCAAGGCAGCAAAGAGACCGGCTTCTGGCAGTTTTCTGATGAGCAGGTATCGGCGTTTATTCTTCATCCTTCTGTTTATCCAAGCATTCAGGCAAAGCAGCATGCCATGATCTATGATTTTCTGGCAGAGCAGAATCAGACAGAAAGCGAATTATGCATGCTGTTGAACCGGACACTGGGGAAAACCGAAGCCGCAGAAATGGCTGAATTCTTCTGCAGCGAAGCAAGCAAACTGTCCCATATCCGCTTTGCATACTCCTATAAATCCGGCAAGGCGCACTATATTCTGAAAGGAACAGAATCTGATGTCATCAGCATCATGGGAAAGCTCAGCAATCTTTCTGTGTCGTAAAGTTGCTTTGTTCGCATTCGGAAAAAACAAAAAATGGAGCGTACCAGCATACACTCCATTTTTCTTTTCAGTATTCACGTTTTGATGACACACAGGTTTGAGCGTCATTTTTTAATACACGTTCAGATCGGGCGGGTTGCATGTTCAAGCCATGTGCGCTCCTCTTGCGTCTGCATGTGCGGCATCTGCTTCTGGCGGACAAAGGCATGATAGTCATTGAGCCATGTGCGCTGCTTCTGCGTCATCTGCTCAACAATCACCGCATCCAGATCAATCGGTGCGCATGTAATCGTCTCAAAGCCCATGAACTGGCCATACTCATTTTCTTCCAGCTTCCGGCAGACCAGCTCGTTTTCCGTGCGGATGCCGTGGCTGCCCTCAATGTAAACGCCCGGTTCATCGGTCGTCACCATGCCTGCATCCAGCACGGTGTCCTCTCCGCGCCCGGCAGACTTCTGCCAGCGGAAGCTGTTGGGACCTTCGTGGACGCACAACAAGTATCCTACGCCATGGCCCGTGCCGCAGCGATAGTCAATGCCCATATCCCAGATAGGGCCGCGCGCGAGAATGTCAAGGCCGATACCCGTCATGCCGTGAAGGAATTTAGCGCTGGCCAGATTGATCACGCTGCACAAAACAGCCGTGAAATGTTTCTTCTGCTCCAGCTCCACCTCGCCCAGCGCAAATGTGCGGGTGATATCGGTGGTTCCTTCAAGGTACTGTCCTCCAGAATCAATGAGCAAAAGGTCGCGCGGCTCCAGCACAGCTGCTGTCTCCGGCGTTGCTGTGTAGTGCATCATCGCCGCATTGGAGCGATATGCACAGATTGTATCAAAGCTCAAAGACACATAGTTTTCCTGTTCCTCACGCAGCTGCTGCAAATAATCGCTGACGCTGGACTCCGTCATCGGAATCTTGCCCACATTCGTCTTGAGCCAGTACATCAGCCGCGTCACCGCAGTGCCGTCCTTCACATGTGCCTTGCGCAGATTTTCAATTTCCACGTCGTTCTTGACTGCCTTCATGCGCAAAATGGGGTTCTCGCGGCCAATCAGATGCGTCTGCGCAAGCGCGGCTGTCAGTGCGGCCGTCAGCTTACCCGTGTCCACAAGAACGCTTGTTTCTGCCTCAATCGCCTCAAGTGCGGGAATAATTTCGTCATATCCGCGCACGCATACGCCGTCTTCCAGAAGTGACGCGCGCAGTTTCTCATCCACCTTATTGCCGTCCACAAACCACTCCGCGCCGTCTTCCTTGACAATCAGATAGCTCATGACAACAGGCGTATGCAGTACATCACTGCCGCGCACGTTGAGCACCCAGGCAATGTCGTCCAGCACATTGGTTACATGCACCTGTGCGCCCGCCTCGCGCATGGCTGCGCGGACACCCTCCAGCTTTTCAGCTGCTGTACGTCCCGCATACTGAACATCCAGCCTGAACGCTTTCCCTTCCGGCAACGCCGGACGGTCTTTCCAAAGATCGTCAAACCAGTCCCCCGTATCGCAGAGAACCGCGTTCTTTTTTTTCACATCCCGGCGAAGGCCAGCTGCAAACTGCTCGCTAACCACGGAAAAATCCACACCTATGCGGCTGCCTTCGCCAACCATGGACAGCAGATACTCCGTCAGCGTCGGTGTACCAGCCGTACCCATGCGCATCAGTGTCACGCCGCTGCCAGCCAGCTGGCGCTCTGCCTGAATGAAATAGCGGCCATCGGTAAACAGTGCCGCCTCATTTTCAGCAACGACAAGCGTACCGGCTGAACCCGTGAAACCACACAGCCAGCGGCGCGTCTTAAAATGATCCGAAAGGTATTCGGAAGCGTGGCTGTCCGCCGTCGGCACAATCACCACATCAAATGCTTCCATTTTCATCCGCGCTCTGAACGCGGCAATTCTTTCAACAATCTGCATGTATATTCCTCCTATCCGTTCGATGCTCTCATTATACACCGTGCCGCGAAAACGCTCAATCCCTATTTCAGGATTTACAAACATGTCTTTCCCCGCTACAATAGAAAGCAGAAACGGAGGCTATGTTATGAATACCCGACATGCTCAGCTCATATTGACCATCGTCCGCGAAGGCAGCTTCACAGCTGCCGCCCAGGCGCTTTTCATCACCCAGCCCACGCTGTCGCAAACCGTCAAGCAAATCGAATCTCGGCTTGGTGAACCCATTTTTCTGCGCGGCCGAACGCCGGTCGAACTGACCCCGGCCGGTCAGCTCTATGTGCAGGCCGCTCATCGCCTGCTTCGGGTGCAGGCGCAGCTGGATGATGCCATCGCCGCGCTGCATGGCAGCGTCACAGGCACCCTGCACATCGGTCTGCCGGAGCACCGCGCCAATGAACTGCTTCCGCAGGTTCTGCCGGAATTTTCATCTGCTTATCCCGATATTCGGATTGAAGCCCTCACCGGATCGCGGGACATTCTGGAGAAGAAGCTTCTGGACGATGAACTGGAATTTGCGCTGATTTCCGGCAAAAACAGCAGTCCTCAGCTTGAATGCCACCTGATTGCTTCTGACGAGCTTGTTCTGCTGGCAGGAAAAAAGACACATCTTGCCCAGCATATCCCATCCGGCTCCACCATCAGCCTGTCGGAATGTGCAGCCGAGCATTTCGTCATGCCGTCTGAACAGACTCCCGAGCGCCGCCTCTACGATGATCTTATGCACGGCTTTACGCCTCAAATCCGCTGTGAAGTCAACGAACTATGCTGCGCAAAAAGGCTGTGTTCCTCCTGCGCGCTGGTCATGTTCAGCCCCTACAGTTCGTTTCTGAGCGATGAAACTGCTCAGCAGCAGCTGGCACATTATCGCCTGTCTGATTTTTTTCTTCCCCCTCTGTATCTCGCTCACGCCATGCCGCTCTCTCCCTGCGCGCAAACGCTGTCAACGATGCTTGTCAATCGCTTTCGCGCAATGACGGTTCACCGGATATAATTCAAAACGGGCTGCTTTTTGACGTCATAAAAGAACGCAGTGTATGCCTTTTCGGAGATCAGAACCATACACAAAAAAAGAGCTTTCGCCTTGCGAAAACCCTTTTTCACTCCGAGGAACGCCTCTTCTGCGTTCCTTTTTTTACTTACTCGTCATCATCATCTTCATCATCATCTTCATCCTTCCGCCGCTTGACGACAGCCGCAGAGATCAGAATGCTCAGTTCATACAGACCCAGCATCGGAACAGCCACCATAAACTGTGAAACCACGTCCGGCGGAGTAATAACTGCCGCAATGACAAATACCACAGGGATGGCATAGCAGCGAACCTTGCGCAGAATACCAGGATTCAAGATTCCCAGCTTCGTGAGCACAAATGCAAGCATCGGTTCTTCAAACACGAGGCCAAATGTCAGAAGCATGCCAATCATAAAGTCCAGATAGCTGGCCACAGAGATGGCCGAGTGAATGAACTCCGACTGGCTGAAATTGACCAGGAACTGCATCATGAACGGCAGCGCAACGTTGTAGCTGAACAACGCGCCCAGACAGAAAAACAGCATGCCGCCAAACAGTGCAGGCAGGATCGCCTGCTTTTCCCGTTTGGTGAGTGCCGGCGCAACGAATCCCCAAATCTGGAAAATGATGATCGGTGAAACGATCACAACAGCCAGAATCAGCGCCAGCTTAAAATAAGATGTCAACAGTTCCGATGGGGACAGATAGACATACTGGAAGCCGCTTTTCAGGCCCATCTGCAAAAGCGCGTTGGCCAGCGGCTTAATGACCGCAAAGCATACAAAGAACGCCACGACCAGCGCCAGTATGCTCAGGGCAATTCGATTGCGGACTTCCCGAAGGTGTCCAATCAGGGACATGCTGCCTTCATCGTTGCTAATATGATGTTTTGCGCTCATGACATTCTCCTCCGAACCTATTGGTAACTCTCATGTCCCGAAACAGCGAAAAAAACGGGGCTGAGCCAGAGGCTCCAAACGGCGTTTGGAATCCAGCTGACAGCCCCTCACAGTTCAATCAGGCGTCCTCTTCTTCCTCTTCGACAACCTTCTTTTTCTTCACAACGACCGTTTCTTCTTCCTCTTCATCGTCCGCATCTTCCTTCATTCCCTTGCGGAAGCTGCCCAAAGTCTTACCCAGAGAACGTCCAAGCTTCGGAAGCGCCTTCGGTCCAAAGATAACCAACACAATCGCCAACACAATCAGCAGTTCGGTCGTTCCAATCTTACCCATAACAAGTATCCTCCTTTATACGGCGGCAGCGCCCGGCTGCTCGTCTTTCACTTTTTCCTGATCGGCTGTCGGCTGCGCCGATTCACCGATTGTTTCTTCAACCATTTTCGTGGTCTTTTCAACTTCGTTGTTCGCAGCATCTGCCGTCTTGTTCATTTCGCTCTCAACAGCAGCTGTCACCTTTCCAAGTTCCTCATTCAGCTCGCCCGTGGTCTTATTGAGTTCCTTGTCGATTTCACGGGTAGTGGTCTTGAGATCCTCATCCACTTCGCTGAATGCATCGCGCATGGTCTTTTGTGCGCTGGCAAGTTCATCTGTCACTTCTCTGAATTCTTCGCTTGCTTCGCGCAGATCGCTTGTCGCGTCATTCATATATTTTTTGAACGTGCGCATCGCGCGTCCCAATTTACGGGCCGCTTTAGGCAATCGCTCCGGGCCGATGGCAAACAGGGCAACGATCAGGATGACCATCAGCTCCATTCCGCCAATTTTCGCCATCTGTTTTTCCTCCCCATCTCTTTAATCATTGTAATTTTTTACAAAGCATTTATCACACTGACCGCAGTATACCATAAAAAAAGGCAAATGACAAGCGTATTGGCAAAATCTGATTGTAATTTTTTACAGACCGCATAATTCCGTATCGGGAAGCGCGAGCATCTTGTAGGTGCACATCATCATGAACCTCTTTTTTTCGCAGGGTTCTTTGCCTATCAGCGCTTCGATTTTATGCAGCTGATATTCCATGGTGTTGCGGTGCATGCCCAGCTTGTGTGCCGCCTTCTTCATGTCTCTGAAATCAAGCAGATAGGCATACAGCGACCGCGACAGCGCCGTGCCCTTTGTCGCATCATCATCCATGACACGCAGAACATCCTCGCACAGATACGGCTGAAGCGATATCTGCCGCTCAAGTGCCATGAAAAACAGGGTCGATCCGATATCCTGCATCCGTGTCACAGGCGCAGAAACCACCCGAAATGCAAACCGGCACAGGCGCAGCTTTTGTCCGATGCGTGCAGAAGAAAACGGCTGTGTGATCACGATGGGCACATGCTGCTTTGCGCAGGCTTCCGAAGCGGCCTGGCAGAATGCCTCTGCCCCATCCGGTTCAAGTGCAAAAAATAAAGCATCGTCATCCAGCGCACAAACCCAGCCGCCCGGCAGCGCACAAAGCTCCAGCGCCAGACTGCCGCGCTGTTCATCGGTTAAATGCGCCGTTCCTGCGCAGATGAGCACCGTTTCAAAAGGTTCGCCGGCTTGGGGAACACCGCCTGACCGCTCAGCTGCGCACAAAAGCGCCGCCTGTGCCTGCATGCCATCAAATGGCGCACACGGCACATGTTCCTCTGCTTCCGGAAGATTATCCATCAGCCAAAAGGCAAACAACAGTTCAAAGCATGTATTCATATCCGTAAGATCAAGCAAAAAGCGTTTCTGCACCCGCTGCATCCGATAGGCCAGCGTATTGCGGTGAATGCCAAGCTGCTCAGCCGCCTGCCTCAGATTCAGCCCGCAGGATAGATAGGCGCGCAGGCTCTGCGCATACCGGGTGTCCTCCCGCGCATCCAAACGCTGCATCTCCCCGACAGCTGCATGGCAGAAATCCCGGCAGACAAAACCAAGTGCCGCAAGTGCTTCGGAGGCTGCTGTCAAAAGGGCCTTTTCCCCATACTGCTCCATCGAATAGAGCACGCGTCCAGGCGCTTCCCGCTGCCCCGTTTCCAATGCAATCCGCGCTTTGGCCATACATCCCCGCGCGGAGGCCGCCAGTGCAAATGGCCCGCTCAGCCCCGCGCTCTGCCCCAAATGCTCCATTTCCTGATAAATGCGCTTTCGGAAGTCCGCACCGTCTGCCTCATCAAAGAGCATCGCACAGAGCTTTCCCTGACGATAGACGTGAAATGGCTTCAAACTGCCCACTTCCCCCTCTGTCACCAGACAACAGATGTCCCGTCTGCCGGGCTGCATCAGCAGCGCCAGATCTGGATGCACACTTTCCACGGTACGTCCCCCCTTCCGCGAAAAATTTCACATTCGATTCAATTCACCTCAAACACACAAAATCCCTGCTTATCCCCATAAACTCATCCTAAAAATGTAGAAGTGGTTCCCTCGGAAATACTTTCCAACAGGCTCCAGACCGTAGAAAAAGGGTTCTTCACATTGCAAAAGCCCTTTTTGCAGTTGCGCGATCATCTATCCCATTCAAAAAACAAAAGAAGAAGAGGCTTTTTGTCCTTCCAGATGGCCAGCTTTTTCAAGCTTCATAGGCGAAACAAAGGGATGAGCGCAGATCTGACTCTCGCTCATCATTGGCGCATATCAACCTTTAACTGCATCGTGAATCAAATTGAAGTCCATTGCTTTATCGCTCTTTCTGTATACCATGTTGCCGGAGGAACTCTTGGTTTTTTTGACTGGATGAAACCCTCTTGATAGTCTCAAACTTGAATCATCCTGTTAACACATTTCGCCTGTTTTGTTGCATGTTTTCTTTTGTATCGTACTATTTTTTCACTTTCATCGACCTGTCAGCTCTTTCAATCAAAAAAACTGTCTGCATTTGCGTTTTCGTTTTTGTACTCGTCCTTCCCTTCCTGCATGCTGCCAACAACACGGTGCAGAATGTCCAGATACATCTGCCCCAGAACCGTTGGACGATAATTTTTGTGGGTAATGACGCCGATTCGAATCACTTCATCCACGTCCAACGGGATGGAAATGATTTCGTCTCCGCGCAAATAGGACGGACAGATGCCCGAAGAGATGGTATAGCCATCGGTTCCGACCATCAAGTCGATGATTGTACCCTTGTCTGTCACCTTGATACTTTTTTCATGGTTGAGCGTGGAAAGAATCTCTTCCGAAAAATAAAACGCATTTTGATCGCCCTGTTCATATGTCAGGCAGGGCAAAGACTCCAAATCTTCCAGCGTCACGCGTTCCCTGCCCGCAAGAGGATTGCTTCTGCCGATAAAAATATGAGGTCTTGCAGAAAACAGTTCTGCAAATGTGAGATTGGATTCGCGCAGCAGCTTTCCGATCACCGCTTCATTGAAATTGTTCATATAGATAACCCCCATCTCGCTCCTGAGATGGCGCACATCCATGATGGTATCGTAGGTTTTCCCCTCGCGCAGAATAAACTCATAAGACTCTCCGCCCTGCGCACGAACCAGTTCGACAAACGCGCTGGATGTAAACGAATAATGCTGGGTTGAGACGCAGAACCGCTGTTTGGCCGCTGAGCGGACAATATATTTATCCTCAATCAACGCAGCCTGCTGCACCACCTGGCGCGCATAACTGAGAAATTCCGCTCCCTCCGGTGTAATGAGCACGCCGCGGCTGTTGCGCAAAAAGATAGTCGTGCCGGTCTCTTCTTCCAATTCTTTGACCGCCGCAGAAAGGCTGGGCTGCGCAATAAAAAGCGATTTTGCTGCCTCGGTAATTGATCCGCAGTCTGCCACAGCCACGGCATATTTGAGCTGCTGAAGTGTCATTTGCCCTCCTGAAACCCTTTTTTATCACAATTATAGCATGCTGCTCTGAACATTTCAAGAATGCCCATAGACTATCCCTATATCTAACCATACTTTATACATCCTTGCCTATAAAGCTTTGATCGGGTATAATAAGCCATGTCGTTAAAAACAGAGCAAGCATTCTCAAACCAAACATTCGCTGATGCGCCGCTTCAGCTTTGATACATCTGAAAGGAGTGTGCAAATTGCCGCTCATTGAACTCAAAAACCTCACCAAAACCTTTAAAGGAAAGACGCAGACCGTCCAAGCGCTCAAGGATATCAGCCTGAGCATCAATCAGGGGGACATCTTTGGCATCATCGGCATGTCCGGCGCGGGCAAATCCACGCTGGTGCGCTGTATCAACTTTCTGGAACGCCCAACAAGCGGCAGCGTCATCATCGATGGCCGCGACCTTTCCACGCTCTCCCCAAAAGACCTGCGCCAGCTTCGCCAGCAGGTATCCATGATTTTCCAGCACTTTAATCTTCTGCAGCAGCGCGATGTGCGCGGCAACATCGCTTTTGCAATGGAGATTGCCGGCATGAAGCGCGAGCAGATCGACACCCGCATTGACGAGCTGCTTGAAATTGTCGGCCTGACTGAGCGTCAGCACAACTATCCCAGCCAGCTTTCCGGCGGCCAGCAGCAGCGCGTGGCCATCGCCCGTGCTCTTGCCACAAACCCGAAGATCATCCTCTGTGATGAAGCCACAAGCGCACTGGATCCCACAACGACTACTGCCATTCTAAATCTGCTTCGCGACATCAATCGTAAAATGGGGATCACCGTCGTCATCATCACGCATGAAATGAGCGTTGTTGAAAGCATATGTTCCCATGTGGCCATCGTTGACGATGGTCGGCTTGCAGAGTGCGGCACCGTGGAATCTGTTTTCAGTCACCCCAAGTCTCCTGCCGCCAAGAAGCTGATCTACCGCAGTTCCGGTGCAGACATTGGCATGGTCGGCGACCGGATGATCCGCATCGTCTTTGAGGGCAGCTCTTCCAAAGAACCGATTATCGCCGATCTCATCACTCAGTGCCACGTGGCGGTCAACATTCTTTTTGCCAACACGCGCGTTGTGAGCGGAAAAATCTTCGGTCAGATGATCCTGCAGCTTCCCAAAGATCCCCTGCAGCAGGAAAAAGTTATCTATTATTTGCAAAACAAGAATTTGCGTGTGGAGGAGGTAACGGAAGATGCCCTTTGAGAAAATGCTTCCCCTGATGCTCAACGGCATCAAGGATACCCTGTACATGACCACCGTTTCTACGCTGTTTGCGTATCTGCTGGGGCTTCCGCTGGCCATCGCGCTGGTTCTGACCGCGCCCAGCGGCCTGAAGCCGCATGCGCTGCTGTACCGTATTCTTGATACTGTGGTCAATATCTTCCGCTCTATTCCGTTCCTCATCCTGATGATTCTGGTCATTCCAGTCACACGCTTCATCGCCGGCAAGGCATATGGTTCCACCGCGACCATCGTTCCTCTTGTGATTGCCGCCGCGCCGTATGTCGCCCGCATGATCGAATCCTCTCTGCTGGAAGTCGATCCCGGTGTCATTGAGGCTGCGCAGTCCATGGGGGCCAGCATCCCGGATATCATCTTCAAAGTGCTGATTCCTGAAGCCAAAACGTCTCTGATTGTGGGCGCGACCATCTCGTCCGGAACAATTTTAGGATACAGCGCCATGTCCGGCGCCATCGGCGGCGGCGGTCTGGGACAAATCGCCATCAGTTACGGCTATAACCGCTACCAGACCGATGTGCTGTTTGTAACCGTGATTCTGCTCATCGCATTGATGCAGATCATTCAGGTCATCGGCATGCGCATTTCCCGCAAGACAGACAAGCGAATCCGTGAGTGATTCTCACTTTTCGACATGCAGTCACTGATTTTAAAGGAGGAATTTCCCATGAAAAAGTTCTTAACGCTCGTTTTGACCCTTGCGCTCATCGCAGCCGTCGGCTGCGCCAGCGCTTCCGCCAAGCTCGTTGTCGGCGCATCTTCCACTCCCCATGCTGAAATTCTCGAAGCCGCCAAGCCGCTTCTGGCTGAAAAAGGCATTGACCTTGAAATTGTCATCTTTGATGACTATGTTCAGCCCAACCTCCAGCTTGATGCAGGCGATCTGGATGCCAACTACTTCCAGCATGTGCCGTATCTGACCAACTTCAACGCCAATAACGGCACCAAGCTCGTCAGCGCCGGCAACGTCCACTACGAGCCGATGGGTCTGTATGTGAACCCCAAGAAAGACATCACGCTGGAAACCATTCCGGACAAGGCCGTCATCGCCGTGCCGAATGATCCGACCAACGAATCCCGTGCGCTGGGTCTGCTGGAATACAATGGCCTGCTGACGCTCAATAAGAGCGAAAACCCGGAAGACAGCCAGACCTACACCGTGCTGGACATCGCCGAAAACCCGCACAATTTCGAAATCATCGAGATCGAAGCCGCGCAGATTTCCCGCCAGCTGGCCGACGTTGACCTTGGCATCATCAATTCCAACTACGCGCTTCAGGCCGGCGTAGACGTTGTGGGGCTGCCCATCGCCTACGAAAGCACCGATATCGCATATCCGAACGTCATCGCCGTCCGCGAAGGGGATGACCGCCCTGAGCTGAAGACGCTGATCGAAGTGCTTCAGGGAGACGAAATTGTCTCTTTCATCAACGATACCTACAAAGGTGCAGTCGTCCCCACAAAGTAAGATTTCAATGCAGGGCTGTACAAAAAGTCCTCTTTTCAAAAACTCAGGATCCATAAAACTTAGAAAATCCAGCAGGAACCAAGGACACGCCTTGACTTCCTGCTGGATTTTATTTGATGCGTTTTCAGAAAAATGAGTTTTTGTACAGTTCCTCTTTTCTCAAAGGATTCCGCTCGTCCGGTGCAGAATCTTCTCTCCATCATTCACTTTGATCATGAGAGAAGGAAAAAAGATGTTCCCGATAATGCCGCCCGAAGGCGCACAAATCATTCTCAACCGCCTCAACAGCGCCGGACATGAAGCCGTTCTGGTGGGCGGCTGCATCCGCGACACGCTGATGGGGCTGCCGCCGCACGACTGGGACATGGCCTCCTCTGCCTCGCCCGAAGCTGTCAAAATGATCCTTGAGGGCTTTCGTATCCTCGAAACCGGCATCAAGCACGGGACGCTGACCATACTGCTTGACCGCCCGTATGAGATCACAACCTACCGCGCACCGGAAAACTCGGCCTGTCGTCTTTTCAAAGATCTTGCCTGCCGGGACTTTACAATTAATGCCATGGCGTATCATCCAAACTCCGGGCTGACAGACCCTTTCGGCGGGCAAAAGGATATTCAGGCCAGAATCATCCGCTGCGTTGGCAGCCCTAAAGACCGTTTTGCCGAAGATCCGCTGCGTGCCTTGCGCGCCGTGCGCTTTCAAAGCACGCTCGGCTTCTCTATTGCCCCGGAAACACGTTCCGCCCTTGATACCGTTTGTCTTGACCCTGTCGCCGGTGAACGCATCGGCAGCGAGCTGCGTGCGCTCCTTGCTGGAAAATATGCCGCCCGTGCGCTGACAGAAACGCCGGAGCCTGTGCTCGCTGCCGTGCCAGAACTGTCCACGCTCACGCCTGATGCGCTTTCTTCCGAGGACGAAGTGGTTCGTCTGGCGGCCTTCTTCCACATGCTTTCCCCGCAGAGTATAGAAAAAGCGATGCGTCGCCTTGCTTTCAGCCGCGAATTGACCGACTGCACCGTACAGCTCGCTTCTCATGCAGATGAGCCGCTCGTCCCCGCCGATGCCCTGCGCTGGCTGTCCAAAATGCCTGTTCGGCAAATTCGCCGCCTTGCCGCGCTCCGCTTCGCGCTGACCGGTCAGCGGCAGGACGCTTTTTTAAAGGCGTTGGAATCTGCCCTTGACAGCGGCCATGCTTATTCCCTCAAGACGCTCGCTGTCAGCGGCTCCGACCTCATCGCCCTCGGCGCAGAGCCAGGGCCAAAGCTCGGTCTGGTTCTCACCAGGCTTCTTGATGCCGTCATCAGCGGCAATCTGCCCAACGAACCCGATGCGCTTTTGAAAGCCGCTCAGCCGCTTCTTTTCGAACATGCCAGATAAACAGTCTCAAAGCCATAAAACAACCGGCAGAGCAATTTTCCTGCCTCATTGATGTTTGGTAAAACAAATTGAAAATTCCGTTTAATGGTTTTCGGCAATCTCCAGCCGTTTTCTGCCTCCCACGAGAACGGTGAACAATGCGATATTATGAATTCTCTATATGTATTGCGCTCTCATTGGAAAACCATCCCGCTGTTTGTCTCTGCTATCAGCTGTTGCCCGTCGGAATGAACGGAATAATGGACATCGCCACATTGGAAATCGGCATTGTCTGGAGCCAAACCATACCCGGGCCTGTCAGAACTGTGTTAAACAGCCCTTCGCCGCCAAGAAATTTATTTTTCAGCCCCGGCACGTGCTGAATCTCCATCTGAACGCCGGGCGTAAATCCCGCCACATTGCCCGTATCCACGATGATCTTCTGCCCCTGTTTCAAATCATAGCGGATCAGCTCGCCGTCAATTTCCACAAACGCCATGCCGCGTCCAGACAGGCGCTGCATCACAAAACCTTCTCCGCCAAAAAAGCCCGTGCCAAGCTTCTTGTTGAAATGAACAGACAGTTCCACGCCGTCCTGAGCAGCCAGGAAAGAGCTTTTCTGCAAAATCATTTCCCGCCCCGGCCCAATCTCAATCGGTTCAATTCTGCCCGGAAAGCTGGAACCAAAGGCAATCATGCCTTCGCCTTGCGCTGTATAAACATTTTGAAACATGCTCTCTCCGGAAAACGCCTTGGAGAACATTCTGCCCAAGCCGCCTCCCGTTGTTTCCATCTTCATATTCGGGCTCATCCAGACCATAGACCCCTTTTCTGTCACCATCTTTTCCCTGTCTTCCATCTGGCAGATGACCACGGGAAACGCGCCGCCCTTGATTTCATACCGCATAGATCTTCCTCCCTGTTTTTCAGTTGAGATGATCTGTATTATACACGGTTTAGCAGAAAACATATAGTCCTATTTTAATGAAACCCAACAAGAAAAGCGGACTACGTCCGCCTCAACACCCCTAACCCCTCAATCTTGAG
>JAHHSO010000049.1 GCA_020025205.1 Christensenellaceae bacterium | reverse complement strand
TGTTCAACACCATAAACTTCCGAAAATCCATGCACTATAACCCCTTCCATTACATCCATTCTGAAAAAGATATTTTGAAATTGGTGACATGCATCATCAAAAATACACAGGGAAAAGGAAAAAGCGGCGACGACTTCTGGGAGAAAGCAGAAATCCTGCTATACTCTGCGCTGATCGGCTATATTTACTACGAAGCGCCGGAAGAAGAGCGCAACATGATTACCCTTGTAGAGATGATTAATACCATGGAAGTGAGAGAGGATGATGAAGAATACAAGAACATCGTGGATTTGAACTTTGAACGGCTGGAAAGGGAAAAACCGAATCACTTTGCAGTCCGGCAGTACAAGAAATACAAGCTGGCGGCAGGCAAAACCGCGAAAAGTATTCTGATTTCCTGCGGTGCGCGTCTTGCTCCGTTTGACATCGAAGAACTTCGGGAGATCATGGCGTATGACGAATTGGAGCTGGACACGCTGGGTGATGAAAAGACAGCGCTGTTTCTCATCATGTCCGATACTGATTCGACATTTAATTTTCTCATTTCGATGGTCTACACACAGCTTTTTAATAACCTATGCGAGAAAGCAGACGATGTGTATGGAGGCAGGCTTCCGGTGCATGTGAGGTGTTTGATTGATGAATGTGCCAATATCGGACAGATCCCGGAACTTGAAAAGCTCATGGCAACCATCCGAAGCAGAGAAATATCGGCATTTCTGTTTTTGCAGACATTAAGCCAGCTGAAAGCTTTGTATAAGGAGAGCGCCGAAACTATCGTAGGCAACTGTGACAGCGTGGTTTTCTTAGGCGGAAAGGAGCGTTCAACACTTAAGGAGATATCAGAATCACTGGGCAAAGAAACCATCGACACATACAATACCAGCGATTCCAGAGAAACGTCAACCAGCTATGGTGTCAACTACCAGAAGATTGGTAAGGATTTGATGACGATGGACGAACTGGCGGTCATGGATGGCGATATGTGTATTTTACAGCTGCGAGGTGTAAGGCCATTCCTGTCCAGAAAGTATGACACAACCAAGCACCCTAATTTCAAATATACGTCGATGGCCAATCCGAAGTATGCATTTGATATTGAGAAGTTTCTTGCCTGCCATGCGAAAGTAAGGGCGAACGACACCAGCGAAGTGTATGAAGTAAATTTGAAAGAAGCCGCTGAATAGAGCGGTTTTTGTTTTGAAAGGAGATTTTTATGAGAAATCAGAGAATGGAAAAACCGAATCAGAGGAGACAGCTTCTTGACCTTGAGGAAAGCGAATACCGGATGAAGCTGAGACTGCTGGAAAGTACTAGCGATGAGGAAATTTGCAATATTGCGGCTTATCTTTTGTATATGCATGGCGCAATGATGATGGAAGAGGCTGATAGAACTGGGAATTGGGAATTGTTTGCAGTCGGCTTCAGACATTGCACAACAGGCGGCTGGATTTTGATGATGAACAGGATTCTCGAATGATCGGGAGAGAGAGAGAAAGGGGGCGTATGAAGCACGGAAGGAAAAAGAAAGGAGGAATGCCTTGAAAAGAATCCGCAGGCATTTCACAGAGGCCGCCTGAGAAGGCGGCTTTTCTTTTACCCAAAAGGAGGACAATATGGAATTTTTTCAGCAGTGTATTGCCATTCTCGCCACTATTGTATCGGTCATGGGCGGCGGTATCGGCATGTGGGGCATCGTGAACCTGCTTGAAGGCTATGGCGGCGACAATCCCGCTTCCAAATCGCAGGGCATCAAGCAGCTGATTGCCGGCGGCGGCATTGTGCTGATCGGAATGAAAGTCATTCCGATGCTTGCAACGATGTTTGGATAATGAATCCGAGCCGGTTTTACACGTTCAGCAGAAATCGGCAAAGACGCTGATTTTGCTTTCACATAAATATTTTAGCATGAAGGAGGTGACTTTCCTTTTGAATTTTATATTCGATAAGCTCGTTGAATGGATGAAGGAACTGCTTACTTCATCCATCATGGCGAACCTCACCGGACTTTTTGATAACGTCAATGCACAGGTGGCGGATATAGCAGTTCAAGTAGGAAAAACTCCGCAGGCATGGAACGGCGGCGTATACAGCATGATTAAGAATCTGAGTGACCATGTTGCGTTGCCCATTGCCGGCATTATTCTGGCGATTGTAGCAACGACAGAGTTCATTCAGATGATCATCAATCACAACAACCAGCATGACTTTGAAACGTGGATCTTTTTCAAGTGGACGATCAAGACATTCTGCTCGATTCTGATTGTGTCCAACACCTGGAACATCGTTATGGCCGTTTTTGATGTTGCACAGCATGTCGTCAATAACGCCTCTGGACTGATTATTGGTGACACCAGCATCGACATGAACGCAGTCATTGGCAGCCTTGAAACGAAGCTTGAAACGATGGAGCTTGGCCCGATTTTTTCACTCTGGCTGCAATCCGAGCTGATCAGCTTTACTATGTGGGCACTGACCATCTGCATCTTCATCATCACTTACGGGCGTATGATCGAGGTGTATCTGGTCACGTCACTTGCTCCAATTCCACTAGCAACGATGGCCAATCAAGAATGGGGACAGATGGGCAAGAATTACATCCGGTCATTGGCTGCGCTCGGCTTTCAGGCGTTTCTGATCGTGGTCTGTGTAGCCATCTATGCGGTGCTGATTCAACACATCGGTACACAGACGGATATCGTGAAAGCTATCTGGACGTGCATGGGCTACACAGTGCTGCTTTGCTTCGCGCTTTTTAAGACAAGCAGCCTGGCACAGTCCATCTTCAATGCGAGATAAGGAGGCATTTATGCTGACGGCAGAAATTCCCGCAGACATTACGAAAATTAAACACAGAGTCATGTTTAAACTCACGAAAAGGCAGCTGGTCTGCTTTGGAGGCGGGGCGCTTATAGGCGTTCCGCTTTTCCTTTTCCTCAAAAGCTATGTTGATGTCAGCATAGCAACAACCGCTATGATGCTGGTTATGATGCCGTGTTTTGCTTTCGGCTTGTACGAGAAAGGCGGACAGCCGTTGGAAGTGGTGATGCGGCACATGATCGAAACAAGGTTTTTGAGGCCGAGAAAGCGGCTGTACAGGACTGAAAATGTGTACAGCATTCTGGAAGCTCAGCATCAGTTGAAAAAGGAAGTGAGAAAGATTGTTCGGATGGATTAAAAGCTGGTTATCCAGGAGAAAAAAGAGGAAGACCTCTCAAAAAAATACGGGGAAAAAGAAGAAAGTACAGTCTGCCGGAATGAAGAAGATCATTCAGCAGAAAATCAGGCAGAAGAAAAAGCTGCTTTTGTCCCCGTGGAGTGCCCAGAACACAATTCCCTATGAGCAGATGTATCAGAACGGCATCTGCCGCGCTGCACCGCACAAGTACAACAAGACGATCCGATTCGAGGACATCAATTACCTGCTCAAAAGCGAAGATGAACAGAAAAGCATCAATGCAAAGTGGAGAGATTTCCTAAACTATTTTGATTCGACGACTTCCCTGCAATTCACGTTCTTCAACTCCGAAATCAGCAGACGGGAAATGGAACAGCTGATGGGGGCTTTCCGGCAGAGCGGCGAACACGACGAAATGGCGCAGGAATGCCTGAGAATCTTCGAGGAGCAGATGGAGCAGGGCACGAACGGCATCAAGAAGACCAAGTACCTGACCTTCGGCGTCGAATCTTCTTCCGGTAAGGCGGCAAAAGCCAGGCTTAACCGCATGGAAGCCGAACTGACGACGCTGCTCAGGCAGATGGGCGTGGCTTCCCATGTGCTCAACGGCAAGGAAAGGCTCGAACTGCTGCATCGTTTCTTCCATCTGTATGACCATGAGGAATGGCATTTTGAATGGCCGTGGCTGGAGAAGACCGGCTTGCAGACGCAGGATTTTGTCTCTCCCAATGCCTTTCAGTTCAAAGATGGTTATTTCATGGTGGGCGATAAGTACTGTGCGGCATCGCAGATCAAAATTGAGGCGTCTACGCTGGATGACAAGGTGCTCAAATCCATGCTGGAGCTGACCGAAAGCATGATGGTGTCCATCCATGTACGGCCTGTCAACCGTCCGGATGCCATCATGGAGATGCGGCATCTCAAAACGGAGCTGGAAAGCAATAAGATTGATGAGCAGAAGCGTGCCGTCCAGAGCGGCTACGACATGGACATCATGCCGGGTAAGCTCATGAGTCAGGTTGCCAGTGTGAACCGGCATCTGGAGATTCTCAGCGATAAATCAGAAAACTACTTCTATGTCACCATGCTCGTTGTTCACACTGGAAATTCTCTCAAAGAACTGATGGAGAATATGCAGGAGGCAAAAAGTATTGCTCAGGTTGAACACTGTTCGCTGGACAACCTGCTTTGTCAGCAGGAGAATGCCATGAAGAGTATTCTTCCGCTGGGAAACAATCAGATTGGCATTGAACGCGGTATGTCCACCTCAATGCTGGCAATCTTCTGTCCTTTCGTTACTCAAGAGCTTTGCCAGCTCGTTCCGGATGCGATTGGATACGGTTTGAACAGGCTGAGCAACAACGTGGTGATGGTCAATCGAAAGCTTCTGAACAATGCAAACGGCATCATCCTGGGTGAACCGGGCGGCGGTAAGAGCTTTGCGGCCAAGAATGAGATCCTCTGGACCATTCTGTTCACCCATGATGAGGTGATGATCTGTGATCCTGAAGGAGAGTACAAGCCGCTGGTCGTCCGTCTTCACGGACAGGTGATCCGCATTTCTCCGGCCTCCGATACCTACATCAATCCGCTGGATTTGGATATGCGGTTTGTCGAACAGTCGGCTCCGCTGGCGATGAAGGTTGACCTGATGCTGTCGATGTTTGAATTGATCCTCGGCGGCAAAGACGGCCTCAGTCCGATGGAACGAAATCTCATCAGCCGCTGCGTGGAGCTGGCTTATCAGGAATACCTTGCCAATCCCATTCCTGAAAATATGCCTATTCTGGAAGATGTGTATAACAGGCTGCTGGAACAGGAAGAAAGTGAGGCACATAAGCTGGCTGTTTCGATGGAGATGTATGTACATGGTTCTCTGTCGGTGTTCAACCACAGGACGAACGTAGACATCCATAACCGGCTGGTTTGCTTTGACATCAAGGATCTGGGCAATCGCCTGAAAGAGATCGGCATGCTGACCATTCAGGACCAGGTGTGGACGCGCGTGGCGAGAAACAAGCTGCGCCAGGTGCCCACCTGGTATTACATCGATGAGATGCACCTGCTGCTCCGTGAGGCACAGACGGCGGCACATACCATCGAAATGTGGAAGCGCTTCCGCAAATACGGCGGTATCCCGACCGGCCTCACCCAAAACATCAGCGACTTCTATGGAAACGACGGCGCTGAAATCGGCAATGCCATCAGCACGATCATTTCCAACTCGCAGTTCTTCCTGCTGTTCGGACAGAGTGCGGCAGACAGGAAGATTCTGGTCAGGGAGCTGGGCCTTTCTCCGGGAGAGGAAGAATGTCTGAAAGATGTGCGCCCGGGCGAAGGCTTGATGATCTACGGCGGAACGGTGGTTCCGATTACCAACCAATATCCCAAGGAAAGCCCGCTGTATCAGCTGATGACGACGAGGCTGAGCGACTTGAAGGAGGAAACAGCATGATGATTCTGGGAATCGTAGGAGTTGTCCTGCTCTATGTGGCGGCATATGCACTGTGCTGTGCGGCATCTGATGCGGACAAACAGGCGGAACGGGAACTTGAACGCTATCTGGAAAGGAAGAAATATGAATACGAATGAGCGGCGTGATGAGAATGCCGCCGTCGATGCGGCGGAACGCGCAAAACAGTCAGCCGGCGATCTCGGCCATGCAGTGAAAAGGCATCGCCGGCAGAAAAAAGCCATCAAAAAGCGGTATGCACGGGCGAAAAGAAAGAGCATCAGAGATCAGGCGGTTTCCGATCAGGCTGCAAAGGCGGTCAGAAGCAGGGCGAAACAAATTGAAGAGACATTCAAAAGGGTGATTCACGGAAAAGGAATCATCCTTTTGATTTTGATTCTGATGGTTGTCTACATGTTCACCAGCCTGTCTTCCTGTGCGCCCCTGGCACAGACAGCTTTGCAGGCCATGGTGATCGGCACATACCCGGCAGAGGAAGAGGTCATCAAGGACGCGGAAAAAGTCTACTGTGATATGGAAAAGGAACTGCAATACGAGCTGGATCATTATGAAGAGCTGCATCCCGAATATGATGAGGCACAGATCGAACAGATGGAACTCTGGCACGATCCCTATGCACTGATGGCGCTCATCAGCGCGCATGCAGGGGGAGAATGGACAGTAGAATCGGTTTACGG
>JAHHSO010000048.1 GCA_020025205.1 Christensenellaceae bacterium | reverse complement strand
GCAGATCCTTTTTTGTATTACTTGGCAAACTCTGTACAGCGGGTCTCACGAATGACGTTGACCTTGATCTGTCCCGGATACTCCAGCTCATTTTCAATGCGCTTGGCGATCTCGCGGGCGAGTACAAACGTTCCCTCATCGGAGATGTCTTCCGGCTTGACCATGATGCGAACTTCGCGGCCAGACTGGATGGCAAACGACTTTTCAACGCCCTGGAAGCTGGATGCAATCTCCTCCAGCTTTTCGAGTCGGCGGATGTAGTTCTCAATGGACTCGCGGCGTGCGCCCGGTCTTGCGGCCGAGATCGCGTCAGCTGCCTGCACCAGAACCGCTTCCACAGTCTGCGGCTCCACATCGTTATGATGTGCCGCGATGCAGTGGATGACCTCCGGGCTTTCATGGTAACGCTTCGCCATCTCAACGCCCAGTTCGACGTGTGTGCCTTCCATCTCGTGGTCAACAGCTTTTCCGATATCATGCAGGAGGCCGGCCCGCTTGGCAAGCGTCACATCTGCCCCCAGCTCTGCGGCCATCAGGCCAGCCAGATGGGATACTTCAATGGAGTGGCGCAGCACGTTCTGGCCATAGCTCGTGCGATAACGCATACGTCCCAGCAGCTTGACCAGCTCATGGTGCATGCCGTGAATGTTGGTTTCAAAAATCGCCTGTTCACCGGTTTCCTTGATCTGGTTGTCCACCTCTCGGCGAGCTTTTTCAACCATCTCTTCAATTCGGGCCGGATGGATGCGTCCATCTGCAATCAGCTTCTCCAGCGCAATGCGCGCAATCTCGCGGCGAACCGGATCAAATGCGGACACAATGACCGCTTCCGGCGTATCGTCGATGATCAGATCCACGCCTGTAGCCGTTTCCAGTGTACGGATGTTTCGGCCTTCGCGGCCAATAATGCGCCCCTTCATGTCCTCGTTGGGCAGAGAGACAACCGAAACCGTTGTTTCTGCCACATGATCGCTTGCGCAGCGCTGAATCGCCATAGCAACAATGTTGCGCGCCCTTTTTTCGGCTTCATCTTTGGCGTTCTGCTCAATCTCTCGAACCATGACACCGGCATCGTGGAATGCTTCCTTCTGGATGCGCTCCACAATCATGTCCTTGGCTTCCTCCTGAGTCATCTTTGCAACGCGCTCCAGTTCGGCGCGGCGCTTCTCATCCAGATCCGCAACGACCTTTTCGGCCTCTTCAGCAGCCGTCTTCTGACGGGCGCTGTATTCCTGTGCTTCCTGCGTCAGACGATCCAGCTCATTCTGTTTGCGTTCGAGGGTCGTTTCGCGTGCATCGAGGTTATCTGCTTTTTTGTCCAGCGTTTCTTCGCGCTGGGAAACGCGGCGCTCACTGCGCTGCACTTCTGCACGCCGGTCGCGAATCTCCCGATCCAGCTCATTCTTCAGGCGAATAACTTCCTCTTTCGCCTCCAGAATACTCTCTTTCTTCTTTTCTTCTGCCCTTCTCTGTACATCGTCCAGCAGGTTCTTCGCGTATTCTTCCGTGCGACCAATCTTCTTTTCCTGAATGTTTTTACGATAGATATAACCGCCCGCTGACCCAGCTGCCAGAGCCGCGGCAACCGCTAAAATGGTATAAAGCAACCTGTTTCACACTCCTTCTTCTAAATTTTCCATATCAAATCTTATATTGTCCAAGCACCAGTGTGAAACATATGCGCAAAAAGTACAGATACACCCCTCTTCAGCCGTCCCTGTTTTCTGCCGGAACGGCTAAAATCAGAGCGCTTTGTGTGCACTACTTTTTTCCACGGAAAAAAAGCATCGCCGCACACGACAAAACGCCCTCTATCAGATTCATGTATCAAACGGGCCATTTACCCGAAACGCTTACCTGCACAATACATCTGCACACGCTTTCACTTCGACTGATTCTATTTTAACTTTGAATGAACGCTATGTCAAGTCGATCTGTCAATTCAGCGAAATTTCCGGGCAGTTTTTGAGTAATTTCTGTCAAGCCGATCTGTGATGCTCCTCCTGTTTTTTCTTTTGTTGGCAAAAAATTATACAAAATTCATTTCATAAAAACTCAATTTTCATACTTTTTTGCAGTTTCTGTCTTTCACAAAATTTCTTTTTCTTTTTTCTTCTGCTTCAATCTGTTCTTTTCTGTCTTTTTATGCTTGATTACAGCGCAAAAATCCCGGCGTGAACGATGCACGCCGGGAAGAAATTTTAGTCGTTATCTTCTGCAAGATCATTCTTGTGTTCTTCAATAATCTTGGCTGCGATCATGTCCGGCACCTGTTCGTAACGTTCAAATGTCATCTTGAACGCTCCTCTTGCCTGCGTCATGGAACGCAAATCCGTTGCATACTTGAACATCTCTGCCTGCGGAACCTCTGCCACAATCAGCTGTTTGCCGTCTGCCTGTTCCATGCCCAGAATCCGTCCGCGGCGCTTGTTCAAATCGCCCATGATATCGCCCATGTTCTCGTCCGGCACGCTGATTTCAACGTGCATCACCGGCTCAAGAAGCACCGGCGAAGCGTTCACACACTGTTTATATGCAATGCGCGCTGCCGTCTTGAATGCCATTTCGGAAGAATCCACCGGATGATAAGAACCATCGTACAGTTTTGCACGCAGCCCCGTCATCGGGAAACCAGCCAGAACACCCTTGACAAGGTTTTCCCTCAGTCCCTTTTCAACCGACGGAATAAAGTTGCGCGGCACTGCACCGCCGACTACCGCATCGACGAATTCAAATTCGACGCCCGGCTCTGCCGGCGAGAATTCAATCCACACATCACCAAATTGTCCATGACCACCGGACTGCTTCTTGTGGCGTCCCTGAACCTGAATGGTCTTGCGTATGGACTCACGATAGGCAATCTTCGGATCTTTGAATACAGCATCTGCGCCAAACTTGCCCAGCAGTTTCTGGCGAATGATTTCCAGCTCCAACTCTCCCTGACCGCTGATCAGTGTTTCAGAAGTCATCGGATCTTTTGCAACAACAACATCGGGCATTTCTTCGCACAAACGTGCCAGCCCGGAAAAGACCTTGTCTTCCTCGCCAGCCTTCTTCGCATAGACGGCCAGAGAAATTTGCGGCGCCGGGAAATCAATGTTGTCATACTGAACAACTTTGCCAATTTCGCACAGGCTGTCGCCAGTGGATGTGTATTGAAGTTTGCTCACCGCGCCCAAGTCGCCTGCACAGAGCATGCTGACAGGAATCTGTTTTTTGCCGCGCACAAGGAACAGGCCCGCTGCCTTTTCAGGCTTGTCCGCATTGGCATTGAACAGCGCCGTTGCCGGCGTCAGGACACCGGAAATCACCTTAATCAGAGATAGTTTGCCCACAAATGGGTCGGCAATCGTCTTAAACACCTGTGCCGTAAAGCTTTCGCTCATGTCTGCATGGCGAATATGCATGGACTTCGTCTTCGGGTTAATGCCATGATACGTGTGTTCCAGCGGGCTGGGCATATACATAGCCAGCGCGTACAGAAGCGGCCGCACACCAATGCCGTCCAGGCTGGAAACAGGCGCAACCGGCACAATGTCGCCCGCATAAATGCCGGCAGACAGACCGCGCAGCATCTCCTGATCGGAGAGTCTGCCTTCATCAAAGAATTTCTCCATCAGCTCTTCGCTTGTGGAGGCAGCCGCTTCGTGGCATGCTTCAACAGCCGTTTCGACAGCCGCTTTCATATCCTCAGGAATCGGGATTTCCCGGCGGTCTTTGCCGGTGCCTGTAAAGGCTTTTCCGCTCAAAACATCAACGACGCCCTTGAAGGAGGCTCCTTCTCCAATCGGCAGGACCATTGGAACGATGCAGTTTCCATATGTGCTGCGCAGTTCGTCAAGCACCTTATGGTAATTTATATTCTCGCGGTCAACCTGAGAAATGGCAATAAATCTTGCCAATCCACGCTTTCCGGCCGCGTTCCATGCTTTTTCAAAACCAGTAGACAGCCCGGTAACAGCGCTCATCACGATCAGAGCACTCTCCACTGCGGCCAGCGGGCCAGCCATTTCGCCCGCAAAATCGAAATATCCCGGAACATCAATAAAGTTCAATTTCTTTCCGTGGACTTCAATCGGCGCCACGGCAGCACTGATGGAAATATGCCGTTTAATCTCTTCCGGATCATAATCGCTAACTGTGTTTCCATCTTCGACACGACCCTGACGGTCAATAACGCCAGCCGCATACAGCATCGACTCAACCAGCGTTGTCTTGCCTTCAGAGCCGTGTCCCAATACAGCGATGTTGCGTATGTCCTTTACCATGTACTCCTTCATAATTGATTTCCTCCTTTTTCAGCTGTCTGGCAGCCATATTCAGAAGCAGTTTATTTCGCTCTCCGCTTCCATCTGTTCCCATTATATCAGATTGAACGAAAATTGAAAAGTGTTTTTTGTTATTTTTTATTCGAACATGGATGAAACATACAAAATCATTTCGCAATTTATCACACTTCTGTCTTTTTAACCATTTTTGAACAGCATTTTTACAATTCAAAGTCGTGTACATCTCTCCACAACAACGCCCGTCCCTTCCGCATATCTCTATTCTTCTTCATTGCCTGACAGCGATTTTGCATAACCGTTCCTTTTAATGATTCTTTTTTCTTTCTGGCGTTAAAAAAAGAGGCAGGTTTTTGATCGGTGCCCCCCTGCCGATTGTCCAGCAAAGAGGTTCCTATCATTCCCGCCCCTATTTTAACATTCTCTTTTTTCAAATGGGAATCGCAGCCCGTTCTGCCTGCGCACCTCATCCATGATGCGCATAACACAAACCGTGTGTTCTGCATTCATCATGGGGCACTGTTCTTCGCCTGCATTCAGGCACTGCATAGCCGCCCGGATTTCATATTCAAAACCATTCACTTCAAACGGCCTCTCCATTTTTACAGGTACCTGACCGTCCACATAAAGCGTCATCTTCTGCGGATTTTTGAAATCCGGAATATCCACAAATCCCTTCGTACCATAAATTGCCGCATGGGTCGGCATATTTGCACCAATCGTGCAAGTCAGCTGCGCCACAGCGCCCCCTCTGCGCAGAATCATGGCATCCGTTGCATCTGTTCCCGCTTCATTCATGACCAGCTGACTGAGCACGTCATCAAACGAGTATCCCAGCACCATGCAGGCAAAGCCAATCGCATACACGCCAATGTCCAGAAGCGTTCCGCCTGCAAGCGCCGCCTCAAACTTTCGTTCCTGTCTGGGTGTTTTGTAACCATACTGTGCCGTCACCGTGCGAATTTCTCCAATCGTTCCTTCCGAAAGGATCTTATCCATTTCGCGGTAAATCGGGAGAAACTTCGTCCAGAATCCTTCCATTACAAACACGCCTTTTTCGTGTGCAAGTCTAAATATCTTTTCTGCCTGGTCTGCATCTGTGGTAAAGCTCTTTTCGCAAAGGACGGGTTTCCCGGCACGAATGAGCATTTCCATATCCTCATAATGGCGGCTGTGCGGCGTGGCAACATATACAATGTCCACATCAGGATCATTAGCCAGCGCCTCGTAGCTGTCATAGAAAACGGGAATATCAAATTCCTGTGCAAATTGACGTGCCGATTCGCTTCTGCGGGAAGCAGCTGCATATAATTGTGCATCCCCATTCATCGCCTTGACCGTCTGCGCAAACGTGTGCGCAATTGTTCCCGTGCCCAGAATTCCCCATCTTGTCATCCTGATTCTCCTTCCGATGTGCAGACATCACTTTTATCGAATGCTTTGATTGTTTCATTATATATCCGCCTTCTTGCAGTGTCAATCTGGCACATTGATCTTTTCTTTCATGAAAATCTTCCGAATACATAGGTTTTTTCGTTTTTGTGTCGAATGATTTTCTTATCCATTGACAAGGAGGGCGAACCATGAAACGCGTAGACAATCCTTTTATTGCCGCTCTGCACAATTTTAAGCTGAGCTTTACATTTGCTGCCATTGTTGATTTGATTTTAGGTCTTGTGCTGCTGCTCATGCCCAATACAAGCACCCGCGTAATTTGCACGCTCGTTGGCGTCGGCGTGACCGTATACGGCGTATTGAATGTGATTTCCTTTATTATGGAACGCGCTTCTTATGCCTATACGCTTGAACTCGTAATTGGCATCATTGCCACTTCGTTCGGCATTTTCTCTCTCATCAATCCAACTTTCCTGATGAGCTTCCTGTTTACAATTCTCGGCTTTGTCATCATGGTGGGCAGCTTCTGCGGCCTCAAACACGCGCTGAGCCTTCGGGAATTCGGATTCCCGCGCTGGTATCTGCCCATGATCTCTGCCATTGCAACCCTGCTTCTGGCGCTAAGCATCGTTTTCTTTCCTGGCTTCTATGGCGACATGCTGATGATGGTCATTGGTGTCATTCTGATTGTTGAAGCCATCAGCGATCTTCTGAGCATTCACCGTCTTTCTTCCTTTAACAAAAACCTTTAATTCTCAGGCGCAGCTGTAATGGCTGCGCTTTTTTCCTTTGCAGTTTTCAAAACCATGAATAAAATCTCATCGTATCGAATAAATGTAAAAATATTTCAAAAATTGAAAAAACTGTTGACATTTTCCTCTCAAACGTATATAATATGCTTCGTTCGGATTGATAGCTCAGTCGGTTAGAGCACCCGCCTGATAAGCGGGAGGTCGGTGGTTCGAGTCCACTTCAATCCACCAT
>JAHHSO010000047.1 GCA_020025205.1 Christensenellaceae bacterium | reverse complement strand
AGATATTCTGCGACAGGCTTTTATTTTCCATGTCTACTGGTTGGGGAACAGTCCAGACGCTTGATGCTTATTGGGTTTCGTATTGTGCTGTAACGCTGGCTGTCACGTGAATGTTTCCGCTGCGAATACCCGTGTCGAGCATCCCATAGTCTGCGCTTTCCGCCACTGCATTAACAGTTACGCCGCGGTCATACCCGCCGTTTTCTATCAGATTTTCCAGATGATCCAGCTCAAATCCAGCCGCTTCGGCCATTTTTTCTGCCTTGACCTGTGCCATCTTGATCGCCATTGCCAAAGCCTGCTGATAAAGGCCTGATCTGTCCGCGATATCATAGCTGACGTCATAAATTTCGTTGACGCCGTTGTCCATCATCACTCCCATAACGCCATCGAGCATTTCGGTGTCACGCAGGACAATTTTCAGCGAATGATTCGCCTCAAAGCCCTCCGGGATATGTTCCTGAGGTGTTTGGACGTTATCAGGGTATACCGGATAATAGTAGTAATTCTGGGTGATGATATCGTCCTGTGCAACGCCCAGCTCCACCAGTTTTTCATTCACCCCCGTCACAATGTCACTTATTTTTCCCTGAGCCTGTGCCACGGTCTCCCCAAAGACGTTCACATTGCCCGTCACAATCACCAGATCCGGCTTGGCCATCACAGTTGCTGTACCCTGAACCTCAATTTGCGCTGCCTGTGCAAAAACCGGAATCGTCAGCACAATCAGCATGCAGCAGAACATCTTTTTCATACCCTATACCCTCCTTCTATTTTTTATTTACTCAAAAGACGATTCACAGCCGCCTTTTCTTCCCATTATTTTCCACTCATTTTTCGGACAATGCCTTTCACAGCAAATGCTGCCGCCGCAAGCACGGCCAGCCACGGCAATGCATACGCCGCTGTTCTCACGGCCCTTTTCATCCACACGCCCAATGCGATCATCCCGTCTTCGGCACTCTGGACAATGCCAGAAAAAAATCCTGCTTCTGCCTCTTCCTGCCGGATGCTCACCGTCAGCCGCGCATTCTTTGCCCGTTCATCTATGCTGACCTGCTGACCCGAAAGCGCGTCAATCTCCGCCTGTGCCTCAAAGAGGGCATCGTTCAGGGCAATGATGTCGTCCATGTCCTGCGCCTGCGCATACAGCTCGTCCAGCCTGTTCTTTCTGGCGCGCGCGCTGTCCAGCCGGGAAGCATTGTCTTTGTACATTTCCGTCACGTCCTGGCTGGAAACAGATTCTCTTTCTACCCTGCCCAGTTCTCTGAACGCTTCAAGAAGGCTGTCCAGATCGCCGAACGGAATGGTCAGTTCCATATCTGCATACTTTTTCTCATCTGTGCGCACTTCGCAGCGCAGCACGCTGCCTCCCGCTTCCTGCACCTGCTGCTTGATGGCCTCCACCGTCTCGTCAAGTGCTCCGGTTGTCAGATCCATCCACGCCGTATACAGCATGCGGGACTCGTCCTCTGCACCCAGCCCTGCATCCGGCATGGCGCGGCTGGTCAGCATCCTGTTATTCTGCGGTTCCGATGCATATACACCGTCATAGGCTTCCTGATGGCCTTTGGCTCCCGCGTTGATCCGGCCGCCGTTCATCATTGACCCTGCACCAAAGAACACCACTGCACACATCGCATAAGCCGCTGCACGCATCCATCCGCCGCCGGAAAACGCCCGGCGCATTTTTCTAATCAGACTTTCCTGCTGCGCTTTTGTCCTGATTTGAGCCTGCCAGCCGGCAGTAAAATCTGCCGGAACCTGAACCTCTTCGTCCATCTCCCGCGCTCCGGACAACACATCCGCTTCATTCAGGAGTGCCCTGCATGCCGGACAATGCTCTGCATGTTCCCATGCGGCGTTCATCTCCTCCTCAGTGGCTTTCCTGTCCGAAAAGACGATGGCCTCCACCTCTTCACATTTCATGTTCATCCCTCCTCTTTTCAAATAGACCACTTGCACGCAGCGCCGCCGCAATTTTCAGCCTTGCACGGGACAGCCTCGACTTGACCGTTCCTTCCGAAATGCCCAATATGCGGGCCGTTTCTTCCACGCTTCTTCCATGGACATCCCGAAGCAGGAACACGGCGCGCATCGCTTCGGGAACCGAACTGACCGCCTCCTGAACAGCGGCTTCCCGCTCCCCGTTCTCTACCTCTTCATGCGGCGTTGGGCTTTCATCCCGCGGCTCAAATCCATCTGCCCCCATTTCCTCCAGCGAGGGCTGCGTCCTGCGCTTTCTGATGGCATCCATGCAGCAGGAGACCGCCACCCTGTACACCCATGTGCCAAAAGAACTCTGCTCTCTATACTGCGGCAGCTTCTGCCAGATGCGGATGATGGCCTCCTGCGCGGCATCCTCGCCATCGTGGGCATTGCCCATCATTCGAAGGCACAGTCCGTAAATCTTCTTTTCATACGCCCCCATCAGCGTTTCAAAGGCTCTCGCGTCCCCTTGCTGGGCGCGCCTGATCCAATCCTGTTCCATGCGCTCTCCTTTCCTGCGTCCTTTCACTTTTTTAGACGCTTTCCAGCGAGAAAAAGTTCCCGCTTTTCTCTATTATCTTTGAAAAACATACACTCGGCCATTTTCTTTTCCTGTTCATATGACGAATCAGCAGCTCTTTTTCATCCATTGTCTTCCATTCATGCAGATGAAGCCGCTTTAAAGAGAATTGTTCCTTCTGAATTGTCGCACAGATTTTTAAAAGCCGTCCATATTTTCCATAATTTTCTTGAAGAACGCCCCTTAATTTGTTAGAATTGTTTCGTATGTGTCTGCTATTCACAATCGACAGAGGGGGATACCATGTCTCTTTTTTCTCTCGCATTTTACGGTTTTTTCTGCGCGGCACTGTATTATCTCGTGCCCCGGCGTTTTCGCTGGCTGATTCTGCTCGCCCTGAGCTATGGTTTTTATGTTTCCCGCGCATTTTCGGCCCTTCCTTTCATCCTTGCAACAACGCTTTCCTCTTGGCTGGGTGCGCTCCTTTTGGCGCGCATGTCAAACCGCTGCAAAGCCCGGCTTCATGCCGATTCTTCTCTTTCTTTGGATGAAAAAAAGAAAATCCGCGCCGCTTCCAAAGTGCGCCGCCGGATTTTGTTTCTGGGTGTGCTTGTGCTGAACTTCGGCCTTCTTGCCGTCTTTAAATACACGGATGATGTTCTTTTCCGCGCTTCGCCGCTCGGCCTGATCCTGCCCCTTGGCATTTCGTTTTATACCTTTCAGTCCATGGGCTACCTGATTGACGTGTACAACGGCAAATATGCTCCGGAGAAGAATCCGGTCAAATTCGCACTTTTCGTATCTTTCTTTCCTCAGCTCATTCAAGGTCCCATCGGCCGGTTTGACAAGCTCGGCCCTCAGCTGACCGCTTCTCATGATTTTAAATTTGAAACCCTCCAGCGCGGTGCACTTCTGATGCTCTGGGGGCTGTTTAAAAAACTGGTCATTGCAGACCGCGCCCTTCCGCTGGTGGATGCGGTTTTTTCCGCTCCGGCAGGGGCAATGGGCGGTGCTTCAATTGTCGCAGGCGTCCTGTTTTACTCTCTCCAGCAGTACTGTGATTTCTCCGGCGGCATTGATCTTGTCTCCGGCATCGCCCAGCTATTTGGAATTGAACTTGCAGAAAACTTCCGCCGTCCCTACTTTTCCGTTTCTTTGGGCGACTTCTGGCGCCGCTGGCACATCAGCCTCGGCGCATGGATGCGCGACTACGTGTTCTATCCATTTGCGCTTCTTAAACCCGTCAACCGACTGTCCAAGGCGGCAAAAAAGCACTTCGGCACGGCTTTTTCCCGCGCGCTGCCCGCCGCGCTGGGCAATCTGCTCGTATTCTTTCTGGTCGGTCTCTGGCACGGTGCGCAGATGCATTATCTCCTCTGGGGGCTTTATAACGGTGCAATTCTCGCGTTCACCGCGCTGATGGAGCCTGTCTATAAGCGCATAAACGCACGTCTTCCCCGGCTCACCGCATCCAAAGGCTTCCATCTGTTCCGCGTCCTGCGTACATTTCTTGTGGTCAATATCGGCTGGTACTTCGACCGCTGCGCCCATGCTTCTGAAGCCATGCAGATGCTCCGAATGACTCTCTTTGAACCGCGGTTTGCCGGCGTGGCAGCCGAGCTTTCCGGCCTCCTGATTCCCGCTGATTACATGGTGCTGGCCCTCGCAACGCTGCTTCTGTTTGCCGTGTCGCTCGCTCAGGAGCGCGGCGTTCATGTGCGCAGCGTGATTCTCTCCCGCCCGCTGCCCGTCCGCTGGCTGATTTACATAATTGGCATCGTGGGCGTTCTGCTTCTGGGGGTCTGGGGCTCCGGTTTCAGTGAAGCATCCTTTATTTACTATCAGTTCTAAGGAGTCACAACATGAAAAAACTTCGTTCCGCCGCGCTGAGCGTCCTGTTCTGTGCGCTTCTTGTGTCAGCCATTGCGGGTGTCTCCCGGCTCGTTGAGCGCAAAGCAAGCCGCATCAAATTTGAACCTTTTCTGGACTGTCCCGAAGATCACGATGTTCTTTTCATCGGAGACAGTCTGATGGTCAACGGTATTTTCCCCATGGAGCTTTGGCAGGACTATGGCATCACGTCCTATAACATTTCCAGCTATGGCAACACCCTGCCTGTCTGCTACTGGGTGATGGAAAACGCACTTCAATACGTCACCCCCAAAGTCATGGTTATCGGCATCAAGGATGTCGAAAAGAGTTACAAGCTTTCCGGCAGCAGCAGCGATGTTCACACCGCGCTGGACTGCTATCCGCTGACGCTGACCAAAATACGCGCCATCGAAGACCTCATGGACGATCCTGCCGCAACCGATGACTCCGGCACGCCATACACAACGCTCAAATGGGAATACTATTTCAAGCTGGGCAAATATCACTCCCGATGGAGCGAACTGAGCGCGAGTGACTTTCACCCCATCCCAACCCGCAAACGCGGCGCAGAATATGCCCTTGGCGTTGCTCCCTTCAAAGATTACACCCTCATCGACGAATATCAGCAGCTGGAAGACACGTACAGCGTGGGCTTTGTCTATCTGCGCAAAATGATCGAATCCTGCCAGCGGCGCGGTATTGATGTGCTGCTGGTACACATGCCCTATCCAGCCGAAACCAGCGATCAGGAAGCGGCCAATGCCGTCTGGAACATTGCCAATGAATACGGCGTGGACTACATCGACTTCGTGAGCATGGATCAGGTGGCCGACTACGCAACAGACTGCTACGATGCGCATGCCCATCTGAACCCGTCCGGCGCGCGCAAGGTCACGGACTATCTCGGACGTTATCTGTGCGACCACTTCTCCGTTCCGGACAGGCGCAGCGATCCGCACTACGCGCCGTGGCTGGCCTATGGCGATGCATATATGGAAGAAAAAGCAGACTATATCCGGCGGGAAGGCAATCTAAAAAACCTGCTGATGCTCCTGCACGACAGCGATTACAGCCTCTGCCTGTCCATCGGCGCAAATGTGGAGCTTTCCGAACAGGATAAGCTTCTAATCCAGAACATCGCCCGCGAACACATCTTTGAAGAAGACATGTTTGCCAAGTGGTCAAACAATCTCTTTCCTCTGGACGCTCTGGATGAAAGCGCCCCTTATCTCTTGGTAATAGACCGGGCAGCAAACACGCACACGGAATCTGCCGGTTCTGAAATTTCCGCTTCCTTTGGCCTTGTTCATTTAGACAACACCTTCCTGACGCTTGAGCAGGCCGGTCAGACTACATCTATTCCTTATGATTCTGACGGCATACAGGCAATCATCATAGATGCCGCAACAAATGAAGTCATTGCAGAAAAGGCAATATAAAAGGCGGGCTTATCCCGAACCCGGTTGACGCTTTTTCCGCTTTCCTCCAACGCAATTCCATAAAAAAAGGGAGTGCGCAGGCCAAGCTGGGGTTCAGTTTTTGTGATTTTAAAAAGAGGGCTGTGAATCAGCCCGAATTATGAGAAAAAGCGCTGCTCTCCGAATTGAAGGAGAACAGCGCTTTGTTTTATCTGGTCAATCAGCCTTCGATCAGGCTCTTACCGGTCATTTCCTTCGGCACCGGCAGTCCGATATACGGAAGCATGGTGGGTGCAATATCCGCCAGACATCCGCCCTCACGCAGCTTCACATCGCCGCAGCCCGCCGCCAGGAACGGAACGGGGTTAGTCGTATGTGCGGTAAACGGCGTGTCATCGGCGTTCTTCATCTTATCGGCATTTCCATGGTCAGCCGTCAGGAACATGCAGCCGCCCATCTCGTTGACAGCTTCCCAGACGGTATTGACACACTCGTCCACAGCCTCAACCGCCTTGACCGCCGCGTCAAAGTCACCGGTATGGCCGACCATGTCGCAGTTAGCAAAGTTGAGGATGACAACGTCGTATTTGCCGGAACGGATGCGCTGGGCACATTCGTCAGCAACTTCATAAGCACTCATTTCCGGCTTCAGGTCATAGGTGGCAACCTTCGGGCTGGGGATAACCTTGCGGTCTTCGCCCGCGCAGGGTGCCTCCATGCCGCCGTTGAAGAAGAACGTCACATGGGCATACTTCTCGGTTTCCGCGATACGAAGCTGTGTCTTGCCGTTGTCAGCAAGATACTGCCCCAGCACGTTGGTCAGCTCAACCGGCGGATAGGCGACCTCGACATTGGGCATGGTCGCATCATATTCGGCCATACAGACGTAGTTCACCGGGAAGCGGCCGAAACGGCGCTCAAAGCCATTGAACGCATCATCCACGAAAATGCGGGTGATCTGTCGTGCGCGGTCCGGGCGGAAGTTGATGAAGCAGACCGTGTCGCCTTCTTCAATGCGGCCGCCTTCGCAGGTGACGCACGGCACAACGAATTCATCAGTCACGCCGTCAGCATAGCTCTTGTCAATGCATTCCTGTGCATTGGCGGCATGGTTGCCCTCGCCGTAAACGAGCGCTGCATAGGCCTTTTCCTCTCGATCCCAGTTGGAGTCGCGATCCATCGCATAATAGCGGCCGATAACCGTAGCGATTTCTCCGAGCTGAAGTTCGTCCAGCTTCTTTTGCAGATCCGCAAGGAAGCCCTTTCCGGAATGCGGGTCAGTATCGCGTCCATCCATGATGCAGTGGACATAAACTTTCTTGGCGCCCAGATACTTAGCCATATCCAGCAGGCCGAAGAGGTGCTCAATGTGGCTGTGAACGCCGCCTGTGCCCAGCAGCCCCATGAAATGAACGGCCTTGCCGGCGTCGATGGCTTTGCGCATATTGCGCACCAGCACATCATTTTCCTTCATCGTGCCGTCCATGATGGACTTGGTGATGAGTGTCAACTGCTGATAGACGATGCGGCCCGCGCCAATGTTGGTGTGTCCGACCTCGCTGTTGCCCATCTGTCCCTCAGGCAGGCCTACCGCCATGCCGGACGCCTCGATGGTGGTATACGGATAGCGCTCAAACAGCGCATTGAGATGCGGCTTTTTGGCCGCAGCGATTGCATTTCCGAATGTCTGCTCCGGCACCCAGCCGAAGCCATCCATAATGCACAGAAGAACCGGTTTCTTTGCCATACTTTCCCCCGCGGGCTGAGCCCGCCTTCACTTCCGAACAGGTTA
>JAHHSO010000046.1 GCA_020025205.1 Christensenellaceae bacterium | reverse complement strand
ATCGAAAATGAAATCCTCATGTGTCTTCGAGCAAGTCAAAAGAGAAAGGGAGAAATGTCTTTGCAGGAACCTATTGGCATGGATGGGGAAGGCAACGAAATTACGCTGATAGATGTGCTGGGGACGGATGGCACAGAGGTGCATGGGGAAGTTGAAAAGCGCTTGAGCCTGCAGGCAATCAGGAAACTGGTGGAAGAGGCACTGCATGGACGGGAGCAAACGGTCATCAAGATGCGGTATGGGCTTTTGGATGGAAAAGTGCATGCGCAGCAGGAGGTGGCCAAAGAGCTTGGCATTTCACGATCGTATGTTTCCAGAATTGAAAAGAAAGCCATGGAAGAACTGAGGAGGATTTTTGAAAACGGAGAAAAACATGGAAATTAAAATCTGCCTGTGACAGAATGTTATAAAAATGATTAAGCTTGAAATTTGAAAATACTTGTGATATACTGAGCATAAAGACAAGTTCTTTTAGAACAAAAGAACCAAAATGTCATAAGGAGGAGTCTAATATGCTTCACGGAAAAGTGGCTATTGTAACCGGCGGAACACGTGGTATTGGTTTCTCAGTCGTTGAAACCTTTTTGAAGAACGGCGCGTCTGTTGCGCTCTTCGGTTCCCGTCAGGAGACGGTGAATAAAGCACTTGAAAAGATTAAGGCTGAGAATCCTGAGTGGAATGTGATGGGGCTGTCCCCGGATTTGGCTGATTATGAGGCTGTTGAAGCGGCTGTCAATCAGGTAAAAGAGCATTTCGGCCGTTTGGATATTCTGGTGAACAACGCGGGCATTTCTGCCAGAGAGTCTCTGTACGAGTATGATCCCAAGGCATTCCAGCGTATCATGGATCTGAATGTAAACGCTGTATTCAACGGCTGCCGTGCGGTTGCGCCGATCATGAAAGCACAGGGCGGCGGTGTGATTCTTAACACCAGCTCTATGGTCAGCCTCTATGGTCAGCCGTCTGGCGTTGGCTATCCGACGAGCAAATTTGCTGTCAACGGCCTCACCAAGAGCTTGGCGCGCGAGCTTGGTCATGATAATATTCGTGTCAATGCGGTTGCCCCGGGTGTTACCCGCACGGATATGGTTGCTGCTCTGCCGGAAGAAATGGTCAAGCGCATCTGCGCTCCGATTCCGATGGGCCGCATGGGCGAGCCGCAGGAAGTGGCCAATGCATTCCTTTTCCTGGCAAGTGATTTGGCCAGCTACGTGACGGGCGAAGTCCTTTCTGTGGACGGCGCTGCACAGGCGTAATTTTGATGCGAAAGATCCTTCTATTACATGGAAGGATCTTTTTTTGTTGCCTGAATGGATGCGTAAAAACGCGACTGTATGAGCGGAAAATGGATGCACAATTCAGTAAAAAAATGCATGAATGGGCGACTGTTGAGGAATGATTGTGGTATCATAGAAAAAAACAGCCATAACCGTTTGCGGTTATGCAGTCAGCAGGAGGGACAAAAAATGCGCAGGGAGATTGTGTTGGAACAGGCTCGATTTGCAAAAAACGGCGAGGCGTTTGTTCCTGTAATTTTGCCGCATACATGGAATGCGCAGGATGGTCAGGATGGCGGCGACGATTATTGGCGCGGCCATGGTGTATATCAGATTGATTTGCCTGCGCCTACGGCAGGGATGCGGCAGTATATTCAGTTTGAAGGTGCAAACCATGTAGCAGAGGTGAGCATCAACGGAAAAAAGCTGGGTATTCACAGGGGCGGGTTTTCGACTTTCCGATTTGAACTGACAGATGAGCTCAGAAAAGAGAAGAATAAACTGACTGTGGATGTGACCAACGAGAACTGCGATGTGTATCCGCAGCAGGCAGACTTTACATTTTTTGGCGGCTTGTACAGAAAGGTGACGTTCATCGAGGTACAGGATGCGCACTTTGATCTTTTGAAGGATGGCACACAGGGAATATTTGTGACGCCCCATGCAGCGGGGCTGACGCGCGTAGATGCGTTTCCGGTGAATGCTGACGGGTGCAGTGTGGTTGTTGATATCAGGGATGCTGATGGCGATGTTGTGCTTTCTCAAGAAGAAAAGGCTGAAGCGCACACGGTTTTAAAGCTTGAAATGGACAAGCCGCACCTGTGGGATGGGGTTAAAGATCCGTATCTTTACACAGTGGAAGTGCGCCTTTGCAAGGAAGGAAAGACACTGGACAGCGTATCCACAAAGATTGGTTACCGCAGTTTTCACGTTGATCCTGAAAAAGGATTTTTCCTGAACGGCCGCTCATTTCCGCTGCACGGTGTTAGCCGCCATCAGGACAGGCTGGATAAAGGCTGGGCGATTTCAGAAGCTGATCACAGGGAAGATATGGAACTGATAAAGGAAGTCGGCGCCAACACAATTCGTCTGGCTCACTATCAGCATGCGCAGTTCTTCTATGATCTTTGCGATGAAGAAGGCATGGTGGTCTGGGCGGAAATCCCGTTTATCAGCCTGTTCATGCAGGGGCAGGAGGCAAAGGAAAACACGCTTTCCCAGATGCGGGAGCTGATTGCGCAGAATTACAATCATCCGAGCATCTGCTTTTGGGGAATTGCCAATGAGATTACAATCGGCGGCGAGTCGGAAGCGCTGTATCGCAATCTGGGAGAACTGAATGCCCTGACCAAAGCACTTGACCCCAGCCGCCTGACTGCAATGGCGCATGTGAGCATGGTGCCTATGAATTCTGAGCACGTATATCTGACAGACGTGCTCAGCTACAACCATTATTTCGGCTGGTACGGCGGTGAAGTCGATGAGAATGCCAGTTGGCTGGATGAGTTCCATGCGAAAAATCCTGACCGGGCACTGGGTTTGTCTGAGTATGGAGCAGAAGCGATTTTGACATGGCATTCGGAAAAGCCGGTCAATCATGACTATACGGAAGAATATCAGGCATACTACCACCACGAGATGCTCAAAATATTTGAAAAGCGTCCGTATCTTTTTTCGACATATGTCTGGAATATGTTTGACTTTGCTGCCGATGCCCGCGATGAGGGCGGGTGCAGGGGCCGCAACAACAAGGGACTGGTGACGTATGACAGGAAGACAAAGAAGGACAGTTTCTTTCTTTATCAGGCATACTGGACGGTAAAACCGATGGTGCACATTTGTGGAGCGCGCTTTGCAGAGCGTGCGCCCAGTCAGCGGGATGTGACAGTATATACAAACTGCGATCATGTGACGCTGTTGATCAATGGCGAGAGAGCAGATGAAAAAAAAGCTGTCAACCGCGCCTGCGTGTTTACAGATGTGAAGCTTACGGCAGGCGCAAACACGATTGAAGCCCGGGCGGATGGCGCGGCGGTCGATGTGATCACCCTGTACGGCGTGCAGAAGCCCAATGAGGCGTATAGTTTGCCGCAGGGGGCGGGAACTGCGGCGAACTGGTTTGATGCACTGGGCAACGAAGCCAAGCTTGAATTTCCGGAAGGATACTGTTCCATTCAGGATAAACTCGGAGATCTTTTGAATCATCCTCAGGCGGGGCCGATGCTTGAAAAGATGATGGCGGCTATGGCTGAACGGACGGGCATGGGAGCAGGAATGCAGGGCATGCTGAAGATGCTTCGTGCCATGCGGCTGTCGGATATCATCAAAATGGCCGGAAACAAGTTTCCGGCGGGCATGGCTGTTGAGCTTAACGAAAAGTTGATACAATTTAAAAAGTGAGGCTTGCATCAGGATAAGGGGCGCAGAACTTTCATCGGCGTGGAGGTCAGACGCAGCAAAAGGTTGTTACAGTTTCCAAGCGGAAGGAAAGGACTCTGACAATGTCTGATCGTAATGTGCGCCCCTTTGGCATGCGCGACAAAGTCGGCTATTTGATGGGCGACCTTGCCAATGACTTTACATTTATTTTTGCGTCCGTCTATCTGACGAAATTCTACACGGATGTGCTGGGCGTTTCGGCGTATGTAGTGGGGATTCTGTTTCTGCTTGCGCGCTGCGTCGATGCATTTACAGATGTCGGCATGGGCAGAATAGTGGACACGATGCCCATTTCGCGGGAAGGACGCTTTCGGCCATGGCTTAAAAGAATGGCTGTCCCGTTGTTTGTGGTCAACACGCTGATGTACCTGTATCTGGCAGCAAGGCTGCCGATGGGACTGAGAATTGCGTATATGTTCATTACCTATATTCTCTGGGGCAGCGTATGCTACACGGCAGTGAACATTCCCTATGGTTCCATGGCATCTGTCATCAGCGATGATCCTGGAGACCGCACAAGTTTGTCCACATTCCGCAGCCTCGGCGCCATGCTGGCAGTGATTCCCATTAACATCATCACGCCGCTTTTGTTGTTTAAGCAGGTGGATGGACAGTCTGTTCTGATTCCGGAACGTTTTACGCTTCTGGCGGCGATTTTTGGCGCAATGGCAATGGCAGCGTACTTCTTGTGTTACAAGATGACGACAGAGCGCATCCAGCTGCCGGACAAAAAGGCAGACAAGAGCAAGGGATTCTTCGGGCTGGTGAAAGTGCTTGCCAGAAACAAAGCGCTGATGACGATTATCGGCGCGGCAATTGCCATGCTGCTCAGCCAGATACTCAGCCAGGCCATGCAGACTTATCTTTTTCAGGACTACTTCCATAATGCCAGTTTGATGATTTTCAGCAGCATTGCCACGGCGCTTCCCATGATTGCCGTGGCACCGATTGCCCGCAGAATGTCGGAGCGGTATGGAAAAAAGGAATGCTCTATTGTGGGCTGTGCGGTTGCGGCGGTTTTCTATGCGGTGCTCTTCTTTGTACATACGCAGAACCCGGCGCTGTTTATTGCGCTCATGCTGATGGCCAGCATAGGCGTTGGATTTTTTAATATGGTCATCTGGGCGTTTATTACGGATGTCATTGATTATCAGGAAGTGCTCACCTATCAGCGCGACGATGGCACAGTCTACGCGATTTACTCGTTCAGCCGCAAGCTGGGACAGGCCATTGCCGGCGGCATTGGCGGTTTTGCGCTGGGGCTGATCGGCTATGTGAGCAGTACTGCCGGACAGGCGGTTCAGCAGTCTCAAGCTACGCTGGACGGAATTTACAACATTGCCACGGGAACTCCGGCGATTGGGTATCTGGTGGTGCTGCTGCTCCTTGCGTTTCTGTATCCGCTGGGCAAAAAGGAAGTGGAAAAAAACACGGAGATTCTGCGCATGCGCCATGCGAACCCGAACGGATGATCGATGTAAATTGAACAATAAAGAAAGAGCGCAAAGTAATCTTCGGCTCTTTCTTTATGTTTTTGGAATTTATAAACAAAACGTAATGGTAGTTAACGAAATGTCATTCACCTGTTACGGGAACGATCAGCTGGGCGTAGTGAACGGGGCACTCTTCGCCGTTGATGTAGCTCAGAAGCTGGGCGGTGAACAAATCATCGCTGGCACGCAGGTGATGCTCCTTCATGAAAGGACGAATCAAAGCAAGCAGGTGTTCAGGATCAAACTGCCCGTTCTCCAGACGGAACAGGCAGGTGACAGAACGGCTTGCATCAATGCGGCGAAATTGTGAAAGATCCACGTCCAGCACATCGGCATCGTCTTCAAAAAACAGAATGCCCTTGGTCATGCTGCCGGTTCCTCCATCCAGATGAGCGCGCGGAAGAAGGGTTGTGAAGGATGTCAATGGGAGCTGATGAAAAAGTGTTTTGAGAATCGGATTTTTCGGGAGCTGCGCCCACATGGCTTCAATAGACGCATATTCCAATAGATAGGCAATGCCGTTATGGGCAATTTGCGGCTGGCACAGAAGAGTGTGTACATGTTCCAAAGTAGAAATGGTTTTATCCATATGGCTGAGAATATGCTTCTGATAAAGGATTTCGCGGCGCGTGTCGGCTGCTTTTTGACTGTAAAGAGAAAGAAGCTGGTTTTCGTCGATACAGTAGTAGACATCATGGATTTCTTCCAGCGAAAAATTCTGGTTTTTGAGACGGCGGATGTTGGAGACACGCTGGATGTCGTTTTTTTCAAAGGTGCGGTAACCAGTGCCGTTTTCTCGGCTTGGCTTGAGCAGCCCCTTCTTCTCATAGAAGCGCAGCGCTTCATCACTCAGATTGAAGGCGCGGGAAAGCGTTCCGATGGAAATTTTCAAAGTCTCACTCCCGTTAAAAATGTGTCACAATTTTGTCATAAAGTGTTGACTCTCAAGTCGCTTGAGGGTTTATACTCACACTATACCGAATGACAGAAAGAAAGTCAACCCTCCTTTTCTTGACGAAAAGGAAACAAGCCAGGCTGAATTCGGATGAGGAGCGGAGCAATGCGCAATGGGCGCATGGCACATAGGTACAAAATAAGGAGGAAGAAAGACATGAAGAAAAAGATGCTTTCGATGCTGCTTGTGGCGCTTTTCGCGGTTGCGGTTGCGCTGCCTGCATGTGCAGATTGGGTTCGCCCGGTCAGCACAATCGAAAAGTGGGATGAGGAGGCCGATTTTGTCATCGTCGGCTATGGCCTTGCTGGTGCAGCAGCGGCTGTTGAAGCGCATGACATCGATCCCGAGGCCAAGGTGGTTGTTTTGGAAAAGATGCCTTCCACGCTGGCGGGCGGCAACTCCATCGCTTCCGGCCAGACTTTCATTGTTCCGGCTCCGGATGCGCTGGAAGACTTCAAGCTCTATCTGGAAGCCTGCAATGAGCCGAACCCGATTCCGGATGAGTACATGGACTGGCTGGTCAACGGCTTTGCAACGCAGCTGCCCTGGATTGAGGGCATTGCCGAAAGCGCTGGTTATGAAGCCGGCTATGTGAGCGGCGGCCCGATCAAGTGGGGTTCCATGGTTCTGGAGTTTGACTCCTTCCCGGGCTCCAACTTCAGCGGTGCCAGTGCGCACCTGCGCAAGAAGAACTCTGGCGCTTTCGAGAATGGCGGCGTATGGCGCTGCTTCAATGAAGCGGCCAAGGTTCGCGACATTGAAATCCGTTACGAGAATCCGGCCATCTCTCTGGTGCAGGATCCGGTGACCAAGGAAGTCTTCGGTGTTGTTGCGACCGATGCCAACGGCAAGGAATACAGCATCAAGAGTGCCAAGGGCGTTCTGCTTGCCTGCGGCGGATACGAGAATAACCTCGAAATGCAGCGTGACTTCCATGGCATGGATGTGGTTTATACCGCTGGTACCCCGGGCAACACCGGTGACGGCATCAAGATGCTGATGGAAGCCGGCGCCAAGATCTGGCACATGAAGAACCAGACCCAGTCTGGCGGCTTCTGGCTTGGATTCAAGGTTCCGGAATACGAGGCAACCTTCATGCGCAACTTCGACATGCCGGCTGGTTCCTGGGTCGAAATTGATTCTGACAACGAGCGTTTCTACAACGAGTCCTATGGCTATCATCGTCAGCACATGAAATACGTGAAGTATGGCCGCTATACGGATCTGCCTCACGAGCGTGCGCTTCCGGTTCACCTGATCTTTGATGAGGCAACCCGCGAGGCTGGTGCTGTGGGCAACCAGTGGCTGAGCTGGCCGACCACTACCGAGGGATATACCTGGTCCAACGACAACCTGGCTGAAATCGAAAAAGGCTGGGTCATCAAGGCTGACACCATCGAAGAGCTTGCTGAGAAGATCGACCGCGATCCGGCGGCCGTGAAGGCAACTATCGAACGTTACAACGAGATGTGCGAGAAGGGCGTGGACGAAGATTTCGGACGCGATCCGGAGACCATGCAGAAGATTGAGAAGGGCCCGTTCTACGCCATCCCGATCTACCCGACGCTGGTGGGCACCACTGGCGGCGCAAAGCGCGATACCGCCAGCCGTGTGCTTGACTGGAATGATGAGGTCATCCCGGGCCTGTACGAAGCCGGCGAGCTGGGCAGCTACATCTCCAACCTCTACCAGAATGGTACCTTCCTTGCTGAAGCGATGCTGTCCGGCCGTACTGCTGCGCAGACTGCGTTTGGCGGCGAGTCTGAGATCATTGCGGTTGACAAGAGCGACGTGGGTCCGGCTTGGGCTGACGCTGAGGATGGAGAATACAAGGCAACTGTTGACGGCGTGCACGATAAGATTGAGTTCACCTTCACCGTGAAGGATGGCAAGCTGAGCGACATCGCTGTCACCGGCGGCCGTGACACGATGATGATGACCGACGAACAGTTTGAGACCTATGTTAGCGCGATCATCGAGACCCAGAGTGAGGGTGTTGATGCCGTGTCTGGTGCGACCGAGGACTGCAAGGCCATCGGCAAAGCAATCGCTCAGGCGTTCGCCAAGTAAGATCTGTTTACCTTCTTGGAGCTTTCCGCCCATATCGGCGGAAAGCTCCTTTTT
>JAHHSO010000045.1 GCA_020025205.1 Christensenellaceae bacterium | reverse complement strand
ACCGTCCGTTTAAGGGAGAACGCAAGGATTTTGCGCCGCGCGGAGACCGTCCGTTCAATGGAGAACGCAAGGATTTTGCACCGCGCGGAGACCGCCCGTTCAACGGAGAACACAAGAATTTTGCACCGCGCGGAGACCGCCCGTTTCATACGGAACGCAGGGGAGCGCCGCGCGGCGGACACCGTTCGATGAATCTTGCGCCGCGCCGCGTTGCATTGGAGACGCTTCTGGATGTAAGCCGTTCGGATGCGTATGCATCCCTTGCGCTGGACAAGCGTCTGGCTCAGGCGGATCTGCCGCGCCGCGACCGTGCGTTTGTCACTCAGCTTGTGTATGGTACGCTTGAAAACCGCCTGACGCTTGACTGGCGCATTGACCAGTTCCTCACCGGCGAAAAGGAAATTGACGAAACCATCCGTGAAATTCTGCGCATGGGTGCTTATCAGCTGTTCTACCTTGATCGCGTGCCGGATATGGCGGCTGTGGATGAGTCCGTCAGCCTGACACGGGCGATGGGCATGGAAGCGCTGACCGGTCTTGTGAATGCAGTTCTGCGCAACATGATCCGCGGCAAAGGGGATACCACATGGCCCAAGCCGCAGGATGATCCGGCCAAGTATCTGTCCGTGATGTTCAGCGCGCCGGAAGTGCTGTGCAAGATGCTGATTGAATCCTATGGTGAGCATGAAGCGCTGGAAATTCTGCGCTATCGTCCGAAGGATCGGAGCGTTACCATCCGCGTGAACAATCTACGCTGCGATGATGCGCGGCTGAAGAGTGTTTTGACGGATGATGAAATGGAGTTTGAAGAGGGAATTGTGCCCGGTACATATAAGGTACATGGTGCGGGTGATTTGACCCGCATGCGCGCATTCCAGAACGGCCTGTTCACGATTCAGGGTGAAAGCTCCGTCATTGCGGCGCGCATGGTGGGGGCAAAGCCCGGACAGAACGTGTTGGATGCCTGCGCAGCGCCCGGCGGCAAGACGGCAGTTCTGAGCGAGATGATGGGCGATACAGGACGCGTTTACGCGTGGGATACCCATCCCCATCGAGTGGATTTGATCCGAGGAACGGCCAATCGGCTGAAGCTGGAAAACGTGCGCCCGGCGGTGAAGGATGCCTCTGTGCCGCGCGAAGAGATGAACATGACACTGGACGCCGCTCTGGTGGATGCACCCTGCACGGGTACGGGCGTTATGTTGGAAAAGCCGGATGTCAAGTACCGCGTGACAGAATCCGGCGTTGCATCGCTTTGCCGCACGCAGGCGGATATTCTGGATGCCATTGCACCGATGGTCAAGGTCGGCGGTACGCTGGTCTACTCTACATGCTCCATCCTGCCTCAGGAGAACGAGCAGCAGGTGCGCGCGTTCCTTGCGCGTCATCCTGAATATGAAGTGGCACCAATGGCGCAGGAGCTTCCGCAGAAGCTTGCAGAGCATGAGGGAGAACTGGGACTCCAGATGTTCGCTCATCGCGATGGTACGGATGGCTTCTATGTATGCAGAATGCACAGGGTGAAAGCATGATGAAAACCCAGCTTCTTTCCTTGACGCCAGAGGAACTCAGGGAATTTCTTTCGGCGAAGGGGCAGCCCGGATTTCGGGCGAAGCAGGTGTTTTCCTGGCTGCATGCCGGCGTTCCCTTTGAGCAGATGTCCAATCTGCCCAAGGCGCTCCGTCAGGAACTTTCTGAAACCTGTATCGACAATCCGATTGCCATTCTGGAGACGATTGAGTCCAAACTGGATGGCACAATCAAGCTCCTGTACCGCCTGACCGATGGACATGTTATTGAAGGCGTCTTGATGCGCTACAAGTATGGCAACACGCTCTGCTTGTCCACGCAGGTAGGCTGCCGCATGGGCTGCAAGTTCTGCGCGTCCACGCTGGACGGCTGCGCCCGGAGCCTGACGCCGGCAGAAATGCTGGGTCAAATCGTCGCTGCCAATGGCATTCTGGCGGCACAGGGGCAGAAAGTCCATAACATTGTGTTAATGGGCAGCGGCGAACCGCTTGATAACTATGACAACGTTGTCAAGTTTTTGCGCCTTCTGCGTATGGAGGATGGCATATGCATCGGCATGCGCAGCGTCTCTCTGTCCACATGCGGCCTTGTGGAGAACATGCGCCGCTTTGCGCAGGAAGATCTGCCGGTGACATTGTCTTTGTCCCTGCATGCGCCTAACGACGAGGTGCGCCGTCAGCTGATGCCGGTGGCGAACAAGTATAAAATGGACGATGTGCTGGATGCCTGCCGTTACTATATTGAACAGACGGGGCGGCGCGTAATCTTTGAATACGCGCTGGTACACGGGGTTAACGCTGATCCGGAGCAGGCGTATGAACTGGCGGACAGGCTGCGCGGCATGCAGTGCCATGTGAACCTGATCCCGCTTAACAGCGTGCCGGAACGCGGGCTCACAGGCGTGAGTGAGCCAGAGGTTGACGCATTCAAAAAAGCACTGGAAAAAAAGAACATTTCTGTGACCAGACGCCGCGAAATGGGCGATGATATTGAGGGCGCATGCGGACAACTTAGACGACGGTACATCAAGGAGAACGAGTAAAAGGGGAGAAACGACATGCCGGCGACGATGCGGACGGATATTGGAAAAAAGCGCAGGCAGAACGAAGATTCGGCTTGGTTTGGTGAAAACCTGTATGTCGTTGCAGATGGTATGGGCGGACATCTGGCAGGCGAAGTGGCCAGCAGCATTGCGGTTAACACCATGAAAAAGCTTGCCGGCCTGCCGCCTGCCCTCACCACGCTTGGCGATGCAGTTGCCTGCGCTCATAAGGACATCAAGCACCATGCCATGACGCATGAATCGTGCAGCGGCATGGGCACGACGCTGTCCGTCTTGTGGCGCGCAGAGAGCCGCATGTACATTGCGCATGTCGGTGACAGCCGTATTTACCGGCTCAGAGATGGACATCTGGAACAGATCACGCAGGATCATTCCCTTGTGGACGAATTGATGCGGGCGGGCATCATCACAAAAGAAGAGGCACGCATACATCCGCGCCGAAATATCATCACCCGTGCGTTGGGAACGCAGGGGGAAAATGATCCTGATCTTTTTCAGGTTGACACCCAGGAAAACGACAAGTGGCTTTTGTGCACGGACGGCCTTTCCGGCATGGTGTGCGATGAAGAGATTGAGGATACGCTCAACCATTACGACATGGAGGAAGCGGCTGACAGGCTGCTTAACCTCGCGCTTGACGCGGGCGGCAGCGATAACATCACGCTGATCCTGTGTACAGGCGGGGAGGGTGCTGCGTGGACGCGAGACTGATCGGAAAAATTGTCAGCAGGCGTTTCCGCGTTGAAGATGTCGTAGGACGCGGCGGCATGGCGATTGTCTACCGTGCGTTCGACATGAAGACGCACCAGACCGTTGCCTTTAAAGTGCTTCGCGAAGAATATGAAGGAGATCCGGAGTATCAGGAGCGTTTCAGGCGCGAAGCGGAAGCCTGCCGTAAACTCAATCATCCCAATGTTGTCAATCTGGTTTCTTCCGGCTGCGTGGGTGGAATTTCCTATATTGCCATGGAGTATGTGGACGGAAAAACACTCAAAGAGGTCATCAACGAGCGTGGACGGCTGTCTGAAGAAGAGGCTGTGCGCTATGCGCTGCAAATTCTTTCGGCACTGGGACATGCGCATCAGCGCGGCATTGTTCACAGAGATGTGAAGCCGCAGAACGTGTTTGTTTCCCGGATGGGGCAGGCTAAAATCGGTGACTTTGGCATTGCGGGCATGGCAGATACCAAGACGCTGACTTCGGACGGAAACGTCATGGGTTCGGTGCATTATTTCTCGCCGGAACAGGCAAAAGGCATGAAAGCCACAGCTGCAAGCGATTTGTATTCCGTAGGCATCATTTTATATGAAATGCTCACGGGTCATGTGCCGTTTGAGGGAGAAACGGCGGTTTCCGTTGCCATGATGCACCTGATGGAGCCGCCTAAATCGGTTGATGAAGAAATCGAGGTCAGCCGCGCAGTAGCGTTGATTGTGGCGAAAGCGCTTGAAAAACAGCCGCAGAACCGCTATCAGAGTGCCGATGCCATGGTGCGCGATTTACGCCGTGCGCTGCGCCATCCGGAAGGCGAGTTCATGGAGCAGCGGCCGCTGGATGAAAAGACATATGAAGTGGTTGACCGCATCAAACAGAAGCGCGCCGAGCCAAAGAGTCTGCCCGTCCGAATGGCAACACTTTTTGCTGCGCTGTTGATGGTGGCACTGATTGCCGTTGCCGGGCTCAGACTGTATAGATCCATGTTTATTCTGGTTAAAATGCCGAATCTGGCAGGACTGGATGCAGCAACGGCAGAACGCTTGGTGCAGAATGCTGGACTGGAATTGAGCATGGATTATGAGTACAGCACTGTTCCCGAAGGATACGTGAGCGAGCAGAAACCTGAGGCCAATGAAGATGTGCGGCGCGGCGATACTGCACAGATCACGATTTCCATGGGCAGCGGCATGGTGACGATGCAGCGCCTGACTGGAAAGACGAAAGAGAAAGCGCTGGCTATTCTGGATGAACAGGGGCTTGTGCCGGGCAACGTGAGCGTTGTGCCCAGTGAGATGCTCGCGGGAACGGTTGTTTCGCAAAATCCGGAGGCAGGTACGTCTTTGAAGCCGGGGACGGAAGTAGAACTCACGGTGTCCGGCGGGCGCATTGTTGTGCCCGAACTGACGGGACAGCGTGAGGAAGAAGCTTCTGCCCGCATTGATGCCGTGGGTCTGACACTTGGCAGCATCAGTTATGAAACGGTGAAGAGCGCCAGCCAGGATGGCATGGTACTCAGTCAGTCGATTGACAAGTTTACCGTTGTGCTTCCCGGAAGCACATTGGATATGACGGTTGGGCGTTATGATAAGAGAAAGTATACGGCATCGGTTGCGCTTCACATTGACGCGCCTGAGGATGGCATGAACGTCCGTGTCACGCTGGTGGAAGAGGATGGTCAGGAAAACGATATGTATTCCGCGACACACATGGAGCCTGACGACATCAAGGTGACGCTTCGCAGCGAAACAAGCGGCGTACATACCTGGCGGCTGTATTTGGACGGCAACTTCAAGAGTGAGGCTACAGCGGTATTGCAGTAACCTTGGAAAGACGAGGAGGAGACATGACGGGTTGCATCCTTCGGGGCATTGGCAGCTTTTATACGGTGCTCTGTGATCAGGATCATCGGGAATATACTTTGCGTGCGCAGAAAAAAATTCGACACCAGAAGCTCAAACTGATGGTTGGCGACCACGTGCGCTTCACCCCCGGACAAGAGGAAGAGGATGGCTGGCTGGAAGAGATTCTTCCCAGAAAAAGTATGCTCGACAGACCCAGCGTAGCGAATGTGGATATGCTGATGCTGGTGATTGCCAGCGTGCCGCAGCCGGATATGCTCCTGTGCGACAAGCTGATTCTGCGCGCACAGCATGGGAACATGACTCCTGTTATATGTGTAAACAAGGTGGATTTGGGCAGTGAGCTGGTCAGCCAGATTGAAAAAGAGTATGCAGGTACGGATCTGCGCGTATTTTCTGTCAGCGCAAAGACCGGTGAAGGCATAGAGGCGCTGCGGGAGGAGATGCGCGGCAGGGTGACCTGTCTGGCGGGCCAGTCCGCAGTAGGCAAAAGCTCGTTGCTCAACGCCCTTTTCGGAATTGAACTGGAGACAGGCGGCCTGAGTCGAAAGACTGAGCGCGGCAGGCATACGACAAGGCGCGCTGAAATGATGGAGCTGGACGGCATGTTCGTTCTGGACACACCGGGATTCAGCCTGCTCGAACTGCAAAACAACATAGAGCCTCAGGAGTTTGCACAGCTCTATCCTGAATACAACGAATTGGCAGATCAGTGCCGTTTTCAGCCCTGCCTGCATGACAGGGAGCCTGGATGTGCGGTTCATGCCGCGGTAGATGCAGGCAATCTGGGAGCGGGGCGTTATGAACGCTACCGTGAGCTGCTTGGCGAAGTGAGAGAGAATTGGAAAGGACGCTACGAATGAATAAGATCGAGATTTCTCCGTCCGTTCTGGGTGCGGATTTGATGCACCTGTCCGATGAAGTCAGACGCGTGGAAAATCTGGGCATTTCATGGCTGCATTTGGATCATATGGACGGACACTTTGTGCCCAACATCAGCTTCGGGCCGGACTTTGTCCGCGCTATGCGCAAAGAAACCGGACTGTTTCTGGATGTACATTTAATGCTCAGTCATCCGCTTGCATATTTGGATGCCTATGTTCAGGCGGGGGCAGATCTGATCACCGTTCACATGGAGGCGGACGATGATCCTGAAACGACGCTTCGTGCCATCGCGGCTCGCGGCATCAAGGCCGGTATTTCGATCAAGCCGGGCACTTGCCCGGAGAAGATTGAACCGCTTCTGCCGCTGTGCGATCTGGTGCTTGTGATGACGGTTGAACCGGGCTTCGGCGGCCAGAGTCTCCGCGAGGACTGCCTTGCCAAGATTCCTGTTTTGCAGGAGATGATTAAAAAGACTGGCCGTGACATCCTCATTGAGGTGGACGGCGGCGTCAAGGCTGACAATGCGGCGAAAGTCATCGCGGCAGGCGCGGATGTGCTGGTGATGGGCACGGGGCTTTTTCAGGCAAAAGACCCGAAGGCTGTTGTCGATCAGGTGATGGGGGCGGCAGAGTGCGTGCGCTGATTGTTCTGGGCGGAGATGCGCCGGATGCGGCATGTCTGGCCAGAGAGAAACAGTGGGCGGATTTTACCATTGCGGCGGACAGCGGCATGGATGCGTTTGACGCAGCCGGACTGGAGCCGGATCTGCTTGTGGGCGACATGGACTCCATTGACGGCGAAGTGCTGGAACGCTATCAGGGCGGCGAAGAACGCCTCAGCTGCATCAAGGATGACACGGATGGCGTTCACGCGCTGGATGCGGCGCTCAAACGCGGTGCCGATCAGATTCGCATTCTCGGGGCTCTTGGCGGGCGGCTTGACCATGCGTTGGGCAACCTCATGCTGCTTGTACGGGCGCATGAGCGCGGGGCGGAAGCGGAAATTCTGGCAGACGGTGTGCGCATTGTTCGCGTGAATGGAAAAGAAGTGCTTTGCCATGCTCAGGGGGACACTGTGTCCATCCTGCCGCTTGGGCAGGCGCGCGGCATTACGCTTACGGGACTTTATTATCCGCTGACAGATCAGACACTTGGAAGCGATTATCCGCTTGGGATCAGCAATGTGGTGACGCAAGAGGAGGCTTCTATTCAGGTGACGGACGGCAATCTGATACTTTTCCACTATAAGAAGAAATAAAAGGAGGGCCTGCGGTGCAGCCCATCATCTTGGACGAGCGGCTTCAGGCCGCAGCCGCGCTTGCGCTTGAGGTGCTGGACGGCAAAGCGCATCCGCTGGCTGCGGATGTAGGATGCGACCATGGATATCTTTCGGCTTACCTGCTGGAATGTGTGCGGGGACTGACGGTTTGCGCCAGCGATGTAAGCGCACCGTCCCTTGAAAAGGCGCGGACGCTGTTTGCAGCGCGCGGGCTGGCTGAGCGGGCACGGCTTGATGTGGCCGACGGTCTTTCTGCATTGCCGGAAACGGGTGTGGATGTTGTGATGATTCTGGGCATGGGTGCCGGGACGATCCTCAGCATACTTTCACAGGGGCTTGAAAAGGTCGGAAAGGCATCTGTCATCGTGCAGGCCAATGTTGACCTGCCTCAGCTGCGCACAGGTCTTTTTGAGCTTGGATTTGCACTTGAAAAGGAAGTTTTCTGCTGCGCGGCGGGGCGGCATTATGTGACGATTCTTGCAAAAAAGAGTACGCAAGCCTGGATGAATCCGCGCTATGCGCTGCTTGGCGCGGCGGTCAACGGAGTTGAAAATGAGGCTCAGCGCGCCTATTTTGTCTGGCAGCGCAGCGTACGCGTGCGGGAAATGGAGCAGCTTTCCTGCCTTAACACGGACAGAGCGCGAGAGCGCCTTACAGTGTGCGGGCGCGAATTGCAGATGATTTCGGAGGCATTGAGTATGAGAACCTGTACAGTAGCGGATGTCGAGCAGCTTGTGGGCGAAATTGCACCTTACGAGCTGGCGGAAGATTGGGATAATGTGGGGCTGCTGTTTGGACGCGCCAAGGCACCCGTTCAGAAAATTCTGGTGGCACTGGACCTGACACAGGAGCGGGTGGAGGAAGCGAAAGCGCTGGGCGCTCAGCTGATTGTCACCCATCATCCGATCATGTTTTCTGCCCGCAAGCGCATCACCGATCAGGACAGAGAGGGGCGGCTCATGCTGTCTATGGCCGAGGCGGGCATTGCGCACATTGCGGCGCATACCAATTTGGACAGCGCGCCTGGCGGCGTCAATGACACGCTGATGAAGATACTGGGCGTAAAGAACGTTAAGGGTGAGGGGTTTGTGCGCGTGGGCGAACTGCCTGAAGGGATGACGCTGGAAAGCCTTCGGATGAAGGCACAGCAGAAGCTTAAAGGGCCGGTGCGCGCGTATGGGGCGCCGGATTCGCTTGTGCATATACTGGGGTGCTGCTCCGGTGCGGGCGGCTCAGAGATTAGATTGGCGATGGAGCAGGGAGCAGACTGCTTTATCACCGGTGAAGTGCGCCATCATGAGGCGCTGGATGCCGTAGATGCGGGCTGCTGTGTGCTTGAGGCAGGACATTTTGAAACGGAAAACCCTGTCTGCGAAGTGCTTTCTGCCGCTTTACAAAACGCTGCGGATGCAGTACAATATAACGTGACGGTTTTCTGCTCGAAGGGCAATCCCTTTGGGCGGCGATGAATAGAGGAGGGCCTTATTTTGGAACAGTATGAACTTCTGTGGCGTTATCAGCAGGTCGATATGGAGCTGCACGAATATGAACAGGGAATGCGTTCGAATGCAAACCGCAAGGAGCTTTTGAAGCAGCGCGATTTTCTGCTGGAGCAGCAGAAGGTCATCAAAAAGATTGAGACGGATGTTGAAATCATGTCTGACCGCATGGAAGCGCTCGCGGATGAAATCAAGCGTTTGAATGGGGCGGCAGCAGAAGCGGCGGCGCATTTCAACGAAAGCCATCCCGACGATCTGGAAGAAGTCAGAAAGCAGCTGGCATCTGTTCAGAAACTGGTGGCGACCATCTCCCGCTATGAGGCTGAACTGGCGAAGATGCGTAAGGATGCAGAGGCCCGTGATCGCCAGCAGCGCGAAGTGCGTGTGCGTGCGGCGAAGGCTCGCGCGGAATTTGATCGCGTTAAGGTCATCTATGACGAAGAATACAAGCAGGCAGCTGTGAAGCTCGAAGAGCTGAAAAAGAAGGTTGCCCAGGAGGCTGAAGGCATTGATCCCAAGCTTCTGGAAAAGTACAAGGCCATTAAGCACCACGCCATGCCGCCGATTACGCGCCTGACGGAGGATCGCTGCGGCGGGTGCAACATGCAGCTTTCTGCGGCCGATAAGGACAAGATGCGTTCCGGTGAGGCATTCATTGAATGCGAAAACTGCGGCCGCATTATTCTGGTCAAATAATTGAAAATCGAACGGCATCCGCTGCGGGTGCCGTTTTCTTATGCTCAGAATGCATGTGAATGTCTATAATGCAATTTATTTTTATCGTGATACAATAAAAAGTAATTGACAAACGAGAAGTAAGACAATATAATAAAGCCAGAAAAAGGAGGGAATGTCATGAAACAGAGTACATTATCC
>JAHHSO010000044.1 GCA_020025205.1 Christensenellaceae bacterium | reverse complement strand
TGGTGTGCTGGCATTTTTTGCGGTGTACTCAATTTATCGGTGTGTGGTGATTGTCATTTGGAAGATGACAGGATGGGTAAAAAAACGGAGAAACAGGCAGCAGGTGGGATAAATCAAAGAGCGGGAACATGTGATCCTGTGTAAAATGTTTCCCCTTCGAGTGGGGACGGAAAGCTTACAGCGATAAGGAATCCATTCGCAGCCCTGTGCGAGAATAAAGAAAGGCCTGGCAAAGAGGAAAGTGAATGGATAAAAACAGTTGATTACACAGCACATGGGATTGCAAATATCAAAGTATATTTGTTTGCACCAAAGTGCCGCAGACAGATTATTTATCGAAACATCAGGCTTGAAACAGGAAAAATTCGACTGCGTCAAGGGATGTTCGCAAAAAGGGTTCATGAAGTGCTGTGACAAAGAACGGCGTATGCCGACCTGCCGCACATGGGCTGCTGCGGGGATCCAGAAGGCACAAGCGGCTGATTTTCCCCTGCTTACAGGAGCTGCATGTCTAAGACCTGTTTACTTTTGAAAACTTCATTGTACGCTGGACACAGAAGAAAAATTTGCTGTAGGAAAGTTCGCTGTGTCTCCACCTTGTAATTGACTGGCGGGCATGGTAAAATAAATCCGTATAACGTTCAGCGCCCATCGGCGCTTAAAGGAGCAAGAATTTGGCAACAACAGTAGGGCTGATTTCCCTGGGATGCAGCAAAAACCGCGTTGACTCCGAGCAGATGCTCGCTGTTCTCAAGACGCATGGATATCAGATTGTTTCTGATCCGGCCAGGGCCGAGGTCATCATCGTCAACACCTGCGGATTCATTCAGTCCGCGAAGGAAGAAGCCATTTCCACATTGTTTGAAATGGCAGAATATAAGAAAACCGGCGTGTGCCGCATTCTGGCGGCAACGGGCTGCTTTGCACAACGTTACCCGGATGCGATCCGAGAAGAAATGCCAGAGATAGATCTTATCATGGGCGTCAACGAGTATGAAAAACTTGACAAGGCGCTGGAGGAAGCACAGGCTGGTCAGCGCCCTGTCTATACGGATGACGATGGTTCGTTTTTCGAGTATGGACGCGTATTGACGACACCGCCGTACAGCGCGTATATCCGCATTGGCGAGGGCTGCGACAACTGGTGCTCATACTGCGCCATTCCGCTGATTCGCGGCGGATACAGGAGCCGGCCGAAGGAAGATATTCTGGAGGAAGTGCGCCGCCTGGCATCCGAGGGCGTGAAGGAATTCACGCTCATTGCACAGGATACTACGCGCTATGGCACGGACGAGGGCGGCGAAAGTCAGCTGCCGGAGCTGCTTGCGGAAGTGGCGGCGATTCCGGGGGTTGAATGGCTGCGCACGCTGTACTGCTATCCTGAGCGCGTGGATGATCGTTTGCTGGATACGATTGCGAACCTGCCCAACGTCTGCAAATATCTCGACCTGCCGATGCAGCATATCAGCCAGCATATCCTCAACGATATGAACCGCTTTGAGACGAGCGAACATATCCGCGAGATCTGCCGGAAGTTCAAGGAGCGCGGCATGATGCTGCGCACGACGCTGATGGTCGGATTCCCGGGGGAAAACGATGCGGACTTTGAAGAACTGATGGACTTCGTCAAGGAGACAAGGTTTGGACGCATGGGTGCGTTTATGTTCTCACCGGAAGATGGTACGCGCGCGGCAGAAATGAAGAATCAGGTGGAGGAAGAGGTCAAGCAGGTGCGCTATGACACACTGATGACCGCTCAGCACCAGATTTCTCTGGAAGAAAACAAGAAGCGCGTGGGCACGATCTGCCGTGTGCTGGTGGAAGGAAAACGCGGCAGCCGCTATGCAGGCAGGAGCGAGTTTGAAGCCCCGGAGACAGACGGAAACATTTATTTCACGTCAGATGAACCGTGCGAAATCGGTTCCTTTGTGAATGTCGAGATCACTGGCTCAAAGGCTTATGATCTGACGGGGGTGCGCGTATGAAGAAGATCTGGGAAGCGTGGACAGAGTTGAATCTGCCCAACAAGCTGACGCTGGTTCGCATTGCCATGGTGCCCCTGTATCTTCTTTTGCTGTACTATTTTGGCACGGATAAGACGCTCTGCTTCCTTCCGCTTCTGGTGTTTGCGGCAGCGGCTTTCACCGACATGCTGGACGGCAAAATTGCCCGCAAATATAATCTCATTTCCAATTTCGGCAAATTTATGGACCCGATTGCAGATAAGCTGCTTACACATACGGCATTCATTATGCTGACCGCAATGGGCCGGCTGAATGTGGCTGCCTGCATCATCTTTATTGCACGTGAGTTTGTCGTGTCCGGGCTGCGGCTGTGCGCCGTGGAGCAGGGACATGTGATCGCGGCAGGAATGAGCGGAAAAATTAAAACCGTGCTTCAGATGATTCTGGTCATGCTGCTGACCGTGACGGAGCGCGGCCTGATCCCGAACATCCTCATGTTGGCGACGGCGGTGATGACGCTGTATTCCATGGGCGAATATGTCTGGCAGAACCGCAGCGTGCTGGGAGGCGCAAAGTAATATGGTGGCAGAAATTGTGGCCATCGGCACGGAACTGTTGATGGGACAGATTGCCAACAGCGATGCACAGTTTCTTTCTGGAAGGCTGCAAACTCTGGGGATTAACGTCTACTATCACCAGACAGTGGGCGATAATCCTCAAAGGATGCGCGAAGCGTTGGCACTGGCACTTTCAAGGAGCGATCTGGTCATCACAACCGGCGGCCTTGGGCCTACGCAGGATGATCTTTCCAAGGAAATCACGGCGGAGCTTTTAGGGCTGCCGATGGTATTTGATGAGGCGAGTTGGAGCGCTGTTCAGGCATATTTTTTGAAAATTGGCCGCCCATGCCCGGAAAATAACCGCAAGCAGGCCATGTTTGCCGAAGGCTGCACCATCCTCAAAAACGTCTGCGGCACTGCGCCGGGATGCCTGATAGAGACAGAGAACAAAATTGTCGTTCAGCTGCCTGGCCCGCCGCATGAGCTTCAGACGATGTTCGATGGGCAGGTCTATGACAGATTGGCTGTGTACACAGGCGGGTGCATCGCCTCGCGTTATATCCGCATTTACGGTTTGGGAGAATCTCAGGTTGCGGAGAAATGCGCACAGTGGATTGAAGCGGAAGGCGCTGTGACTGTTGCGCCGTACTGTCAGCTGGGTGAATGCCAGCTCCGCGTGACGGCGCGGGGCGAAAATGAAGAACAGGCGATAGAGAAGGCTGCACCGATTGTTGGTGCGCTTTGCAGCGTACTGGGAGACAGCGTATATGCAGTCATGGAGACCGGAGAAGGTTCCATGCAGGAAGCAGCCGGACGCGCGCTCGTTGAGCGCGGGCTGACTGTGGCGACGGCAGAAAGCTGCACGGGAGGACTGGTTGCGGCGCAGCTTGTGGACTATCCGGGTATCTCTGCGGCACTTAATGAGGCACATGTTACCTACGCCAATGAGGCGAAGGTCAAATACTGCGGCGTGAAGGAAGAGACGTTGGCGCGCTTTGGCGCGGTCAGCGAGCAGACGGCGCTGGAAATGGCGTGCGGGCTGAGAGAAAAGAGCGGCGCAGATATCACTGTGGCGACAACGGGCATTGCAGGACCCGGTGGAGGCACGAAGGAAAAGCCTGTGGGGCTTGTGTATGTGGCGTGCGCGAGCCGAAATGGCGTTAACGTGGAGCGGCTGCAATTATCGGGCGACAGGAAGCGGATACGCTTTCTGGCGGCGCTTCGTGCGCTGGACATGGTGCGCCGGGCAGCCCTTGAAGAAAACTAATGGAGGAGCATATGGCAACGGATAAGAGCAAGAAGACGACCGCCAAGGTGGAAGAAAGCAGCGAAAAGAAGCGCGCACTTGACATTGCGCTGGCCGGAATTGAGAAACAGTTTGGCAAAGGCGCAATCATCCGCATGGGCGAACATGCTGTGCGCGATATTGAGGTTATTCCGACGGGGTGCCTGGATCTGGATATTGCGCTGGGCGTGGGCGGATTGCCGCGCGGCCGCGTGGTGGAGATTTACGGCCCGGAATCTTCCGGAAAAACAACCGTAGCCCTGCATGTCGTTGCTGAGGCTCAGAAGGCCGGCGGCGTGGCAGCGTTCATTGATGCGGAACATGCGCTTGATCCCGTTTATGCCCGCAAGCTGGGAGTTGATGTGGATCAGCTGTATGTATCTCAGCCCGACACCGGAGAGCAGGCACTGGAAATTTGTGAAGCACTTGTACGTTCGGGCGCAATTGACATTGTAGTCATTGACTCTGTGGCGGCACTGGTGCCGAAGGCGGAAATTGACGGTGAAATGGGCGACTCCTTTGTAGGCCTTCAGGCTCGGCTGATGAGCCAGGCGCTGCGCAAGCTGACGGGCATTGTCAACAAGACCAACTCTACTTGCATATTCATTAACCAGCTGCGTGAGAAGGTCGGCGTGATGTATGGCAATCCGGAGACAACGCCGGGTGGTCGTGCGCTCAAGTTCTATGCATCTGTGCGCATCGACATCAGGCGCGGTGAGCAGCTCAAGGACGGCTCAAACGTCGTGGGTAACCGCACCAAGGCGAAGATTGTCAAAAACAAGGTCGCACCGCCTTTCAGGGTGGCGGAGTTTGATATTCTCTACGGCGAGGGAATCAGCAAGGAAGGCAGCCTGCTGGATAATGCTGTTGCACTGGATATCATCCATAAGTCCGGCTCGTGGTTCTCCTATGGCGATCAGCGCATTGGGCAGGGACGCGAGAACACGCGCAACTTCCTCAAGGAACACAAGGATATTGCAGCCGAGATTGACAAGCTTGTTCGCGATGAGCTGATGGGCAAAGGCAGGCCCGCAGAAGCAAGCGAAGAGCAGGACGGCGAATTCCTGACGGATGACGAATAAGCAGTTTTCTTTAGCAAAATTGAAAATTCAATCGGCGGCTCCCTTGTGGCTGCCGATTTTTTACAAAAAAGGAGCCTATCCAGATGGATAGACCCCTTTTTTGTTTATAGACAGCTGATTTTTACTTCTTCTTTGCGTCAAAGTAAGCGTTGAGCGCCTTCACCAGTTCGTCGACATCAACGCCATGAGCAAGGCTGGCTTCCTTGAGAGATTCAGCAGAAGCGTGCGGACAGTAGAGGCAGTGCATGCCGAAAGACATGAACACGGGCGCGACTTCTGCGTCGAGCTTCATGACATCAGCAATGGACATATTCGGTGTAATCATGGTGAAACCCTCTCTTTCATGTTTCAAAATAGGATACACAGCTATGATACACCATCATGCCCAAAGTTTCAAGAAAAATGTGTTTGCAAGCAACAGGTTTTTGTTAAGACTGCCAAGGATACAGGATGGGACAAAGTGTACATAGACAGAACGCTAGAAATATGGTACACTAAAATGAGAAAAAAGGCGAAGAAATGAAAAGTAGGAAAGGATTATGAGAAATAACGAATTGCGCGGCCCTACGGCCATTGACACAGATATCATTCCTTCTGACAGCGAGCATGTCTTTGCAGAAGAAGCCCGTTATCAGGAAATCATGATGCGTTATCATTGCGCCATTTTGGAGATGCGCACTAAGCTGGAGGTGCTCTCCAAGGACATGACAGTCAGATACAGGCGCAATCCCATTGAATTTATCGAAACGAGACTCAAAAAGCCGTCTTCCATCGCCAGAAAGCTGCAAAAAATGGGACTTGAGGTGACGGTGGACAACATGGCGAACAATCTGTCGGACATTGCGGGCATTCGCGTTTTGTGCGCATATATCGATGATATTTACGAGATTGCGCGCATGCTGGCCAGACAGAAGGATGTCGAAATTATCACCGTTAAGGACTATATCAAAAACCCCAAGGACAACGGGTACAGAAGCTATCACCTGATCGTCGAGATTCCCGTGTATTTTTCTGACGAAGTGCGTCCTGTGCGCTGTGAAATACAGATCAGAACGATTGCAATGGACTTTTGGGCAACGCTTGACCACGACATGCAGTATAAAAAGCTGGTGGAAGATGCCGATGAGATCATGCAGGAGCTGAAGGACTGCGCTGATATCATTCATCAGACAGACGAAAAGATGATGCGCCTGCGCGAGCGGATTCACCGCATTGCACCGGAATAAGTATCCGATAAAAAATGGATAATGCAAAATAAATTGACAACTGGACGCTGCAAAGCTATAATGGCACAGGCAGACGGGGATCTGCTTGAAAAAAATGTTTGTGCCTGATATAATGAAAAAATACATACAAAGGAGGCGGCAGCATGGATGAATTGTTGTTGGGTGACCTGGTGCAGATGCGCAAGAAGCATCCCTGCGGAAGCGACCGCTTTACAGTGATCCGTGTCGGAGCGGATATCAAAATCCGCTGCGAAGGCTGCGGACGAATCGTCATGATGGATCGCGCAGAATTTGTGAAACGGGTGAAAAAGATTCTTGGTCATTCGGAAACGCCTGTGCGCGGCACCAATGAAGAGGATTGAGATGTCGAATAGTTTTTTAAAGAAAAGAGGAACACTGTCATGAAGAAGGAAAAGGAACCGGTTTCAGCAGAAAAAGAGGAGAAAGTCAAAAAAAGCCTGAAAAGGGAAATTTTTGAATGGGTGATGGTCTTCGTTGTAGCGGCGGCGTTGGCGTTCGTCGTGAGGACATTCATCTTTGAGCCGGTTCGCGTGGACGGTTCGTCCATGCTCAATACGCTTGAAAACAATGAGTTCATGGTTGCTACAAAGTTTGATTATTTATTTGGAGATCCAGAGCGTTTTGACATCGTGATTTGTGATTATCCAAATACGGATGACGGCATGTACCGCGTCAAGCGCGTCATTGGCATGCCGGGAGAGACGATTGAACTGCGCGAAGGCAAGCTGTATGTGAATGGAGAATATGTTGAACAGACGTTTGACATGACACCCAACGAGACAAACTTTGGCCCGTTTGAAGTGCCGGAGGACAGCTACTTCGTCATGGGAGACAATCGCAACAACTCCAAGGATAGCCGCAGCCCAATGGTTGGGCCGCTGAACCGCAAGCTCATTAAAGGACATGTCCGTGCGGTTGTGTTCCCGCTGAATAAGATGCGCTTCCTGTAAGCGTGAAGAATCCTTCCCAAAGGTGCAGGGTCATTAAGTGAGGACAATCAACTAAATAAACCAAGAACCAGAACGAGCGTCAAAACTCGGACCGGTTCTTTTTTGCAACTATTTTAGACAATATCTCATCATTGAATGAACGGAGCATGAACGAAAAACGGGAGACCAATTGGCCGCCCGTCTTGCGCTATAGATTTTCTTTGGGGAGAATGACCAGCTCATTGTAACCCGTTTCTTCGTCAAAGGATTTGGAAAAAATGACATCTTCCAGTTCCAGCAGCACGATTTCACAGGTCGTGTTGACGATTGTACCGGGGCAGAGATGGCCGCCCAGCGTCTTCATCTGTTCATCACAGAGCGCAATGTGCAGATGACAGCGGGATTCAGAGACTGTTCCTGTCAGGGAGACGATCTCTCGACGTCCGGATAATGTGTGAGTTGCAACACCGGATGCATCGCGGATGACGGCCTGCGTTACGCAGCCCACGCCGCTTATGACAGCCGCAGCTCCGATATGATGGGCGGCGGCATAGGCGCGGATGGATTCGAGCAGATCATCGCCTCGGTGCAGACGAAAAGCATGGGACATGAGACATTCCACCTTGCAGGGATTAGTCCAGGTCGGGAATGTGAATGGTTACATGGGCAGAGACGATTCTGTGTTCACTGGTGTGTGCGATAGAGACAGTCAGCTGATCGTATTGGAAACTGTCGCCCTCGTGGGGGATACATTCCATCTGCTCCATGATCCAGCCGCCTAAAGAAACGCTTTCAGAATCTGTCTTAATATGGAAGAAGTTGCAAAAATCAGACAGACTGATTCCGCAGTCCACCAAATAGGAACGCTCGCCGGTTTTTTGAATGGGCTCTTCGACTTCATCGTGCTCATCCCAGATTTCGCCCACCAGCTCTTCTAAAATGTCTTCCATGGTCACAATGCCCAGGACACCGCCGTATTCGTCAATCACGATGGCGATATGAGATTTTTCAAGACGCATTTTTTGAAGGAGATCATCAATTTTTTCTGTCTGATGGACAAAAACAGGAGCGGTCATGATGTCCTGAACATCTTTGGAGGTGATGCCAGTACCCATATAGAAATCCTTCTGATGCAGAATGCCGACAATTTTATCCAGCGTACCGTCATAAACAAGCAGACGGGAATAGTGTGAGGTTTCAAACCGGTGAGAGATGTCTTCCTTGGAAGCGTGCAGATCAACGCCTTCCAGATCAACGCGGTGAGTAAGGATGTCCTGTGCTTCCAGATCGCCGAATTCTACGGCATTTTTCAGAAGTTTTCCCTCGTCTTCGTCAATGCAGCCCTCTTCCTGCACTTCGCTGAGCAGGAGCAGAAGCTCTTCTTGAGACATTTTACTGTTTTCTCTGACCTTAAAGAGCCTGCTGATCAGGTTTTTCCATTTGGAGAAAAGGAAATTGAGCGGCGTCAGAAGCCAAATCAAAACCTGAATCATCGGGGCGGAAAACATGGCAAATGTTTCCGGATGATCTTTTGCGATGCTTTTAGGCGTAATTTCGCCGAAAATCAGCACGACGACTGTCACCACAGCAGTGGAAAAAGGCGTGCCAATTTCCTGACCCATGAGGTTGACAAACAAAACAGTTGCAATGGAAGCAACCGCAATATTGACAATATTGTTTCCGATAAGAATGGTTGAAATCAGCTGATCGTAGTTATCGGATAGCTTGAGTGCAAGCGATGCTTTTTTATTTCCATTTTCTGAGAGCGCCTTGATTCGCGTCTTGTTCAGCGAGGAAAAAGCCGTTTCGGTGGCAGAAAAGTATGCGGATAAGATGACGCATACACACATGGCAATGATGCTGTTGATCATGATAAAACTCCTTTATTCAGGGCAGATTCTGTTTTTGAGGATACGAAAAAAAGCACACTTATTCCCGCAAAATGGGCGCAAGCATGCTTAAGACCATTAGATCTGCCTGAATAGGAATACAACAGTCACTGCTGCAACTGTCCATGGATCATATCACCGTCCTTTCTCAATGCGTATTATTATATGAGAAAAAATATTCCATGTCAAGCGGTTTTAAACGGGAGCGGAGGCGGCCTTTCCGGGAGCTGATTTAAACAGAGAAAATAACTGAACAAGTCGTGAAATAGTCTTGTATTTTTTAGATTTTCGGTGTACAATAATCAGTCGGAGTATTGCTCTGACAGATGAAAAATGACAAAAACGATCATGGCGGGATTGACCCGCAGAGGAGTATGTAAAATATGACTAAAATTGATATTTTCTCCGGATTTTTGGGCGCAGGCAAAACTACGCTCATCAAGAAACTGCTCAAGGAAGCGCTCCGCGACGAAAAGGTTGTTCTGATCGAAAATGAGTTTGGCGAAATTGGCATTGATGGAGGCTTCATGCGCGAGGCTGGCATTGAGGTGACAGAGATGAACTCCGGCTGTATCTGCTGCTCTCTGGTAGGCGACTTCGGTGCGGCGCTCCATAAAGTGATCGACCAGTATCATCCTGATCGCGTACTGATTGAGCCAAGCGGAGTAGGCAAGCTGTCTGACGTGATCCGCGCGGTGGAGGACATCACCAAAGAGATTCCGGAAACGGAAATGGGCAGTTTTGTTACGATGGCAGATGCATCCAAATGCCGCATGTATATCAAAAACTTCGGCGAGTTCTTTGTCAACCAGATTCAGTACGCCGGCACCATCCTGCTTTCGCGCACGGAGAATATGCCTAAGGAAAAGCTGGAGAAGGTTGTAGAAACTTTGCGTGGATACAATAAGAAAGCACGCATCATCACTACACCGCTGACAGAGCTGTCCGGCGAGATGATTCTCAATGTCATGACCTCTGACCACAGCCTGGCAGAGGAGATGCTGGAGACGGTTATCCACGAGCATCATCATGACGAGCATTGCGAATGCGGACATGACCACCATCATGACGAGCATTGCGAATGCGGACATGACCATCATCATGACGAGCACTGCGAATGCGGGCACGACCATCATCATGACGAGCACTGCGAATGCGGACATGACCACCATCATGACGAGCATTGCGGATGCGGACATGACC
>JAHHSO010000043.1 GCA_020025205.1 Christensenellaceae bacterium | reverse complement strand
GATGCGATTAACGATGCGCTCAAGCAGGCTGCTAAGGAGGTGCAGTAAATGAAGGATTTTCGTAAAATCTTCATGAACGGCATCATTGACGAGAACCCGACGTTCCGCATGGTGCTGGGCATGTGCCCAACGCTGGCCATTACGACCGCGGTAAGCAACGGCATTGGCATGGGCCTGGCTGTTACGTTTGTTTTGATTTTCTCCAACCTGGTTATTTCTCTTCTGCGCAAGGCCATTCCAGATGAAATTCGTATCCCGGCTTTTATCGTGGTTATTGCAACGTTTGTGACCATCGTGCAGTTGATGATCAAGGCGTTCCTTCCGGCGCTTGATGCGTCTCTGGGCGTGTTTATTCCGCTGATTGTCGTAAACTGCATTATTTTCGGACGTGCGGAAGCATTTGCGTTCAAGAATAAGCCGGTCGCATCCATGGTGGACGGCTTGGGTATGGGGCTTGGTTTTACCTTTGCCATCACTCTGATTTCTGCTGTACGTGAATTGCTGGGTGCTGGAACTCTTCTGGGCATGCAGGTAATGCCGGCTTCTTATCTGCCGATGGAAATTCTGGTCAAGCCGGCTGGCGGCTTCATCGTTCTGGGCCTGCTTCTGGCTCTGATGAATAAACTGCTGCCGAAGAAGGCGTAAGGAGGACACAACATGAACAAAATTCTTACGATCCTGATTGGCTCGATTTTCGTCAATAACTTCGCCATGTCCCGATTCTATGGCATTTGCCCATTTCTGGGTGTTTCCAAAAAGTTGGAGACGGCGTTTGGCATGGGTATGGCCGTTACCTTCGTCATGGCGGTGGCGTCTCTGGTAGCCTATCTGGTCAATGCTTTCCTGCTGATTCCTTTCGGTTTGGAATATCTGCAGACGATTGCATTCATTCTCGTTATCGCTGTGTTGGTGCAGATCGTTGAAATGGCGATTAAGAAGATGTCCCCGAGCCTCTATCAGGCACTGGGCGTCTATCTGCCGCTGATTACTACGAACTGTGCTGTGCTTGGTGTGGCTCAGCTCAATGTTACTGAGGGCTACAATCTGGTTCTCTCCGTGGTGAACGGTGTTGCTTCTGCGCTGGGCTATACGCTGTCCATCTGCCTGTTTGCGGGTATTCGTGAACGGCTGGCAATGGGAAATATGCCTAAGTGGATGGAAGGATTTACCGGCGCAATGATCACCGCTGGACTGATGGCCGTTGCCTTTAATGGCTTCAGCGGACTGATTTAAGCGAGCGAGAGGGAGGAAATAAAGTGAGTGGAATTGCTATTCTGACCGCTGCGCTGATTATGAGTGTACTTGGTCTGATCTTTGGCGCACTGCTGGGTGTAACTGGCCGCGTGTTCAAAGTCCCTTCCAATCCGAAGGCTGAAGCGCTTCGCGAGTGCCTGCCAGGTGCCAACTGTGGCGCCTGCGGCTTCCCGGGCTGCGATGGCTATGCATCTGCTGTGGCAGATGGCAAGGCTGAAGTTGGTGCCTGCGCCGTTGGCGGAGCTGCCTGTGCAGCGAAGATGGCTGAAATCATGGGTGTGGAAGCAACTGCTTCTGTCCGCATGATAGCAACAGTGGCCTGCCAAGGTTACGGCGACCACTGTGCGCCCAAGGCACAATACGATGGAATGCAGGATTGTGTTGCGGCATCTATGGTCAACAACGGCACAAAAGCCTGTTCTTATGCCTGCCTTGGATTGGGCACCTGCGTGCGAGCATGCCCGTTTGACGCGATTCATATTGATCCGGTGAAGAAGATTGCCGTAGTCGATAAAGAAAAGTGCCAAGGATGCAAAAAGTGTGTGGCAGCTTGTCCGCAGCATGTGCTGTCCATGCAGCCGGCTGATCGCGTGGTGACTGTAAGCTGCCATAATCCTGAAAAGGGTATTGCGCTCAAGGAAAAGTGCGACCGCGCATGCATTAGCTGTGAGGCGTGCGTAAAGGCGTGCAACTTTGATGCACTGACTATGGAAAATGGCGTGCCGAAGGTGGACTATTCGAAGTGTGTGGGCTGCATGGCGTGCGCCGATGCGTGCCCGACGGGTGCAATGCAGGCGAACTTTGAAACCCGCAAAGAAGCCTATATTAACCCGGATCTCTGTGTGGGTTGCACCATTTGTGCGAAGAACTGTAAGTTCGACGCTATTGACGGAGCGCTCAAGCAGACTCACAAGGTATTGGGTGCCTGCACGGGATGCGGTATCTGTGCCGAAAAGTGTCCGAAGCATGCTATTACAATGCGTGATCGCCGTGCACCGCGCAACAAGATGGACAAGGTGAAAAAGGCTCCAGCTGCGCCTAAAGCACCGGCTGCACCGAAGGCTGATCCGGTTGTTTCCAAGCCTGAAAGCAAGTAAATCATAATCATCAAAAAAGCAGTTGTGTAAAAAACAGCTTAATAAAAATGCAGAGAATCCGATTTCCGGATCTCTGCATTTTTTGATTTGTCAAATCATGTTCGACATTTTGTCAAAGAAAAACGCATGGGGGTTTTAAGCGTTAGCAAGTGCTTCAATTGAGTTTATCGCAAAACGTTTGAAAATGGGTTGGAACATCGTGAAAAAGAAGGCAAATGAAGAAAGTCGGAAAAACTTGATTTCTAAAAAAAGAGCCAGTATAATGAAATAAAATGAGAAAAGGCGGTGTGTGCCAATGATCGATTTTAAAGCTATTGAGGCAGTTGACGCAGAATTGTGTAAGTCCATGCAGGAGGAGCTGAAAAGGCAGCGCGAGCATCTCGAACTGATTGCATCTGAAAATTTTGTCAGCGACGCAGTTCTGGCAGCAATGGGATCGCATTTAACAAACAAATATGCGGAAGGCTATCCGGGAAAACGCTATTATGGCGGATGCCAGTACATTGATGCTATTGAAAATCTGGCGAGGGAACGTGCAAAAAAGCTCTTTGGTGCTGAGCACGCCAATGTTCAACCTCATTCAGGCGCTCAGGCCAATATGGCTGTGTATTTTGCGATGCTGAATCCCGGCGACACGGTGATGGGCATGAATCTGTCGCATGGCGGGCACTTGACGCATGGCAGCCCGGTTAACATGTCCGGCAAGTATTACAACTTTGTTGCCTACGGGGTAACGCAAGAGGAAGAAACCATTGATTATGACGCGCTGGAACGTCAAGCGCTTGAAGTAAAGCCCAAGATGATTGTGGCAGGAGCTTCGGCCTATCCGAGAATGATCGACTTTGCCCGGCTGCGTGAAATTGCTGATCGAGCGGATTGTCTGCTGATGGTGGATATGGCGCATATTGCGGGACTTGTAGCAGCTGGTGAGCATCCGAATCCTGTGCCTTATGCGGATTTTGTCACAACGACGACCCATAAGACCCTTCGCGGCCCGCGCGGCGGCATGATTCTTTGCAAAGAAAAATATGCGAAGGCCATTGATAAAGCGATTTTTCCGGGAACGCAGGGTGGCCCGCTGGAACATGTTATTGCTGGCAAAGCGGTCTGCTTGAAAGAAGCAATGATGCCTGAATTTAAAGTATATCAGCATCAGGTAATTCTTAACGCAAAAGCGATGGCTGATACTTTTATGAAAGAGGGCATCAGGCTTGTATCAGGCGGAACGGATAACCACTTGATGCTGCTTGACCTGACGGGAACAGGTGTCACAGGAAAAGAACTGGAAGCGTTGCTTGAAGAGGCAAACATCACAGTGAATAAAAACACGATTCCAAAGGAGACGCTTAGTCCTTTTGTGACCAGCGGTGTGCGAATTGGAACACCCGCGGTAACGACGCGCGGCATGAAAGAGCCGGAAATGGAAGAAATTGCAAAACTGATTGTGCGCGTAATTAAAGAGCGAGAAGGTTGTTTGTTAGACGTAAAACAGGAGGTTTTGTCGATTTGCAAACACTTCCCACTCTATCCAAATAGCTGATTTTTACAGGCACCCCCTTTTGACCAAGGGGGTGCCTGTGTGCATTTATGGTTGACAGAGTAAAAGGAAGGGGGTAAAATTATATAGAATTCGTATGGGTGAAGGGAGAAAATATGATCAATTTGGATCACGCGGCGACAACGCCGGTGCGCCCTGAAGTACTTGAGGCAATGATGCCCTTCTTTACTGAATGTGCGGCAAATGCAAGCTCATTGTATGCAGATGGGCGCGCAGCACGTCAGGCTGTCGACCATGCGAGAATACAGTTGGCCAAGGCACTGAATGCCAGCGCGCAGGAGGTTTATTTTACATCTGGCGGCTCAGAGGCAGATAATTGGGCACTGTTTGGAATAACGCGTGCTTTGAAGGGGAAAAAGCATATTGTAACAACGGCAATCGAACATCATGCTGTTCTTCATGCTTGTGATGCGCTTGAACAGCTTGGCTGGGACGTGAGTTTGATTGGCGTCGATTCGGAAGGGCTTGTAGACCCTGAAGAGGTTGAAAAGGCCATAAGACCTGATACGGCGCTTGTGTCTGTCATGATGGCCAATAACGAGATTGGAACAATACAGCCTATTCGGGAGATTGCTCAAAGGGCGCATGCCCACGGTGTATGGATGCATACAGATGCTGTACAGGCGGTGGGACATATTCCCGTTGATGTGGAAGAGTTGGGAATTGATCTGTTGTCTTTATCTGGGCATAAGTTTGGAGGGCCAAAAGGCATCGGTGCGCTGATCGTGAAAAAGGGCGTAAGGCTGGACAATTTAATTTATGGAGGCGCACAGGAGCGCGGCATGCGGGCTGGTACGGAGAATACGCCGGGAATTGTCGGACTTGGAAAGGCAGCAGAGATTGCGGCGCAGGAACTGTCCGTCAGCCAGAAAAAGGTAGAATCACTTCGCAATTACTTGATGAATGCGATTTTGTTCAAAATACCGGACGCAAGGATCAATGGCAGCCTTACAAACCGTTTGCCAGGAAACCTTCATATGACATTTTCAGATGCCGATACCAGTCTGCTGCTGATGCGGTTGGATATGGAAGGAATTGCGGCTTCTGCTGGCAGTGCGTGTGCAGCGGGTGCTGTGCAACGATCTCATGTGATGGCTGCAATTGGTGCGCCGGATGGGGCTGATTTGCGTATGACGATCGATACAGACAATACCCAAGAGGAAATGGATCGGACTGTAACGGCGCTTATGCGCATTTTGAAAGGGTAAAGGAGTTTATTCATTCGATGATTTACGGAAATAAAGAAGGCATTCGCGATTCAATGCTGGCACAGCTGGAAACGCTGTACGACCTTGATCTTTCGGCAGATGTCTTTGCGCCAGCAGAGCTGCTGGATGTTCTGGCTGCTTATACCTGCATCATGAACAGGGAAATCAGCCTGTATATTTCGCGCAGCGGCGCAGTTCTGGATATCACCATTGGCAATACAGGCAGCGTACAGCTGAAAGATTTGCGTCTGCGCCGCAATGCACTCCGCCTGAGCATGGTGCGCTGCATTCATACGCATCCGGGCGGAAATCCGCAGCTTTCAGATGTGGATATCAGCTCTTTGAGAGCTATGCGTTTTGACTCGATGGCTGCCGTTGGCGCAAAAGATGGAAAGGCAACAGGCATACAGGCTGCTTTTCTCGGCGAATATGTGGGCGGCGCAAACAAGGTGCTGCTGACAGATATTGTTCCTGCGCACAAGGTGCCGCAGCGCGCCTGGATGGACGCAATTGAACGTGCAGACAGCGAAGTGCTCATTGGGGTGCCGTCCAGTACGCAGGAGGATAAAGAACGCGCATATTTGGTTGGCTTGGACAGCGAAGATTCGCTTCGGGAGCTGGCGAGACTTGCAGAAACGGCCGGAGCCGTCGTCGTAGGCACGATGCTCCAGAAGAAGGCTCGCCCGGATACGGCAACGTATATTGGAAGCGGCAAGGCAGAAGAATTGTCCCTTGAATGTCAAGCCAAAGAAGTGGACATTGTCATATTTGACGATGAATTGAGCGGGGTTCAGACGCGCAATCTCGAGGATATCCTGCACGGGTTGAAAGTACTTGACAGAACGACGGTCATTCTCGATATTTTTGCTCAGCGGGCACAGTCCAGAGAAGGCCGTCTGCAAGTCGAGCTGGCTCAGATGGCTTATCAGCTGCCGAGGCTGATGGGACATGGCGTATCGATGTCGCGTCTGGGCGGCGGCATTGGCACTAGAGGTCCCGGCGAGACAAGGCTGGAAATGGACAGAAGGCGCATTCGCAAGCGCATGGGTGATCTGCGGCATGAAATCGAAGAGTTGAGCAGCCAGAGAACATTGCGGCGTGCTCGCAGAGAAAAAAATAAAGTTCCTGTTGTCGCGCTGGTAGGTTATACAAACGCTGGAAAATCGACACTTCTTAACGCGCTGAGCGGTGCAGATGTGGTGGCGGAGGATAAGCTTTTTGCGACGCTTGATCCAATTGTGCGCTCAGTAAAATTTCCTGGCGGCGGCGAATTCCTGCTGGTTGATACAGTTGGCTTTATCAGCAAACTGCCGCACGCGCTGGTTGATGCTTTCCAGTCAACGCTTGAAGAGGCGCTGCTGGCAGATATTCTGCTCATTGTTTCAGACGGGGCGTCTGCCGATATGCTGCATCAGCATGATGTCGTTCTGGAAGTCCTTGATTCACTTGGTGCCCGGGACAGTTTGAAGATTGATGTGGTGAACAAGGTCGATCTGATTGAAGAGAAGCCTATGTGGCCGGGAGCACAGTTTGTCAGCGCGAAGACCGGAGAAGGGCTTGATGCGCTTCTTGAAACGATTCGCACCAAGCTGCGGGGTGTGGCACGCCCCGTGCATGTTTTAATCCCCTATGCGCAGGGCGGCTTGCTTGGCCAGCTTCATGAGAATGCGCAGGTGCTGAATGAAGAATATACGGAAAACGGAATAGAAGTTACAGCAATAGCAGATGAAGCGCTTTTCAATCGAATGAGAGCGCGTTTGGGCGAACAGGCTGTCGCTTGGGTTGAGTAAGAAGGAGGCGGTTATGTGCTTCGCGGATTGACTTCCCTTGTGCTTGGTGCAGCGATGATGTTTGAATCCTGGGGATATATGATGCCTCATCAGGACCCTACCGACATGCTGATTCTTGTAAACAAGGATCATAAGGCACCGGCAATTCCGGTTTCACTTGTGAAGCCGGATGTGCCGCCGACACGCGATGTTTTTTCGGAGAATATTTATATGAGGCCGGAAGCGGCACATGCGCTTGAAGATATGTTTGATGCAGCGGCAAAGGAAGGCCTGACGCTTTATGCTACGAGCGGGTTTCGCAGCTACGCGACGCAGAAAGCCATTTTTGACAGAAAGCTCAAGAAAATGAGTGAAAAAAAGGCCAACGAAATCGTTGCCAAACCCGGATACTCCGAACATCAGTCTGGATTGACAATGGATATCGAGGGAAAAACGACATTAAACACTGGCCTGACTTATGAATTTGGCGAGTCTCCAGAGGGACTGTGGGTCAAAGAAAACTGTCATACATTTGGATTTATCATCCGATATCCAGAAGATAAAACAGATATCACTGGTTACACATATGAACCTTGGCATTTGAGATATGTGGGGACGGATGCAGCAAAAGTGATTTATGAACAGGATGCGACGCTGGAAGAGTATCTTCGAATGCTCAGAAGCAGCCGCATCCAGCAAATGAAAGGAGAGGAACCATGAAATATAAAATACTGCTTTGTTTGCTGACGATGATACTTTCCGTTCAGGCGGCATCCGCGGAAATGCTGGATCTGTCTGATCTGGAGAATATTGAAGATGTACAGACGATTGAAGCAGAAAAAGTGTGGACCTATCCCATTCCGTATGAATTGCTGACTACAAGTGACTACATTGTTCTTGCCAACAAGGATATTCTGCTTGACGAGGACTATGTGCCGGATGATTTGGTCAAATTGACTTGCAGGAAGATCAGTTCAGATCCGATTCGTATGCGTGAAGTGGCTGCGCAGGCGTTGTCCAATATGTTTGATGCGGCAAAGGAAGAGGACGTATACCTTTACGCTCACTCCGGATATCGCAGCTATCAGACGCAGAATACCATGTATTACAATCGTTTGAAGCGCAACAGCGGCAAAGATGACGGCGTTGTGGCCTATCCGGGTTCATCTGACCATCAGACAGGATTAGGAATTGATGTTATCAATAAAGCCGGCATAGGCAAGAAGTTTACTTCTGCCTTTGGAAAAACCAAAGAAGGCCAGTGGCTGGCTGAAAACTGCTGGGATTACGGGTTTATTATCCGCTATCAGAAAGAAAAGGAAGACATCACAAAGATCACCTATGAACCGTGGCATTTGCGCTATGTTGGAGTGCAGGTGGCACAGTACATGCACGAAAACAACCTCTGTCTGGAGGAGTTTACATCGGAATGGAAGGAGGCCGCGGCTGAATATGAAGCCGCGGAGTAATGCGTATGAAGATCATTGATATTTCTCAGGAAGTGTATCCGGGAATGCCGGTTTATCCTGGCGATCCGAACTTTCAGAGCCGTCAGGTAAGCAGTTTTAAGCAGGGACATATTTGCGAGGTCAGCGAGCTGACCATGGGCAGCCACTGCGGCACACATGTTGATGCACCGCTCCATATGATGGCGGATGGCGCCACGATTGAAAGCCTGCCGCTGGAGAATTTTATTGGACCGTGCCGTGTGCTGACGGTTCCTTTTACCATGATCAGTGAAAAAACGCTCATGGAGATGAATGTGCAGCCGGGGGAGCGCATTCTTTTGCGCACCGATCCGCATGGCAAGTTCAATTCTAATATGCACTTTAATCCGGCGGCACTGAGCATGCGCGCGGCGCAGTATCTGGCGCAGCTCCCGGTGAAGCTCGTGGGCATTGATTCTCCAACGGTGGAAAACATTGAGCTTTGCGATGGTGAAGTGCACAGGACGATGATGAATGCAGGCATTTGTGTGGTGGAAGGCCTTCGCTTGAGCCATGTTGAGGACGGCAGCTATTTCCTGAGCGCACTTCCTCTGAGTCTGACGGGCGAAAACGGTGCGCCGTGCCGTGCTGTGCTGCTGAAAAACGACGATGGAGAATAATCTGCGTTGTCAGCAGACGAAAACAGTGATATAATGAATTTGTCACAGATTTGATTGGGCAGAACAAGAGAGGAGCGACATCCAATGAACATTCTTTTGACTGGCGGCGCCGGGTTCATCGGTTCTCATACTTGTGTAGAGCTTTTGAATGCAGGCCATGATGTGGTAATTGCTGACAACCTGTACAACAGCAGCGAGAAGGTCATTGACCGCGTAGAAGAACTGACTGGAAAAAAAGTGAAGTTTTATAAGGCTGATGCTTGCAGCTTTGAAGAGATGGATCAGATTTTTGCGGAAAATGAAATCGATGCGGTGATTCACTTTGCAGCGTATAAAGCCGTGGGTGAGTCGGTTATAAAGCCGATGGAGTATTATCGCAATAATCTGGACTGCACGCTGACCGTCTGCGAAGCGATGAAGAAGCACGGCGTGAAGCGGTTCATCTTTAGCTCTTCTGCCACAGTGTATGGCATTCCGGATCACATGCCGCTTGACGAAACCATGCCAACCAGCTGCACGAATCCGTATGGCTGGACGAAATACATGAATGAGCGCATTTTGACCGACATTGCCGCCGCAAATCCGGACTGGTCGGTGGTTCTTCTGCGCTATTTCAACCCGATTGGCGCGCATGAGAGCGGACGCATCGGTGAAATGCCCAACGGTATCCCGAACAACCTGCTTCCTTATGTTTCACAGGTTGCAGCTGGAAAGCTGGCGTATCTGCACGTCTTTGGTGACGATTATCCTACCCCCGACGGCACTGGCGTGCGTGACTATATCCATGTCGTCGATTTGGCTAAGGGTCATGTTGCAGCTGCCGATTATGCCATGCATCACGTTGGAACGGAAATCATCAACCTTGGCACGGGCCATGGTTACAGCGTTCTGGATATCGTAAAGGCGTTTGAAAAGGTGAACGATGTCAAGGTGCCGTACAAGGTTGAGGCGCGCCGCCCGGGCGATATCGCAGAGTGCTGGGCAGATCCACAGAAGGCAAAAACGCTTCTTGGATGGACAGCTGAAAAGAATTTGGAAGATATGTGCCGCGATGCCTGGCGCTGGCAGACACAGAACCCTAACGGATATGATGACTGATTGATACCATCTGCCGCTGCAAACACGATTGGTTTGCAGCGGTGTTTTTGTAAAAATGAAAACCCCCACTTCGAGTGGGGGGCCGGAAAGCTTACAGCTATAAGTAATCCATTCGTAACCCTGTGCTAGAATATAGA
>JAHHSO010000042.1 GCA_020025205.1 Christensenellaceae bacterium | reverse complement strand
GAACAAATTTTTATCGTGCGGGTGTCCAACTTGCACTTGCAATTTTCGAAAAAAAGACATTTTTTGAAAAATGTGCAATGCCCGTTTTCGGCACGTGCGTGAGCATTTAGAAATGATCATCCGCAGCAGGAGGAATATCAAGAATAAAAAATGTGTTGAGCACAGAACGCGTCAGCGATAAAACAGCTTCTATGTTTGTATGATGCAACAGCAAACATTCCGGGGCGGCTGCACTTTTTGCATCATTTTTCTTACCGAAAGCGCTCGAACTTGACAGCTGCCTCCGCACCCGGAATTTCTGATGAATGCCGACTATCAATGATTTTCTGGCTGTATAAACATCATTCAGTTGTTTTCGTTTTTTTATTTTTCGAAACGAATCCTGTATATGCCTTTCAGACGATCTTCATTCTGATTTTGGAAGGATTATCAGAATGAAGATTACGTCGTGTTTTCGTGAGTCATTGCGACAAAGAGTGCCGTGGAGCGGACAGCGTGAACAGTCTTATTTGGGCAGAGCAGAGAGCATTTCGGCGGCGGCTTTGCCGGGATATAGATTTGGCGCGAGATTTACAATCTTTTCCAGCAGTTCTTTTGCTTCGCGGTGATTCTTTTCAGCAAGAAGCGCGCGGGCAATCCACAGAGAGGTCGTGATACGGTGCAGCTGCTGGGTGTTGTTCTGCTGAACCTGTGTTTTGAGTGCTTCGATGTCTGCCTTGCCGGTGGACAGGAGCTTGAAGCATTGTTCGTTCAGCTCCGTGGAGAAGGTTATGCGCTGCTTGGGCTTTTTGGTTGTCTGGATGGCTTCCAATTCTTTTTTATAGCGGAGCAGATCGTTAAGATGTGCCTTGGCAGCGGGAAGATTGTTCATCTGCTCGGCGCAATAGCACAGGTTGCTGGCAATAGTAAAACGGGCCAGCAGAGCAGCTTCGCGCTTTTCTTCCTGAATGACGATGGAAGACAGGAGATTCATGGCATCCTCAAAACGGCCTTGGGCGCAGTAGGCGTTGGACAGATGCAGACGAACCATTAGATAAAGGTTCTGATTATTGAGTTTTACAGACAGATGAGGTTCATATTCTTTTAGAAAACCCTCAACATCCAGCTGATTATACAGTCGGTTTAGCTGTCGGCTGTGCATGCTCGCAGCGTTGAGATACTGGGAGACAAAAATACAAAATACGCTGATAATAGCGAATATGAGCAGAATATACAGGCTGATACCGGGCGTTAAAACAGGAAGAAGGCCCAGACAGGCAACTGAAAGGCCGGACCACAGCAGAAAACGGGTTTTGAAGCGAGGAAAAAGAGACAACATGGAAGCACAACTCCTTATTCAATATGCAAAATGCATTTTATCCGATATTAATAATAGTATATCGGCTGGAGGGAGGAAAAGCAATTGATTTTTTCTGAAAATGAAAAAAACCGGCACAATAAGGGAAACACAGCATCCTAATATTGAGTTTGGATAAATTGAATACAATCGTTCCATACATTTATACAACATTGACGATTGATCTACTTGTATACCAGTTGTATAATTAAACGCAGATCGGGTGAAAAAACTATGAATATCGACGAAAAGGATACTGAGGCAGCACGAAACCAGAGCGGATTTTGCACAGAAACAGCCTGAAGGATGGCTTGCTGTGCAGCAGCGGCATTTTTCTGATTTGTGAACAGAAAAAAGGAACTGTGAATTTTCGCCGAAAATCATGGTAATCTATTCGCATCTATGGTAAAATACAGGTAACTGCAGATACATGCGGCAACCGATTGTGAAAGGAAGAGATGCACATGAAAATGACATTTCGCTGGTATGGAAAAGACAGCGACAAGATCACACTCAAGCAGATCAAGCAGATTCCGAACTGCTCCGGCCTGATGGGCGTGCTGGACTACAAGGCAGCCGGCGAGGTTTGGGAAGAGGAAGAAATTCGCCAGTACATGGAGGAAGTCCATGCGGCGGGTCTGGAGTGCGAGGTCATTGAGAGCGTGAATGTTCATGAGGACATTAAGCTCGGCCTGCCCACGCGCGACCAGTACATCGAAAACTACAAGACGAGTATCCGCAACCTGGCCAAGTACGGCGTGAAGGTGATTGTTTACAACTTTATGCCGGTTCTGGACTGGCTGCGCACCGACCTTGCGCGTGAAATTCCGGAAGACGGCTCCAACAGCCTGTACTTCGATGAAAAGGAACTGGGCGAGATGACCCCGGTTGAGATTGTGCGCAAGACCGCTGAAAACTCCAACGGCTTCACCCTGCCGGGCTGGGAACCGGAGCGCCTATCCCAGCTGGAGCATGTGCTCGAGCTGTACAAGAATGTGGACGAAGAGAAGCTGCTTGAGAACTTCAAGTACTTCCTTGATGCCGTTATTCCGGTCTGCGAGGAGTGCGGTGTGCGCATGGCGTGCCATCCGGACGATCCAGGCTGGCCGATCTTTGGTCTGCCGCGCATCACGCATGATCAGGCGGGCTTTGACCGCGTTGTGAAACTGCACGACAGCCCGGCTAACACTCTCTGCCTGTGCACCGGTTCTCTGGGAAGCAATGTGAACAACGATATCCCGGCGATGATCCGTCACTTCGGTGAGATGGATCGCATTGGCTGCCTGCATGTGCGCAATGTCAAGCACCTGGGCAGTGACCGCTGCTTCCGTGAGTCCAGCCACCTGTCTTCCGATGGCGATCTGGATATGTACGAGATCATGAAGGCCATCTATGAGACCTGCCCGGATACTTATATTCGTCCGGATCACGGCCGCATGATTTGGGATGAGGTTGGCCGTCCGGGCTATGGCCTGTATGACCGCGCACTGGGCATCGCCTATCTGAACGGTCTGTGGGAAGCCATTGACAAGAACAATAAGTAATGGAGGCAATTGTACGATGAAGCTGACACTTTCTGGAATGAAGGATCGCGCGGCCTGGGAGGCCGCCGGCATTAAACTGCCTGAGTATGACATTGAGCAGGTGGCCAAGAATACCCGCGAGAACCCGATTTGGGTACACTTTGGAGCGGGCAACATCTTCCGTATTTTTGTGGGCGGCTTGGCTGACACGCTGCTGAATGCCGGAGAACTGGATCGCGGCATCACCTGCGTGGAGACGTTTGACTTCGACGTGGTGGACAAGATCTACGATCCGTATGACAATCTGGTTCTGGCGGTTACGCTCAACGCAGATGCAACGATCGACAAGAAGGTTCTCGGATCTCTGACCGAGGCGATCAAGGCTCAGTCTGCGGATGCAGAAGCTTGGGCACGCCTGAAGAAGATCTTCTCTAATCCGGAGCTTCAGATGGTTTCCTACACGATTACCGAGAAGGGCTACGCGCTCTCCGGCGCGAACGGTGAGTTCTTCCCGTTCATCAAGGCTGATATCGAGAACGGCCCGCAGAAGGCAACTTCCGCTATGGCTGTCACCTGCGCGCTGCTTCTGGAGCGCTTCAATACATGCAAGGCACCGCTGGCGGTCGTTTCCATGGATAACTGCAGCCACAACGGCGAGAAGCTTCGCAACTCTGTTCTGACAATGGCAAAGGAATGGGAGAAGCGCGGCTTTGTGCCGCAGGCTTTTGTGGACTATGTGTCTGACGAGGCTCAGGTTTCCTTCCCGTGGAGCATGATTGACAAGATCACGCCGCGTCCGGCGGATTCCGTCTGCCAGGAGCTCAAGAAGCTCGGCTGCGAGGATATGGATCCGGTCATCACCTCCAAGCGTACCTACATCGCGCCGTTCGTCAACGCAGAAGCGCCGCAGTATCTGGTCATCGAGGATCGCTTCCCGAATGGCCGCCCGGCGCTGGAGAAGGCTGGCGTTTACATGACCGACCGCGACACCGTCAACTGCACGGAGCGCATGAAGGTCACCACCTGCCTGAATCCGCTGCACACCTCTATGGCTGTATACGGCTGCCTGCTGGGATACAACCTTATCTGCGAAGAGATGAAGGACGAAGAGATTGTGAAGCTGATTCGCCGCCTGGGCTATGTCGAGGGCCTGCCGGTCGTCGTTGATCCCAAGATTCTCAGCCCGAAGGCCTTCATTGATGAAGTGGTCGAGAAGCGTCTGCCCAATCCGTTCATGCCGGATGCACCCCAGCGCATTGCAACGGATACCTCCCAGAAGGTCGGCATCCGTTTCGGCGAGACCATCAAGAGCTATGTGGCAGAAGGCCGCGACCTGTCCGAACTGAAGGCGATTTCTCTGGCGATTGCCGGCTGGATGCGCTATCTGCTGGGCGTGGGCGATGATGGCAAGGAGATGGAAATTTCTGCCGATCCGATGAAGGATGAGCTTCAGGCGAAGCTTGCCGGCATCGAAGTGGGCAAGCCGGAAACCTACAAGGGTCAGCTGCGCGAGATTCTCTCCAACAAGGTCATCTTTGGCAGCGACCTGTGCGAAATCGGCATGGCTGACATGATTGAGCAGATGTTTGTGGAAGAGCTGGCCGGCATCGGCGCTGTTCGCGCAACCCTCAAGAAATATCTGGCATAATCCATGCGTGTTGAAGAGAGACATTACGCGGAAACTGCCCGCCAATATGCCCGCAGAATGCTGAAAGCCAACATCATCTCCATGGACCTGGAGCCGGGGGCGATGGTGAGCGAGAAGGAATTGGCGGAGCAGATGGGGCTGAGCCGAACGCCTGTGCGGGAGGCACTCATGGATATGGCACAGTATGGTGTCGTGGATGTGATGCCGCAGCGCGGCAGCCGAATCAGCCTGATTGACTATGAGCAGGTGGAAGAAGCGAGATTTGCCAGACAGGTTCTGGAAGTGGCGATTTTGCCGCAGGTGTGCCAGAATGCAACGCCTGCGGATATCAGCCGGCTGCGCCAGAACGTGCGGATGCAGATGTTCTCTCAGGACCCGGATATGGCAGAATCTTTTGATATGATGGAACTGGACAATGCGTTCCACCAGATGATCTTTTCTATTGCTCATAAGGAAAATACCCTCCATATGCTGGAAGGCATGAGCATACACTTTGACCGGGTGCGCGCGTTGGCGCTGAACGTGGTCAAAGATCAGAAGATTATTTCCGATCATATGGCGATTTGCGATGCTATTGCCAAGCGGGACAGCGTTCGCGCCGCAGAAGTAATGGAAAAGCACCTTTCTCGTGCCAAGGTGGATGAGGAAGCCATTCGTCAGGTTTGCCCACAGTATATCAAAAATTAAAATGGACACCCGCGCGGGGCTTGCAGGCTTTCCGCGCGGGTGTTATGATTATAAACAAAAAACAGGAGAAGAGATCATGAAACGAATTGCGGCGGTTTTGACTGCATTTTGCCTGATGGCGTCCTGTGGATGGGCGGAAAAACAGGGAATGGATGAACGCGTGGATAGGGCGTTCAGAGATGCGCGCGCAGTAGGCGGCGCGTTGATTGTGGCACAAAAAGGTGAAATTGTGTATGAACGTTATTATGGCGTACAGCAGAAGTCAACCGGCGTTCCGGTGACGGAAAAGTCCTATTTTCGCTGTGCATCTGTGACCAAACTCGTTACAGGAATGGGACTGATGAAGATGATGGACGAAGGCCTGCTTGATCCAGATGAGGATATCAGCACGTATCTGGGATACGAAGTCAGAAATCCCCGCTTCATGGATCAGCCGATTACGCTTCGTCATCTGATGTCTCACACGGCCGGACTCAACGAAGGCGCTTCTTACAACCGAAAATCCAGCCTGCTGTCTGAAATGATAGCGGTAGATCAGAAGGCACACGCTAATTTTAAGGAAGAAGAGCCGGGAAGCAGTTACGCATATTCCAACTTTGGAGCAGGCATTACCGGCTCAATCATTGAATCAGTCACGGGTCAGGATGTGTCCAGCTATATGAGGGAAGCATTCTTTGCGCCGCTGGGAATTGATGCAGCATACACGGCGACCCAGATTGAGGAGCCGGAGTATATCACTGCGACCTATCATAAGGACGGTTCGCTGTATGCATCGCCATCGTATATGCTGCGTCAATCATATGTGCAGGAAGCAATGCCGGATCAGCATTACCGTGTGACGGTGGGCAGTCTTTTGATTCGTCCGCGAGATTTGACGAGGCTGGGAATCGCACTTTGCGGCGACGGAACTGTGGACGGTGTGCGTGTCATGAGCGAAAAATCCAGAAGTATGATGCTGGAAGAGCGCGATTCGGACGGAATTACTGAAGATTCTCCGTATCGATTCTTCACAATCAGACAGGATACGCTGCTGAACGGCAGAAGTGTTTACGGGCATCAGGGAACTGATGATGGAGTGGTTGCCAATCTGTATGTAGAACCGGAGAGTGAAACGGTTTTTTGCGTGATGACAAATGGATGCAGGTCTAATCGGGATGATGGCATCATGCGTATTACACGCCGGCTTGTAGAAATTGCCGAAGAGGTATTTCTGAAAGAGTGAGGAACCCATTTGTTTGTTTGCTGAGCGGCGAGGTGTTCGCTCAAAAATGCGATTGAAGGAAGCTTTCATGTGTAAAACAGCATGACAGGATAGAAAAACAGATTCCAGAATCAGCGAAAGACAGATAGGGGCGCATTCTCCTGTTTTGAGGTTATAAATCTTTCCTGTCTAAAAGAAAAGGAACGGATTCACTTTTTTGCGTTCTGAATGGGGCGTCGATCAGGCAAGCGATAACGCATTTGGACTGCGGTTGAAAGCGTAGTTTGCATGACTCCATTTTGTGTTCAGCGGTTGATCGTGTATGCACGTGAAAATGAAGAAAATATGGATCTGATGCTTACAAAACGAAGTGAAAAGTGGAGAGGAATACATACAAAGAATGTATAATTCAAATTAAAGTGGAGAATAAAAACTAAAACGAAAACAAAATAAATAAAAAATGGAGAATATGTGGAGCTTAGAAGAGGAAAAGGGCAGAGAATTGAGATTTCATGTCAATTGTGGTAGAATAAAACATATTCTCGCGGCCTGAGTGGAGGAGCGAGGCAGTCAGGAGGCATTTTGTGATGAATCAGTATGAAATCCGCCGGGAGGCGGTGTTGAATCAGTTGGAAAAAGGCGAAATGATGGTGCTTTATTCGGGAAAAACGGTTGCCTGTTCAATGGACGATGGATATCCCTTTGAGGCGAATCATCATTTCTTTTACTTGACGGGTCTGCGTCGAGAAAACATGGTGCTTGTTCTGACCCGTTCGACCGCGAAGCCGCGCGCCGTGCTCTTCATTGAAGAAGCTGTTCCAAGCATGGAGCGCTGGACGGGCCGCCGGTTGACTGTTGAAGAGGCGAAGGCAATCAGCGGTATTGACGATGTGCGTTATGTTGACAGCGTTGATTCTTTCCTTAGCCGCTGTGTGGCGCGCGAAACGGTGGAGGCAGTGTATTTTGACTGCTACCGTGATGCCATTGGAGATGCGCAGAGCTTCAACATGCTTAAAGCAAAGGAGTTCCATGAGCAGTATCCGACGATTGTGCTCAAAAATGCACATCCTGTAGTGGCGGCGATGCGCATGATTAAGGATGAAACGGAAGTTGCCACATTCCGCAAGGCCGTTGAGCTGACGGATCAGGGACTGCGCCGTATTTTGTCCACACTTGAGCCGGGGCAGATGGAATATCAGGCTCAGGCAGAGTTTGAGTATTCTATTCATTATAATGGTTCAGAAGGCGTTTCCTTTGCGACCATTGCGGGAAGCGGCCTGAATGGCTGCATGCTCCATTACAACACCAATCATTGCCGAATGGAAGATGGCTCGCTTGTGCTGTTTGATTTGGGCGCCAAGAAGGACGGCTATTGCGCTGACATTTCGCGCACCTATCCGGTGAATGGCCATTATACCGAGAGACAGAAGCAGATTTATGACATCGTGCTTGCTGCAAACCGCGCGATTGCAGCGGCAGCACGTCCGGGCGTGACGCTCAAGGAGCTGAATGAGCTGTGCAAAAAGACGCTTGCTGACGGCCTGATTGCCATTGGCAAGATTCAGTCAGCCGATGAAATCGGTACATATTATATGCATGGCGTTTCTCATCATATCGGATTGGATACACATGACTGTGTAGTGGATGAAGAGGCGGGACTGGCTGCCGGCATGATAATCAGTGATGAACCGGGTCTATACATAGATGAAGAGGCCATTGGCATTCGCATTGAGGATGATCTGCTCATTACGGAAGACGGCTGTGAGGTGCTGTCTGAATCGATTCCGCGCACAACGGAGGAAATTGAAGCGCTGATGAAGCGCTGAGAGGAGGAGCTATGCAGCTGAAGATACAGGCGCGCGCCAAGATCAACTGGACGCTGGATGTTGTGGGCACGCTGCCCAACGGTTATCATGATCTTGACATGCTGATGCAGTCTGTTACGCTTTGCGATCAGATGACGATTGAAGAAGCGCCGGAGCTGTCCTTGAATGTGCGGATGCAGGGAGGCGGATATGTTCCGGCTGATGGAAATAATCTGGTTCTCAAGGCGGCGCTGGAACTTCAAAAAGCGGCAGGATGTACGCGCGGCGCACATATGACTTTGAGAAAGTATATTCCTGTGTCGGCAGGCATGGGCGGCGGCAGCAGCGATGCCGCCGCGGCGCTGGTGGGCCTCAATCGTCTGTGGGGGCTGGGTTTTTCCGCGGATGAAATGGAGGCGATCGGCTTAAAAGTTGGTGCTGACGTGCCGTTTTGCATTCGAGGTGGTTTGCAAAGAGCCAAAGGGATTGGCGAAAAGCTGACGCCGCTGAAGCTGCGCCGTCCGCTGTACTTGGTTGCATTTCAACCCTGCCGTGGGTTGTCTACGAAAGAGGTCTTTAAAAGCCTGCATGAACAGGGAATCAGACCGGAAGACAGGCCGGACAATGAAGCAGCCAAAAAGGCGCTGGAAATGGGCGATGTGCGTGCGCTGGGCGCGAGTCTGGGCAATGTGCTGGAGCCTGTTTCCCGCAGAATGCGTCCGGAAATTGACAAAGCCATTCGGGCAATTGAACAGACGGGCGCGGCAGGGGCGCGCATGACGGGCAGCGGATCGGCGGTTTTCGGCGTCTTTGTGCATTCAGGCGCATGCCGCCATGCATGCGAGCAGCTGCAAAAACAGTATCCGGCTTGCCGAATGATGCGCACGGCGGAAACTGGTATTGTGATCGAAGAAAACTAAAACGTGCATAAAATGTCAGCCTTCAGGCGATCCTGATCTCAAAGATTCTGGAAACGGAGTGAGAGAAATGGATCGCTTTTTTGCATGGATGCTGGCACTTTTTTTGTTGACTGCGCCTCTTTTTATTCGCAGGCAGGCTAAACCCGTGTTTTTCAGCCTGCTTTTTCCGCAGCTGATTCCGTGTGAATGGAATGAAAAACCAGAGCAGGAGCGGATAGGGTGGGTGATGATGCTGTGAAAAAGAGGATGCTGGCAATGCTGACAGCAGCTGTACTGCTGCTGGTGATGCTTGCGCCGTCTGCCTGGGCGGCAGTTGGATGGGGAGAACAAGGAGAAGAGGTACGGCGTGTACAGCAGAAGCTGAAACAGTGGGGATATTTCAAAGGTGATGTGGATGGCGTGTTTGGCAAGAAGACATACGATGCCGTCGTGCGCTTTCAGAAGAAAAATGGTCTTCCGGCGGATGGCATAGCCGGAAAAAAGACGCTGGAAGCAATGGGAATTTCCCAGACGAAAGCGGTGTCCGTGTCGTCGGGGTCCTCTTATGCGGCAGATGTTGAATTGCTGGCGAGGCTGATTCACGGAGAGGCGCGCGGCGAGCCGTATGTTGGCATGGTGGCGGTGGGAGCGGTTGTGCTTAACCGGGTCAAGAACAGTCGGTTCCCCAATACGATCGCGGGAGTCGTCTATCAGAAAGGGGCATTTGATGCGGTGAGCGATGGGCAGATCAATTTGACGCCGGGTGAACAGAGCAGAAGGGCCGCGCGCGATGCCATGAATGGCTGGGATCCGACGGGCGGGTGTCTGTACTATTATAATCCATCGACAGCAACTTCATCGTGGATCTGGACGCGTGAAGTGCGGCTGAATATTGGGGATCATAGTTTTGCAATATAACAGGAGACACGATATGAGAAAAGTGCTGATGTCCGGACTGTTTGCGCTGCTTCTGGCGGCAGTAGTGGGGCTGATTATCCAGAACAGCCGTCTGCATGCGCAGATTGCAAATCAGAACCAGCGAGAAGTAGCCGATGTAGTAGCGGCGATGGCAGATATTGAAGTAAATCTCGCTAAGCTGCTTCTGGCATCCGGTGCGCCGCAGAGCATTTCCCTGCTGGGCGAGACGGCGATTCTGGCGCAGCATGTGGAGAGCGGTCTGGCGCGGCTGCCGATTGGAGCAGAGACAACATCGGAAGCAATGAAGTTTGCCGGCCAGATTGGACAGTATTCGCTGACACTGGCTGAAGAAATTTCCGGCGGTCGCGTTTTGACCGGAGACGACGAACAGCAGCTGGCGGGAATGATGACAGCCTGCCGGGCATTGGGCGAACAGATCGCTGGAGAAAAGCTGGACTTTAGAAATACAAAAAAAATAGCCGCCGATAGCTGGGGAGAAAGTGTGATTCCATATCCATCGTTGATTTTTGACGGCCCATTTTCCGACGGGCGCACAGAAGGTGTGCCCAAAGGTCTGAGTGGTGAACGCGTTACGAGGGAACAGGCACGCCAGCGGGCTGCACGATTCGCTGGCGTAGAGCCGGAACAGGTACAGGATGCAGCAGACAGCGGCGGTGCGATGGAGGCGTTCGGATTTACAGCGGATACACGCAATGGACGGTTAAGCGTACAAGTGACGGGACAAGGCGGACATCTGCTGTGGATGATGCCGGAACAGGCGATGTTTGCAGAGACGCTGGAAGTAGAAGAATGTTTAAGCCGCGCAAAAGCGTATCTTGCAGATGCTGGCTTTGGAGAGATGGAGCCATGCTTTGTGCAGCAGTATAATGGTATGGTTGTGGCCAATTTTGCGGCGGTGCAGGAAGGCGTTCTTTTGTATCCAGATCAGATCAAGGTGCAGGTGAGCAGGGACACGGGGGATGTGGTCGGAGCAGAATGCTCAATGTATATGATGAATCACACGACACGCAAAGATCTTACGCCACGCGTGAAAGAGGAAGAAGCGCAGCAAATGCTTTCGGACAGACTGATTGTGGAAAGCGTTCGACTTTGCATCATTCCACAAGAATCCGGGGAACGGCTCTGCTGGGGGTTTGAGGGTACATTCGGCGGCGCAAAGTATTGGATGTTCGTTGATGCCGGAACTGGAGAGGCAGCAGAAATTCTGCGTGTTGTTGAGACACCGGATGGAGAGACAGCTGTATGAGAAATACCGCAAAGCGGATGCTTTGCGGTCGCTTTGATGGATGCTGAAAGTATAATGCAATCTGCTGGTGCTGCTGTTGGAGAAAAAGAAGAAGAACAGCATAAGAAAGGGGGAAAAAGTAAAAGAATACGAAAATGACGAAAAAAGTAAAAAAATTCTTTGGCTTAAAAAATGTAAATGTTCGGATATAATGCAGTGTTTGTAGACTAAATAGAACGATAAATCGCATCGTGAATGGAA
>JAHHSO010000041.1 GCA_020025205.1 Christensenellaceae bacterium | reverse complement strand
TGATCGTCAGCGTGTTGCCCGAAAGCGAAAACGAAACGCCCGCCGGGCCTTTGGGCCCCTGCGGCCCGGTTGCTCCCGTTGCTCCCTTCGGCCCCTGCGGCCCGGTTGCTCCCGGTTCGCCTCTTGGTCCCTGCGGACCGATTGGCCCCACTTCTCCTTGAGGGATGCCCAATTTTAAAAGCTTATGTGTCACTTTATCTTCAATGACCGCTGTTGCGCCGCCTGACACAGTGCTCGCTTCAACCTGAAGCGCATCAATCTTGTTCGCCGCCGTTTCGGCCATCTGTGCTGCATTGCCAGCTGTTGAGGCGGCTTCTTCAGCTGCGCTCGCTGCCTTGTTCGCCGTCTCCACCGCTGCATTTGCTTTCTTTTCCACATTGTCGGCGGTATCACGCGCTGTCTGCGCTGCCTCATTGGCGCTGAAAGCCGCTGCTTGTGCTTCTTTTGTCGCCTGCTCTGTTGTGCTTCTCGCTTTGTCCGCTGCGGCAGCTGCCGCATTCGCGTTGCTTTCCGCCGTATTAACAGCAGCCAGTGTCAGATTGATCTCTCCAACAAGCGCATCCCATGCATTTACCTGTGCCGGGGTCACGTGGCTGCTGGGTGCCGGCCGCCCTTCCGGTGTAAAAACAGCTTCATAGCAAGTCTTAGAACGGCTTGCTTCATCTGTTCCGCCGTAGCATACATATACATAAACATGCACCGGAACATTTTCCGTCAAATATACATCCGGAATTTCCGCCAGCCACGTCTTTCGTTCCGCTTCATACTGCGCAAGCCGCGTTTCTGTCTGTTCGTCGCCTAAAAAGCCATATTGCACCTGTACCGCCACAGTGCTTCCAGAAAGGAAGTCATCTTCCTGTGCCATTTCGTCAGGCGTGGGCAGTCCGTGCATTCTCAACCTCTGCCCCGTGTCGTACTGATACGCTCCGTGAGCCGCTGCTTTATTGCTCTTTCCAAACTCAAAACTTGCTTCAATCATCCGTATTCCTCCCTGTCAATTCAGACTCACCGTCGGAAAATTGTATTTTCCCCCGCCCCCTCTGTGTGATGTCTGTTTCTTAGGCGGCTGTTTTTTCTTGCTGCTGCCGGATCCTCCGCCAGACGATGTGGTTTCTGTCGTTTTAGACGAATATCCTGCGCTGGACTGACTGTTTTCCGAAACCTGATGTCCTGTATGCGTGCCCACTGTGCTTCCGGATGTGTGCTGTGTACTTCCTCCCTGCTGATTGCTGACTGTGCTTCCTGTGCTGGTCTGGCTTCCCTGGGTCTGTGTCCTTCCTGTAGTCTGTTGTGTACCAGTTTGTACGCCGTGGGTCGTCGTCTGTTGTCCCATCGCCGCAGAAATTGCCGCCAGGTAATTGCTGTTGCTTTGCTGTTTCTGCTTCTCGTTCAGTTCCTGCACCTTGGCTGCCAAACCCTTGGCATAGTCCGCATCAAGCCTCGCCTGTGTCTGTGCATCCTGCTGCTGTGCCTGTGCAATTCCTTTTCTGACCTGTCCCGCCTTTCTGTTGTTTTCCTCCGTCAATGCCTGAACAGCTTTTGCCAGTGCATTCCCCTGATTAGCAAGTGTTTGCAGCGTATAGCTCGAACGTCCCATGCCGCGGGCCAGTGCATCCGTCTCCACGTCAGCCCTGCTGGTCTTGTATGCGCTCTGCTGCATGCCAACATCCCGTTCCAACGCTTTGGCAAGCTCCTCAATCTCCTGTTCTCCGCTCAGCCGTGCTGCTTCTGCCTGCCGCCTGCTCTGTTCCTTCTGCGCATGGAGAACAGGTTCCAGCAAATTTTGTGCATATTTCTCGATCTGCTCCTGTGTCATCTGGCCGCCAAGCCCTTTAAGAATCGCTGCCAGCATCGCCTCGTCCAGCACCTTGCGCGATGTGCTCGTGCTTTCACTGTGGTTTTCACTCTTTGAAGTGCTTTGATTCTGGCTGCTGCTTTCGTTTTGACTGTGGCTCTGTGTGTGGCTTGTCCCTTTGTTCCAGCTTTCTCCCCGGCTTTCGCTTTTGCTCGTGCTTTCGCTTTTGTCCTCTTTCCAGGACGTGTTTTTGCTGGTTGAATGACTTGTAGATTGACTCTGTGAATAGCTTGTCGTCTTGCGCACTTCTTACATCCCCTTTCCTTCTAAACTGTCTAAACGCTTTTTGATCTTGTCGATTTCCTCATCCTTCTGCCTGTCTGCATTCCAGCCCGCCATGCAGTCCTCCCGCAAAAAGAGCACAAGTGCATGCAGGTATGCCGCCGAATCACTTCCCTGCATCTGAGGCACTTTCGGCTGTTTATATGCCATGTTAAAAAAAGGAGGGACTCCTGTCCCTCCGCTCCTTTCTCACTCTTCGTCCGCTGAATAACTGACCTGTACTCCGCCATATATTCTCCATCCTGCTGCGCGGACAGTGCTCGTAATCCGAAGCCGAATACGCTGTCCGCTCGTCTGCACCTTCACCCGAAAAAGCTTTTGTCTCTTTCCAAGCAGCACAACGCGCGTCTTTGTTCTGCGCTCCGTTTGCACCGTCAGCCTGAGCGGAACGCCTTCCTCGTCAGCGTCCGCCGTAAACCGCAGCACAAAGTCGCTTTTTTTCACATCCTTGCCCAGATCCAGCCACGGCGTTTCCCATAAACAGTTCATGTTCTCCTGCACATAGCCGGGTGCTTTAGGATCATTGTAGCGCATCACCTCGTAAGGATGGAGTGCGTCCGTATAATACACCACTCCGCCGACAGAGAAAAACTCTTTGACGCGCAAACCTGTTCGGAGCATGAATGTGCCCCTTTCTATGTCATATTCAATGACTGTGTTGTTCTCTCTGATCACGCTGCCACTGTCCGGTTTTACGCATAACGCCAGATAATATATGTGGTTGCACAGGCAGGCTGTGGACAGTTCCAGGGTACCTTCCATGCGCATTCGCATTGTCTCATACAGTGCATCGCGCGAAAGCAGACGCAGCATCGTGCCATCGTAAACACCTAAGCCGTTCTGGCTTAAAAAGAACATGTTCATTCCGTCCGTGCAGATCGTGCGCGCTTGAAGCGGTCCGTCTGTTCCATAAGCCTCGCTGATGGTAAAACAGGAAGGATCTGTCCCTCTGATTTCAAACACTGTGGACGGCTTGATCGCCAGCAGATATCCTCCGAACGTCTCCAGCGCAAGGAATGATTCGCCGTCCCAGGTTGGCTGCCCGATCATTCCTCCGCCCAGCTGAGGCGTTTGAGGAAGATCCGTCCAGTCAAACGGGTTATATGGCCGCGAATAAAACACAAAATCCGGATATCCCGGTGCGCCAGTCCCCCAGATTCGCTCTGCATACCGTCCCAGAACAGCAAACTTCACCTCCTGGCAGTTTTCCCCCAAAGTCAGCTTCTTGCGTTCTGCGCGCATATCACTTCCGTAAATGACAATCATGCCGTCCTTCGCATTGGATAAAATGAGGATATCCACTGTTTGTCCGTTTTCGCTCGTCTCATACGTCACGCTGCTCCACATGTCGCTGTGAAACCCATCTGCCCGCTTCATCCACCCCTCTGTCCCAATCGTATAGGTGTATATAGCGCCGCCCGCAGCCGCAACAAATACGTCAGGATCATCCGGCCTTGTGCGTCTATAAAATCTCGTCAGCGTCCGAATTGGCGCGCCAAGTGCGGGAAAGGCACGGCTCGTCCCGTAAGCCGAAGCCAGAAGCCCGCGCTGAGTGCGGATATTCTCCGCGTGATAGGCACAGTCAATCGCCGTATTCGTATCGCCCATGGACTGGTCAATGCCTTTGGGCGCAGGAATCGTGAACCGGCCTGTATTTCGTTCGTATGCCATTTTTTCTCCTTTCCCGCCATTTTTATCGCTTACGGCACGCCGTCACTTCAAACAGGTTTTTATATCTGCTCGTACTGCCCCTCCATGCAGGGCGAATTGTGCGCATCTGCTGCAGGAAGCTGGCCAGAAAAAACTGCGCTCTATTTTGCTTAGTCAAGCTTCCTGTGGATAAGTGACGATAACAGATGTAGTCCGCCAGTGCCGAATGCACGTTTTCCGGCAGTTTGGGTTCGTCCGTCTCCTTCTCCAGGTCTGGATAGTTTATCTCGCAAATTGCCGTCAAAGAAACCTTTCTGCTCGCTGTACAGATTCCCTTTCCGTCTGCTGTCGGCATAAAAGAAACGGGGTTTCCAGCTTCGTCCCGCAATTCAATCACACGCACAACCCCTTCTGCCTCGGCACATCCGTTCTCGTCCGTCGTGATCAGGCGCATGGCGCGCGGGCGAAGATATTCCCGCACGGCAATGGCGTAACCCATGTTGGCGTACATCGTGAATACGCCGTCATATTCACTGATATCCTGCGGATCTTCATCAAGCTGGCGCAATGCCAGCAGCTTGATCCTCCCCAGCGTCATCTCTTTCCTCCGTTACAGTTCCCCTGCATTGTGCAGAATCTTTCGGATTGCTTCTGGCATCTTCACGCGCTCGCCGCGCTTAAAGTAAAAGCTGGTGCCATTCAGTCCTGCAAAAACCACATCGTCCTTGCTGCCCGGAATAAGCGGCAGCATCGTCTCTATGACCTTGTCCTGTGAGCACAGTGCATCTGCCATCAGTTTTTCCAGATTGTCCTGCGTCATTTTACACTTGTTGTCCAGTACGCTGCTGGTCTTCTTCATGGTTTCGGTAGTATTCATCTTGTCCATGTTTTTCTCCTTATCTTTCTTTTTTGTCCCGTCAATGCGGATGAATTAAAGTGAAAATTTTCCTTAAAACGAGAGCATACCGCTCCCCTTAAACGATTTTAATTCCAATTTTAAAACCAAAGGGGACGGACCTGCCGCCCCCTTCCGTGTTTTATGCGCTGAAGCCGCACTCAATCCTGACCGCATACTCCGGCTGAAGCAGTTTCACGCCGAAGCCGTCCATCTTCCAGCCGACCGTAGAAATCTGGTCAAGCGGATCGGCTGTTCCGGCGCTGCCTGCGGGCTTCACAATCACGCGCGGACGTGCACCGCGCAGGCTGGTCACGCCGTATGCATACTGTCCCAGCACGATGACGCTCGCCACATCGTAATGATTGCTCGTGGAATCAATGACGGCGCCGGCGCTCTGGAAGATCTTCGCCTCAGTCGTCTCCACAAGGCGCACACCAAAGAGCCTTCCCACCTCGCCCGTGTAGATGTTCTCCTTGTCCTGATACTGGCTCACCTTGATGAACGCCTCGTCATCCTGAAGGTCATAGAGCACATCCGGGCCAACGATGGCCACGTAGTAGCCGTCAAACGTCTGGGCGTGTTTCTTTTTGAGCATCTTCACCGCGCGTCGCAGATCGCGGGTGGTGAGCTTATCCGCACTGGTCACCTGCTCTCTGGCCGTCTTGCCGCCCGCAAAGATGACGTTCGGACATTTAGCCAGTTCCTCTCGCGCCACCGCGTCAATGGATCGTGCGCCCGCATCGCCGAAAAGCTTCGTCTTGCGCATGATGTTCATGTCCAGATGTGTCAAATCCAGCTTATCCGAACAGCGGGCGTATTCGCCGTACTGCTGGAGCTGAACCGTAACCTCCGTTTCCGCAAGCATCACGCTGTCGCCCGGTTCACCTTCTGCCAGTGCTGTCGTGTTGGCCTCCAGCGGGATGATCTTGCGCATGTTCATCACAAGGCCGCTGTTGGCGGGCAGAAGATGTTCGTCGCCAAACTGCACATGAACCAGCTCCGGTTCAAACGTGCGCAAAAGTTCTCGATTGTAATACGTCTGCATGCCCGGTGTCAGTCCGGTGCTGCTGGTCATGTTTGTGTTCGTGTTTGTGTAAGCCATGTTGTACCTCCCTTTTTAGTCCATGCTCACGCGTTTGCCCGCCATCATCGCTTCGCGCGCCCTGCGGGAAAATGCGTCAAACTGCTCATCTGTCATGTGTTCAATCCTGTTGTCCGGCGCAAGTCTGCCTGCTGCGGTCGTACGCGCCGTCGGAACGGCGTGTCGGCGTGCAGGGGCAATCCTGTTTTTGAGATATGCACAGGCTGCGCGTGTCACGCTGTGCCCCTGTGCAATGGCATGGCAAACCGTTTCATCCTGTGTGAATACAGAAATCTCCGCCGGTGTCCAGCCGTCTTCAAACAACTCTGCCAGCCCTTCTCGGATGCGCTCAACCGTTTCTTCGGTCTGCTGCTCATCCTCCACGTTCATTTCCTGCTGTGCGCCTTCGGTGAGGTTGCCTTCCAGCTCGTCCACCGTCACCTCTGCCTGTTCCTGCGGAGGCATCGACGCATTCAACCCGTTTTCCAATTCATTCATTTTCTGTTTCCTCCTTTTCTGATTGTGTGCTGTTCCTGCTCACTGCGCGCAGTACGTTTCCCTTTGTCCTGTATCCTTCCATCAAGCTGATGATGGTTTCTGGCGGAAGCGGCTGACCATACTCCGCGCAAATCTTCACTACCTGCATCAAAAACTCGTTATCGGCCTGAATCTGGCTGGGGTTGCTGCGCTGTACCTGCACGCGCACTGTATATGCCGGGCGCGGCAGCATCCCATTTTTCTGCTTGGGTGCTGCCAGTTGAACTATACGTTCCCGCATTTCTGTGCCGTTCTGCCCTCCTACGATATACAGTTTTCGTCCCGGTTCCAAGTACTCAGACAGTACCCAGAGAATCTGTTCCACCATCTGCCTGAACGCATCCTTAAAGCGCTCCGTGTGCCATCTGGTGATCTTTCCGCCCGCTGCCTGCAAAGCATAAATCGCTGTGCCTGCCGTCACATTCAGACCGCCTTCACCCCTGGAAAACTGATTCTGTCCGCAGTCCTGCTTCATGACATCGGCCATATAACGCATCATTTCATAGACCTGTCCATTCAGCGGCGCTGCCTGAACGCTCTGCAAAACCTCTCTGATGTCGTTGCCGTCCCATTCAATGATCGTCTTGGAAAGGTCCGCCACATCTTCCACATCAATTCCGCTCCCCCTTCTGACGAAGTGGCGCTGAACGCTGCTTTCGCGCGCGTTGTCGTCGATATACTGGGCGTATCTGTCGATGGCTTCCTGTGCTTCGGCGTAATCGTGAATCAGACCCGTTCCAAATGGTTTGCGCCAAACATCACGATACCGGAAGAGTGCAAATGGGTATTGCCCGTGTGCATACACGCCGTTTTGATATTCTCCTGCACCGCCAGGCACCCCGAATCCAGTTTCCGTGCTGTACAGCAGTGCGCGCCCTGCCACCTGTGCCATGTGTACAAGTGTACGCTTTTTGCCCGCATCGTAGCGCTTGTACCAAAATTCGATCAGTGTCGTCTTTTCGTCGCCGTCCGGGGCATCAAACTCTGGTTCTTCCTCTCTTTCATATTGATCCCCCTGCACCTGCCCCCGCACATGGGGATAATGCTCTTCCACCCAGTCAACCGTCGTGTGCGTCACCTTAAAGCATCCCCGTCCGTCCTGAATGTTTTCGTACATTGGGTCTGGATAGAAGTCCTCCGGGTGCCACGCAATCACGTTCACCATGCCTTCGCCATCTTCCATGTCCTCGTCCCAAAATACTTGCACGACACCCGTACCAGTAACCACAGCGTCTTCCATCAGCTGCTGATACTTGCCGGGCCAGCCCGCGTGATACAGCACGAAACTCAGAACGTCCTCCATCTCCTCTGCGCTCTGTGCCGTCTCTTCCCGTTCCGGCAGCATCATGGCTTCCGGCAGATTATCAATCTGGTCAGCAATCATGTTGTCCACGCAGGAATTCAGCGTGTTGCTGGTCGGTGCTGTGGCGCTTCTGTTTTCCTGTCTGCGCTGGCGCATCATCCGCGCCCGGCGCATCTGCTCGTGTTCCTCCCTTAACTGATCATAAAAGAAGCCAAAGAGCGTGTATGTCCTGTTGACAAGTTCCTTTTCCCGGCTGCTAAGCGTCTGTAGGACGTTCTCATGCCGCATGTCCATCTTCCTTTCTCTCCTTATTTTCGTGCTTTTCTTTCTTGGGCGGCGCCCTTTCCCTGTTCATTGTCAATCCTCCAGCGGATTAAACCCGCGCTTTTTTCTTTCGATCTGATGTCTGGGGGCAATGGGCCTTGACATCAGAAAATACCGCGTTTCATCGTAGATGTGATCTTCTCCGGCCGTGTCTATGTCTTCCGGCTTCTTGGCATCATAAACAAGAGAAGGAATCGTGCGAATGAAGTCGCGGCAATTCTGAAAAACATAGAGCATCGGTCTTCCGTCTTCTCCAAACTTGAGGCGTTCATGCAGCTGCATCTTGCCGGGCAGCCTTGTGTTATCTCCTTTCCTGAACGTAACGCCGGAAAATACCGACCGAATCTGTTCCTCAACGCTGAGTCCGCGGCTTCTGTCCCAGATAGCCGGATCAGCAATGCCGGAAACGTGAAGACCCTCTTTAAACTCCGGCTCCATCAATTCGGCCAGCTGCTGGGCGATTTCGCCCGGCGGAAGCATCACACCCGTGTTGGCCTCTCCTTCAACGCAGCCGTATAATTCTTTGTATCTGTACACGCGCCCATCTTCATCCACAGCCCAAACGCCAAAAGAAAAAGGACGCGTATATCCGTGGTCAAAGCTGACCACTCGCGTCCAGTGCCATGGAATGGGAAACGGTTTGATAACGTGTGTATATTGTCCATCCTGATAATGCTGCGGATCGTCAATGAATTCCGGAAAAGCTTGTCCATCGAACGCATCCCACTTGCCAAGAAGCAGCGCTTCCCTCAGTGCGCGCGGCTTCTGTTCCAACTCAACAATGTAATTTCGTGTGATATGCGGATTGTCTTTGGCTGTTGCGGGGATGTACTGAATGCGCCTTACGCTCTCTCCTCCCAGAATTTCGCTGGTCACCGTCATCTCCCGAACAAACTGTCCGCATCCCGTTGCGTCAACAAATCGCGCTTTGACCCATGCATGTCCAGGTCCTCCCGGGTTGGATGCCGCTCGGACGCAGGGCGTAATGCCCAGCTTCTTTTCAGCGCGCAGCCTTGTGCGCAAGTAGTCGTACATCGCCTTTGTGAAATGTGTCAGTTCGTCAAAATACAGCCAGTGAATTTCTGCTCCCTGGTACTTGAGCAGCCCTGCGCCCTCGTCGCTCAGATGGCAAAAATGCGCCACGCTTCCGTTGGCAAAGCGCATCTCATGCTGTCCAGCCACATAATGCCCAAGCTCTTTGGGAACAATCTGCTGCATGACCCGCACAAGCGTCATCTCTACCTCTGGATATGTGCGTCTGAACAGATAAGCATGTGTCTTCGGATATTTTAAGCAGCGCAGAAAAGCATCCCAGCAGATTGCATAGCTCTTTCCGCCGCCTGCTGCTCCGCCATAGAGAATTTCATCCGCCTCGCTCTCATGAAATAATTTCTGCTTCAGCGACGGCTGATAATTCAGTTCAATCTCCATCTTCAAGTCCCCTGGGCATGCCAAGCTTGGGTGCTCCGCCCGCAAATGTAATCACCACGTCCCTCGTGCTCTCCTTGGGCACGCATACGCCCGCCCGGTCAAGCAGATCTTTGGTTGCGCGCTGCTGTACACTGTCCGTGCCGCCGCGCATCAATGCGGCCTGCCTTCTTGCTGCCTCTTCCACATTCTCGTTGACACAGATCTGTGCGCGAAGCTTCGCCGCTTCCGAACGCTTCTTGTAGCGTTCCAGCCGCTTGAGATCGCTGAGTGCCGTTCTGATTTGCTTGGGTGTCGCGCCCATGTCTCTGGCAATCGTCTCCGGTTCTTTTCCCTCCTCAAAATATGCTCGAATTGCTTCATCCTTCAGCGTTTCTGTCATTCTCATCGCCTTTATCCCTCCTTTCGGGCATCAAAAAACCGCCCCGAATGGGAGCGGTTTTCTCTTGCCTCTTGTGCTGATGTTATCATACCACAGGGGGATTCTGCTTTTCAAGCTGACATTTGCTGACACTTTCCGCCTCGATTTCCCGCTTGTAGCGCAGACACTGGCGCGGGCTTCTGTCAATGGCTTCTGCTGTCTCCTCGATGGACAGCCCTCCCATGTAGTACAATACGCTGAATGTGTACCACTCCGGCTTCATATCTTCCATTTCTTTTCTGGCTTCTTTTTCATATTGACGAAGAAGTGCCGATTCCCGCGCTGCAATCCGTTTGAGGCTGTCCCATTTGACCATCTGCACATCCAGCCCTCCGGAAAACCCGCTTCTGGGCATGCCATCCAGCTTTGCAGAGTGAATCGTCCCCGGCTTCATCGCTTGAAGCTTCTCCCCTAATTCATTCACAAGCCGTGCCTGCGCCCGCACTCGCCTGAGCATCTGTCCGTTCATCCTCAATCCCCCTGTCATTTACAACATACGTCAATCCACACCGCTTGATCGGAAAGAAGTCCCTGCCCACTATCCTCTTGGCACAGTCCGCATCCATCACATTCCTCTTTCAAGCTCATCACGCAACTGAACGCCATTCCCTTTTCCTCCTTGTCATTGCCGATTCGCCCCATTGATTTGGGCGTTTTGCGAATTATGATTTATATTATATTCGCGTTTTGCAAATACGTCAAGCGATTATCGAAATTTCATTGACATTTCGCCAACTTCGTGATAGGATCAGGCTATCAAGTTCTATTCTGTTTTGAGGTGATCTTCATGAGTTTTTCCGCCTCTCTGCGCCAGGCTCGTCAGCGCGCAGGCCTCACTCAACAGCAGGTTGCTCAGGTTCTGGGTATCACTACCAGCACATACTGCGGCTATGAAACGGGTAAGCGCCAACCTGATATTCAAAAGCTGCGCCTTTTGTCGCTTGTTTTGCGTATCTCCGGAGACGAACTGCTCGGCTCCGTCCGCCCAACTCATTCTGTCTCCACCGCTGAATATGAGCATGTCCTCCGCTATCGCTCTTTAGATACCCATGGCAAACGCCTTGTCGATCTTGTGATTGAAGAAGAACTGCACCGCCAAAATGATGTTCCCGTGTGTCCTGTCGCCTTCCGCGTCTCCGAACAGTCCGCAGCCGCCGGTCTGGGCACCTATCTTGGCCCGGATGTCTTCCGCACAGTGCTTGTCCGTGCCGATGCGCTGCCCCACGGTGCTGCATTCGGCGTGCCCGTCAGCGGTGACAGCATGGAACCAAAATACCACGATCGTGATATTCTCATTGTCTCAGAATCAATGCCCGAACAGGGGGATGTCGGCGTTTTCATCATGGATGGTGCAGGCTATGTCAAGGTGTTGGGCAATGGCGAGCTCATCTCCTTAAACCCGGCTTATGCCCCCATCCCCATGCGGGAGGATATCCGCGCCTGTGGTAAGGTCATCGGTACGCTGCATGAGAGTGATCTGTGCTGACAGCCTGAACATGTGACCTGATTTTTTTCACTGACAGCTTGGAAACATTGCAACGAGCGCGGCCTTTTGTTCATTTCCTGCAAGCCGTCCGATCAAACGCCTCTGTTCTGCCTGTTTCTCCGTTCCGATGGGAACCAGCGGCAGTTTATCGCAGGCAGCGAAGACGATGAAACGCCTTGGAAAGCAGCCTCTGTTCAAACGCATGGGCAGCGCCGAAAAGCCTTGCCTATGTGCCCGCCTGTGCGATTGCAGAAGAGCTTCGCAAACGCATGTCATTCCCGAATATCCCTTTGGATGTCCGCCTTACCCGCGAACACAAGCAGACTTCGTAGGATGAAGCCATATGACATGGAACGCCAATAAAACGGCTCTATATGAATCGAACTGCCGTCTGACAAACAAAAAAGCGGGCTGAATTTGCTTTCAGCTCCGCTTCATCTCTTCTCTCATTAACAAGCCGCCTCTGAATAATCGAGACGGCTTGTTGAATTCATCTGCATCCAAAGTACAATAGCCTTTATTCAGAAACTATCAA
>JAHHSO010000040.1 GCA_020025205.1 Christensenellaceae bacterium | reverse complement strand
TATTCTACAACAGGAGGCTTTTTATTTCATTGTCCGTTTATCGGGGTACTGTCCAAACGAAGCGTTTCTGCTTCTTTTGACGGCCGATTTTTGTGTACTATTTTTGCAAAGGCTATTTGGCCTTCATCAATCCACTTCAATCAGGTTGATCATCACCACAGGACGGCGCTTGGTACGCTCATAGAGGAACGAGCGCAGCTGCCCCTGCATCTGCCCGGAGGACACCGCCTCTTTGACCTTGCGATTCTGACTGACCATGCGGTGTACAGCATTGGTCACATGCTGACGGCAAGCCGCCTCAATCTTGGCATGTTCGCTGTCGTAGAGGAAGCCCATAGCGCTGACAACGGGAGCCGCAGCCATATCGCCGGTTTTGCGGCTGATGGCCAGAGAAATGGCCACAACGCCATCATCCGAAAGCATTTTGCGCTCCCGCAAAACGCTGTTGTCCACCTCGCCGACAGAAGCACCGTCAATCAGCACCGCATCGCCGTTGGTAAAGCCCGTCACGCGCGCAGCGCCCTTGCTGATTTCAAAAATATCACCGTTTGCAAGGATAAAAATATTTTCAAACGGCACGCCCAGCCTGTGCGCCAATTCCGCGTGCTGATAAAGCATGCGGGTTTCGCCGTGCGCCGGAATGAAGAATTTCGGCTGAATCAGCTTGTGTACCAGCTTGATCTCTTCCTGAGAGGCATGGCCGGAGACATGCACATCGGCCAGCGCAGAATAATAAACCTTCGCGCCGCGGCGGTACAGCTCATTGATGACCTTATAGATCGGCTTCTCATTTCCCGGAATCGGCGTAGCGGAAATGATGACCGTATCTCCCTGCTGAATCTCAATTTCGCGGTGGTTTGCAAACGCAATGCGCGTCAGCGCGCTCAACGGTTCACCCTGAGAGCCTGTGGACAGGATAACCACCTGCTCAGGCGGGTAATGATCCACCTGAGAAATTTCGATCAGTGTATCCGGCTTCTTCTGAATGTATCCCAGATTGTTGGCTGCATTAAAGACATTGAGCATACTGCGGCCCACAAGCGCCACTTTGCGTCCATGCCGTTCAGCCGCCGTGAAGATCTGCTGGAGACGGGACACGTTCGAGGAGAACGTTGCCACAAAAATGCGTCCCTTCGCATCTTTGAACATGTCTGCCATGGATTCGCCAACATGCCGCTCAGACTTGGAGAAGCCCGGCACTTCAATATTGGTAGACTCGCAGACAAACAGCAGAACGCCTTCCCTGCCGATCTGTGCAATACGCTGCAAGTCCATGATTTCGCCATTGATGGGGGTATAATCAATCTTGAAGTCGCCAGAGTGCATGACTATGCCGATCGGCGTGCGAATGGCAAACATAAATGCATCTGCAATGGAATGATTGACGTGGATGAACTCCACCGAGAAGCAGCCGGCCTTGATCGTTTCGCCTGCCTCTACCTCTCGCAGTTCACAGCTCTTGGTCAGTCCCGCAACCCGGTCATCCAGCTTATACTTGAGCAGTTCGATGGTCATTCGTCCGCCATACACAGGTGCTTTGAATTCTCGCAGCAGGTACGGCAGTCCGCCGATGTGGTCCTCGTGGCCGTGCGTCACAAATATGCCTCTCACGCGATCACGGTTCTGAAGCACATAGGTGAAGTCCGGGATGACTGCATCAACGCCCGGCATTGTCTCGTCCGGAAAAATCTGTCCGCAGTCCACAATGATGATATCATTTCCGTATTCATATGCGGTCATATTTTTGCCGATTTCGCACATGCCGCCCAGCGGAATCATGCGCAGCGTGCCGCGCCCCGGATGGGCGCTTGCGCGGGAGCGCGTTGCCGGCGGGCGCTTGCCCACCCACTGAAGCATCTGAGAAATGCATGGCTTTTCTTCCTGAATCGCCGGCGCAATCACGCGGCGTCGTCCCTGACGCGGCATGTTTCTCGGCTTCCTGGCATTGGTTTTCGGGGCGGCGTTTTCTGTGTCCCGCTTCTGAGCAGCAGGCTGCGCCTTCTGTGCATTTTGCACATTCGCTCTCTGTGCATTTGTCCTCTGCACGTTCTGCTTCGGTGCATGATTTTTCTGTGCGCCGGTTCTGTGTACATTGGTGCGCTGAACGCTCGGCTTCTCCGTTCCCTGTGCATTCGCTTTCGGCGCATTCTGACTTGCAGCAGGTTTCTGAGCCGCGTCCTCCGGATTCGGCTTTCTGCGGCGCGGCAAAGAAGGCTTTTCCGTTCCTTCCCCACGCGGTTTGCGCGGCATACGCGGTTTTACGCCTTCCTGATTGTTTTCATTCTTTCCATTTTCATTCTTCTGTGAAGTGCGGCGCATTGGACGACGTCCCGGGCGCACAGGATTTTCGTTATTGGACACAGGTGTCACGTTGTCTTTATTCTCGTTATCTGTCACAAAAATTTCCTTTCTACATATAGGGGGGGGACTGCCGATTCCGCTCAGAGGTCATCCTGGCGGCTGTTTTTATCTTGAGCAGGTCATTTCCTGCACAAAAAGCCATATCATTTTTATTATACACGAAAAAATCTCCACTGGCAACTGCTATAAAAGCAGACAGCCCGCAAAAATTACCCATCCGTGTTCGCCGCTTGATTTTTCTCTACGTTTATGATATGTTTGTTTCTGGAACATTCATGTACATTTTTTACAAAAATGCAGAGGACAGGACGATTTTTCCTTCTCTTCCAGCCTTCCGCTATTTGAACTCAAGAAAGCAGGGATTCCATGCAGCAGCTACAGTCTCTTTTCGGAAAAATCAAAGATTTTTTTGTCAGGCACAAAGCCGCACGCATCGCAGGCATCATCCTGGCGGCACTTTTTGCTCTTGTTCTCCTTCTGCACCCGCACGGCACAAAGACCTATCTGATTCTGGGCATGGATCATTACGGCTCTCTCAACGATACGGGGCGAAGTGATGTCATGATGCTCGTACAGCTCCAGTTTGATCGGGGTAAAATCCACGCCGTCACGTTTGCCCGCGACATGGTTCTGCCCAGCGACGAAGGGCGAGAAACAAAAATCAACACCATCGTCCGCCACCGCGGCGAAGACGCTCTTGTCAAAACCATAGAAAACAACTTTGATCTGAAAATCGACGGCTGGTTCCGCGTAAACTTTTCGTCGCTGATTTCCATTGTAGACGCTATCGGCGGCGTGGAGATTGAATTGACCGATGCTGAAGCCCGCTATATTGACCGCGTTGCCGGTCCCTATCCCGATTCCCCCATGCACGAAGGCTCGTGCCATCTAAATGGCGCACAGGCGCTGTGCTACGCGCGCTGCCGCAAACTGGACAACGATCTGGGCCGCGGCGACCGCCAGAGCAAGCTCTTTTCCGCGCTGGTTCGCGCCACCAAGCGCATGACCGCCGCGCACATTGCCGCCCTTGTAGGTGAAATGAATCACGCATGGCGTTCGTCCCTGAGCAGCGGCGAACAAGCCATTCTCGTCTTTCAGGCCCTCTGGATGCGCGGCGCACAGGTTGTGCGCACAGGCGTCCCGTTTGAAGGCTTCTGGCACTATGGCACAAGCAGCGTCATTCCAGACATCGAAAAGAACGCTCTCCTCCTGCACGAAGCGCTCGGCATAAGTACCCTCCAACAATGAAAGGAACCTCAGCCATGCAAGATCAACGCCGCCGCACCTACCTTCGGCTTTGCGTCGAATTAGCTGTAAGCGCCCTGTCCATCGGCGCGGTCGTGCTCTTCGGCGCAGCTGCTCTGCGCATTCTTCTGCCCTTCATTCTGGCTTTCATCATGGCCTGGGCATTTAATCCGCTCATTGCCGTGCTTCAGCGTCATCTGCGCCTGACGCGCAAACTCTTTTCCTACATTCTGGTGCTCGTATTTTACGCCATTCTGCTGGGTCTGTTCTTCTTTTTTGCAAGTCAGGTCATCAGCCAGCTTTTAGGGCTGATTCATTCCCTGCCCGCCATAGGCATCCAGCTTCAGCGTGTATACAATCTGCTTGCTACCTCCCTTCAGGAATTTCTTGCCATCCTGCCCCCGGAATACAGCACACTGCGCACAGAAATCCTCTCTATCGTATCCGGCATTTGGGAGTGGCTGCGCGCGCTGTTTGGAAGCTTGGTCTCCTCTGCGGTGAGTTTCACCAGCAACATTGCCCTGTCCCTGCCGAATTTTGTGATCTTCCTGACCATGCTGATTCTGGCCAGCTGCATCATTACCACAGATTTTCCCAATCTGCGCAAAAATATTTATGCTTACATCGGCAAGCGCGGCAAAAACTCCGTCCACCTGATGGGCAAGAGTTTTCAAACGGCCGTGTTCGGTTACTTCCGTTCCCAGCTGATCTTTGCGCTTGTGGACATGGGCATCATCCTGATCGCCTTTTTCATCATCGGCGTTTCCTATCCGCTGCCCATTGCGCTCATCCTCTGCTTTCTGGATTTTATCCCCTTCTTTGGCGCCGGCACTGTTCTTGTTCCGTGGGGCATCATCTGTCTGGTGCTTGGACTGAAAACCATGGGTTTTCAGCTGCTCGTCCTGTATGGCATTCTGTACATCATCCGCCGTATCTTCGAGCCGCACGTTCTGGGTGGATCAACAGGCTTCTCTTCTTTGCAGATGCTGTTTTCCATGTATGCCGGCATGCAGTTTGCCGGTGTCACCGGTCTGGTTATCGCCCCGATTGTCTGGATCACAGGTGTCAACTTCCTGAAAACGGGTATTTTTGACGGCTTCTTTGCCGATGTCCGGTTCGTTGTCAATGACATCCGCCAGATGATCGCGCGCCCTGTGCCCATTCTGACGCATGAACCGCCTACGCGCGCGGATAATAAAAAACAAAAATCCTGAAATTCCATTTTTCACGCTGAGATAGATGACAATCGGTCGTCCTTTTGATATAATATCTTTATATGGTTTCTCTGCCGATTTTTCGTGTTTGCCGGAGGTTTCCCGATGAAGAATGCTGAATATATCCTCAAAAAACTTGATTATCTGCCGCGCTGGGCCTGGTATCTTCTGTCCATGTCTGTAGCCGGTTTTGTAGGCCCGTTCATCGTCCATCTAATTTTCCATGTTCTCACCAAAGCTGCACAGGATGAAAGAAAAGATTCTGCCTGGCAGGTTGACGTTGACTTCGGCGATCGTCACACCCGCAAACAGGGTTCTTTCCGCCGTGAAGCCCCTTCCATGAGCGATGACGAGGTCAACAGGCTTTGGGACAAGATTGAAGCCTCCGCACGCAAGACAGAGGCACAGCCAGATCCGGTGGATGATGATGCCGCTGCCGTCATTCGTGAAGGCCGCTCTGTCCTGCGGCGTATTCGCCATGCCAACGACCTGATTCCTGATCCGGCGCTGTCCGCACTGATTGATTCCATTGAAAGCAGTTGTGCGCAGATTTTCTCCATTCTGGAGCAGCGCCCGGAGGTTCTTCCTGAACTGCGCACGTTCCTGCGCTATTATCTGCCCACGACGCTCCGCCTTCTGGACGCTCGTGCTCATTTGGAAAACAGCGCCAATACCCCCAAGGCGCGCGAAGTGCGTCAGCGCACCTCTGATGCCCTGGCCGTCATCGACAAAGCTTTCCTGAAACAGGTAGAAGCGCTGGATGCTTATCGCTTTATCGATCTGGAGAGCGAAATGGATGTTCTCAAGGACATGCTCCGCTCGGACGGTCTGCTTGAAAACGACGATGACATCCCGTTTGCAGCAAACTGATCTCCGCTTGCCCGTGGTCAAACGAAAAAGGGGCGTATCGAAATTTCGATACGCTCCCTTTTTTTAATCTTCATTCCTGTATTCTAAAATATCTCCCGGCTGACAGTCCAGCACTTCACAAATGGCGTTGAGCGTTGAAAACCGAATGGCACTGACATGCCCGTTTTTCAGCTTGGAAAGATTCACATTTGCAACACCAACTTTTTCTGAAAGCTCATTCAGGGACATTTTTCGATCCGCCATGACGCGATCCAGTCTTAAAATAATAGCCATTAAACCCGCTCCTTATAAAGTCTCATCAGAGAGCTGCTGCAAGGAAATGCCGTACTCAAAAATATAGGACATGAGGAGCACGCCAAAGAATACCAGGATAAATCCAATCTCCATGTCCCCGGTGACCTGCACCTTCTGAACGCCTTCAAACTGGGTCAGTTTTTCCAGCTGCCACATGGCCGCAGAAATGTTGACAGCTGCAAAATTTACAATGTTTCTGACAATGCCCACTGCCAGCACCACCCAGGCCAGCTTCCTGAAATTTTTGACCACATCAGCCTGAAAAGGATTTCCCCGTTTCATCGGTTCAATGATATTGCGGATATACCGCAGCCCAAGCCAGAGCGCCAATCCGTTTGTCGCCCCCAGCGCGAGAATAATCCAGCAATACAACACAACGTCGCCATGATCCGGAGCATACTCAGGCGTCATCTCGATGGAAACAGGCCCCAATTTCACGGTGACGCTTTCAAAATCGTTCTCAATGACAGCATTGGGATTTACCTTGTCAACTACTGTCACAACGCCGACCATGACGAAGCTGAGCAAAAGGGCGCCGATGATGAGCACCTGCAAAATCTTCAAGACCATATCCAGTTTTTGAGCCATCGAAATCATTTTCTTGTTTTCCATGTTTTTGCCTCCCGAAGTTTTGTTTTTAACGTTTATCGTAAAATGAGTATATCATTCAAATTTATTTTTGTCAACACATTTTTAATGATTAACATTAAATTTATTTCGTTTATCATTTGCATCAAGCCATTAACCTGCCGAAACGTTGTCTTTTCAGCCCTGCATCCATATGAAGGCCATTGTTTTAAAACATGCGTTTCCATTTAGAGGCTGAAGAGGCGCATCAACAAGACCATTCGCCTCATCCGCAAACGAATTCGCGGGTCAGTCATTTTTGGGCTTATTTCCCTTGACAGTCTCCTGAGCATTGCCTATAATAAAAACGAAATCAGAATTTTGTTTTTACGCCTGTCCAGCAGGTTTTTCTTTCAGACTCCGTAAAAACAAAATGCCGAATTTGTTTTTTCCTATCGTTTACATTTGTAAAGGAGGTTTCCCGTGGGCTACATTACTTTTGAACACGTCTGCAAGCACTATCAGACCGGAGACACGGTTGTCAAAGCTCTGGATGACGTGAATTTCACCGTTGAGAAGGGCGAGTTCTGCGTTGTTCTCGGCCCGTCCGGTGCAGGCAAAACAACGCTTTTAAACCTGCTTGGCGGCATGGATAAAGCCACCAGCGGCAAAATTACGGTCGGCGGCCGCGAAATCACCGGCCTGCATGGTCCTCAGCTCACCGAGTATCGTCGAAGCGACGTCGGATTTGTCTTCCAGTTCTATAACCTCATGCCGAACCTGACGGCGCTGGAAAACGTTGAACTGGCGCGTCAAGTCTGCAAGAACGCGCTCGATCCGCGCACCATCATGGAGCAGGTCGGTCTCGGTCAGCGCATGGCCAACTTCCCGGCACAGCTTTCCGGCGGCGAACAGCAGCGCGTCTCCATTGCGCGCGCACTGTGCAAAAACCCCGCCCTGCTTCTGTGTGACGAGCCAACCGGTGCGCTGGACTCCAAGACAGGCGTTCAGGTTCTCAAACTTCTCACAGATGTCTGCCACACGCACGATGCCACCGTTGTCATCATCACACATAACGCGATGATCGCGCCCCTTGGCAACCGCGTGATCCACGTCAAAAACGGCGGCATTGAATCCATCGAACTTTGCGAGCATCCCGCCCGCGTGGAGGACATCGCATGGTAAAGAAACCGCTGCGCAAGAAGCTGTACCGGGATATGTCCCGCGCGGCGATGCAGTTTCTTTCCATCATTGCGCTGTGTGCTCTGGGCACATTTGCTTTCGCCGCTCTGGATGGAACGGCTCGCATGACCCGTACCACCCTCAATACTTATTACGAAGAAAATAATCTCGCCGATTACTGGATCACCCTGCCCGCAGGCGTTGACCGTTCCAGCCTGGACAAAGTCGAGTCCACTTCTGGAATCTCCGGTCTGCGTGCCCGCGGCGTGGCCGACATGGACACAACCCTCCCGGGCGATGTTTCCGTTTCTGTCACCGCTTATGACGGCGCAATGGACATCAACATTCCCCTGCTTCGCTCCGGCAGTCTCCTGGACATCCACGATAAGCGCGGCTGTCTGGTCGATGAGCGCTTTGCGCAGGCTCATGAGCTTGTTCCTGGCAGCATGCTTTCCGTCAAGCTTGCCGGTCAGCAGTACGATTTCATCGTCAAAGGCATCGTCGTCAGCCCGGAATATATCGTCGTCTCCGACGGCATTGCTGCTGACCCGAATGCTTACGGCTATATCCTCATCAATTCCTGTGCCATGCCGGCACTGCCGCTGACGCAGATCGTCGCCACCCGTGCAGACGGCACGGATGAGGCCGTTGTTCAGGCCGCCATTGAGCAGGCGCTGCCCGATGCGCTGGTTGTAGACCGCGGTTCCCACCCAAGCACCTCCCGCGCCAACACTGACGCGCAGATGTTTGAAAACATGACGTATATCTTCCCCATCATGGCGTATGCCGTTGGCGCACTGATTGTCATGACGACGCTCTCGCGCATGATTGACAACCAGCGCATGCAGATGGGTACACTCAAGGCGCTGGGCTTCTCCGCGCAGAAGATCCGCAATCACTACCTCTCCTATGCCATCGCCCCTTCGGCTGTGGGTGCTGTGCTGGGCACGCTCATCGGACACTATACGCTGCCTTTCCTCTTGTGGGATGCGCTGATTGGGCAAAACGAAATGCCCTATCAGCTGACGCCGCCCATCTCCTGGGCTGCCTGGCTGATGACCGGCCTGAGTGTTCTGATGAGCGTGGGTATTCTGCTCTACTCCTATCAGAGTGCAGCAAAGGAAACAACAGCCGCCCTGCTTCGCCCCAAGCCGCCGAAGGCTGGCAAGCGCATCCTGCTGGAACGCTTCCCGAAACTCTGGGCGCGCTTCAGCTTCAATACAAAGATGATCATCCGCAACCTCATGCGCAACAAGATGCGCACATTCATGTCGTTCATCGGCCTGCTGTGCTGCACCATGCTCATCATCACCTCCCTCGGCCTTCAGGACTCCGTGACAAGCATCAGCGTCAACCATTACACAAAGACGCTCCATTATGATGCTCGTGCCAACCTGAAAGGTGAAGTCGGCACGGCCGAAAGTTACGAGCGGCGTCTTTATGCTGAAGCCGTAGAATGTGTAATGGAGCAGTCCGTCTCCCTCCGTGCCGACGGCGGCACGCGCACTGTGATGCTCAACATTCTGGGCGATCACCAGACCATGCAGCGCCTTGGCCAAGACGAAACGCTGATCCCCCTAAACGATGGCACCGCCGCTGTCACCTATAAGCTTACCAAAACGCTGAACATCAAACTGGGCGACACCATCCGCCTTTTCCTGCCCGGCGATGACGAGCCGGTAGACTTCGTAGTTGGTCAGATCGTGCAAAACAATATCGCTCAGGGGATCTATATCAACAGGAGCACCTGGGAATCCCTGCGCAAAGGCGACTTTGTGCCTACGGCCATTCAGCTGCGCGGCCCGTCCGAAGCCTGTATTGCGCAGCTCAAGGACATGGATGAAGTGGACAGCATCGACTATCCTTCCGTCCAGATTGATGACATGCTCCGCATGCTCGACACGCTGTCCTCTGTGTTCACGCTGCTGACCGGCATTGCTCTGGCGCTGGCATTTGTCATCTGCTACAACATGGGGCTGATGAACTTCGTGGAGCGCACGCGTGAATATGCAACGCTCAAAGTGCTTGGCTACCATCAGAAGGAAATCCGTCATCTGATCCTGCACGAGAATTCGCTTGTCACGCTGACAGGTGTGCTGATGGGCATTTATCCCGGCATTCTTCTGACCGATGTGATTCTGCATTCCTGCGAGCCTGAATCCGGTTTCTATCCCGGAACGCCGACCCTCCAGTCGATTATCATTGCCTGCGTTGTCACCTATTGCTTCTCTGAACTGCTTCAGAGGCTGCTGACGCGCCGCGTGAACAAAATCAACATGGTCGAAGCTCTCAAGTCTGTCGAATAACCAGGACACATCTTCTCTCGCTTTGAATTGACTTTTTGTTCAACCATTTTTCTCAACCAAAAGAAAGGAATATCACCATGAAGAAAGTGCTTTTTTCTCTGGCCTCTGCGCTGACGATTCTGACACTGACTGCTTCCTGTGCGCTTGGCGCTACTGCCAACGCCACCATTGTCGCCCCGGACACTGTCAAGATTACCGCGCCGTTTTCTGGCACGCTTCTCCCGTTTGACCTCATGCAGGGCGACAGCGTCACAGCCGACGATGTGCTCTTCACCATGGATGCCACGCCCGTATATGCCGCACAAAACGGCACTGTTGCCGCCGTTTTCGCCGAAGAAGGTGACGATGTGATGGGCGTTGCCGAACATTATGGTGCGCTGGCCGTCATCGAGCCGAAGAATGCGCTGTACGTCGCCGCAAACACCGATCAGGCTTATAACGATGCCGAAAACCGCTACCTGCACGCCGGTGAGACGCTCTATCTCAAGTGCGGCAGCGAAAAGGGAACCGGCATTGTGACCAGCGTGTCCGACAAGGACTATGTGGTTGAAATTCTCACCGGCAGTTTTGACGTAGGCGATACAGTTCGCTGCTTCCGTGAGAGCAGCACCCCCAGCGACAGCGAAACCGGCCGCGGCCGAGTCTCCCGCTATGCGGATACGCAGGTCAATGTAAACGCTGGCCGCATCGCCTCCGTACACGTCAAACCCGGCGATGAGGTTAAGGTGGGCGATCTTCTGTTCGAAGTTGTTGATGCCCAGAGCCAGCGCGGCGCTTCCCGCGAAATCAAAACCCCGGTTTCCGGCGCTCTGCTGACGCTCAATACCGTTTCCGGCGCTCAGGTCTACCGCGGCCAGCTGCTCGGTGAAGTTGCCAACCTCGAAACGCTTGAGCTGAGCGTTGAGGTCGATGAACTCGACCTGAACAGCATCCACGTTGGAGACACGCTCTCTTACACGCTGGACGCTTACGAAGGCGAATCCTTCATGGGTACGGTCACCAAAATTCGTCCCATCGGCACTGCGCGCCAGAATGCAACATACTTCGATGTGCGCATCACCCTGCCCGAGGGCAAGACGCTTCTGCCGGGCATGAATGCCACGGTGACACTCAATCAATAAGCAAAACCTTTTCAGCGCACACGCCTGATCCCGTGTGCGCTTCACCCATGAAATAAGGAGGGATCGTGATGGCACACCCTTTCACAGATGAGCAGCGGGAAACCATCCGCGCCCGGCTGATGGACAGCGCCCGTGTCCATGCCATTTCTCCCGGTGTTAAAAAAACTTCTCTGGACATGCTGACAACAGATGCAGGGATTTCCAAATCTTCATTTTACAAATTTTTCGACAGCAAAGAGCAGCTCTTTCTGGAGATTTCGGCTCAGTGGGAAGCACAGGTCATCGCCTGTGCCAACACAGCCCTTATGCAGGCCGAAGGCGAAAATGACAAGCGGCGCGCCGCCAACATGGTGTATGCAGCCTTCAAGACAATCTATTCTCTGGGCATCATTCGCTTTTTGCATGAAGATCTTCCCGAAGTGATGCAGGCGCTGCCTCAGGCCGATGCCAGCAGACACTATCTGTCCTCGGCACAGGGGCTTTTTGCCATGCTCCATAAGGCAAAAATTCATTTCACCGAACCGGATGACGTGGTGCTCGCTTCAATCGAAATCCTGTATCTGTCTATTCTTCACATCAATCAGGTCGGGGCTTCTTTTTTCCCGGCTCTGGCCACGCTGGTCGTAGGTGCCTGTGACAGGCTGGTTGCTGAATAATTGCTGTTGTTCCCATGAAAAAATGGATGTACGGCACAGTCTAATCAAACTGTACCGTACATTTTTGTTTCAAAAAGAACCATTGCCTTTTTTAAATATTCAACGTCTTCATCCTCCCACTCATTTCTGAAAAGAGGTCATACTGATGTCAGAAAACACAATCAAACTCGTGCCCCTTTATGACGAAATCAAAGAAGAATATCTGGCGCTAAAAGTCCACAGCTATCAGGACGCCTTTGTCGAATCTCCAGAAAAATCTCTGGAAGACAGAGATAAGCATGCCTGGAATATAGACTGGACAATTGAATGCATCTATGCGGGCAGCCAGATGATCGGCTACGCCATGCACGGCATGAGCAAAGATCGGAATGTATGGCTGGACCGTTTTATGATTGATAAGCGCTATCAGGGAGAAGGACATGGCACAGATGCCCTGATGCAGCTTCTTGAGAAGATGAAAACCAGCTATCCCGGCAGAAAACACATTCTGCTCAGTGTTGAAAAACATAAT
>JAHHSO010000004.1 GCA_020025205.1 Christensenellaceae bacterium | reverse complement strand
CTTGCAGGCAAGGTCAGTGTGCCAAGGGGCTGCGGCCCCTTTGGAAACCCGGAGAGAAACGGGGGAGGTGCGTCTTTTCCGGATATCAAAAACCCAGCCCATCGGTTGGCCTTGACTGGACAGCCGGGGCAGGGGTTCTCTGAAGAATATGATGATGCGGAAAGAGTCTTAAAAAAGGGTTTGCACCAGAGAAAATTGGTGAGGAAATACAAGCGGCTCCTAATACTTTCTGTTGACAGAATCAGGCCAACATGTCTTTCGCAGTCTCTACGATATACTCTGCGCACAGGCCGAACTGCTTGAGCAGATCCCAAGCCGGGCCGGAGTGGCCGAACTCGTCGTTGACGCCGATGCGGCGAACCATCGTCGGGCACTTCTCGCTAAGCAGGGTGCAGATCGCCTCGCCCAGACCGCCGATGACGCTGTGCTCTTCACAGGTGATGACCTTGCCGCACTCGCACGCTGCCTTGAGGACGATCTCCTCGTCAAGGGGCTTGATGGTGCAGAGATTGATGACGCGGGCCGCAATGCCCTCCACCTTCAGGGCTTCCGCTGCCTTGAGGGCCTCGCTGACCATCAGGCCGGTGGCGATGATGGCGATGTCGCTGCCCTCGGTGAGCTGCTCGCCCTTGCCGATTTCGAAGTGGAAGTTCTCCTCCTCGTGGAAGACCGGCAGAGCCAGACGGCCAAAGCGCAGGTAGACCGGTCCTTCGTAGGCGTAGGCGGCCTTCACAGCGGCGCGCGCTTCCACGCCATCGGACGGGCAGAGCACGACCATGCCGGGGATGGAGCGCATGAGCGCGAAGTCCTCGCAGCACTGGTGGCTGGCGCCGTCCTCGCCGACGGAAATGCCGCCGTGGGTCGCGCCGATCTTCACGTTCAGGTGCGGGTAGCCGATGGAGTTGCGGATCTGCTCGAAGGCGCGGCCCGCCGCAAACATGGCAAAGCTGGATGCAAACGGCACCAGGCCCATCGTGGCCATGCCGGCCGCCGCCGCAACCATGTTGCACTCGGCAATGCCGCAGTCAAAGTGGCGCTCCGGGAAAGCCTTGCGGAAAATACCGGTCTTGGTGGCCGCCGCCAGGTCCGCATCGAGCACAACCAGATCCTCGTGTTCACGTCCCAGTTCAACCAGCGCGTTGCCGTAGCTCTCACGGGTTGCAATCTTCTTCATTTCACTCATTTTGCAGCCTCCAGTTCGTTCATCTGGGCACGCAGCTCGCCCATAGCAATTTCGTACTGCTCGTCGTTGGGCGCTTTGCCGTGCCAGTCCACCTTGTCCTCCATGAAGCTGACGCCCTTGCCCTTGGTCGTCTTCATCAGAATCACAGTGGGCTGATCCTGGCAGGCATGGAAGGAGGCAAACGCCGCCTCCATCTCATCGAAGTTATGGCCGTCGATCTCCACTACGTTGAAGCCGAACGCCTTCATCTTCTCCGGCACGGGCTCGCTGTTCATGACGTCCTTGGTGGCGCCGTCAATCTGCAGGCCGTTAAGGTCGATGATGGCGCAGAAGTTATCCAGATGGTAGTGGGCCGCGAACATGAACGCCTCCCACACTTCGCCCTCTTCGATCTCGCCGTCACCCAGCATGGTGTAGATGCGGATGTCGTTTTTGGCCATGTACTTGGCGGCTTTCGCCATGCCCGCGGCCACGGAAACGCCTTGGCCGAGGCTGCCGGTGGACATATCCACACCCGGCACGGTGTTCATATTCGGATGGCCCTGGAGATAGCTGTCGATGTGGCGCAGCGTCACCAGATCCTCCACCGGGAAGAATCCGCGGTAAGCCAGCGCGCTGTACATGCCCGGCGCGGTGTGGCCCTTGGAAAGGACGAAGCGGTCCCTGTCCGCCCACTTGGGGTTGGCGGGATCAAGGCGCATTTCCTTGTTATACAAATAGGCAAATAGATCCGCGGCAGAGAGGCTTCCGCCCGGATGACCCGCCTTCGCACCATGCGTCGATTCGATGACACCCATGCGGATCTTGCAGGCCGCGATGGAAAGACGACGTTGTTCTTCGTTTGTCATGGCAGTAAGCTCCTTATTCATTCAGGAAAAAAGAGGGGAAAGGGGTTCGGAGATCAGAGAGAGCCGAAGACGCGGAGCATCATGTCCTTGAGCAGCGGGACGACGGTATCCACGATCAGCTTGCCCTTTTCGGCGGTCGAGGAATAGGCGCTGGCCAGCGTGCCGCTTTCGGGAATCAGATCCTTGGGCACGGGGTATTCGGCGTAGTTGGGCGGGGTGAGTGGCGGAATATTGGAAATCTTATCCACCCGCACAAGCTCCGGCGCAAAGTACATCATCAGGGAGGTTTCGGTCACCGCCGCGTGCTCCAGCGCCCAGCCGGGAAACGGAACAACGTCGAAGAGCTGATCGATCAGGCCTTCGGGGATCGGGTCCCACCAGTTAGACAGGAGCATGTGCACGGATGGGCCGACGCGGCGGGAAACCAGATCCATCGCTTCCTCTATAAAGGCTTCGTTTTCAAAGTGCGCATTCATGATGAAGATTTTGTTGTAGCCGTCCGCGGCAAACTCGGTCAGCAGATCGATCAAAAGGTTTTGCAGCGTTATGCCGTTCAGGTCGATGGTGCCGGGAAAGAGCGGGCCGCCGCCGCTGCAGGGCTTGGACTTATATCCATAGGAAAGAACAGGGGCAACCACTGCGCCGGTCTCTTCTGCCAGCAGTTCGGCAAAGCGTTCTGCGATCACGGTGTCCACACAGAGCGGCAGATGCGGGCCGTGCTGTTCAATCGAGCCAGCGGGAAGGATCAACACACGGTCCTTCTGGGCATCATATTCCTGCCAAGTTATCTGGACCATTTTTTTACAGTTCATAGAAGTGCCTCCTAATAGAAAATATCTGATTGTGCAACGATGATTGTGCAAACTGCACCTTATAGAATATTGTAACAGAGACGAAATGACGTGTAAACTATAAGAAAAACGAAAATTTTAGTCAAATGTTGTGCTTGCAACACAATGACGTAAGGAAAATTGTGCGATATCATACAGGCATACGAGATGGATTGAAACGAAAGGACAAAATACTCGATGGTTATTTATGAAAATGGTAGAGATGCGGAGGGCTGCCGGATAGAATTTTCCGTCGAAGATCAGCACTTTGTCGAAGTAGGAGAAAAGATCGACCGAGAAAAGTATCCTGCAAGCGAAGTGGTGGATTTGGAAGCAAAGCTCGTGACGGCACCGTTCATAGAGCCTCATATCCATTTGGACTACGTTTTCAGCCGTGACCCCAAGCGCGGGCTGAAGCCCCAGGGGACCTTGTTTTCGGGCATTGAAAACTGGTCCAAGATGAAAGCTTTTATCCCGGTTGAAACACTCAAGGAAAACGCAAGACGCGCCATCCGCCAGCAGATCAAAAGCGGCGTTCAGGTTGTCCGCACCCATGTGGACGTGACAGACCCTGAGCTACGCGGGTTTCGGGCTATGCAGGAGATACAAAAGGAAGCTAAGCCGTACATGGACATTCAGCTGGTGGCGTTCCCGCAGGAGGGCATGATGTCCTACCCAGGCGGCGCGGAGCTGGTGGAAGAAGCGCTCAAGATGGGCGCGGAAGCCGTAGGTGCCATTCCGCACTGCGAAAACAGCCGCGAGATGGGCCGCGAATCCGTGAAAAAGGCATTTGAACTGGCGGAAAAGTACAACCGCCTGATCGATATTCACTGTGACGAGATCGATGATCCTCTCTCCAGATTTGTAGAGGATATGGCGAAGGAGGCCATTGATAAGAAAAATGGCCCGCGCGTCAGCGCGAGCCACACTTGTGCGATGGGATCTTACGCACCTAGCTACTTCTTCCATCTGCTGGATGTATTGAAAAAGGCGCAGATCAACTTCGTTGTCTGCCCGGCGGAAAACCTGCATCTGCAGGGTAGGGGCGATACCTCTTCAAGACGCCGCGGCATCACCAGGGTTCAGGAACTGATGGATGGCGGACAGAACGTCTGCTTCGGGCAGGATTCCATCCTCGACCCGTGGTACCCGCTCGGCTCCGGCAACCTGATGCACATTCTGGACATCGGCCTGAATGCCTGCCAGCTCACCGAGGAAGAAAGAATCTGGCATGCGCTGGATCTGATCACCATCAACGGCGCGAAGGCGCTGCATGTGCCGGATGAGGCATATGGCATTGCGGTCGGAAAACCGGCCAGCTTCTTGGTCCTTGATGCGGGCGATGCCTACGAGGCCATTTGCATGAGGGCACGGGTGCTGCGTTCGGTCCGCCGGGGAAGAACGCTCTTCGTGCGCAGCACACAGGAGTTTGAGACAGCCGATCCTTACATCATCAGCTGATCTTCCGCGTAGAACACATCGTAAATCATCAACGCATTGTAAAGGTTGTTGCGGATGACGGGATCGTTGATATCCACATTCAAAATGGTCTTGATGCGGTTGAGCCGATAGCTCAGCGTATTCTTGTGAATGAAAAGCTGCTGTGCAGATTGCTGAATGTTGCCGCCAAAGCGAAGATAGTACAAGAGCGTGTTGATCAGGTTACTGTTAGTCCTGTCATCCTCTTCGAGGAGGGGCTGGAGCTGCTCCTGACAGTAGGCTTTGCGAACAGCATCGGGTACATCGAAAAAGAGCTTGAACACACCGAGATCGTCGTAGCTCATCTGGCTGGAAACGGAATGCACGCGGGCGATGACGCGCAGGGCCATATTGGCCTGCTCGTAAAGCCTGTGCACCGGCGTGTCGGAGGAGCAGATAGAGCTGGAAGCCAGGAGCATCTTGTCAAGGCCGGAGCCCTTGAGCATCTCACTGCTGGAAAAATCCTTTAAGAGCGACAGTATTTTCTGGGCGGCACGTTCGGTATCGGCCATCACGAAATTGATGATGGTGGAAATGTGCTTGACAGAGATGAACGAAGCGTCGGGCAGGCTGCAATGGATGGCCTGATAATAGGAGAGCTTCAAAAGCAGATCACTGATGTCCACGTCCCCGTCTGAAATCGGGCGGAAGACGGCGACGGCGATAAAGCGGCGGAGCGGAAGCCCGTAGAGCGTGGACAATTGTTCATACTTGTGGGGCCGGTCAGAACTGAAAATCAGGTCAAACAGAAAACGCTGTTTGGTATCCTTGAGGGCTTTCTGAGAGAGGATCATTTCGGAAATTTCCTGCATGACGTCCACGAGTCTCAAATCCCAGGGCATTTCAAAAAGCGGCAGGTTGTTCTCATCCGCATGGCGGCATACCGCTTCGGTGAGCGTCAGTTGAGATTCGCCGCCGATGAGCACCACGAGACCGGCCAGATTCTTTTCGACGCACTCGTCGATGAGCGTCATCAGAGAATTTTCATCGGTTTGGAAGAAGGAACCGGTAATGAACAGCAGTTCACCGCCGTGCAGCCACTGCGATATGGACGGTGTGGTGCAGATGCAGGGCCAGCTAAGAGGACGGTAAAGGCCATTCTTTCCGGCAGCAAGTCGAATACGCTCGAAGGCGTTTAGTTTCAAAATGGAATAGCACGAAATAGACATCTGTATTATAACTCCTATAAATATAATGATAATATTTATATATAAAATATTCTTCGACAAGTTTATAAATCCTGCAAGAAAGGCTAGGTAAAAATAATGAAGAAAGCATGGGAAATCGACTACGAGAATTTGTGCAATGCTGTCCCGGTGAAGAACCGCACGGACACCATCCAGTGGGATAGCATGCTGGAAGGCACGATGCTCAAGGAAGCACAGGAAATGCTGGAACTGGGCAAGGGCTGGTGGCTCAAGCCGCTGCCGGAATCCAAGGCACCGTATTCTAAGATGCTGGGCGCGATCAGCTGCATGGAGAATATGGGCTACGACGTGGCGAAAGCTGAGAAGCTGGTGGGTGAAGCGCTGAAGGCCATCGAGGAGAACCGCCTGATCGATATTCAGATCATCAACGCGCGCGTCTTCAAGGCGCTGGCGGAAGCCCCGAAGGTTCCCAATCATCCGTACTGGTCCTACACGATCTACGAGAATTACGAGCAGTACCGCAAGAAGGTCAAGTTTGATACTTATCCGGACTACAAACTTCCCGACGACGAGGCGTTCTTCAAGCAGATGCATGCGGGCTGGCTGGGCGAGATCATCGGCTCGGCGCTGGGCACTGCGGTGGAGGGCTTCGAGTCCAATCAGCTCTTTGAGATCTTTGGTGAGATTGATGGCTACGTGAAGCCGCCGGAGACCCTCAACGATGACATCACCTTCGAGCTGGCGCTTCTCAAGGCTTTTGAGGAGAAGGGCTATGACATCACTTCCGACGACATTGCGGATAAGTGGGTTGGTCTCATTCCCTTCGCCTATACGGCAGAGGGTGTGGCCCTCAACCACCTGCGCAACGGCATTTATCCGCCGACCAGCGGCCACCTCGTCAACCCGTACAGAGAGATGATCGGCGCGGCGATGCGTGCAGCCATCTGCGGTGCGCTGGCTCCGGGCCGCCCTGAACTGGCTGCGGATCTGGCTTGGCGCGATGCCCGCATTTCCCACCACAACAACGGTATTCTGGCGGAAGTTTTCAACGCTGTGCTCGTTTCTATGGCTCATGTGGAAACAGACATGCGCACGGCACTCGCCAAGACGTTTGATGCGATCCCGGATGACAGCGAGTTGTACAGCGTGATTCAGTTTGCCCGCAAGGCTTACGCGGAGGGCGAGACCTACCGTGAGGCACTGGCCAAGTGCGAAGAGCGCTTCAAGCATTACAACTGGGTGCACTGCTACTACAACATCTGCTCGGAGATCATTGCAATTTCCTATGCCGGCAATGATTTTGCCAAGGCCATGACCGTCCTGATGATGGCGGGCCAGGACAACGACTGCACCGGCGGCCCCATTGGCCATGCGTACGGCGCGATGCTGGGCGAAGCGGGCATTGGCGCGCGCTTCATTGATCCCCTCAAGGATCAGCTGGACTCCTACGTGCGCACGATGGAATCCCAGAAGATTTCTGATCTGAGCCGCAAGACGGTTGATGCGATCAAGAAATACTGGAAATTCTGACCCATCTATTTGGAACCAGGCACTGGCGTAATGTGCTTGAAAATAACAAGGAGGAAAAACTCATGAAAAAGACCATCTCGATCCTGTTGACTGCCATTATGGCGATTGCCATGCTGGGCGGCGCTGCTGTCGCTGAAGAAGCGGCCCCGTTCTCTGTGCTCGTTCCCTGCTCGATTGGTGACCCGTTTGTTGAGCTGTGCCTAAAGGGTCTGTACGACCTGGAAAAAGAGACTGGCAAGGAACTCAAGATCATCGAAACCTACGACAAGGCGGAGTACGAAGATCAGGTTTGTGCGATGGCAGAGCTGGGCTGCGATCCCATCTACTGCATGTGGGGCGACCTCTCTGAGGTGGCTATCAACTACGCCGAGGATTACCCGGACACTACGTTCGTGCTGACCGACGTATACCTCAAGACTGACGCGCCGAACATCAGCTCCCTGTCTGTTGATCCGTACGGCGCTTCCTTCATCGCGGGCTATCTGGCTGCCAAGAAGACCGAAGTCGGCACCGTCGGCTTCATCGCTCACGCGGACCGCGCGGTGTCCCGCCGCTACCGCGATGGCTACATGGCTGGCGTGTCGTATGCCAACGAAAAGCTGGGCAAGAATGTCCAGGTTCAGGTTGCCTTCACCGGCGACGATCAGGACCCGGTTAAGGGTTCCGAAACTGCGCTTCTGATGATTGAAGAGTATGGTCTGGATGTCATCTTCCAGTCTGCTTCTCTGAGCGGATTGGGCGTCATCTCCGCTTGCCAAGAAAAAGGCGTTGCCTGCATCGGTTCTGACGACTGGCAAGGCGGCGAAGCCGACTGCGTGTTCTGGTCTGCTCTGAAGCCGTTTGACCAGGTTCTGTTTGACGAGGGCATGTCCGTTGTGGAAGGCACCTTCGTGAACGGCGATAAGAATATGGGCGCTGCCCAGGGCATCCCGCTGTACGATGAGCGCGACTTTGCTAAGCTGGACGAAGCGACTCAGCAGGAAGTCCTCGCGATTGTCGAGGACATCAAGGGTGGCAAGATCGAGCTGGCTGCTGATGAGAATGTCGTCAAGTAATCGTTAAATTCTGTAAAAAGCATGAGGGCATCCGGCGGGAGCCAGGGTCTCCCGCCGTACCCATGCCCGGAAAAGACCCCCTGAAGGATACTATGATGAACGGATGGTGCGTATATGAAAGACATTATCCTTGAAACGAAGGGAATCGTTAAAAAATTTGGAAGCCTAGTGGCAAACAATAACATCAGCATTCAAGTCGAGAGGGCCAGCATACACGCTATCATCGGTGAAAACGGTGCCGGCAAGAGCACGTTGATGAACATGATTGCAGGCATTTTCAAACCCACGTTGGGCGAAATCTATGTGGGCGGCGAAAAACAGGTGTTCAAAAGCCCAAACGATGCAGCTGATAAAGGCATCGGCATGGTTCACCAGGAATTCATGCTGTATCCGGACCTCAAGGTCATCGACAACCTGATGATGGGCTTTGAAAAAACTCATCACGGCGTGTTCCTCGACAAGAAAAAAGCGAGAATCGACATTCTGAAAATCTGCAAGGGATATAATTTCAATATCCCGCTGGACGAATATGCCAGAGACCTGCCGGTTTCTATGAAACAGCAGGTTGAAATTGTGAAGGTACTTTATAAGGGCGCGGACATCATCATTCTGGATGAGCCGACCTCTGTCCTGACGCCGCAGGGCATTGAAGGTTTGTTCAACGCGCTGCGCCTGCTCAAGAGCATGGGCAAGACCATCATTCTGATCACCCATAAGCTCAAGGAGGTCATGGAGATTTCCGACGCCATTACGGTGCTGAAAAACGGCGAAGTGATGGGCAGCGTGCTCCCCCGCGACGTGAATGAGCAGATCCTGGCCAACATGATGGTGGGTAGAAACGTGCTCTTTGACACCAAGAAGAGCCCCAAGACGCTGGGCGAACCGATTTTCCAGGTGGAAAATTTGTCCGCACACGACGACAACTATGTGGAAAAGGTCAAAAACGTTTCCTTCGATGTTAAGAAGGGCGAAATCGTCGGCATTGCCGGTGTGGCAGGCTCGGGTCAGACGGAACTGGTGGAATGCCTGTTCGGCCTGAGAAAAGCATCCGGCGGCAAGGTGATCTTCAACGGGAATGACATCACCAAGAAGAGCCCCCGTGAACATCGACTGGCTAAAATCGGCTACGTGCCCCAGGATCGACTGGCAACCGGCACGAGCGTGGAAGCCAACATCACAGAGAATGCAATCATGGGATACCACATCACACACGGCTTTAAGCATCCCATGCTGATCGATTACAAGCAGGCCAACGACTTTGCGCAGCAGGTGGTCAATGACTTCCGCGTGAAGACGGAAAGCCTGAAAAACCCCGTGAGTAGCCTTTCCGGCGGTAATATTCAAAAGCTGGTCGTGGGCCGTGAATTTGAGCAGGATATCGACTTCCTGATCATTGAGGACCCGACCCGCGGCATCGACGTGGGTGCCATCGAGTTCATCTGGCAGAAGATCATCGATATTTCCCAGCAGGGGATTTCCGTGCTGCTCATCAGCCATGAGCTGGGCGAAGTCATGGAGCTGTCAGATCGGATTCTTGTCATGTATAACGGAGAAATCGTCGGCAACCTGAAGAACAGCGACACGCTGGACGAAAAGGAAGTCGGACTCTACATGCTGGGAGGAAAAAAAGATGAAATCGCGCAATAGAAAAAACTTCCCGGATATTGCGCTCAACGCGGCGCGTTACGTGTTTGCCTTTATCATGGTGGCACTGGTGGGCGCGCTGCTGATCAAGAGCCAGGGCAATGATCCGCTTGAAGCGCTTCGGGCGATTGCAGATGGTGCCTTCGGTTCCAGGCGCGCCATCGGCACCACCATCCGCTGGATGACGCCGACGTTGATCACGTCTATTTCCGCAGTCATCGCTTTCAGGTCAGGTATCTGGAACGTTGGTATCGAAGGACAGATGTACATGGGCGCGTTCATGAGCGCCGTGGTGGGCTACGAACTGTGCCTGCCCAGAGGGCTGCACATCGTGGTGTGCATCCTGGTGGCTGGGCTGAGCGGCATGCTCTTTGCGCTGATTCCGGCACTTTTAAAGAGCTATCTGAATGTTAATGAGCTGATCAGCACCCTGATGCTCAACTACGCAGCGACATTCTTGACGGAGTACATGACCTTCAAGTACATGGGCTTTGACAGCTCCGTGCTGGCAGACGCCGTGGCTACTAATGAAATGCAGGAGACGGCGAGGCTTGCCAAGCTGATTCCCAAGACATCAGCAACAACAGCCATCATTATAGCCCTAGCGCTGGCCATAGGTGTGTACTTGTTCTATCGGTACACGGTCAAGGGCTATGAATTCAAAATGGTCGGCGAAAACCTCCGCTTCTCCAAGTACGGCGGTGTTAATTCCAGAAGGACGTTCATGACCATCTTCCTGGTCAGCGGCTTCATCGCCGGCATCTGCGGCGGCACTGAAATGTGCGGCAACTTCGGCAAATTCCGCACGGCGTTTGCCACCAACCTCGGCTGGGACGGCGTCATGGTCACATCCATTGCGCAGAATAACCCGCTGGTCTGTGTCCTGGTTTCCTACATCTGGGGTGCGCTCAAGGCCGGTTCCCTGCATTTGGAGCGCGTGACCTCCAACAACCGCCTCATCGTCAACATTGTTCAGGCGCTCTTCGTTCTGATGGTCTCCGTGGACTTCAAGTCCCTGTATGCCACCTTCCAGAACCATCGCCAGTATAAAAAGCTCCGCAGGCAAGGAGGCAGTGAAACAGAATGAATATTTTCTTCAGTTTGTCGACCCTGGCATCCATGGTCCGCCTCACAGCACCGCTTGCGTTTGCGACAATGGGTGCATGTTACGGCCACAAGGCAAAGATATTCAACATCGGCATGGAGAGCTACGTGCTCATCAGTGCGTTCTTCTCTACGCTGGGCAGCTACATGTTTAAGAACCCCTGGATGGGCCTTCTGTTCGGCATCATCAGCGGCATTCTGACCTCGGCTGTGTTCGGCACATTCGTTCTGCACTTTAAAGGCGATCCGTTCGTTGTCGGCATTGCCATGAACCTGGGCGCGTCCAGCCTGACGTCTCTGCTGCTTCTGATGATCTTCAAGACCAGAGGCTCCTTCTCCAGCCCGGATATCGTGGGCTTCTCCCGCGTGAATATCCCGTTCCTCAACAACATTCCCATCGTCAACGAGATATTCAACAACCATTACAGCATTGTCTACCTGGCTTTTGTCGCGGTGATTTTCTCGCAGATCCTCATGTATAAGACGCCTTTCGGCCTGCGCCTGCGCGGCGTCGGCATCAATGAGAAGGCCTCTGAGAGCGTCGGCGTGTCGGTCATCAAGTACAAGTGGTATTCCTTGATCCTCACGGGCATCTTCACCGGCATGGCGGGCGCCTGTCTGCCGCTGTGCGGCCTGTCCATGTTCACGGAAAACATGTCCGCCGGCAAGGGCTTCCTGGCGGTTTCCGCTGCCCGAATCGGCGTGGGCGACCCGCTTAAGGCGCTGATTGCCTGCATCATCTTCTCCTACGTGGATGCGCTGTCCGTGTCGCTCAACAGTATCAATATTCCCTCTCAGATCGTGCTTATGGCTCCGTATGTGGTGACCGTCGTCGTGATGTGCTTCACCAGCTCGGACCATCCCAAGAAGTTCAGCTTTGGCAGGAAAAAGAAGGAGCGTGTTTCTGCATGAAAATCGTAGCCCATAGGATTACGCCCGAAAACTTTGCGGAATTCGGCACCTGCTATCAGATGTTCACGGCAAAGGAAGGCGTCAAGCACAGCAAGGGAGATTCCTTTGAGGATCACATGACGGCAAAGCCCCTGGTCGATACGCATGTGCATCTGGGTGTGACGGTGGGCAGCGGCGCACCGTGCCGGATTATCACCATGGAGAAGCACAGCCACACGCAGGAGGCGATTGCCTGTATGCGTGAGCCGGTGATCTTCTGCGTGGCCCATTCCCATGGCGATGAGCCGCCCGTCGATTCGGAACTGAAGGCCTTCCTGCTACAGCCGGGTGATGTAGCGATCATTGAGCGTGAAGTCTGGCACGATGCGTGCCACGGCCTCGGCCATGACACCCCGTATTACTGGCTAGCTATGGCGGGCAAGACCCCTGCCACATGGGAAAAGGTGCAGGGAGAAGCACAGCTGGTCTGGGAAGAAAGCGGCGAAGAGTGAGGCAGTATCATGAAGATTTGTTGCTTTGGTTCACTGAATATTGACTATGTATACCATGTCAGGCACTTCGTCCGTGCTGGTGAAACGATTGCCTCAACAGACCGCAGCATTATCTGTGGAGGAAAGGGGCTCAACCAGTCGATTGCGCTGGCGCGCAGCGGTGCGGATGTCTACCATGCGGGCAATGTCAGTGCAACGGACGGCATGATGCTGCTCAATGCTCTCCAGTCTAACGGCGTGCATGTTGAGCAGGTCTGCCAGCAGAATGCTGTCAACGGTCATGCCATCATTCAGGTGGATGAAAAGGGTGAAAACAGCATTTTGCTCTATGGCGGAACGAACCAGAACATCACCCGGAAACAGATTGATGAGGTGATGTGCGCCTTTGACGAAGGAGACTACATTGTGCTTCAAAATGAAGTCAATCTGCTTCCCGAAATTGTCCGTGCGGCGCATGAAAAAAAGCTGAAAGTGATTCTGAATCCGTCCCCTGTGGACGGCATTCGGGAGAATGTACCGCTGGAAATGGTCGATTATCTCTTCGTCAACGCGGATGAGGCATGCACGCTTTCAGATGGCAAGACTCCAGAAGAGAGCTGTATAGCGCTGAAACAGCGCTTCCCGCAGATGACCCTTGTGTGTACGCTGGGCGCAAAGGGCGCTGTGGTCTATGATGGGACATTCACCCGTGCAGATGGGCGCCGAACGCATGTGGTGGATACAACGGGCGCGGGCGATACCTTCTTGGGCTATTATGTGGGCCTCATGGCAGAAGGTAAGAGCAAAGAGGACTGCCTGAGAGGGGCAATCGCTGCGGCGACCCTCTGCGTCGGAAAGCTGGGGGCTTCGGTTTCCATTCCGTTCCGTGTACAGGTGGAAGAACTGCTCAACGCATAAAACCGTGCATCCATGATGGTGTCCCTGCGGACCGTCATGGATGCATTTCTGTTTGAAAGACGCACAGTTAAGAGAAAGGCAGAATATGAAATTCTTTATTGATACGGCCAATGTGGATGAGATCCGCCGCGCAAACGCCATGGGCGTGATTTCCGGCGTGACAACCAACCCGAGCCTGATTGCCAAAGAGGGACGCGATTACGCGCAGACACTCAAAGAAATTGCGGGCATTGTCGATGGCCCGATTTCCGGTGAGGTGAAGCCCACCACGGAAAAAGCCGAAGATATGATTGTAGAGGGACGCGCTATTTATGCGCTGGACCCCAAACATATGGTCGTCAAGATTCCAATGACGGAAGAAGGTCTCAAGGCGATCTGCGTTCTTTCTTCGGAGGGAATCCCGACGAACTGCACGCTGATCTTCACAGCCGGACAGGCACTTCTGGCGGCGCGCGCTGGAGCAGCGTATGTGAGCCCGTTCGTGGGGCGGCTGGATGATATTTCGGAGGACGGCCTTGAATTGGTCACCATGATTGTGGATATTTTCAGCCAGTATCCAGACATCCAGACGGAGATCATTGTGGCGAGCGTCCGCAGTCCAAAACATATCGTAGAAGCAGCTATGACCGGCGCAGATATAGCAACAGTGCCTTATCAGGTCATTGAAAAGATGGTGCATCATCCGCTGACGGATGCGGGTATCGAGAAGTTTAAGAAGGATTATCAGAAGGTCTTCGGCAGGTAAAAAGGCGAAAAACCTGTTGAAATCTGGAATGGCTTTCCCCCTTCAAACAGAACGTTCATCCATGCGAAAAAACAAATGACCTCACTTTTTGTTTAATGAGAAATTGGCAAATTGAAGGAGAGGCTGGAGATTGCTCGTATAGATATTGGGTAGATGATGAAGGCTGTTATTGCATCTTGTTTTATACATCAGGGGCGTATCTACGCAACCTTCGCCCTCTAATTCTTCAAAAAATCTAACAATACATAGAAAAAGCGTTTTTTGATTATGATGTTATCAACTGTGCTAATGCCCCAGACAGGGGAAAGCAGTTTTGGCGGCAAAAAATAAAATCCTTCATCAAACAAAAAAAGTGAGGCCGCAAGACCTCACTTTTTCCATATAAAATGAAAAAACCTGAAAGCGAACTTTCAGGTTTGTGGTGGAGCATAGCGGATTCGAACCGCTGACCTCTACAATGCGAATGTAGCGCGCTACCAACTGTGCTAATGCCCCGAATATTTGCCGTAAACTTTGTGCAGGTTTACTATTGACTGCTTGGGAAACCTCTTCCCGTGGGGCGTATGTACAAACGGTTCGTTCTACCAACTGTGCTAATGCCCCAAATGTGAAATTTTCAACCAAGCTGCATTCGGCTTGGAACGATAAATATTATAACATGAGGGCAGAAAAAAAGCAACCCATTTTTTAAAAAAATTGAAGAAAAATGAAAAAACGTCAAAATTGGAAGTTAATTCAAAATACAGTTGACAAATAGGAAAACTTTGAATAAAATAGGATTAAGACTGAATCTTAAAAATGAATGGAGAGAATCATGACCAAACAAAGGGAACTGGTCGCAAGCGTTCTTGCACAGCCCCATCGACATATGACAGCCGATGAAATCTATGAAGAAGCTAGAGCCAGGATGCCAGGAATTGCGAGGGCGACAGTTTACAGAAACCTGGGACTGATGGAAGAAAGCGGTGAAGTGCGCCGAATTCGATGTCCCGGGAAGCCGGATCGATTTGACCATTTGCTGACGCCGCATGAGCACATCTGCTGTCCGTGCTGCGGCGAACTGGAGGATGTCCAGCTGCCGGATCTGAAAGCCTATGTTGAAGCTGCGCTGGGATGTCCTGTAGAAAAAGTCTGTATAAACATTGAAGCACTTTGCAGTCACTGTGCGCAAAAAAGAAGAGGAGAATGATGATGGAACTGAATGTATTTCGCAGCATGTCCTACGGTGTCTATATCACGACCAGTTATTACGGCGGACGTGCAGCCGGATGTATCACCAACAGCAATACGCAGATCACATCGAATCCGGCAACGGTCAGCGTGAGCGTGAACCATGACAATTATACCAATAAATGCATCCGCGAGAGCGGAAAGTTTGCGTTTACGATTCTCAGCGAAAAATCTGATCCGGCGCTGATTGGTCATTTTGGCTTCCAGTCCAGTAAGGATGTCCACAAGCTGGAAAAGCTGGAGGTGCCGGTGAAATGGATCAACGGCGTACCGGCCATTGAGACGGGATGCGGATATGTGGTTTGCGAAGTCATTGGAACGATGGAAACTGAGACACACACCATTTTCCTGGGCAAAGTGATTGAGGCAAAAGTGCTTTCCACAGAAACGCCTATGACGTATCGGTATTATCATGAAGTCATTCGAGGCAAAAGCCCGAAGAATGCCCCGACGTATATTCCGCAAGAGAAGGAAGAGAAAAAGAAAGCAGGCAATCTGCATCATTATGTATGTCAGGTTTGCGGCTATATCTATGAGGGCGAATTGCTTCCGGATGATTTTGTTTGCCCGATATGCAAACATGGCGCGCAGGACTTCGAACAAATTGACTGATCAATATAAAGAATTGACAGCGCATTTTGCTTATGATACAATCAACCGCACTTCTCATTTTCCCCCACGACAACCGCTTCGGCTGACAGGAGAAAGAACTTGTTCGGAAATATTTCACTGATTGAGTGCCTGACCACATTCTTGGAAGGCCTGATTACTTTCATTTCCCCGTGTGTTCTGCCTATGATCCCGGTATATGTGCTCTACTTTACCGGTGGAGAAGAGGGCGCACATCGCGGAAAGACGCTTCTGCGTGCATTGTGCTTTGTGCTGGGCTTCACGCTTTTATTTGTGGTGCTCGGCGTGTTTGCAGCATCGCTGGGCTCGCTGCTGATCCGTTATCAGCAGATCGTCAATATCATTTGCGGACTGGTCATTGTGGTGTTCGGTCTGCATTACGCCGGATTCCTGAAAATTGGACTTTTGTCCAAAACGCTCAAACCGGGGACTTCCGTGGAAGCAAAGGGATACTTTTCCTGCATCCTGCTGGGCGCTGTGTTTGCGGTAGGCTGGTCCCCATGCACCGGGCCGTTCCTCGGCTCCGCCATGATGATGGCGGCCACGCAGGGACAGGTGATGCACGGCGTTGTCCTCCTCCTGTTCTATTCTCTGGGACTGGCAGTGCCGTTTATCCTGTGTGCGATGCTGATTGATCAGCTCAAGGGCGCGTTCAACTGGATTAAGCGTCACTATGGAATCATTAACCGCGTTTGCGGTATTTTCCTGATCCTTGTGGGTATTCTGATGATGACCGGACTGTTCGCGCGTTTGTCTGCGATGCTGTCCTGACAGGAGGTTTAAACAATGAGCGAAAAGAAGAGCAACGGCAAGAAATCTACTTGGATTTTGATTGCGGTTTTGGTGCTCGTGATTGTTGGCGCAGTAGTGCTGTATCCGCGACTGATGACGCGGATGGAGGAACAGAACGCGCCGTCTCAGGTGCCAACGGTGACGATGGTGCCGAATGCTGCAACCAATGCAGAGGCACCCAAGACGGAAGAAAAGGCCCAGGCAGCTGGTCCTGCTCAGAAGTTTATGGCTAAGGACTTCGAGGTTTATGACGGCGAAGGCAACAAGGTGAAGTTGAGTGATTTCCGCGGCAAACCGGTTGTGATCAACTTTTTTGCAAGCTGGTGCAGCCCGTGCAAGATCGAAATGCCATATTTTGAAGAGGCTTATCAGTCTTACGGAGACAAGATCGAGTTTATGATGGTCAACCTCAACGCGTTTGGCAACGACAAGAGAGAGCGCGCAGAGGCGCTGATTGCAGACGGAGGATATACCTTCCCTGTATACTTTGATACGGACGGCTCTGCAACGCTGACTTACAACATTCGTTCCATGCCGTTCTCGCTGTTCGTGTCTTCGACCGGAGAAATTGTGGAGCAGAAGCTTGGCGCGATGCGCAAGGCTGACCTTGATGCGATTGTCGAGAAACTGGCAGCGGAAGTTGCGGAGTAATTCGGAGACTGCTTCGCTGACGGAATGTTTTTACAAGATACTGGGAAATACAAGTGAAAAGTCCGCGGAAGATTGACAGAAACCTTCCTCGGGCTTTTTTATTTTGCACGTTGTGTTTCGAGGGAAAAGTATTGGGTATTTTGAGAACGATGTCTAATATATCTTAAATAAGCGGCTTGTTTTTTTATGCTTCTTTTGCGCGTCATGATATGCTGTCAGTGAATTGCTTCTCTCACCTTCATGCATAGGGCAAACAAATATTTAATTTTGGGGAGAAATATATCTTGACAAACAATATTATTCGATTTATGATATAGTAAATTAAATAATGAAAGGGGGATGAAAGTGGGATTTCAGATTGGCGGCACGATATTAGACTTCGTTGTGTTGAGCATCCTGCGCAATAAAGATGAGTACGGATATGTTCTTACGCAGGAAGTGAGAGATATTCTGGATGTATCGGAAACAGCCATGTATCCATCGCTGAAGAGACTCCAAAAAAACAACTTGCTCAGCGTTTATGATGTGCCTTATCAGGGGCGAAACCGCAGGTATTACAAGCTGACAGAGGAAGGCAGGGTGGTTTTGGAGAAATACATGAAGGAATGGAACGAATTGAAGAAACATATGGATAGACTATTGGGGGAGGATTTTGATCATGTCAACGGATAAATATTTTATGGAACTCTCTGACTGCCTGAATAAAATGAGCGATGAAGATAGGCAGGAGGTCATTGGCTTTTATGCTGAGTATTCAGAAGAAGCGCATTTAGACAGTTATGAGGCGCTTGTGCATCGATTTGGCACACCTAAAAAACTGGCATCGAAAATCTATGCGGATGCGGCTGTGAAAAATCTGGAAGGGGATCATATGAAAATCGGAAAGGCATTTTCGTTTGGTGCAATCGCTCTGTTTTCGCTGCCTTTTTCCTTTCCGTTTATCATAGCGGCAGTTTCCATATTGTTTGCGTGTTCAGTGGCAGCAATCGCTATCCTGTTTTCCGTGGCAGTTACCGTATTTGCTCTGGCAAAGACCGCCGTTTTGTTATTTATTAAATCCTTCACATTTCTTTCGCCCTTTACTCCCGTGCTTTGGCTGAAGACACTTGGCGGATCGCTCATTCTTGCTGCCATTACCGCAGCAATCTTCTGTATTCTGCTGTTTGCTGTGAAGTTACTCATAAAGCTGATTACAATCCTCATGTCTAAAATGGTGAAAAGGAGAACAGAAAAATGATGAGGAAACTGATTATCGCGATGAGCACCGTTCTGCTTATGGGCGGAGTGATGTTTGGTATTGGAAGTGCCATGGATTCTGAAACCAATGTACATCAGGACAGCAGTCTGGCAGCAGCCAGCACAGGCGCTTTGCCGGGAAAGAAACAGGAGATGGAGCAGTTTTCCAGTGTGGATCTCTCTGTTGTCGGTGCGGACATTTATTTGGTAGAAGGGGACAATTACGCGGTAGAGTATCGCTTTCACAATCGGGAAGTGCTTGAGCGCCTGGAGGTCAGCAATGATACTCTGTATTTATCCACCGATTACAGTGGTGATTGGAAGCCGGATCATGGGAATTTCAGCGTAGTGGTTACAGTCCCGAAGGGAACTTCCCTAAACGATGTACATCTATCCACAGTTGCGGGAAATATCATTGTTGAAAATCAAGTGTGTACCGCTGGGGCGCTCAGCACGACCGCGGGAAAGCTGGAATTGTCCAATGTCACCGCGGATGAGATACAGGCGCAGACGGTATCGGGAACAATATCGGTCAAAGAGAGCAAAATTCATAACGTCTCTGCGGAAAATAAAACCGGAGCCATTCAGCTGGATGGAGAATTTGCTGTCGCAAATGCCTATTCTGTATCAAGCGCATGTGAATTGAACGGTTCTCTGTCAGAATCAGCCTCGATTGAAACAATTTCTGGTGAAATTACAGTTTCGGTATCGAACAGTGCAGCCGTTGAAGCAAGCAGCTATGGAAAAGTGTATTGGAACGAGTTGAGGCAGGGCTATTCCTTTGCAAAAGCAGACGGAGATGCCAAACTGACACTCAAGAGCGTGTCTGGAAAAATTAGGGTGACAGAGGGAACCGTTAAGGAATAAGGGATCATCTTATGCAGACTGCCGCGTGAAGCAGATCTTTCTGCTGCGGCACAAAAGGAATTGTTGTTTTAGCTGGAAAAATATACAAGCGCATAATAGGAAAGGGACGGCACAGCCTGTTTGGGGCTGTGCCGTCCCTTAAAATAAATGTTAAAGGATTGAACGGTTCGGAATTCTCTTTGATAATGGCATCAGCCATCTTAATATGATACCGGATGGGAGGGGCAAACGAATATACTGCGCAAGCGAGAAATTTAAGCCAGAATGAATAGAAGAATCCGGCGCAGAAATGGGGGAAAACCATGTGTGCGGGAAAGATGGCGCTTTTCTAATGGACGCTGAAGGCGTAAAGATATCCACTGATTCTGCCGGCGGCAAATCAGAAAAGCAAGGTTGACGCGAAAGTGAAGAATCAGTCGCGCAGAAAAAGATCGCGCGTATAAACCTTTTGCTGCACATCGTCCAAACAGGAGGCGTAGCGGTTGGCGATGATCGCATCACAGCGGGATTTAAATATTTCTAAATCACCGACAACCTCGCTGCCAAAGAATGTGCTGCCTGCCTCAAGCGTTGGTTCATAGATGATAACCTGAGCGCCCTTGGCCTTGATGCGCTTCATGACACCTTGAATGCTGCTCTGGCGGAAATTGTCACTGCCTGTTTTCATGGTCAGGCGGTAAACGCCGATTGTCACCGGATGTTCAAGTGACGGATTAAATTCGTTATCCTCCCCATAGTAGTCGTAATAGCCTGCCATTTGCAGAACTCGGTCGGCGATGAAGTCCTTGCGCGTGCGATTGGAATCTACAATGGCTTGAATCAGATTTTCGGGAACATCCTGATAGTTGGCCAGCAATTGTTTAGTGTCCTTTGGCAGGCAGTATCCGCCATAGCCAAAGGATGGATTATTGTAGTGGCTGCCAATTCGCGGATCAAGACAGACACCGTCGATGATCTGACGCGTGTTGAGCCCCTTCATTTCGGCATAAGTATCCAGTTCGTTGAAGAAAGAGACGCGCAATGCCAGATACGTGTTGGCAAAAAGTTTGACAGCTTCTGCCTCCGTAAAACCCATGAACAGCGTGTCGATGTCCTCTTTTATAGCGCCTTCCTGAAGCAGGCGGGCGAACGTTTTGGCTGCATCCATCAAGCGGGAACTGTTGGGATCTGTGCCAACGATGATGCGGGAGGGGTAGAGGTTGTCGTAAAGCGCACGGCTTTCGCGCAGAAATTCGGGGCTGAAAAGGATGTTTTCCGTTCCGAAGAGCTGGCGGACATGGCAGGTGTAGCCCACGGGGATGGTGGACTTGATGACCATGACAGCATCAGGGTTAACCTCAAGCGTGAGCCGGATAACGGCTTCTACTGCGGAGGTATCGAACGTATTGAGGCGCGAATCGTAATTGGTCGGTGCGGCGATGACGACAAAGTCAGCGTCCTTATAGGCTTCGCGTCCGTTGAGTGTTGCGCAGAGATTCAATGGTTTTTCTTTGAAATAGCGTTCGATTTCGTTGTCCTGAATGGGGGATTGACGGCGGTTTACCATGTCCACCTTTTCTGGAACGATATCAACCACGGTAACGGCATGATGCTGAGCGAGCAGCGTGGCAATGGACAGGCCTACATAGCCCGCCCCTGCAACAGCGATTTTCTTCAACTGATTTTCAATCCTTTCCTTTAAACATCATTGACCGCGAGGGGAAAAGCAAACAGTTCAGCCTTCAATGAAGGAAGTGCATTCATTATACCACAAAAAACCTGTAAATACAAAAACGCCCTTCCAAACGGAAGGGCGCATAAGTGCTTCGGCTTATTCAGCGGTATAAGGCAGAAGCGCGATGGCACGAGCGCGCTTGATAGCCTCGGACAGCTGACGCTGATGCTTGGCGCAGGTGCCGGTCATACGGCGGGGCATGATCTTGCCACGCTCGTTGATGTTGCGGCGCATACGGGAATTCACATCACGGAACTCCTTATAGTCGATATATTCGACTTTATCCACACAGAACGCACAAACCTTACGGCGCGGCTTACGGCCGCGCGGACGGCGTGCTCCACGATCCTCAGACATGGAAACTCTCCTTTCGAGCCGGATAAAACCGGCAGCAGTTTAATTCGTAATCTCGATCAATTAAAACGGAAGTTCATCGTCGTCAACCTGCGTGAACCCGGAATCCGCGGGCGCATAGGCCGGAGCCTGAGCACGCGGGGCGGGAGCGGCATGATATTCACCGGCGGGAGCGCCAGTGCCCTGGGCTGCGGACAGGAACTCGACTTCATCGGCCACGATGTCAAACGCAGTGCGCTTGGAACCATCCTGAGCTTCATAAGTACGGGTCTGAATGGAGCCGAAAACGGCTACCTTCCTGCCCTTGGCCAGATAGCGGCTGCAGAGCTCGGCGAGCTGACGCCAGGCAACGATGTTGAAAAAATCGGTTTCCTGCTGGCCAGTCTGAGAATTTCGGAAGCGGCGGTTGACCGCAATGCTGAAATTACAGACGGGAATGCCGGCCTGAGTCGATCTCATCTCCGGGTCACGGGTCAGGTTGCCGATCAAATATACCTTATTCATATGCTCTGTATCCTCTTAATCAAAAGACGCTCTTATTCAGCAGTCGCAGAAGATTCGGTCTCTTCGGTCGCGGGAGCGACGTGAGCCGGACGCGGCTTGACGCTGCTCTTCTTTTCGAGCAGCTTGACGATCTGGGAGCGAACAACGCTCTCGTTGATGCCGAGCTTACGGGAGAGCTCCTTCGGCAGCGCAGCGGTGCCGTTGAAAGCAACGTACACGTAGTAACCTTCGGTCTTGTAGTTGATAGCGTAGGCCAGACGACGCTTGCCCCACTCTTCAACCTTCTCAACCTCGCCGCCATTGGCAGCGATGATGCCATTGACCTTCTCGACGAGCTCCTTGCGGGCAGTCTCTTCGAGGGTGGTATCAATGATGTAGATCAGTTCGTACTTATTCATGATCCTTTCACCTCCTTTTGGACTCTGGCTCTGCAATGTTCCATGCAGAACAAGGATGTGCCAGTTATGTATGTTACCACATTCTCTTTCCAAAAGCAAGCATTTCTTTCGCTTTTTCTATGATATTTTCGGTTTTTTTCTGTTTTGAAGCAGAAAATGGCCAGAAGAACGCCCAAAAACTGACGGATTGCCCTGAAAATGCTTGACGAAAGGTCTGTTTAAGGTTATAATTTTTCGGATAGTCTAAGAAAGAGTTCAGGCGAGGTCCAAGGGAGAGAAAATATGTTTGTCGATCAGGTCAAAATCACTGCCAAAGCCGGCAACGGCGGCAACGGCGCGGTGTCATTTCATCGCGAAAAATATGTTCAGAACGGCGGCCCGGATGGCGGCGACGGCGGCAACGGAGGAAGCATCATTCTTCTGGCAGACGATAATCAGCACACGCTGATGGATTTCCGCTTTAAGCGAAAGTATACGGCTGAAAATGGTCAGAACGGTTCTGCCAACCTCTGCCGCGGCAAGAGCGGCAATGATCTGGTCATCAAGGTGCCGGTGGGCACCATTGTGCGCAGTGCAGAGGATGGGCGCATTGTTGCAGATATGCATGAGTCTGGTCAGCGGCATGTGCTTTTGAAGGGTGGCCGCGGCGGATGGGGCAATTCGCACTTTGCTACGCCGACCCGTCAGGCACCGAATTTCGCCAAACCCGGACAGCGCTGCGAGATTGTCGAGTTCGAGCTGGAACTCAAGTCCATCGCGGATGTGGGTCTTGTAGGCTTCCCAAACGTTGGAAAGAGCACCATCCTTTCCGTTGTTACGGCGGCTAAGCCAAAGATTGCCAATTATCACTTTACTACGCTTGCGCCGAACCTGGGCATCTGCCGCCAATACGGTACGGATTTTGTGATGGCAGATATTCCCGGCCTCGTGCAGGGAGCCAGTGAAGGCGTCGGCCTGGGCATTCAGTTCCTGCGCCATGTTGAGCGTACCCGCCTGCTTGTGCATGTTTTGGATATTGCAGGCAGCGAGGGCCGCGATCCTGTGGAGGATTTTGAAGCCATCTGTGATGAACTGGTTGCATATGGCGACTTGGCTGAGCGTCCGCAGATTGTTGCCGCCAACAAGATGGATCTGCCCGGTGCAGAGGAAAACCTTGAGCGGCTCAAGAAGCATCTCAAGGGCACGGATATCGAGGTTTACCCGATTTCTGCGGCGACGCGCAAGGGCTTTGATGAGCTGATGGGCGCGATTGTACGCATTCTGCCGACGCTGCCGGATACGCTTGTCTTTGAGGAAGAGGAGCTTGTGGAAGCAACTGACGAAGCGCCGTTTACCATCAGCAAAGAAAACGGCGAGTATATCGTTTCCGGCCCAGCCATGGAGACGCTCGTCAACTCCGTCAATTTCAGCGATCAGGAGTCGCTCAACTATTTCCATCGCACGCTGCGTCACCGCGGCGTGATCGATGCCCTGCGCAGTGAAGGCGCAAAAGAGGGCGACACCGTTGTGATCGACGGAATGGAATTCGATTTTGTCGAGTAATACAGAGAAAAGGGGAAACATATGACAAGCAAACAGCGTGCCTATCTGCGCGGTCTTGCCAACACGATGGAACCGATTGTCCACGTGGGCAAGGATGGCGTGAACGAGAATATGATCAAGCAGGTGTCCGATGCGCTTGAAGCGCGCGAAATAATCAAGGGAACTGTTCTTCAAAACAGCCCCATGAATGCGCGCGAGGCCATTACGGCACTCTGTGAAAAAACAAATGCCGAGCCGGTTCAGTGCATTGGCAGCCGTTTTGTGATGTATCGTGCCCGCAAGAAAGATCCGAAGATCGTTCTTCCATAAGAAAATGTTCAGGATTTGTTTGTTTAACTTGATTTTATAAGCAATCCAATCAAAAAACCTGCTTCCGCCAATTAGGAAGCAGGTTTTTTTCGATTAGCGGGCAAGAACGGTCAACACGTTTTGGAGGCTTGGAACATCTTCTGCTGCATAGCATGTGATACTGGTTCCGGCAGTCTTTCGTACAAAACCGGACAGAGCTCGCCCCGGGCCGATTTCGACCACAGTATTCACGCCAAGATGCATCAGTTCGCGTATGGTTTCTTCCATATGGACGCTGGAGCGTACCTGACGCACCAGCAGCGAAGCAATCGTTTCATCTGTGCGAAGACTGCCCAGACAGTTGAAAAGCACAGGAATGCGCATCTCGCCAAACGGTTCTGATTCAAAACGCCTTTGCAGCGCATCGGCAGCAGGCTGCATCAACGGGGTGTGGAAAGGGCCGCTCACACGAAGCGGCATCAGTCTGCGTGCACCGGCGGCTTTTGCCAATTCCCCTGCGCGCGCGACGGCTTGCGCTTCCCCGCCGATCACAATTTGCCCCGGGCAGTTATAGTTGCAGATGCGGACCATGCCGCCTGCTTCTTCACAGCAGTGCGCCAGGGTTTCGCGATCCAGATTAAGCACGGCAGTCATGGCGCTTTGAATACCTTCGGAAGCCTTTGCCATCTCTGCGCCGCGGAAAGCAGCCAGTTCGATGGCAGATTTGGCGGTAAAGACGCCGGAAGCATGCAGGGCGCTATATTCTCCAAGACTCAGACCGGCTGCGTATGCCGGTACAATGCCGTGTTCAAAAAGCACAGCGGTTACGCCTGCTGCGAAGGCAACCATGCAGGGCTGGGTATATTGCGTCTGCCCGAGCAAACCATCTGGGTCTTCAAAGCAGAGCTTGTGCAGGTCGAACGGCAGGAGGGCAGCATCGAAAGCCGCGCGAAAGGAAGGAAACGCTTCATACAGATCGCGGCCCATACCGGCATGCTGTGCGCCTTGACCGGCGTAGAGAAAAGCCAGTTTCATTAAAATGCCTCCTTAAATGCGCAGCATGGCACCGGCCCATGTCAGGCCAGCGCCAAAGCCCACGAGAATGATCCGCTGGTTGGGCTTTAAAAGCCCTTTTTCGTTCATCTCGTCCAGGACAATGGGAATGCTGGCGGCGCTGGTGTTGGCATAGCGGTCGAGATTCTTATAGAATTTTTCGTCCGGCATCTTCAAACGACGGATGCTGGAGTCAATGATGCGTACATTGGCTTGATGGCAGATCACCCAGTCCACATCGTCCGTTGTCATGCTGGCTTTTTGGAGCAGGTCGTTGACGCACTGAGGAAGGGCAGAAACGGCGAAGCGAAATACAGCCTGACCGTCCATCGCCATTTTCTGTGCGCGGCATGGGCCGCCAACGCGGATGGCGTCGCTGCCGCGGACGCCTTGAATGCTCGTATATTCAGCATCGGGAACCAGTTCAAAAATCGCCGCACCCGCACCGTCTCCAAAGAGAACGCATGTATTGCGGTCGCTCATGTCCAGAACGCTGGACATTTGCTCTGCACCAATGATGAGGGCGCAGCGTCTGCCGGACGTGACAAGCAGGCCGCGCGCGGCTTCCATGGCAAACAGAAAGCCTGCACAGGCTGCGCCGACATCCATCGCAGGGATGTCTTCCGGCAGCCCCAGTGCCGCATGGACGAGACATGCCGTACTGGGCATGGCGTATTCGCCGGATGAAGTGGCCACAAGCACACAGCCTATGTCGTCCGGCGCCATGCCGCTGCGCTCAAGCGCCATGCGTGCTGCATCAATGGCCAGGGACGTTGTTGATTCGTCCTCGCCGCAGAAGTAGCGCTGGTTGATGCCGGTGCGGGAAGCGATCCATTCGTCGCTGGTGTCCACAAATTGGCGCATGGAATCATTGCTGAAGGCTTGGCGGGGCAGAGCTCTGCCGGTGGAGAGAAGTTTTAAACCATTCATATTGACCGTCCAATCTGCCGATAGCGCTGGCGGCGTTTTGCAGCCAGTTCATGGCCGTCTGCGCTGCAAAGCATCCGCAGATTGCGGGAAATTGCTTCGTCCAGCGCGCGATAAAGAGCCTGCGGGTTGCGTTGTGCGCCGCCCAGAGGTTCCCTGATGATTTCATCAATGATGTGGAAATTCAGAAGGTCGTCAGCTGTCAGTTTCATGACTTCACAGGCCTGCGCACGTTTGGAAGCATCTTTCCAGAGGATGCTGGCAAAGCCTTCTGGTGTCAAAACGGCAAAATAGGCGTTTTCCAGCATGAGAAGACGGTCGGCTACGCTCAGAGCGAGCGCACCGCCGGAGTTGCCTTCGCCGGTGATGACGGTGACGACAGGCACGGTGAGACGGCTCATCTGTGAAAGACAGGAGGCGATGGCTTCGCCCTGCCCGTGAGACTCGGCTTCCATGCCGGGGTATGCGCCGGGCGTGTCGATCAAGGTGATGATGGGGCGGTGAAATTTTTCAGCCTGCCGCATCAGGCGAAGCGCTTTGCGGTATCCTTCGGGTTCAGGCATACCGAAGTTGTAGGATAGGTTTTCCTCAAGGTTTGCGCCCTTGCGATGGCCGATTACGGTGACAGGACGGCCATGGAACAGCGCAATGCCGCCCAGAATGCTGGGATCTTCCTTGCCTTGACGATCGCCGCGCTGCTCAAAGAAATCGGTAAACAGCGCGGAAATGAAGGCACCTATTTTGGGACGGTGTGCATGGCGGGACAAAAAGACCTTGTCTTCCGCTGTCAAATGCGCACAGGCATCCAGAAGCTGCAGCCTTCTGGCAGAAAGCTGGCCCAAGAGCTGCCCGTCGGCATAAGGCATTTGTTCTTCCACGTCGGACAGTTCCTGCAAAACATCACGAATCATTCGCTGCTCACCCCGCATTCATGAAGGCGCAGGAGTTTTGCGAGCGTTGCACGCATATCGCTGCGAGGGATAATCTGATCCACAAAGCCATGCTCCATTTGAAATTCGCTGCGCTGGAAGCCATCGGGCAGGCGCTGCCCGATGGTCTGTTCGATGACGCGCGGGCCGGTGAAGCCGATCAGCGCGCCCGGTTCGGCGAGCGTGATGTCTCCAAGGCTGGCAAAGCTGGCGATGACACCGCCCGTTGTCGGGTGGGTGAGGACGCTGATGTACAGCCCGCCGTCCGCCTGAAAATCAGCGACAGCGGCACTGGTTTTGACCATCTGCATGAGACTGTAAATGCCTTCCTGCATCCTTGCACCGCCGCTGGCACAAAAGAGAATCAGCGGCAGATGTCTTTCGTGTGCAAGTTCAACAGCCCTTGTGATCTTTTCGCCCACAGCGATGCCCATGCTGCCCATCAGAAAACGGCTGTCCATGACGCCTATGACGACGGGCATGTGTTCGATTGTGCCAAGGGCGGTGACGGCAGACTCCGTCAGACCGGTCTTTTCCTGAAGAGAGGCAAGCTTGGCAGAATAGCCCGCAAAGGACAGAGGATCGTTTCCGAAGAGATCCTTATCCAGTTCCACTTTGGAATTCTCGTCCAGAACGAGATCAAGCCGCTCGTGCGCACCGAGCGGCTGATATGCGCCGCACGAAGGGCAGACGCGCAGATGATGACGCCATTGAGCTGCGGACAGGGGCGCACCGCAGGCCGAACATGGCGTGAACGTGTCAGTCGACATGCTCAGACAGGTACTTGAACAGGTCATTCACGGTGAGAAATGTCGCCATCAGGCCGTCTGGCATGGTGACGTTCAGCTGATCTTCGATGGCCATGCTCAATTCAACTGTGTCCAGGCTGTCCGCACATACATCCGGCACGAGCATCGCGTCCAGTGTGATCGCATCTTCCGGACAGTTGGGAAGGGTAGAAGTGATAACTTCTTTCAGCTTGTCAAAATTCATATCGGTATATCTCCTAATAGCAATAGTACAGATAACATTTTACCAAAGCCAGAAGATTTGTCAAGAGGGCCAGTGAAGCGATCGGAATGATTCATACTGGTCAAGGCGATCGTTCCAGTGGGCAAAATCTGGATCATTGCGGCGGTCTTCAAGGTCATAATGGGTGGAAAGATATTCGCCCAGATAGCGGGTCACTTTGGCTGCACCGTCCGGGTTCAAATGTCCGATAGAGTCGTAGCAGTCTGTTTTGAAATTGACCAGATCGGGGATGTCGTACAGATTGAGGAAGGGAACGCCCAGTTCATCGCAGACGATTTGCACACCATTCAGCTTTTTTTGCATGTCTTCTGAAACAGGGGCGGGAATGGAAATGAACAGCGGTTCAATACCGTTTTCGCGGCAAAGTGCAGCGATTCGGCGCAGTGCTTCCGTGCCTGGCTGTTCGGAAGTGTCCATGTCGTGTGTGCGCGGATAATCTTCTGGAATCGTGTGTCCAAGACGCAGCTCAAAACCCATCATGAAAGGTTCGCAGTCGATCATGCGGGCTGTTTTTCCAGAGAGAATTTCGTCCCAGCGCCCATGATAGAGAGAAAAGGGCATGAGAAATTCCAGCCATTCACTTTCGGGCAGGGTGGCACGCACAGCATCAAATTTGGCTTTGGAAAAAGGAACTGCATCCAGAAACAAATGGCGATAGGGATATGTCCATGCAGCATCGAGAGCCTTGTCGATATAGTACACGTCAATCACGGCAACTTTGGGCTTGTGAACGTCCATGGCCAGACGAAGCACCCACTCTGTCATGCCCAGACATTCGGACGAGCTGGCCATATTATAGGAAGTAATGCCGGTATCCCGCCATAGCTCCATGGGAGAAACGCCGTCCAGCATGCGGCTTGTGCCCATAAAAAAGACATCAATGGGCTGCTTTTCATCAAAGAAAGGGTTGAATTTTCGCGCCGTATCGTCGCGCCGCATCAGCTTGTCGGCAAAAAAGAGGCAGAAGCAGAGCGCTGCAATCCACACAATGACGCTCAGTACCTGTTTCATCATGATCACCGCCTGTCAGAATTGGAAGTAAATGAATGCCTGTGCGCTGTATCCCGGCCCCCAGATGCCGAAGATCACAATGCCCATCACAGCCAGCAGATAGAGCATGCCGCGCACAAAGCAGGGGAGCCTGTCGGTCAGTTCTGTGAGGGTTTTGTGCTTTTCGTGCAGCAGTTCAATGGCGAAGAGGATGACTGTGCAAATTCCCAGGCAGAGCACCTGCATGGGGGAGAAGTTTGCTTCCAGCGCGGGTGCATTCCATGCAGTCGGGATACGCCAGAGCATCTTCATGGAAGCTGTAAGCGAGGTTGCACGGAAGATCAGCATGGTGATGAGAATGAAGAAGTTCGTCCGCATGACACACGCGAAGTGGTGCAGTTTCTTAAAGCGCTTGGGTCGCATGGGAGGAAAGAAGCTCTCCGCAACCTGCAAAGCGCCGTTCAGCATCCCCCAGAACACAAATTTGAGCGCAGCGCCATGCCAAAGGCCGCTGATGGTAAAGACCACCATGAGGTTGAAAATCTGGCGGGGTTTGGAGCCGCGGCCGGCGCCAAGGGGGAAATAGATGTAATCGCGAAACCAGGAACTCAGGCTGATGTGCCAGCGTGCCCAGAAGTTTTGGACGGAGTGGGCGAAGTATGGCTGACGGAAATTGGTCATCAGCTCAATTCCCAGCACTTTCGCCGTACCGATGGCGATGTAGCTGTAGCCTGCAAAGTCGCAGAGATCCTGAATGGCAAAAACGGCTGTTGCCAGCGCGATCTGCGCACCGGAAGCATGGATCCAGTTGCCGAATATGGCGTTTACATAAATGGCGGCACGATCCGCAATTACGACTTTTTCGAAGAAACCCAGAAGCATGATGAGCAGGCCGTCCCGGGCGCGCCGGGCGTCGAAGCTGTGGGGCTGGGCGAGCTGGCGCATCAGGCGGCCGGAACGCTCAATTGGGCCTGCAACCAGCTGCGGGAAGAAGGAAATGAACAGCGCATATCGGAAGAGATTTGTTTCCGGCTTGACGCGGTGTTTGTAGACATCAATCAGATATCCGAGCGCCTGAAAGGTGAAGAAGCTGATGCCGACAGGAAGGAGGATGTCTACCTTGGGCATGACTGCCTGTGAGCCGAACGCATGCATGATCCGGCTGATAAGATCCACAAGCATTCCGGTGTATTTAAAGTAGCCGAGCATGCCGACGTTGAAGAGAATGCCGAGGATGAGCACAAGCTTTCGATGCTTTTTTTCTTTGAAGCGGTCAACAAGCAGCGCACAGCCGTAGGTGACAACGGTGCTGGCTGCCATGAGCAGCGCATATTCTGCGTGCCAGTTCATGTAGAAATAGTAGCTGGAAACAAGCAGCCACACCCAGCGGATGCGCGCAGGCACTACGAAGTAGATGAGCGTTACAATGGGGAAGAAGATCAGATACGAGAAAGAATTAAAAATCATAGCTCCACCTGTGTCTGACGGGCATTGCCCGATATTGTCTGAACGCAAAAGAACCCTCCGAAAATTCGGAGGACGAATAAACAACGTATATTGATTATAGCGTAAATGACATGGACTGCATAGCCCTAAAATAGCAGGATTTTTTGAAAAATGTCCTGATCAAAAACCTGCGGGAGCAGTGTGATGCTTGATTGTATAAAATTTTCTCAGTTCAGCCAGTGTACAAAAAAGGTTGACAAACTCGTGCGCAATCTGATATATTGCAACAGGAAAAAAATCTCTCTGTCCTCTGGACACATTTTTTTATCCATTTGGGTTAGACAACACTAACTTTCTCGAAAGCTAAAAAGAAGGGAATTTTGCAAAATGATGATCAACAAACGGCTGATCGGAATGGTGAAAGACAGTAAAAAGTACATCGCCTTGAATGTCATTTCTCAATGGCTGTCGCTTCTTGCAAACATTGTTCTGATGAGCACATTAACGCGCTATTTGGCACAGCTTTTTCTCAAGCAGGAAGCAGATGGGGAAAAGACCCTGATTGTGGCTGTCATGGCGCTGCTGGTCAAATGCGGCTTAACGATTGTATCCTCGAAAATGAGCTATTTATCAGGAAAGACCGTCAAAATTACGCTTCGGCAGATGATTTATGAAAAGCTTCTTCGACTTGGCAGCGCGTATAGGGAGAAGGTGCAGACTTCCGAAGTGGTGCAGATGGCTGTGGAGGGAATTGACCAGCTGGAAACGTATTTCGGCGCCTATCTGCCGCAGTTTTTTTATGCGATGATAGCGCCGCTGACGCTGTTTGCGGCAATGAGCACGGTTAACATGCCTTCTGCGCTGGTGCTGCTGGTTTGTGTGCCGCTGATCCCGATTTCTATTGCCGCTGTTCAGACCTGGGCCAAAAAGCTTCTTTCCAAATACTGGGATCAGTATACCGGACTTGGAGATACGTTCTTGGAAAACTTGCAGGGTTTGACGACACTGAAAATTTATCAGGCAGACGAAATCAAACACAAAAAGATGAACGAGGAGGCCGAGAAATTTCGTAAGATCACGATGAAGGTGCTGACCATGCAGCTCAATTCCATCACGATCATGGATCTTGTGGCCTACGGCGGTGCTGCGCTGGGCGTCATCATGGCGGTGACGCAGATGCGAGCGGGCAAGGTGGATTTACAGGGCTGCCTGCTCATGATCCTTCTGTCTGCGGATTTTTTCATTCCCATGCGAATGCTGGGCAGCTTCTTCCATATTGCCATGAACGGCATGGCAGCATCGGATAAGATTTTCAAGCTGATCGATCAGAAGGAAGAACCGGATGGTACGGCACAGATTGGGGACGACTGCACGGTCGAAGTAAAAAATGTGTGCTTTGCCTATGAGCAGGACAGGCAGATTTTGAAGAACATCGACATGCAGTTCCCAATGGGCAGTTTTACCGCCATTGTTGGAATGAGCGGATGCGGCAAGTCTACCATGGCAGGGATTCTGATGGGGCGCAACAAAGGCTGGACGGGCAGCGTGACGATTGGCGGAACGGCGCTTGAGCAGGTTTCTGAAACAAGCCTGATGCAGAAGTTCACTTATGTCAGCCATCAGAGCTATCTCTTTAAGGGAACCGTTCGGGAAAATCTGCTGATGGGCAATCCTGACGCGGATGATGCGAAGATGCAGGAAGTGCTGAAAAGGGTGAAGCTCTGGGCATTTCTCAAGGGTGAGAAAGGGTTGGATACGGTGCTGAATGAAAAGGGCAGCAACCTGTCCGGCGGTCAGCGTCAGCGGCTGGCTTTGGCACGCGCGATCCTGCACGACAGTCCGGCGTACATTTTCGATGAGGCAACATCCAACATTGATGTGGAAAGTGAAAATGACATTATGGCAGAGATCCATCGGCTGGCAGAAAAAAAGACGGTTGTGATGATTTCTCACCGCCTGGCCAACGTTGTGACAGCGGACAACATCTATGTGATGGAAAACGGCGCTGTTGTGGAAGCAGGAACGCATCAGCAGCTCTTTGAAGAAAACGGCGTATACCGCAGACTGTGGGATGCGCAGGATGAACTGGAACAGTATGTGAAGGGGGCCTGAAGATGAAGAGAAGCGGATTGAAAGTGATGACGAGACTGGTATCTCTGGTCAAGCCCCTGACTGGTCGGATGATTCTGGCGATTTTGATGGGCGTGGCAGGTCATATCTGTGCCGCCTCCATCACGATTCTGGGGGTCATGGCGGTGCTTCAGCTGCTGGGCTTTTCCGGCTGGACAAGCCTGACGGTGCTGTTTGTGATAATGGGCCTTGCGGGCCTGCTTCGCGGCCTGCTGCGCTATGCAGAGCAGGCAAGTAACCACTATATTGCCTTTAAGCTGCTGGCATTGATTCGCGATAAGGTGTTTGCGGCGCTGCGCAAGCTGGCTCCGGCGAAGCTGGAGGGCAGGGAAAAGGGGGACCTGATTGCAGTCATAACATCCGATATTGAACTTCTGGAAGTGTTCTATGCGCACACGGTTTCCCCGATTGCCATTGCCTGCATCTTCAGTGTGCTGATGACGGCGTTTATCGGTTCCTACCATGTGGAGCTGGGACTGATTGCGGCGCTGGCGTATCTCGTTGTCGGCGTGGTAATGCCGATTATGATTTCCAAACTCAGCGGCAGCAGGGGACTTGAATTCAGAAAGAAGTCCGGTGAATTGAGCGGCTTTGTGCTGGACAGCCTTCGCGGACTGGATGAGACGATTCAGTATGGCGGCGGCAAGGCACGTCTTGAAGAGATGAAAGACAGGAGCATTCAGCTGGCCAATGAGGATGAAGGGCTCAAGCGTCGTGCAGGCTATGGCTCGGCGGTGGTGAATGCGATTTTGATTGGTTTTGATCTGATGATCCTGTTTGCAGGGGCGGCGCTGTATGCGCAGGGCAAGGTGCAGTTTGATGGCGTTCTCGTGCCAATGGCTGCGCTGATGAGCTCTTTTGGCCCGGTGATGGCGCTGGCCAATCTGGGCAGCACCCTGCAATATACGTTTGCCGCCGGCAACCGTGTGCTGGACATCCTGGACGAAGTGCCGGTTGTTCAGGAAGTTAGCGGGCAGGAGGAGGTTGCCTTTGAAGGTGCACAGACTAAAAATCTGTCGTTTTCCTACGATAGTCAGGAGATTCTCTCGGATTTGAGCCTTGAGATTCCCAAAGGCAAAGTGGTGGGCATTGTGGGCAGAAGCGGAAGCGGCAAGTCTACACTGCTCAAGCTGTTCATGCGGTTCTGGGAGGCCGATAAAGGTGAAGTGCTGCTGTCCGGGCGCAATGTTAACACAATCAATACGGATAATCTGCGCGACATGGAGAGTTTTGTGACGCAGGAAACGCATTTATTTAAAGATACCATCCTGAATAACTTGAAAATTGCCAAAGAGAATGCTACACTGGAGGAGGTTATGGATGCCTGCAAGAAGGCATCTGTGCACGAGTTCATCATGAAGCTTCCCAGAGAATATGATACGGATGTCGGCGAGCTGGGCGATACCCTGTCCGGCGGCGAAAGACAGAGAATTGGGCTTGCCAGAGCCTTCCTGCACAATGCGCCGTTTATGCTCCTTGATGAGCCGACCAGCAATCTGGACAGTTTGAATGAAGCCGTGATTTTGAAATCTCTGCATCAGCAGCACGATGATAAGACGGTTGTGCTTGTTTCACACAGAGCGTCCACGATGGGGATTGCAGATCAGGTGTACTCGGTTGAAAACGGGAGAATATCATGAAAAGAGACATAGAGGGCCGGCGCGAAAGCGAGAAGGCGGTTGTCGGGCAGATGATCGGGCTGTATTGCAAAAAACAGCATGGCGCAAAGACGCTTTGCCCGGAATGCGAAGAACTCCTAGGCTATGCTGTCTCAAGGATTGACAAGTGCCCGTTTATGGAAACAAAAAAATTCTGTTCAAACTGCAAAGTTCACTGTTACAGGCAGGATATGCAGCAGAGAATCAGAATAGTGATGCGTTTTTCCGGCCCAAGGATGCTGTTTGTGCATCCGATTATGGCGACCAGACATGTGATCCTGTCTTGGCAGGAAAAAAGGAGAATCGACGCATGAACAAATTGGTCTACTTTATGCTGTTCTTGATGAATATTCTCTTGAGTGTGGCCAGTGCACTGCTCCCGGTTTTGCCTGCAACGCCTTTTTTGCTGCTGGCGGCGTATTGCCTGGCCAAATGCTCAAAGCGCCTGCATGACTGGTTTGTGAACACGCGGCTGTACAAGGTCAATTTGGAGAGTTATGCTCAGGGCAAAGGGATGACGCTGCGCGCTAAAATTCGCATCATGGGAATGATTACGCCGCTGATGGCGATGGGCTTCATTATGATGCGCTCCGTATTTGAGGCGAGATATGTGGTCTGGCTGATGTGGCTGCTGCATTTTTTGTATCTTGCATTTTGCGTGAAGACAATTCCAGAAGCCGACTGAATGGACTGATAAAAAACTGGACAGAAAAGTAGACACGGAAAATAAAACACTGGAATATCGTGAGATTATGCGGCCTTGCTCCTGATTTCAATGGGAGTGAGGCCGCTTTATGATGCCTAAGGAATAATAAAACCACTGGTTCTTCCAGTGGTGAATAAAAATTCAATGGGGCTTGTTAAGCCATGTGTATGCACACAGTTTGAGATAGATTTTCGTAAAAAAAGGTTTGCCGTCATGGAGATGCTGCGGAGACAGCCGGTTTTGAGCATGGAAACAGAAAAACAATATGCCTGTCGCAGGTCGGGTGCTTGTTCATGCACACCTTTTGTCGCTGTAACTTGGCGAGATCAAGCGTCTTATCAAGGCAAAATGAGCGCCATAGAGCGCGCAAAAGATAGAAACAGACAGAGCATATTTCAATTGGATTCTGTGGGGTGTCTGCCTACGCGCTGAACGAGGCCAATCAGCTGTCCAGAGAGCATAACGGTACATAATGAATATAAAAGCCGGGGCAGAGGGAGGTAGCTGGCAGAAAGCACCAGAACCACAAGATCGGAAATCAGATAGGAGGTTTCGATTTTCCAGTGAAGAATGTGTGAAATGCTCATGGCCAGCGCATCGTCTCCGCCGGGGGCTCCGCCTGCACGGACGCTCAACCCAACGCCGATGCCAACAAACAGAGCACCCAAAATGGCTGCGGCCAGCGGCATATTTGCCAGCTGCGGCCAAAGGGGAGGAAATTGTTCAAAGACAGCATAGCATACGGAAAATCCGCTGCCCGCAACCAAAGAATAACCGATGAATTCCTTGCCGAGCATCTTCCAGCCCAGAAGATAGCAGGCTGCATTCATGATAAAGCTGGAGACAGCGGGAGAGATGTCGAACCAATGATGCAGAAGCAGCGTCATCCCCAGCACACCGCCCTCTGTCACGCCAGACAGGGCATGGATGTTGTACAGCCCAAAGGCCAGAATTGCGCTGCCAAGCACGGCTAGCATACAGTTTTTCGCTTTCAGTTTGGGAAACATTTAAAAAGACTCCTTTAAGCGGGTTGCGTGAAAGAATTGATATGTTTATAATAAACCATATTGTAACTATAAGGTCAAGGGGCGATTTGAACAAATGGAGAATCTATTTTCTATCGGGGAATTGGCCAGAAGCCAGAACATCTCCAAGCAGACATTGATTTTTTACGATAAAATCGGCTTGTTTAAGCCGGCGTATGTGAATAAGAAAAATGGCTATCGCTATTACAGCGCCGAACAGATGGATTATCTTGATACCATTCTGATCATGAAAAAAATTGGTATTCCGCTGGAAGAGATCAGAACGCAGATGAAAAACTACACGACTGCTTCAAGTCTTGTGTTTTTAAAGCAGGAGCTGAAGGTCATCACGGAAAAAATTAGGGAATTGACGCTGATTGAAAACAGGCTTAGAAACCGTTGTGAGCAGGTGGAAAAGGCTTTTTTATATGCAGATCCTGTGCCGAAGATGTCCCAAACACAGCCCGTTTATATATTGTGCAGAGATGTTCAGAAACCGTTTGATCGGGCAGAGATCAGCCTGGCGACAAAATCCTGCTATACACAGGCTTTTAAAGAGAAAATTCCGATTTTCTTTCAATGCGGAGTTGCAGTGCCGCTTCAAAAAATTCTTGACGGAAAGTATACAGAAGCCAGAATGGCGTTTCTGACTACGGAAAAATGGGAAGGCGTGGACAACATTCGAGAATTGCCCGCAGGACTTGTGGTCAGTACCTATCACTTTGGGCATTACTATGACACTATCGATCAGGCGTATAAGAGACTCTTGGCATATTGCGGGGAAAACCATCTTGAAATTCTGTCGGACGCCTATGAATTCTGTATCAATGATTACATTACGTCGCGCAATGAAGATGAATTTATCACCAAGGTGATGGTATATGTGCGCGAGAAGGAAGCTTGATGCATGCGCTGAAAAGGCTCAAATGCCAGAAGGGGCATGGGATGCATGCGATGAAAAGAGTTTTAAGGAGGAAGGCGCATGAAAAAAGTTGCTTTTCAGCTGCCGCGCAGATGGAAAGGAATTTGGATGCACTGATTTTGCAGGACGATATGGGCCGGATACATCCGTTGATGGCCGTATATGTCAGGTGCTGCCTGTTTTGACGGAACATGTGCAAAAAAAGAAATTGAAGATCATGCGTATGCTGGACATGCTGGAAACGAAGATTGTGACGCTGCTGCCGGAAATTTCACAGGAAGTGTTTAGCCATTTGAATATGCCGGATGCATATGAAAGATATCTTGCTGCACAGAAAAGATAAAAAACGCTCCTGCTCTGGAAACGTGAGCAGGAGCGTTTTCACTGTCTGGCCGGCTTGCGTTCTGACCAAGACAGTTTGTGACACTTACATAGGAAGAAACGCATTATGACCGCACAGAATGAAGGGTGTGGAGGATTTCATCCTGTGTGAATCCGTTGAAAAAGGGAGGAACGGCCCGAACCCATACAGGCCGCCCATCATCTAAGCGGGAGGAACCCGCAGACTGTGCGGAAGAAGTGGAGGAAACGCACAGCCCGGTGAACGGTCAAATCGCAGCCGCGTCTTGACCGAGTTTCCGGCAGGAAGAAAGGGAGTCCTCATCGGGCTGACCACAGACAATCAGACCTTCAGAGGAGATGAGCTGGGCACCGGCAGCAGAGACACGCTCTGTCCAGGTGCGCATCCATTCGCCATCACCCCAGCCATAGGAGCCAAACAGCGCAACGGATTTGCCGCCAAGACGCGATTCAAGCGCAGAGAAGAACGGCTCGAATTCGCTGTCTTCCAGCTCTTCGGCGCCCATGGCAGGGCAGCCCAGCACAAGAACGTCATAGGCAGCGGCGTCATCCGCAGAAATTGCGGAGACTTCAAAGAGTTCGGCCTCCGGGTTCACACCCTGAGCACCTTCGAGGATGGCTTGTGCCATGGCCTGAGTGGAGCCGGTTCCGCTCCAGTAAATGACAGCAATCTTTTTCATAGTCAAGTTCCTTTCTTTTTATCCAAATATGCAGCAGCTGCTGCGAGAGAAACAATGTTAAGCGGCGCGGAAAATCTCAGCGAGACTCTGCCCATCCATCACGCGGCTGAGCACGTTGCGACGGCATGTCTTGTATTGGCAGAAGAGCTTTTGTGCATGATCCACATCGCCATAAACCTTCCAGTCTCCAATGCAGAGATAATTTTTTCCATTAGACTGGATGAAACCGTGGATATCTTCCAGAGGATAGCCGAGAAAAGCACCAATTTCATGCGGGAACTCATCTTCCTGAAGCCGGGCGCGGAGGAAATTAAGCGCCTGTTCCAGCGTGCAGCCGGGGGTATAACCGTAATCTTGAAGAAAGTTGGCGATTTCCGGCCGGTTAAGCTGCTGAGTCAGCTTTTCTTTTCTGTAGACGATCAGCAGCAGCCTTGCGGGGCATTCACACAGAATATCAATGCGGATGCCCTTTTTGCCGAGTTCCTGATTGACTGCTTCGATTTCCGCTTTGGCATTTGGAATCCGGCTTTTGACGCAGGATACCAGATTGGAAGGCTTGATGCCTGCCATGGCGGGCGAACAGTAGTCGGCGAGAAATTTCTCAAGCATGACGCTGACCTCCTAATCGAAACGTGAGTTAGATTGAACTAACATATAGTTTAAAAAAGAAAAGCGAAACCGCTTTAAAACTTTTGTGTTAGCTGTTGCTAACTCATGGCGTTAGTATATCGCACGACTGGGAATTTGTCAATATGTGATTTTAAAAATTTTTTAAAAAATTGAAAGTGAATTTTCTGAAAGGAAAAAACCAGTCCGCACAATAAAAAAACAGGCAGAAGAAACTGCCTGAAAGGTTAGCCCAGATAATAAGGCGGGATAATGTGCATCATCCGAATGATCCAAAGCACCAGCAAGTGCAGCGGATAGGCGAGATAGAACAGGAAGGAAAGAACGGGAAGATGCGGGCCGCGCCTGCCGTTGTAGGGAAGAATGAAAATCGCCGAAAGGCAGGCACATAAGGATGTAAGCACCCATCCGATATCTACGCCGGAGAAGAAGAGCGTGATGGCATAGAAAAGGGGCAGAAGAACCGCATAGAGCGCCTGGCGGAAGCGATTGTTTCGCGCAGAATAGAAACCGAGGCACAGCAGAATACCCAGCCAGCCATAGCTGACCCGTGCAGCCATGGCTGCAGCGCACAGTGCGGTCAGAGACAGCACGCAGGGCCATGGCTTATGGGAAAGCGATTTGAGCACATACACAGAAAGAAGCGCCAGCAGGAGCGAAAAAACCACATTTTGTTCTGCGGCAGAAGAGATTCTGCCAAAGATTAGAAGATCAAAAGGAATTTCCGACACGATGGCCAGCAGAAGCAGCCTTCTGGCATAGGCCCACACATCCTTTGTATGAACAAAACCCTGAACCAGCAGAAAACAATACATCGGGAAAGCCAGACGCCCAATGCATCTGAAAAGGCCGACGTTGGGAAAGAGCGCCAGCCCTGCATGATCCACCATCATAAATAAGAGCGCAAAAAGACGCATCAAAAACGAGGACAAAAGGGAACTCTCCTTCCAGAAACAAGTAAAAAACGCACAGAAAACGCTAAAAGAAGTTTCTCGTTCGCTATAAATACTATACAACAGAAGGTAAAACACTGTCAATGTTCGTAAAAAAAGGTGTATCGTGCTTGAATTTGGAATATTTTTTCTTTTTCAAGAAAAAATAAAGTCGATTAAGATTGTAAAAACGAACATTTGATGCTATAATTTGATTGTTGTTTTGAATTTTTGGACGGCGTGCATCCGATTGGCTCGGGACGGGGCAGCAGGATGAACGGCGCGGACATCAGGAGGAGTATCATGGTAAGAAGAGTTTATGCAGAAAAGCGTCCCGGCTATGACGTGAACGCCCGGCAGCTTCGCCGTGAACTGTGCGAAGCGCTGGGAACTGAATCCATTGAACGCGTGCGCATTTTTCAACGCTATGATGTAGAAGGCCTCTCAGACGAGGCTTTTGAGCGAGCAAAGGCGATCATCTTTTCTGAGCCGAACGTGGATGCGCTCTATGACGAGACGCTTCCTGAAATGAATGCACAGATTCTGGCAGTGGAGTATTTGCCCGGCCAGTATGACCAGCGCGCTGACAGCGCAAGTCAGTGCTTGCAGCTGCTCAGTCCTGACGGCGTTCGTCCGAATGTTGCCTGTGCAAAGGTGTATGCGCTGGAAGGCAGCCAAATCAGCGCTGACATCATGGAAATGGTGGCTCATCATCTCATTAACCCGGTTGAATCGCGCCGCGCGTCTTTGGAAAAGCCGGAAACGCTTGCCATGCGCGCCAATGTGCCGGAGGATGTTGCGATTATTGAAGGCTTCACCAGCATGGATGATCAGGCGCTCTGCGCGATGGTCAGCGAGATGGGCATGGCGATGAGCGCGGAAGATCTGTGCTTCTGCCGCGATTATTTCCGGGATACGGAAAAGCGTGATCCCAGCGTGACCGAGCTGCGCGCCATTGATACCTACTGGTCCGATCACTGCCGTCATACCACGTTCCTCACTGCGCTTAACGATGTGGAATTTGAAACGGGCCGATATGCGGAGCCTGTGCGCGCGGCCTATGAGCTGTATGTAGATACGCGCAAGGATGTTTATGGCGAGCGCAAAAAAGATATCTCGCTCATGGATATGGCCACGCTTGGCGCAAAGGCGCTCAAGAAGATGGGCAAGCTGGACGATCTGGATGCGTCCGACGAGATCAATGCCTGCTCCATCGTTGTGACCGCGCATGTGAACGGCAAGGATGAGCCGTGGCTCATCATGTTTAAGAACGAAACGCATAACCACCCGACGGAAATTGAAGGTTTCGGCGGCGCAGCCACCTGCTTGGGCGGCGCAATTCGCGACCCGCTCTCCGGCAGAAGCTATGTCTATCAGGCCATGCGCATCACCGGTTCCGGCGATCCCCGCACGCCTTACAGCCGCACGCGCTCCGGCAAGCTGCCGCAGAGGCGTATCACCACGACCGCGGCACAGGGCTATTCCAGCTACGGCAACCAGATTGGTCTGGCGGCAGGCAAGGTTCAGGAATATTATCACCCGGGCTTCGTGGCCAAGCACATGGAATTGGGCGCTGTTATCGCGGCGACTCCGCGCGATCATGTCAGGCGTTCTGAACCGAAGCCGGGCGATATTGTCATGCTTCTGGGCGGCCGCACCGGCCGTGACGGCTGCGGCGGCGCCACTGGTTCCTCCAAGGCGCACAACGTCGAGTCCCTTTCAACCTGCGGCGCGGAAGTTCAGAAGGGCAACGCGCCGACGGAGCGCTGCATTCAGCGCCTGTTCCGCCGCGCGGATTTTGCACAGAAGATCAAGCGCTGCAACGACTTTGGCGCGGGCGGCGTCTGCGTTGCCGTGGGCGAGCTGGCTCCTGGCCTTGTGATTGATCTGGATGCCGTGCCCAAGAAGTACGAGGGTCTGGACGGTACTGAACTGGCTATTTCCGAGTCTCAGGAGCGCATGGCCTGCGTCATTGAGCCGGAGAATCTGGAAGCCTTCAAACAGATGGCGTATGAAGAGAACCTCGAGGCGACGCAGGTGGCAACGGTTACCGAAGAAGCGCGCCTTGTGATGAACTGGCGCGGCAGGAAGATTGTCGATCTGTCCCGCGCATTCCTGGACACCAACGGTGTCACCCAGCACGCCAAGGCGGTCATCACGGCTCCTGACGAAACCGAACCATATTTGACGGCACAGCCGGATTTTGCGCGCGGCAAGACAACCCGCGAAGCCTGGCTTTCGATGTTGTCTGATTTGAATATCTGCTCTCAGAAAGGGCTTGTCGAGCGCTTTGATGCGACCATCGGCGCCAGCACGATTCTGGCTCCGTATGGCGGCGAGACCCGCGAAAGCCCGAACGAGGCCATGGCGGCGCTGATCCCGGTGGACGGCGAGACGACCACCGCAACCCTGATGAGCCACGGCTATGATCCGGAGCTGAGCACGTGGAGCCCGTTCCACGGCGCTGTTTACGCGGTTACTGAATCTCTGGCGAAGATCTGCGCGGCCGGCGGCGATGTGTCCCGCGCACGCCTGACTTTCCAGGAGTACTTTGAGCGCCTGAACCAGAACGAAAAGAGCTGGGGCAAGCCGACGGCGGCGCTTCTGGGCGGCTTGTCTGCACAGCTGGGCTTCGGCACGGCGTCCATCGGCGGCAAGGACTCCATGAGCGGCACGTTTGAGGACATTCATGTTCCGCCGACGCTGGTGTCCTTTGCGGTCAACGCGGTGGAGGCGTCCGACGTGGTGTCCACCGATTTGAAGGGCGCAGGCCACAAGCTGGTGCTTTTGACACTGCCGGTGGACGAGCAGCTCGTTCCGGAGTACAATAAGGCGCTGATGCTCTATGAATCCCTGCATCAGGCGATTCTGCGCGGCGACATCCTGGCAACGCACACGGTTGGCCGCGGCGGCGTGGCGGCAGCTGTTACCATGATGGCACTGGGCAACCGTGTGGGCGTGAAGCTGACCGGCGTGGAAGAGAACGATCTGTTCCTGCCGCAGTATGGCTGCATCATTGCAGAACTGAAAGAAGGCGCCCCGATTCCTGCCGGTTTGCGCGAAATTGGCGTGACGACGGATGATGCAATGCTGTCTGCCTGCGGCATGGAGCTTGCGCTGGAAGAAGCGAGCGCAGCATGGAAGAATCCGCTGGAATCTATTTTCCCGACGGATGCGGGCGAGAAGGAAACGGATGTACCGTTCGAGCCGTACACGACTCGACTGGACATTCATCCGGCGATTCATGTCGCCCGTCCGCGCGTGTTCATCCCATCTTTCCCGGGCACCAACTGCGAGCTGGACAGCGCCCGTGCGTTTAACCGTGCCGGTGCAGAAACCGATGTGTTTGTGTTCCGCAACCTGACAGCCCGCGGCATTGAAGAATCCGTTGAGGCTATCGTGCGCGGTATTGAGAAAGCACAGATTGTCATGCTGCCGGGCGGCTTCTCCGCAGGCGATGAGCCGGATGGCTCTGGCAAGTTCATTGCAACCGCGCTGCGCAATCCGCGCATCATGGAAGCAATTATGAATCTTTTGAATCAGCGCGATGGCTTGATGCTGGGTATCTGCAACGGCTTCCAGGCGCTGATTAAGCTGGGACTTGTGCCCTATGGCGAGATCCGCACGCTGACGGAAACCGATCCTACGCTGACATACAACACCATTGGACGCCATGCCGCAACGCATGTGCGCACGGTGATTTCCTCTGTCAAGTCTCCGTGGATGGCGGGTGTTCAGGTGGGCGATCTCCATCAGGTGGCCATTTCTCACGGCGAGGGTCGTTTTGTCTGCCGTGAAGAACAGCTCAGACAGCTCATGGAGAACGGCCAGATTGTCACGCAGTATGCGGACGAAAATGGACGCCCGGTCTCTGCGATGCCGTATAACCCCAATGGCTCCATGTGGGCGGTTGAGGGGATCTGCTCGCCCGATGGCCGCGTATTGGGCAAAATGGGTCACAGCGAGCGCATTGGCGCACAGGTTGCCAAGAACATTCCGGGAGAAAAGGATCAGAAGATCTTTGAATCCGGCGTCAAGTATTTCCTGTAAGCTTTTTGGAGCCGCCTGAAAGGGCGGTTCCGTTTTTTTTATATATGACTTTGTATGCGGATTGAATGGAAATTTTCTTCTTTTTTGATGATCTATATGAATAGATGGATAAAGAAATTTTTTGTCAAGCAAAAAGGCTTGACGCCAAAGCGCGTGTGTGATACAATAATCAGGCTGTCAAGGTTTTCTGCTTGACGTGGGAGGTGCCTTGTGGAGGATCGCGTTGAAACTGGCTGGCTGTTTGACTTTTACGGCCCGCTTTTGACCGAGCGCCAGAGGAACATTCTTTCCCTGTACTGCGATGAGGATTTTTCTCTTTCTGAAATTGCGGTGCGAGAGGGCATTTCCCGCCAGGGTGTCTATGATACGGTGCATCGCGCTGAACGTCAGCTTGCTGATTATGAAGCGCGGCTTGGGCTGCTGGCTCGCTACCGCAGGCTGACACAGGGGCTTGAAGAGAGCCTTGAAATCCTTCGGGGAGCACCGGGGGAAGAGGCGCAGCGCGCACAGAAGATTTTGTCGCGGCTGCTTGTGGAAGAGGAGGAGTAAGATGGCCTTTGAAGGATTGACGCAAAGACTCCAGCAGGCTTTCGGCAAGATGCGCGGTAAGGGCAAATTGACCGAGGAAGATGTCAAGCTGGTGATGCGCGAAGTGCGCATGGCGCTGCTCGAAGCCGATGTCAACTATAAGGTTGTCAAGGATTTTGTAAAACGCGCAACTGAGCGCTGCGTGGGGCAGGAGACGCTGGAAAGCCTCAATACCCAGCAGCAGATCATCAAAGTGGTCAACGAGGAACTCACAGAGCTGATGGGCGGAAGCAACGCCAGGCTCCAGTACAGCTCCTCCCCGGTAACGGTGTTCATGCTCTGCGGCCTTCAGGGTGCAGGCAAGACGACCATGAGCGCCAAGCTGGCCAACTTCCTCAAGAAGGACGGCAAGCATCCGCTTTTGGTCGGCTGTGATATTTATCGCCCGGCTGCCATTAAGCAGCTGCAGGTTGTCGGCTCTCAGGTCGGCGTGCCGGTCTTTGAACGCGGTACACAGGATCCGGTTAAGACGGCACAGGAAGCAGTTGAATATGCCAGGGCACATCAGTTTGATGTGGTGATTCTGGATACCGCTGGCCGCCTGCACATCGATGAAGCGCTGATGGACGAGCTCCTGAAAATCTGTCAGGCTGTCCATCCGTCGGAAATTCTTCTGACAATTGATGCGATGACCGGACAGGATGCTGTCAACGTTGCCAGCGCTTTCAACGATAAGCTTGAAATTACAGGAGTCATCCTCACCAAGCTGGACGGCGACACCCGCGGCGGCGCGGCACTGTCCGTGCGCGCTGTGACCGGAAAGCCCATCAAGTTCGCCGGCATGGGTGAAAAGCTCGGTGATCTGGAACTGTTCCACCCGGAACGCATGGCTTCCCGTATCCTGGGCATGGGCGACGTGATGACGCTCATCGAAAAGGCGCAGGAGAACATCGAAATTGATCCTGAACAGGCGACTGACATGGCTCGCCGCCTGAAAAAAGCTGACCTGACACTGGATGACTTCCTCACCCAGATGCAGCAGATCAAGAAAATGGGCCCGCTTTCAGGAATTGTCAAGATGCTGCCCGGCATGAGCGGCATTGGAGATATCGACATTCCTGACGATGCCATGAAGGTGCCCGAGGCGATCATCCGTTCCATGACACCGCGTGAACGCCGTTATCCTGACATTCTCAACGCCAGCCGCCGCCGCCGCATTGCAGCGGGCAGCGGAACGAGCGTGCAGCAGGTCAACCAGCTCATCCGCCAGTTTGAAGAAATGAAAAAGCAGATGAAGATGGTCATGAATCAGTCCCGCGGAAAGCGCGGCCGATTCCGTTTCCCCAGATAATTTGTTGCAGCCGACAATCTAAACAGATTGAGGTCATATAAAACTTTTGTAAGTTTCAAGGAGGAACCCACTATGGTGAAGATTCGTTTGAAGAGAATGGGCATGAAGAAGAAGCCCTTCTACCGTGTGATTGTTGCTGACGAGCGTGCGTCCCGCGATGGCCGCTTCATTGACGAGATTGGCTACTACAACCCGGTTTCTGAGCCGGTTGAGCTGAAGATCGACAACGAGAAGGCTCAGGAGTGGATCAAGAAGGGCGCTCAGCCGACGGAGACCGTCCGCAGCCTGCTCAAGAAGACCGGCGCCATCGCCTGATTTTGAGGGCGCAGCCCGGAAAGGTAGGGCCTGAATATGGAAGATCTGGTTCGCTACATCGCTTCGACGCTCGTGGATCATCCCGAGCTGGTGCAGGTTAAGACGGTTGACGGTTCGGAATCTGTCATCATCGAACTGAGAGTAGGCCCGGAAGATATGGGCAAGGTGATCGGCAAACAGGGCCGCATCGCTAAGGCCATCCGTTCTGTGGTCAAAGCGGCGACTGCACGCAACGAGAAACCCGTCTTTGTCGAGATTCTCTGAGCGGAGCAGCTTTCAAAGATATTCATGATGCCGCGCAGCAATGCGCGGCATTTGTCACATTTGCGCCAGGAGGATACGCATGCAGGCAGAATTTATTGAAATCGGTGAAATTGTCCGGCCGCAGGGCGTGCGCGGCGAAGTGAAACTGCGTGCCATGAGCGAGGATATGAACCGTTATGCGAAGCTGGAAATGATTTATCTCGGCGAGGAACACAGGCCTGTGAAGGTGCTGAAAGGCCGCGCTAATGCCGGCTTTGCCTATTTGCAGCTGGAAGGCGTTGCAGACCGCGAACAGGCTGAAGCGCTTCGGGGAACGTCCGTTTATGTGGACAGGGAACATGCCATTCACCTTGGAGAAGATGAGAATTTCGTCTGTGAGATGATTGGTTTGAACGTTCAGGACAGCGCGGGAAATGGGGTTGGGAAGCTTGTGGATGTGCTCAAGCCCAACAAAATCTGTGACGTATACGTGCTTGACACGCCTCGCGGAGAAATGATGTTCCCGGCACTCAAGCGAGTTGTTCTGAATGTGGATGTTGCTGCGGGGAAAATGACCGTTGATGCAAATGCTTTGAGCGAAGTTGCATCCTGGTCAGATGAACCGTGCCAGCCCGATGAATAATTTTTTTGAATATTCGGGAAGAAAAGGACAGTTTCATTCGTCAGTTAATGGAAGAACGGCGAAAGAGGACAAAATCCGATGAAAAAACGATATTTGGCGCTGTTTTTTACAGTGCTGATGCTCCTGTGTGTTTCGGCGGCAGCACAGACCCTGCCGTCTAATGACTGCTTTTCGCCCGGCATGATGCGTTTGGCGGAAAAGGATGATCTGGCACTGGATGCGTCGTTCACGGTGCAGGATGCGTTTTATGCGCGTGATCTGTCTGTTTTGAATGCGATGCTTTCAGGCACGACGTTCCATTATGACAGGAACCCACAGACTGAAACGCTGAGCATCAGGAGGGACGGCGAGGAACTTTTTTCGGCAGCACTTGCGCAGACAGGCAGCACGACATCTCTTTGCTTTCAGGGTCAGCAGTTTGATGTGAGCGGTCTTGTACCGGACAGGCAGCAGGAACCGTTTTACATTTTGGAGCGCGTGCCGCTTGAGGATGTGGCGGAGTGGATTGAAAGTCTGGAAGGTGTGTCGGGGCCGTTTGACATTCAGCGCACGATGTCCGACGATGGAACACGGCTGACGAAGATCGAGATTTCGGGAGATGTGATGATCGGGGAAGAGCGGTGGATGGTGAAAGGTTTCTTGCGCCAGCCTGCCGGGCGTGCCCCGAAGGACACATTTGAAGTCACGATTCAGCGGGACGAGGACAACTGCATTGAACTTCTGTACAGCGCTTTGCGTGAAAAGGAAGTTGAGCAGAAGGACAAAAAGGGCGAAGTTCGCGTGACGACCACCCTCAAGGCTGCGGGAAAACTGGACGGCTATGATCTGTCCAGCAGACTGAGCGTACATATGAAGAACAACTGGATGGCAGATCATGACGGCCTTTCGGAAAAAATCACGCTGAGCGCAACCTTGAGCCATCAGGACAAAAATCCTGTACGCGATGGTCAGCATCTGGACGATGTTCGGATTGAAAACAGAAATGTTATCCACCTGAAGAGCGGAGAAGATGGATTGAGGAGCTTTTCAGACGAGTCAGAGCTGCAGGCTGTCATGGATGGACAGAATTTTCTTGGCGGTACCATGAAGCTTGCTTTCCGCGAAGGCGGTCAAATTCTGCCCGCTGCGGCTGAAACGGAAGGAACGGATATTCACAAGGCTTTTGAACAGGCCGTTGAAGACCTCAGCGGACGGCTGTATAGGCAGATGTCTCCCGAAATCAAGGAAAAAATTGGGCTGTAAATCGCAGACAACAAGGAGGAACTTCATGAAAAAACGAATTCTTTCTCTGGCGCTGAGCGCCGCAATAGCATTCACGCCGGCAGCAATGCTGGCAGAAGGCAATTATGCCGCTGGCGACATGACAAAGACTGTCGTGACGGAGAGCTACGCGAACGGTAATCAGATTGAGATGACCGCGAAATTCGATCTTAAAATGGATGAGAATGTGCAGTCGGATCGCGCGGCGGCACTGGCATCTCTGGTAAATAAAACGGAACTGAAGATGTCTTTCTACGATGACTTTGGGACTGCGCGCGTTCGCGCGGAAGTAGTGACGGACAATGTGCCGCTGTTTAAGGCGGATGCGCTTCTGTATGCGGATGGATCTGCCCAGATCATGAGCAACCTGACGGGAAAGCTGGTTCTGGCACTGCCGGCAGGCACAATGACGATGGAAGGTTTGAACTTTGAAGCGCTGGAAGATGGCGAAACGGAGGTTCCGTTTGAAGAGCTGCCGGCCTTTGAGCGCCTGCGTTTGACATCGCTGGATGTGGGTGTTGTGCTTTTGAGCCACCTGCTGGGCTGGACGTCCAGCACGCAGATGGAAACGGGCGATCTGTATACTTTTGATGACACCTATCTGGAGGCAACAGAGACGCGCGATGCAGTGGCTCAGAGAATGGTGGGCAAGATTGCCGCGTGGAGCTTCAATGAGCTGGCCTGGTACATTGCTGCGACTTTCAGCGATCAGCAGGGCGAATTCCAGCAGGCGCTGGCGGACAGCCTGGCTGCACTGGGCGTGACCCGCTATCAGGTGCGCCAAGTGGTCGATCAGCTTTTGACTGAGGAGACGATTGATCCCGCGCTCGACTTTGTGCAGCCCTCGGGTTCCATTGAGGACGATGGTGCGCTTTGTACCTATGATGACGTGTCATACTTCTTTAAGAAGCTGTTTAAGAGCACCGAGAAGATTCTGGACGAGAGCACGGATAATACGCTGAGCCTGATTGTCAGCTATGATGATTATGGCCAGACGGTCGGCATTGATGCGGTGCTGCCGCAGTACACGGAGAGCCTGCCGTATTCCGGCACATACAGTTCTTCCGTCAAGACGGACGATAATTTCCAGACGCGCCGCACTGCACATGGTGAGTTCCAGGGCAGAGACGACCGTTATCTGGTGGGCGATATGACCATCCAGAATGGCGAAGACGTGGACGGCGTCAAAGAGAGCTTCCTGATTGGTACGCTGGATCTCTTGAATAAGAAAGATCAGACGTCCGTGGGCTTTGGGGTCAATACAGCGCTCAACTATGCAGTGCTTGAGCCGGACGAAAAGGAACGCGAAGTGGAACAGTTTGACGGCAGGGCGGCGCTGAGCCTGCGCAAGGACAGCGTAGGCATGGATGTGATTGCGCTGGACATCTCCGGCAAGACCGCTGTGGGCGAAGAAGGCTTTGTCATTCAGGCCAATCCGTCTGCAAGCATAGCGGATATGGCGCATTTGAATGCAGAAGTGGAAGTCAAGCAGAGCGAGTATGACGAAGTTGCTTTTGCAGGCGGACAGGCTATTGACCTGCTCAACCTGAATGAAGAGGAACTCGACCGTGTGAAGAAGGAAGTCGTGGCGCAAAGTGCTAAGCTTTCTGTGAGTTTGGTGACACATCCAAAGGTAATTGCTGACCTGATGACCCTCATTGCCAAGTAAAATTTTTAAAAGCTGTCTTCGGGCAGCTTTTTTCTATTTTAGCATAATCTCTGGCGGTTCGGGCGGAGAACGTGCTTGACTTGACAAATCAAGGCATAAAAAAGGCGCAATACTTTTAAAGACGTATTGTGCCAAGGGCAAGGAGTCCAGAAGCTGATTTTCTTGCTGCAGGATATCCCAGGCGATATCCGAGACGAACGAGGCGGCCATTGTTCAGACGCAGAAGCGTACATCTGCAAAACCCCGATGATGCAGACGGGCAGAATATAAAACCTGCAATCGGGATAGCGTGACGATTGCAGGGCGAAAAAGAGGGGAGTTTGAGTTTACAGGGCTGACCATTTTGGAAGGCAATCAGCGGGCGGATCAGTCAAGAATTCTTCCATCCATGGAAATGGTCACAACCTGTAAAAGGATGCGCTTGCCACTGTTCTGAAGCGCGCGTTTTGCAGCCATTTCGAGTCCGCCGCAGCAGGGTACTTCCATGCGGACGACCGTGATACTCTGAATGTCATTTTCTGAAAGGATGGCTGTCAGTTTTTCACAGTAATCAACGCTGTCCAGCTTCGGACAGCCGATAAGGGTGATCTTTCCGCGCATAAAGTCGTTGTGCATATTTGCGTAGGCATAGGCTGAACAGTCTGCGGCGATCAGCAGGCGGGCATTTTTGAAGAAAGGAGCATTGACAGGAACGAGTTTGATCTGGCACGGCCACTGATTCAGATGGGACTGAACAGGACGGGGCAGTTCTGCTTCTTTTTGGCGGCTGAATACGTGCGGATTGCTGCTTGGACAGTGGGCAGAAGCGGGGTTTATCCCCATTTTTTCCTTGTTCTTCTGCACGGCCTGGTCATCGTATGCCGCAGCTTCACGATATACAAAGGAGATGGCACCGGTAGGGCAAGCGGGCAGGCAGTCGCCAAGACCATCGCAGTAATCATCTCGCAGCAGTTTGGCTTTTCCATTGACCATGCCGATGGCACTTTCATGACAGGCGGCAGCGCAGGCTCCGCACCCGTTGCATTTGACATCATCAATCTGAATTATTTTACGAATCATGGGTTTGTCCTCCTGTTTTGTTTGAGTTGATATAGGACAGTATACGATAAGCGGCGGAGAAAAGCTGTTGTTTTAACAACATGAGGAAGATGCTGCTGATTTGGTCAGCGCAGAAAAAAGCGTCAAATTGTCAAAGCAGCGGCATGGAAAAGAGCCGAGGGCAGTGTTGGCGGAAGCTGGCTTGAGGCATTGTGCATGCAGCGATCAGGAATTATGGATCAACCTGTTTTTGCCAAACAAGGGGCTGCCGCTTGACAGAAGCGGTATGAGGAGAAATTTCAAGAGGAACAGTGTGAAGGTGAAGAAATATTTTAAAAAGAAAGAAGCGGAAAAAGCTTTTCAAACTGAAATTGATCCATGAGCGGTTATGGTTGAAGCATAAAGGTTGTGGCTGCTTGAAAAGATTTATGATATAATTTCAAAATACAACACATGTGAAGAGGAGGACATTCATGAAGAAAAAAACAGACTGCAAAATCAATGAAAATGGAAGTTTTATGAAAGAAGAAACGATCCTCACAACGCCGGAAGATGGATTTGTATCGGAAAAAGAGAGAAAGCCTGCGGCAATGTCTTCTGAAACCCGGGGAAAATATCATCAGGGTCACAGCAAAACCAAAGTCTACATGACCAACGATCCAAGAATTACGCGTCCTTTTGTTTTTGTGATCTGCGGGATCTTCTTGGCGATTGGAATTTTAACTTTTGTGCTGCATATGTGGTTTTTCGCTGCTGTATGTATCGGCACTGCCATATTTAGCTTTGTTAAAGCCAATAAAGATATTGATGCCATTGCAAAGAAGATGAAAGAACAGAAAAAATCCGTTGATGCCCCAAAGACTCACTGAAGGGCAGCGGGGTGAAAGGAAGCGTTCAGAAAGCGGGCTTTTACGCTGGAGCGTATGCAATTTGAAAAAGGATTCCGGGCTTTGGGTGCCCTTTCGCGGATTGCGGCAGATGCGACTGGCTTAGGCAGATGAGCTGATCGGAGCATCGTTTGTTTTCAGGAGGCGGGTTTTATGTTATGGGGTGATCCGGATTGAAAGGCCCATATGGTTTGGGGGATCAATCCGCTGTCTGTTCAAAAAGCGTGCGGCGCACGATTGATTTCTTCCCGGAGAATATGAAAAAGGTACGGTGCTGTTCCGAGGGGAAAGGCATCGTACCTTTTAAAATGTCTCAATGGTTTATGAAAGTTTGAACGATTTGAATCAGCTGTTGGCCAGCTCCACAAAACGCCTGACTTCGCAAAGCACGCTTTCTACGGCGCTGCGCCAGAACTCAGGCGTAGTCACATCAATACCAACGCTTGCTGCAACGTCATCAATGGTACCGCTGCCAAAGCGGGAAAGCAGGTCGCAGTAGACCGGAACAAAAGATTCGCCTTCCTGCTCATAGCGCGCAAACAGGCCGCGCGCAAACAGACCGCCAAAGGCATAGGGGAAGTTGTAGAAATGCGTACCGGTGGAGTAGTAGTGGCTCTTGCAGGCCCACATGTACGGATGATGTACATCTGGATCGAGGCCATCGCCGTAGGACTGATCCTGCGCCCAGATCATGGTTTCCTTTAACTCGTCTACGCTAAGCGCGTGATCAGCCTGAGCTTCGACCACTTTCTGCTCAAACAGGAAGCGGGAGTAGATGTCCACCATGGTCTGCGTGTTTTCCATCAGGCTGCCATCCAGCAGCATCAGCTCTTCTTCACGGGGGGCGTTCTTGCGCATGGCGGCGGCTAACACGGTTTCGTTGAACGTGGAGGCCGTTTCAGCCAGAGGCATTGGCACATCGTTCATCATGTACGGTTTGCGGCGAAGCATTTTATTGTTAAATGCGTGACCCAGCTCATGCGCCAGCGTGCTGATATCGGACAGGCTTCCGGTGAAGTTGGTCAAAACGCGGCTGATGTTCAGATCATAGCAGCCCGCACAGAATGCGCCGCCGCTCTTGCCGGTTCTGGGGTAGGCGTCAATCCAGCCTTCGTCAAATGCAGTTTTCATCATGTCGGCCATTTCCGGGCAGAAGCTGCCAAACAGGTCGAGCAGGATGTCTCGCGCTTCTTCCAGCGTGTACGTGCGGGTGGATGCACCGATGGGCGCGAACAGGTCATAGAAGGGAAGGCCATTGTTGTGGCCAAGCAGACGCGCCTTTGCCTTGAAGTATTCGCGCAGTTCGGGCAGCGCTTCGCGAATAGCTGTCCACATCGCGTTGAGCGTCTTTTCGCTCATGCGGGATTCAGCCAGGGTCATCTCCAGGACATCCTTATAGCCCTTCAGCTCGGCCATGGTCTGCCCTTCGGCTTTGATGTTGTTCAGGCAGAAGCTCATGGGCAGCTCGATTTTTTTATAAGAGGCAATTTCCGCTTCGTAAGCCTCGCGGCGGACATCCGGATCAGCATCATAGGCAAGCGCACGTGCAGCAGACAGAGGAATTTCTTTGCCGCGGTAATCGACGGTCAATGTAGCGTCGAGTTTGTCGCGCAGCTGAGAGAACGCTTCACCGCCGGAGAGCTGCATCCGCAGGACAGAGTCCTCCAGTTCTTCCGGCAGGAGATGGTGAGCACTTTCGGCAGAGTCGCGCAGAGCAAAAGCACGCTCCTTGAGGAAATCGTCCGCGTCAATGAGTGCATCCAGATTGTCAAGAGAAGCCAGATAGCGGGAGAAGGCGTTGTTTGCCTGCTTCATCTGCGTCATGGCGCGCATGATGGGCGTCATGGCAGCATTGGCTTCCGCATTTGTCGCATCGCAGGAGAGCGTCAGCTCAGTCATGAGCATGATGAACTCGGTTTTGCTGAAAGATTCAACCTGCTCGACCAGCGCGTGGAGCTTCTTGCCTTCGTCCTCGGTTTCGGTGAAAATGGCGTTTTTGAATGCGGCGATCTTTGCCGGCAGTTCGTTCAGGTCTTTCTTAAAAGCCGGATCTTCCAGACTTTTATAGAATACGGATAAATCCCATTGCGTCTTCATGATGTACCTCCATACACGGAAAGAACTTCCGCAAGATTTGGATTTATTATAGATCATTTTGAGCACAGGAGCAAGCGAAAAAAGGCGGGAAAAGGCAAAGCAAGCAAATTCGGGCTTCCAAAATCGTGAGAATTGCATTATAATAAAACAAGAGATTTTCTCTTTCGTACAAAATGGGATAAAATAAAAATGACGGAGGATGAGAAACATGACTTATTTGGAGCAATATGAAACCTGGCTGCGCGATTTTGCTGCCGATGAAGCGACGGTTAAGGAGCTTAAAGCGCTTGAAGGCGACCAGAAGGAAATCGAAGATCGTTTTTATACAGAATTATCCTTTGGCACGGCGGGCATGCGCGGCGTACTTGGCGCGGGAACGAATCGCATGAATTTGTATAATGTCCGCAGGGCGACTAAAGGCTTCGCCGATTACATCAACAGTCAGAATCCCGAATATGCCAGGCGCGGGGTGGTCATTGCGTATGACTCCCGCCGGATGAGCCCGGAATTTGCAAAGTCAGCGGCTCTTGTGCTCTGCCATGAAGGCATTCATACGTATCTGTTTGATGAATTGCGCCCGGTGCCCGTGCTGTCTTATGCAGTCCGTCATCTGCATGCCATTGCCGGCATCGTCATTACGGCCAGCCACAATCCGCCGCAGTACAACGGCTATAAGGTTTACTGGGAGGACGGCGCACAGATGCCGCCGGAGTACGCCGATCAGGTGCTTGAGCGCATCCGCGCCAATCGCTATCAGGATGCGGTCGAGATGGATGAACAGGAGGCCGTCAAGGCTGGTCTGCTCCAGATGATTGGAAACAAGGAAGTGGACGATGATTATATTGCTGAAGTCAAGACGCTTTCCGTTCAGCCTGAGCTGATGAAGACCGCGGGCAAGGATCTCAAGATTGTTTACACACCGCTGCATGGGTCCGGAAATAAGCCTGTTCGCCGTATCCTCAAGGAAATTGGAATCGAAAACGTGTATGTTGTCAAGGAACAGGAATTGCCCGATCCGAACTTCTCGACCATCAAGGTGCCTAATCCCGAAGATCCCGCGGCGTTTACGCTGGCCATGAAACTGGCGGATGAAGTTGGCGCAGATTGTATATTTGGCACTGACCCGGACTGCGACCGCGTAGGTATTGCAGTCAAGGATGAGAAGGGCGAATACTATCTGATGACCGGCAACCAGATCGGCTGCGTACTGCTTTACTATATTCTCATGAGCCGAAAGGCACTGGGCACAATTCCGGCCAACGGCGCGGTGGTCAAGTCCGTTGTGTCCACGGAGCTGGCCCGCAAGATCGCGGAGAGCTTCGGCCTTGTCTGCATGGATACGCTGACAGGCTTCAAGTGGATTGCTGAAAAGATTCAGCAGTTCTCTGATAAGGGCGACCATACCTTTTTGTTTGGCTTTGAAGAGAGCTACGGCTTCCTGTCCTCTACGTTTGTGCGCGATAAGGACGGAGTCAATGCTTCTTTGCTGATTGCAGAAGCGGCGGCTTGGGCTAAGACGCAGGGGAAGACCCTTTATGACATTCTTCAGGAAATTTATAAGACCTACGGCTATTATGTGGAGAAGGTCGTTTCTGTGACGCTGCCGGGCAAGGATGGCGTGGCAAAGATGCAGGAAATCATGAAGAACCTTCGCGAAAATCCGCCTAAGACGCTGGCTGGCAAGGATGTCTTGGCTGTACGCGACTATCTGGCCAGCACGCGCACGGATGCACACGGCAATGTGACTCCGGCGGGGCTGCCCAAGAGTGACGTGCTGTACTTTGAATTGACCGGCGATGCATGGATCTGCATTCGTCCATCCGGCACGGAGCCGAAGATCAAGCTGTATGTCAACACCAACGCGGACACGCCCGAAGTGTCTGCCGAGGAAAACGCAGCGCTGGTTGAAGCCTGCAAGGCACTGCTGAAGTAATTGAAGGATTGAAAGACCGCTGTGTGTCTGCATGCAGCGGCCTTTTTTAATCTGCCGCAAAGGGCGGAAAAAAACGATCACACAAGCGGAGCAGATTAACGCGTTCCCATATTTTACATGCTTGCGTCTATTGCTGGAATCAGGCAGGAAAATACATTGCTTCCGGCGAAATAATGACAGAATTGTTCCAGGAAAGGAAATAGAATGATGAATGACGGAATTCGTTTTGATCTTGAATACGAGACCATGCCGTGGCATAAAGTCGATGCTGTGGTTTTCGATATTGGAAATATTCTGATTCGCTTTGCGCCGGATGATTTTCTTGAACGGCTTTTTCCCGGCGATGAAGCCATGCAGCAGCACATGCACGAACATGTCTATACTGGCCCATACTGGCCGATGTTTGACCGAGGAACGATGGACTATGAAGAGGCAGCCGAACGTCTGGCGGCAGAGTTTGGCTGCAAAAAGGAAGAGTATATGAACGCGCTCACTGGATGGATTGAGCTGAAAAGCCCCATTGAAGAGGGGTGGCGTGCGGCAAAGAGATGTCGCAGAGCAGGCAAGAAACTGTATCTCCTGTCGAATTATCCCCAAAGCGGGTACGAGCGGCTTCGGGAAAAATTTGCAGAGTACTTTCAAGTGTTTGACGGCGGCGTCATCTCCTTTGAATGCCATCAGATGAAGCCTGAGCAGGAAATTTATGAAACGCTGATTGAGCGCTTTGATCTTGAGCCGCAGCGAACGCTTTTTATTGATGATATGCTTGACAATGTGTGCGGCGCAATGAAACTGGGCATTCATGGCTTTCACATGCATGAAAATGGCATGATGGATCGTTTCTTTCTATGAGAAAAGAGCGGAAACGCGCTCAAGAACAGGAGGAATAGACATGAATCGAAAAATTGCGGTACTGCTTTGTATGTTTCTGGCACTTGCGCCGGTTGCAGCGGCAGAGTCTGTGGAATCTACACCAATTCCCAAGGAGTGGAATTCGCAGGCTGAACTTGGCGAGCGCATCCTCATGCGCGGCAAGAAAGGCGAAGACGTTGTCCAGCTTCAGGAACGGCTGAAAGAACTGGGATACTATTTGGGCGAGGCGGATGGACTGTTTGGACTGCAGACGCAGAAAGCTGTCCGCGCATTCCAGCGTGCGCATGATTTGGAGAAGATTGACGGAAAAGTGGGCCCGGCAACGCTTGAACGTATGTTTGCGGACGATGTGATTGTGAAGCCGACGCCTGTTCCGTCCCCGACTCCAACCCCTGAACCCACCCCTACGCCCAGCCCGACCCCTGTGCCGACGCCTGCTCCGACGCCTACGCCGGACGTGAAAAATGCGCCGTTTGTGATGGGCGAGCAGCTGCTCAGCGTGAATGGCGAAGACATCATGTTCATGACGGGTGAAGCGGAAGGGGAAACTCTTTATCCGCTGACGGGATTTTTGACGCAATTTGGCTATGAAGGCACTTATGAAGAGGGAAACTGGCAGTTTGTGAACAAAGAAAAAGACGTGGAAATCGCACTGATTACAAGCGGTGAGAATGGACTGTGTGAAGGTGCGATGGGATCTTTTGCAGGAAAGCTCTTTGTGGCCGATGAAAAAAGCCGTGTTTATGCCTATCAGGGCGAGGCCTATGTGACCCGGGCGCTGCTTGAGCAGATGGGGATTCGGGTGGATGGCATAGAGATATTTGGCGAATAAAAAACAAGGGGAAAATGCAGGTTTTCCCCTTATTTTAAGAAAAACGGAGGATAGGCATGGAACGGGGAAAAAAGCGGCTGATTGCGGCCATACTGCTGGCATGGACGATCTTCCAGCTCTGGGTCAACACGTTTGGGCGTATGGGGGCAGTCAAACTGCGAACGGCTCATATCCTGTTCCTTTTGCCACTGACTTTTCTTTTGTATCCGGCTTCTAAAAAGAAACAGATTCGATCAGAAGCTATTGTAAATGCCGCGTTCATGGCAGCGGCGCTTGTCAGCTTTTCATATCTTTTTTTCAGATACGATGCCGTGGCCAGAACAGGACGGCTGAATGGAACGGATGTCTTTGCGGGCATAATCTGCCTGCTGACGGTGTTTGAAGCGGCACGACGCGCAAGCGGCAGTTTGGCGGCTATTGCGCTGCTGTTTCTTTCTTACTTCGCGTGGTGGGGGCGCTATGTGCCGGGGGTTTTTGGAACAAACGCGTTCACGCTCAAACGTGTTGTGAAGGCGCTTGTTTGGGACACAAACGGCATACTTGGAACGGGTGCGGGCGTTTCTGCGACATACATCTTTATATTTGTGCTGTTTGGCGCGTTTTTAAAGAAAAGCGGATTTTCTCAGCTCATCAATGATCTGGCGCTCACGCTCGCAGGGCGATCTCCGGGAGGCCCGGCCAAGGTATCTGTGCTGGCTTCGGCATTGATGGGGATGATGAACGGGTCGGCAGTGGCCAATGTCGCGACAACCGGCTCCATTACAATTCCCTTGATGGAAAAAACCGGATACAGGAAGGAATTTGCAGCTGCCGTTGAAGCGGCGGCTTCCACAGGAGGCCAGTTTACTCCGCCGATTATGGGCGCTGTGGGCTTTGTAATGGCAGAATTCATGGGGGTCAGCTATCAAAAAGTGATCCTGGCGGCGCTGATCCCGGCGCTGCTCTATTACCTGTCGCTGCTGTATTCAGTGCATCTGGAAGCCAGGCGGCTGGGATTGTCCGGCCTGTCGCCAGAGAACCTGCCCAAGGCAGGAAAGGTTCTCCGCGAGCGGGGGCATCTGCTTGTTCCCATTGTCGTACTGGCAGGGATGATGCTGATGGGATATACGCCGCTGTTTGCCGCTGTTGTATCGCTGGCAGCGATTATTCTGGTTTCTTGGATGAAAAAAGAAACACGGATGCACTTCAGGGATGTCATAGACGCGGCACTGGAAGGCAGCCGGAGCGCTGTGGGTGTTGGCGTAAGCTGCATTGTCATCGGCGTCATCATTGGTTCTGTCAATATGACCGGTCTTGGACTGCATTTTGGAGAATTGATTTTAAACGTTGTAGGAGAAGGAAAGCTCCTGCTGGGCGGTATCATGGTGATGGTCATGTCTATCATTTTAGGCATGGGTGTTCCAGGCGTGGCTGCGTATGTAATTGTGTATACCGTGGCGGTTCCAGTGCTTAGAAACGCAGGGGCGACGGAGATGGCGGCAAACATGTTTTGCCTGATGTACGCGTGCCTGTCCAACATCACGCCGCCGGTTGCCATGAGCGCTTATGTCGCTTCCGGCATCGCAAAGAGCAACATGACCCAAACGGCATTGACGGCCATGCGTCTGGGTGCAGCTGGATTCATTCTGCCGTTCTTTTTTCTGCATGATCCTGTGCTTTTGTGTGAAAATGGCAGGTTTCCAATCGGCGCCCTTCTGACTTCTGTCATCGGTGTTTTGGCGCTGACGGCAGGCCTTTCCGGGATGACGCACAGGACGCTCAAAAAACTTGTGTGCAGAGGGTTTTTGATTGCAGGAGGGCTTTTGTCCATCCATCCGGCGTGGCAGACAGACCTTGCGGCGATGGTTTTGATTGGGGCAGCCATTATACTTGACAGCAGAGCACTTCAAGAGAGAAAAAAAGGGGAAAACAGGGTATGAAAAAACGGCTGACAATGGCAGCGGCAGTGCTTCTTTTGTTCGTTTCTGCCGGGGCACAGGCAGTGAATATCAATTTTGTGACGGCCGGCACCGCATCTACATTCTATCCGATCAGCGCAGCGATTTGCCAGATCTGGAATGAGCAAATTGACGGCATGCGCGCAACAGCCACACCATCCGGAGGCGGCATTGATAATCTGAATCAGGCCTATGACGGGGAGGCACAAATCGGTATTGCCACGCTGAGCCTCGTCTGTCAGGCGCGTGAAGGACAGGCAAGTTTTGAAGGATATGCAAACGAGAATCTGCGGATTTTTGCCGGTCTGTATGTGAATCCCAATCAGCTGGTTGTTACGGAAGCAAGCGGCATTCAGACACTTGAAGATTTGGCGGGCAGACATATTTCTGTTGGCGCGCCAGGATCGACCACTGTGGATGAAGCCGTTGTGCATCTGGCGGCAGCGGGACTTTCGCTGGACGATGTGAAAGCGGAATACATGGGAACCTCAGAATCTGCAGATGCAATCAGCAACAAACAGCTGGACGGAGTATGGGTGATGGCAGGCACGCCAAACGCGGCAGTGACACAGATCCTGACGACGACGGATGCACGCCTTCTGCCGATTCCGCCAGAAACGGTTGAAAAACTGAAAGACAACTATCCATGGTATGTGCCGTATATCATCCCTGCGGGCACATATGAAGGGCAGGAAGAGGATGTGCCTACGTCAGCTGTCAAGTTGACGCTGTTCGTTACCAATGACGTGGATGAAGAAATTGTTTATCAGATGACCAGACTGTTCTGGGAAAATTGGGACAGCCTTCAGCAGACCCACGCGGCACTCCGCCGTGCTGATCCGATGGAGGCGTGCAGCGAGTTGGCGGGCGTACCGCTTCATGAAGGTGCAGCGCGATACTACAGGGAAAAAGGCATTTTAAAAGAATGATCTTTCCACAAAAAAAGATCGGAGACAAAATCCCCGATCTTTTTTGTTGCAGTGAAATTAAAGGCTGGATGGAGTCAGAGACAGGAGCGTGGCTGTTGGCGGATTGAAAAACCGGAAAAAGAATGGTGGATACAGCCCGTCGTTGCTGCCAAGGCCAGGACTGTCGTACAAATAGGTTGAGCCTTTTTTTATAAGCCCGCAGTATGTATCTTTCCCGGGGAACAGACCGTATAGCGGCAGGTTTTTTGAAGGCATGAAGATGGGACCCAGACCGGGCAGACGCACAAGCCCGCCAAGATAATGCCCGCACAAGACCAAATGCAGACGACTGCTCAGGCTGCCGGGCGGCGCATAGAGCAGCTCTTCGTCTGTTGGAGGAACGTGTGTCAAGGAGATGTAGATGTCGTTTTCTTTCATGGCAGTCCGTGCGGTGCGGGTATTTTCCAGCCAATTCAGATTGTATTTGGACAGCTCAATTTCGTTTTCATCTCCCGACTCAAGGGCCTTGAAATACTGCATCTCAAATTGTCCCTGCATGGTATCCAGATCGAGATTCAAAAGTGCGCTTGTAGTCAGCCATAACTTTTGACCATCCCGCTCGAAAGAAACGGGGGAACTGAGCAGCTGGGCCCCGCGCTGATGTGCGCCAAGCACCCATGGCGCAAAGGGACTGCCGCCCTGTGCATAGGTCATGGAGGTCGGCGTGGGATCAGCGTCGCCAGGGATGAAGTAGATGGGGGCATCTGGATTTAATTCGCGCAGCATGTCAATCAGAGCATAAAGCGGCTGTGCATTGCCGCGGGAGGAGACCATGTCTCCGGTGAGCGCCACGATGTCAAAATGCTTATTTTTGAGTGCTGTGCGGAGAAAACTCTGGTTGGTGCCGAAATAAGTCCCTTTCAAGTCAGACAGATGAAGGATGGTATAGCCTTCAAATGATTCGTTCATGCCGCGAATAGGAACAGAGACATGAGCAACATGGACAAATTGATCTCGAACAAAATTGATGGATAGAAGAAGGGCGGCGAAGGCAAGCAGAAACAGGAGAATCAGAAGACCGGGGCGACGTTTTCTGCGCGGTTCAAAGAAATGGCCGTCTGGCTGATCGACGGTGAAATGGGCGGTGTGACGTGGAGAGAAGGAATCGTAGCCGCTTCGGCTCTTGACTGGACGTCTGTTCATGGCTCAGGACCTCGCTTGACGAAAGAAATGAAATGTGTGCGGCCCCGCGTGCAGGCACTTTTTCAAGGTTCTTTTGTATGGATAGCACGCGCTGATGCATTCGTATCGAAAATGAAAGTTTAAAAATTTCTACTTGAATATTATAGCGTATCTATGCAGAGGATTCAATTGTAAAACATTCAGTTTTAATAGATAACATAACAAATTAAACACCGGTCGGAGATCCGGTTTCCATCAGAATGAAAGTGTGATACAATATAAAGAAACGACAGACAGGAGAAGAACATGGCGAAGGAAAAGACGGTTTTTGTGTGCGGCAAATGCGGGTATGAATCGCCCAGGTGGATGGGCAAATGTCCTGGATGCGGCGCATGGAATACGCTGGTGGAACAGGCACCGCAGCAGGCTGCGCCGGTCAAGGCCAATAAGCAGCGCCCGGGAACCGGGGCTGATGCCATGCGGCTGGATGAAATTCCAGAGGATGCGTCAGAGCGCGCGTCTACTGGTATTGAGGAACTGGATCGTGTGCTGGGCGGCGGCGTGGTGGCTGGCTCTTTGATGCTTGTGGGCGGCGATCCGGGCATCGGAAAATCGACGCTTCTTCTTCAGGCGTCTGAACATCTGGCACAAAGCGGTGCCCGTGTTTTGTATATATCCGGCGAGGAGTCAGCACGTCAAGTGAAGATGCGCGCCAAGCGGCTGGGGGTATCGAGCAAAAACCTGATGGTTTTGAGCGAAAATGCCATGGATTCAGCGGAGCGGCGCTGGGAAGAGATTGCTCCAGATTATATGATTGTGGACTCCATTCAGACCATGTATCGCCCGGATATGGCCAGCGCACCGGGCAGCGTGTCACAGGTGCGAGAGTGCGCCAGCCTTCTGATGCGCATGGCTAAGACGACAGGCTGTGCAGTTTTTCTGGTCGGTCATGTGACCAAAGAGGGAGCGATTGCCGGCCCGCGCATTCTGGAACACATGGTGGACGTAGTGCTGTACTTTGAAGGCGACAGGCAGCATGAGTACCGTATTTTGCGTGCGGTGAAAAACCGGTTTGGCTCGGTGAATGAGCTGGGGTTGTTTGAAATGCGGGAGACTGGCATGGTGCCTGTAAAAAATCCGTCGGAACTGCTTTTGTCTACAAGGGCGCGCAATGTGCCGGGCTCCTGTGTACACTGCGCGATTGAAGGCTCGCGGCCGATGCTGGTGGATGTGCAGGCGCTGGCGCTTCAGACGGCATACGGCACCCCGCGGCGGACGACAAACGGATTTGATGCGGGGCGTCTGGCTCTTTTGCTGGCGGTGATGGAAAAACGCGCAGGCATTTCGCTGTTCAATCAGGATGTGTATGTCAATGTGGCGGGCGGACTGGAATTGTCAGAACCGGCAGCGGATCTGTCCCTTTGCGCGGCGGTAGCTTCAAGCGTCAAGGATACCTGTATTCCGGCAGATTGGGCGGTTATTGGCGAAGTTGGACTGGCGGGTGAAATCCGCGCCGTTTCGCAGGCTGAGCGGAGGCTGGCAGAATGCGCACGTCTTGGTTTTAAAACGTGCGTGATCCCGAACGAAAATGCTCGGCATCTGCATGCGCCGGAGGGAATGCGCGTTTATGGTGTGGAGACGGTTGCAGAGGCGATGGCCGTTTTGATTGGATAAGCCTATAATGGGCTGATATGCATTCGTCTTTACAGTGTATGGATGCGCTGAATGGAAAGAATTTGACGAGCGGGAAGGATAATTAAACCATACGGAGGAAAAACAGATGCATATAAAAGCTGTGATTTGGGATCTGGATGGAACACTGCTCAATTCACTGGATGATCTGGCGGCAAGTACCAATGCAGCACTGAAATCGTGCGGCCTGCCTGAACGCACGATTGACGAAGTGAGAAATTTTGTCGGAAACGGCATCGGCAAGCTCATCGAGCGTGCAGTGCCGGGCGGACGGGAAAGTGCGCTGTTTCAGCCGGTTTATGATGCTTTCGTGGCGCATTATGCGGTACACAGCCGCGACAAGACGCGCCCATATGACGGCGTGATCGAAATATTGGACACGCTTGCCGAACAAGGGGTAAAACTGGCGATTGTGTCCAATAAAATCGATTTTGCGGTCAAGGAACTCAGCCGCGCGTACTTTGGCGACAGAATGCAGTCCGCTGTCGGCGACGACCCGTCAAGAAGGCGCAAACCTGCGCCGGACAGCGTGCTGCGCGCGATGGAGGAGCTGGGCGTGAGCAAAGAGGAGGCCGTATATGTGGGCGACTCCGATGTGGACGTGGAGACGGCACACAATGCGGGGCTGATTTGCTGCGCGGTGAGCTGGGGCTTCCGCTCGGTGGAGTGCCTCCAAAATGCGGGCGCAGATTCTATCGCCGCGACGCCGGAGGAGCTGCTTGTCCAGCTGTCCAAACTGTGAGGTACGACGCGCTTGTCCTTCTTGGGGTAAGGCTGGGCGAGGATGACAGGCCTACGCAGGAATTGGAGGCAAGGGTGCTTCAGGCCGCAAAGACGTATCAGCAGTTTCGCGCGGATTGCGGACAGCTGGTGCTCTGCGGCGGCATACTGCCAGGCACTTTGATCAGCGAATCGGAAGTGATGGCAGATATGCTTGAAAATCTGGGCATACCGCGAGAAATCATGCTGCTGGACAGGGTATCACAGGACACTATGGAGAATTTGCGCTGTGCAGCAGAACTGCTTGGCGGTGCAGAGAAAAAGCGTATTTTAATCGTCACGAGCGATTATCATGTGCGCCGTGCTGTCAAAACGGCCAAACGCATCGGCTTTCAGGCGGAGGGAATGTCTGCAAAGCTTTCGATTGAAAAAAAGGCGCGGCTGAAACTTTTGCTGATGGAAGTCTGTTACAGGCTGGATCTGTTTCTGGGCTGGCAGGATGAGGGAAAGAGCCGGCCGGCGTTTCTGCGGCCGCTGTTTAATCTCGTTTTTCATCACACGTAATCGCTTCTTGACACTGGGCAGATAGGAGACTATAATAGAGTCAATTGAATGACAAGTCCTTTGAGAGATCTTCAGGGCAGGGTGTAAGTCCCTACCGGCGGTCAAGCCCGCGAGCCGAAAGGTTGATCCGGTTGAATTCCGGAGCCGACAGTATAGTCTGGATGAAAGAAGAGTGTTTCTCTGATGAGTTCGGCCCCTGAACGCTCTGCTTTCAGGGGCTGTTTTTCAAGAAAAACACACGCGCTTTACAGCGCAGAAGGAGCAATCATATGGCAGACGTGAGAAAAAAAGATACCGTCTTCACCCTGACCCGCTGCGGCATTCTGGCAGCGATGGCCGTCGTCCTGTATTACATTGAGATCCCTGTAGTGGCTTTTTATAAGCTCGACTTGTCCACGCTTCCTGCGATTCTGGCGGGATTTGCCATGGGCCCCGTGCAGGGGGTAGCGGTTGTTGTCATCAAGAATCTTGTCCACATGCTGGGAACCAGCACGGCCTGTGTGGGCGAAGTGGCAGATATCATCATGTCCAGCTGCTTTGTGATTCCGGCAAGCCTCATTTATCGCAGCCATAAGAATCGCAAGAGTGCGGTGCAGGCCATGGCGGCAGGTACGATTCTGATGACGATTTCGGGCATTCTCGTGAACTACTTCGTTTTGATTCCGGCGTATCAGGTGCTCATGAATCTGCCGCTGGATGTGATTGTTGGCATGGGCACGAAGGTTTGGAGCTACATCGACAGCACGGTGAAGCTGGTCATCTTTGTGACAGGGCCGTTCAATTTGCTCAAGGGGTTCACACTCAGTGTTGTGACCTATCTGCTCTACAAGCGTGTTTCCCCGCTGCTTCATCAAAAGGGCGGCCGGTAAGCGCATGAAAAGGTGAGAGAATTTGCAAACTGTCTTTTGTAAAACACAAGAGGAGACGCAGCGCCTTGGCGAAAGCCTTGGCGCATGTCTGCGTGAAGGGGATACAGTGCTTTTGCGCGGCGAGATGGGGGCTGGAAAAAGTGTTCTGACTCGCGCGGCAGCGAAGGCGCTGGGCGTTGAAGGCCCTGTCCCCAGTCCGACATTTACGATTTTAAACATCCACGAGGGACGCCGGATGCGGCTGTATCACTTTGATTTGTACAGGCTGTCCGACGCGGACGAACTTTACAGCATGGGGCTTGATGAAATGATCCCGCCTGTTGATGGTGCCTGCATGATCGAGTGGCCGGAACAGGCGGAAGAAGCCATGCCCGAAGATGCGTTGACGATTCATGCGGAATATGCTCAGGATGGCACGGCGCGTCTGTTTACGCTGATGCCGGGCGGCGCGTTCGATCAGGCGCGCATTGACGAAATCATACAGTATATGGAGGTACCTCATGAACATTCTGATGATTGATACATCTGGACCCGCCTGCGGCGCTGCGATTATGCGCGAGGGGTGCATTGTCTATGAGGCACAGCTCACCAATAAACAGACCCACAGCCAGCGCATCATGCCCATGGTGGACAGCGCGTTAACCATGAGCGACATGCGCATCGAGGATATTGACGTATTTGGCGCGGTGGTTGGGCCGGGCTCGTTTACGGGCGTTCGTATCGGAGTATCGACGGTCAAGGCTCTGGCTCATGCGGCAGGAAAACCGTGCGTAAGCGTGAATGCGCTGGAGGCACTGGCGGCGAACATCTGCACATTTGATGGCATCGTCTGTCCGATTCTGGATGCGCGTGCCAAGCAGGTTTATGGTGCGATATTCAAGGACGGCAAGCGTATTTTGGAAGACGAAGCCCTCAAGCTGACGCTGTTTCTGGATCAAGTGGAGCAGATGGGGGAGCATGCACTCTTCCTTGGCGATGGCGTAAATGTATTTGAAAAGGCGATTGAGGAGCGCTTGGGTGAGAAGGCACATTTTGCTCCCGTACAGCATCGATCCCTGCGCGCGGGCAGTGCCTGTGCGCTGGCAGCGGCAAAGCTGGAAGCCGGAGAGGTGCCGGACGATTATCGAACTTTGCTGCCTCTATATCTGCGCGCGCCTCAGGCAGAACGCGAACGCGCTGCGCGGCAGGCGAAGGAGGGCGGGGCGAATGGCTGAACCCTTTATTCGCCCAATTGCAGAGGGAGACGTTTCACAGATTCATGAGATTGAAAAAGCGTGCTTTGCCATGCCCTGGTCTGAAGAGTCCATTCTGCACGATATTCGAGAGAATGTTGTGGCACGCTGGCTCGTCTTGGATGACGCGGAGGCCGGCGTGCTGGCGTATGCGGGAATGTGGTTTGTGCTGGATGAAGCACATGTCTGCAATGTTGCTGTGCATCCCGATCATCGCGGAAAGGGCTATGGCCGGGCGATCTTCACGGCACTTATCGAGTTGGCACAGGAAAATTCAATGTCTCTCATGACGCTGGAAGTCAGACGCTCCAACGATGTCGCACAGGCGCTGTACCATTCCTGCGGGTTTCTGGATGTGGGCTACCGCAAGCGTTACTATGAAGATAACCACGAGGATGCGCTGATCATGTACCGTGAATTTACATATGAGCAGGAAGAATAATTTGGACAAAGCCGGATGAAGGCAGTTTTCGCCTGAACGGGACGATACATCCAGGCAAAAAAGACTGACCCGAAGCCATACAAAAGCATAGAACAGGAGGACAATGGAGCGGAATCGCCGTTGCCCTCTTTTCTTTTGGGGAAAAATGGAGTACAATATTAGAATCGGAAAGAATGGGAATGACTAGGTAAGGAGCAAAGAAATGCAGCTTGAAATTCGCGGTGCATCGGTCGATGTGACAGTCAGCGGGAGCACCGGGCGCGGTGTCCTTCTCCTGCATGGATTCATGTGTTCGGCACAGATGATGCACAGTGTGCAGACTGCGCTGGAAGGTCATATGCGCGTGGCGGCCATCGACTTTCCCGGACATGGGAAAGAGGGAAAGTGTCCGCCTCCGCCAAAGCCATGGGGTGTGCCTGAGTATATGGAAATGACCGCTGAGGTCATAAAAAGGCTCAAGCTGGCACCTTGCGACATCGTGGCACATTCCTTTGGCGCACGCGTGGCCATTCTGCTGGCGGCGACATATCCTGAACTGGTGGGACGCATGGTTTTGACCGGCGCGGCAGGCATTAAGAAGCCGCAGACGGGAAAAGCTACGGCTAAACAGCGCCTGTATAAAGGACTGAAGGGCTGCGTCAATCTGGCGGAAAAGACGAAGCTGTTCGGCAGTCTGCCCGACAGGGGACGAGAGGCCCTCATTCAGAAATTTGGCTCCGCGGATTACAAGGCGCTAAGCCCGGACATGCGCAAGACGTTTGTGAAGATCATCTCTCAGGACTTGACGGATCAACTCCCGCGCGTCAAAGCATCTACACTTCTGTACTGGGGCGCAGAGGATACGGAGACACCTTTGTGGATGGGAAAAAAGATGGAAGAGCTGATTCCTGACGCGGGGCTGGTTGTGGAGCCGGGTGCCGGTCATTTTGCCTACCTGGAACACAGTGGAAAGTTCATTCGGATTGTACAGAATTTCCTGCTGGAGGGAAGAGAATGAGGTTACTTTTGATTGTGGTTCAGTCGCTTGTGCTGGCGGCATGTTCTGTGGCCGGCGGACGCAGGCTTCTGCATATTTTTCAGCTGGAGAGCTACCAGCTCCCCGGATACATAAAAAGTGTTCGGAGAAATGCGGCGCCGCTGCTTCTGCCTTCTGTGAGCATTGCGGCGGCAGGTGTTGCGGCGCTGAGTCTTGGTGCCCCGGTCTGGCTGTGCATGATTTTGTCAGCAGCAGTGGCCGCTGTTTACTTTTTGAAGGCCAGAAAGGCAAAAGCCAAAAAGCCGTTTGTCGTTACAGAACGCGTTAAGCGCCTTGTGATGATTCACTTTGTTTCGGCGGCTGTTCTGGAAGCGGCGCTCCTTGGTGTTTCTCCAACACTGGGGTATCTGCTGCCTGCATTTGAAGGGCTGCTTTTGATGCTGGCGGCTATTTTGGCGGCTCCGGTTGAAAAGTACATTGCGGGTCAGTTTGTAAAGGATGCTCAGAAACGCCTGGAAGCAATGCCAAACCTCATCAAGATTGGCATTACCGGCAGCTATGGCAAAACGAGCACGAAATTCCTGCTTCGTGATATACTGTCCGTTAAGTACAATGTGCTGGCCACGCCGTCCAGCTTTAATACGACGATGGGTGTAACCCGCGTGATCCGCGAGCAGCTGACCCCGGCGCATCAGGTGTTCATCGCGGAGATGGGTGCGCGTCATGTGGGCGACATCAAGGAACTGGTGGATCTGGTGCATCCGCAGATGGGCTTGATTACGTCCGTCGGCCCGCAGCATCTGGACACGTTTGGCAGCATTGAACGCGTCCGGGATACCAAGTACGAACTGATTGCCGGCCTCCCCCAAAACGGTACGGCGATTTTTGCGCGGGACGGTGCCATCTGCCAAGAGCTGTATGCGCGCTGTCCGCTTGAAAACAAATATATGCCGGGAATGCTGATGGAAGCATCCGATATGGAGAGCGGCCCGTGGGGCACACGTTTTACGCTGACCGACACGAAGACGGGCGAAACGGCCCCCTGCCAGACGCAGCTTCTTGGCGAGCATTCCATTTCAAACCTTCTGCTGTGCTGCACGGCGGCTCGGACGCTGGGCATGACGCTTTCCGAGATTGCCCGCGGCGTGGCGCGCTGTCAGCCTGTGGAGCACAGGCTCCAGCTTCTCAATGGCGGCTCAGGCATCAGCATCATTGACGATGCCTTTAATGCAAATCCCGTAGGCGCAAAAGCTGCGCTGCGGGTGATCAAGGGATTCCCTGGACGCAGAATCATCATCACGCCCGGCATGGTAGAGCTGGGCGGCGAGGAAGATACGTTCAACAGAGCCTTTGGCGTGCAGATGGCTGAGAGCGTTGATGTGGCGATTCTGGTGGGTAAACGGCACACGAAGCCCATTGCAGAAGGCTTGATTCAGGCGGGCTTCCCGCAGGAAAACATACATATAGTCAGCAGTCTTGACGAGAGTACAAAAGTTTTGCACTCAATGATGAAATCAGGCGATGTAGTGCTCTACGAAAACGATCTGCCGGATAATTACAGCGAGTAAGGAGCGTGTCCAATTGATGAGTAAAATGAATATTGCGGTTTTCTTTGGTTCCAGAAGCTGTGAGCATGATGTGTCCATCATTTCTGCTTTGCAGCTGATTGAAGCGGCTAAGACAGCGGGATTTTCCGTCACTCCGGTCTACATTTCCCGCGAGGGTCTGTGGTACACGGGTGAGGCGCTTGAGAATATCGAAACTTTTCGTAACTTTAACCCGATGGCCAAGGGGATTACCCGCGTAACGCTTGATGTGAGCGCGAATGCGGGCGATTTGTGGGCATGGCCGCCGCAGCGTTCAGGCCTGTTCGCCAAAGTGCCGGCTCCTGTTGCACATATTGACTGCGCAATTCCTGTCATGCACGGTTGGCATGGCGAAGACGGAACGCTTCAGGGACTTTTTGAGATGGCAAACATCCCGTATGCTTTCTCTGGCGTTCTGGGGTCCAGCATCGGCATGGACAAAATTGCCATGAAGCAGGTGCTGCGCGGTGCAGGCTTCCCGGTTTTGGACTTTGTGTGGTGTACACGCGAAGAGCTGGAAAATCATAGGGACGCGTTCATTGAGCGCGTGGAGAAGGAGATTCGATATCCGGCGTTTGTCAAGCCGGCGGCATTGGGATCGTCCATTGGTGTGTCCCGCGCGGCAAACAGGGAAGAGCTTGTCAAGGCGCTTGAACTGGCAGCTTCTTACGATCGCCGCATTCTGGTTGAGGTCGGAGTGACCCATCCGGTTGAGATCAACTGCGCTGCGCTGGGCTATGGAGAAGATGTGCGTGTCTCCGTGTGCGAGATGCCCGTGTCTTCCAGCGACGATCAGTTTCTGGATTTCTTTGAAAAGTATATGCGCAACGCAGGCACCAAGGGCGAGCAGAGCCGCGGCATGAAGTCCCTCAGCCGCGTGATGCCTGCACCGATTGGCGAAGAGATGACAGAGCGCATTCAGAAGATGACCAGAGATATATTCCGGCTGCTCGACTTCCGCGGCACCGTGCGCGTGGACTTTATTCTCGATCAGAATGATGTCCTGTATGTCAATGAGCCTAACACAATCCCCGGTTCTTTGGCCTTCTATCTTTGGAAGGAGTGCGGGATTGATTTTCCGCAGCTGGTGGAAAAGCTGGTGGAAGAGGCACTGCGTGCCCACGCAGACAAGAACCGCAGCGTATTTGCGTTTGACTCCTCAATTCTCCAGAAGGTTACATCTGGAGCAAAGGGCTCCAAGGCCTGATTGTTGCAAAAAAGGCGGGTATGCCCCACCTTTTCCGGATTTTGATCAATCAATAACCGAGGTCTTCGTCAATCAGGAGAACCTGCGTCCGCTTGCCAGATGGGGCCAGATCAAATGCAGCCGTAATATGGCACATGGATTGTGAACATTGGGCGACGCTGCATGCGCCGCCTTCTTTGCCGCAGGGCGTCAGAAGATGTTGACGGCGTGCGTTTTGTGGACAAGCTGTCTGCTTGATCCGCCGGACTGCATCTTGATAGCCGCCTTTGACGATTTTGTTGCGCCCGATGACAAGGTATACCGTTTTGGGGCCGTAGCACATGGCGGCGATGCGGTTGCCATTGCCGTCGATCTGGACAATTAAGCCGCTCTCGGTGAGCGCATTGGCAGAACAGATATAAAATGAGGTCTGCATGGCTTCGTGAAGAAGGGCGGGGCGTTCTTCGGGCGCGGCTTCCCAGTGCCAGAGGACTTTGTGCCCGGCTTGACGAAGAAGCCGCTCAAGCCCCATTTGTTTGGCGGTCATACTGCCGCCGATGGCGACGGGCTCTCCTTCAGGGATATCCGAAAGCAGGAAAGCCGCAGCCTGAGAAGAAGTGGAAAATACAGAGGCATCAAATCCGCGTTTGCGCAGCGCGGCAGCCGTTTTTTCAAGCATTTCGAGCATGGAATCTGCTCTCCTTTCTAAAAGATACATGGATTATATCAGAAGAGGCAAAGAGCCTGCAAGGGGGGATGAATGTGATCGACGAGAACGTCGAAAAGGCGGTGGACTGGCTGTGCTGTGTGACACCTGCATTCATGCGTCTGTATATAATCAGGATGGCCCATTCAGGCTCGGGCTGGCGCATCTTGCTGTATGCAAGGAGTTTTAAGCGCGCGATCGCCCGCCTTTTGGCACCCATTCGTTCGGAAGAGACGATGGACCTGTTCATGAGGGAGACAGCTGAAATCGGAGACGATCAGTTTGCCCGGATGAGCCGATTTTTGAGGGCAAAGAAAGAAAAGCTTTTGAGCCTTGCTAGCGCCGGACTTGAAATTCGCTGCTTTTTTGCGTTTTTCTTCATGGCACTTGCGGCGCTGGGCACGGTGTTTGCAGGTGGACGGGAGATGGCGCTGTGCGCGGCAGCCTGCTGTCTTTTGTGGATCGCAGACACGATGGAGGCAGGATATAAACCCTTTGCTGCGCGCCAGAAGTATGTAGTCTCAATGCTGATGCATGCGGCAGCGGCAACAGTGCTTCTTCCCGGTTATTTTATGAGCTATCTGGGCGCAGGAAACCACAGCAATGTGGTTTTGCAGTCCAGCATGATTGTCATGCTGATGGCGCATACAGCGCTGTTTTTGGCACTGATTGCGTTCAACAGACATCAGCCGCTCTTCCTGCGGGCGCTTTCGGGTGTTTTGGGCGCAGGCCCTGCACTGACAGCGGCGGCAGCCGTGGCACTGGGAGCCGCACGAATTGCAATTGCTCCTGCATCGGCTGTTTTGAGCGCGGCGGGAGCCTGCGCGGTGTTTGCAGGCGACAGGCTCAATGCCGTCACAACGCTGGGCGGCATTCGGCTTAGACACAGCGCGCTCTTTTCGATTTTTTTTGAAAGCGGCGGCTTTGCGCTGATGCTTCTTGGCGCATGGCTCGCCCCGTAAGATGTGCTTTTTCCAGAAATGAAAACGGAGGATACCATATTGTCATACGAAGATAAAATCCGCAATTTCTGCATCATTGCCCATATTGATCATGGCAAGTCTACACTGGCAGATAGACTGCTTGAAAAAACGGGCGTATTTGAAAAACGCGAGATGGTTGAGCAGATTCTGGACTCCATGGAGCTGGAGCGCGAGCGCGGCATTACCATCAAGAGCAAGGCTGTTCACATGAATTATAAGGCGAAGGACGGCGAAACGTATACGCTCAACCTGATCGACACCCCCGGTCACGTTGACTTCACTTACGAGGTCTCCCGTGCGCTTGCGGCGTGCGAGGGGGCGCTGCTTGTTGTGGATGCAACGCAGGGCGTGGAAGCGCAGACGCTGGCCAACGTCTATATGGCACTGGAGCACAATCTGGAAATCATTCCGGTTATCAACAAGATTGATTTGCCCAGCGCACAGCCGGATGAAGTGAAGGCGGAGATTGAAGACGTGATCGGACTGGATGCCTCGGAAGCACCGCTGATCAGCGCCAAAGTGGGGCTGGGCATTGAGGATGTTTTGGAAAGCGTTGTCAATCTCATGCCGTCCCCTGTGGGTAATGAAAATGATCCGCTTCAGGCGCTGATTTTCGACTCTTTCTATGACGATTATCGCGGCGCAATCTGTTTTGTGCGCATTGTTGCCGGCACGGTGCGTCCAGGCATGACGATTCGCATGATGAACACAGGCGCAACCTTCAAGGTTGTCGAAGTGGGCGTGCGAAGCCCGGGCTATGAGCCGCGTGAATGCCTGCGTGCGGGCGAGGTAGGCTATGTTGCTGCGTCCATTAAGGATCTGCACGATACGCGTGTGGGCGACACGATTACTGACGCTGACCGTCCTGCTGCAGAAACACTGCCGGGCTACAGACAGGTGAACCCGATGGTCTTCTGCGGCATTTATCCAGCGGACGGGGCGAACTATGAAAGCCTCAAGGATGCGCTGGAAAAGCTTCAGCTGAACGATGCGTCCCTGACCTACGAACCGGAAACCAGTCAGGCGCTGGGCTTTGGTTTTCGCTGCGGCTTCCTGGGACTGTTGCACATGGAGATCATTCAGGAACGCTTGGAGCGGGAGTTTAATCTGGATCTTATCACAACGGCACCGAGCGTCATCTTCAAGGTGTACAAGACGGATGGCACAGAGGTGGACGTGGACAACCCATCCAATCTCCCGCCTGTGGTCGAAATTGAGCACATGGAAGAGCCGTTCGTCCATGCCAGTATTCACACGCCGCAGGAGTTTGTGGGCGCACTGATGGAGGTGTGTCAGAATAAGCGCGGCATCTTCAAGGACATGGTGTATGAAGGACAGCGCGTTTGCCTTCACTATGACATGCCTCTTGCCGAGATCATCTTTGATTTCTTCGATCAGGTCAAGAGCCGCAGCCGCGGATATGCAAGCTATGATTACGAGCTTTATGGCTATCAGGAGAGCGACCTTGTGAAACTGGATATTCTGCTCAATGGCGATGTCTGCGATGCGCTTTCCATGATTGTTCATCGCGACAGGGCGTATCCGCGCGGGCGCTCCATTGCGGAAAAGCTCAAAGATGTTATTCCGCGCCAGCTGTTTGAAATCCCGATTCAGGCGGCAATCGGCGGTAAGGTGATTGCGCGGGAGACGGTCAAGGCCATGCGAAAGGACGTTTTGGCCAAGTGCTATGGCGGCGATATTTCCCGCAAGCGCAAGCTGCTTGAAAAGCAGAAAGAGGGTAAAAAGCGCATGCGCCAGCTTGGCAATGTGCAGGTGCCCAGCGAAGCGTTTATGGCTGTTCTCAAGATGGATGAGTGATATGGATATTTCCATTTATATTCACATTCCGCTGTGCTTGAAAAAATGTGCTTACTGCGATTTTACGTCCTTTGAAGGGCGCATGGCGCAGAAGGAAAGCTATTTGGAGGCCGTCTTGTGCGAAATGCGTGCGCAGGCGGCCTTTTTCGGAAAGCCGAGCGTGAAAACCGTGTTCATGGGCGGGGGAACGCCTACGCTGCTCTCCGGGGATCAGGCGGCCTTCCTGATGGATGAGCTGCGTGCAGCATTTGAGCTTGCGGACGATGCCGAAGTGACCATGGAAGGCAATCCAGGCACGCTGACGGAAAAGAACCTGATGGGGTATCGGGCGGCAGGCGTGAACCGCCTGTCTCTTGGTGTGCAGAGCTTTGACGATACCCTGCTTGCTGCGGTGGGCCGCATTCATACGGCGGCTCAGGCAGAGCAGGCCGTGCATATGGCGCGGGCAGCGGGGTTTGATAACCTCAATCTTGATCTCATGTATGGCCTGCCGGGGCAGACGGTCAGCCAGTGGGAACAGACGCTCGACCGCGCTGCAGCGCTGGAGCCGGAGCATTTGAGCTGCTACAGCCTGATTCTGGAAGAAGGGACGCCGCTCTTTCGCCAGGTGCAGGATAAGACCTGCATGCCGCTGCCGGATGAAGATACGCTTTGCCGGATGGATGAGCTGACAGCTGAGAGAACCAGATCAGCGGGATATGAGCGCTATGAGGTTTCCAATTATGCCAAACCAGGCAGGCAGTGCCGCCACAATATCGTCTACTGGGAATGCCTGCCATATCTCGGGCTGGGGTGTGCAGCACACAGCGACATGGGCGGCAGGCGGTTTTACAATCCGTCCGACTGGACGGCATATATGAATGGCTGCGAGCGCTCTTTTGAGGATGACGGCGCGCTGAAGGAACGGATGTTTGAACGTGCAATGATGGGATTTAGGATGACGCGCGGCATGGACGCGGCCAGATTCGAGCACGATTTTGGAAAGCGTCCGGAGGAGGTGTGGCCGCAGTCCATCCAAAGGATGACCCGGGGCGGATTGATGGAAAGACGAGGCAGCAGGCTGCGATTAACCGCACACGGCATGCAGGTGATGAATGCGATCCTCGTGGATATGCTGAGCGAGACAGACAAGGAAGCCGGAAATGCGTTTTGAAGATGGCATTATAAAGACCATTTTCCGGTATTTGGATAACAGGGCATGGTGGGAAGAAATGGCCCAATGAAAAGACAGCGGCAAAGGAGAGAGCCTGACATGGCGGATAACCGGATGACGAAGGAGAGAATTAAAAACCATTTTTTCTATGGCTGGTGGAAGTATGTACTGGCAGTCGTGCTGTGCGTCTTTGGCGTGGACATGGTTTTTGCTATGACGGCATACAGACCGCCGGAAGACAAGAAGACAGAGTGGTTTGTTTTGAACGGCTACATGGATGCTGAACAAATGGAGCAGGATTTTTTCCCGGTCATTCAAAGCGTCTGCCCAGAGCAGGAGATGCTGACTGTAATGAACATCAATCTCACCTCGCAAGATCCATATGCGCGCATGCAGTTCACAACCTATGCGGCAGCAGGACAGGGGGACGTGGCGCTGATGCCTGCGGATGAATGGTACAGGCTGTCGCTGGAAGATGTGACGGACAGCTTTGTGGATTTGACACCGTATATTCAGAGCGGCGTGATTGATGCATCCGGCATGGATTTGACTGCGTACAGTAAAAACGGCGGCATTTATGGCATTCCGGCTGACGGCCTTGGCGGACTGAATGCCTACGGAAACGATCCGAGAAATGCCTGCCTGTGCATCATGGCGTACAGCGGCAACCAGGATACAGCGGCCGCGGCCATTGGGCTGATGCTCCGCGAGTTTGAAGGAGAAAATACATTTTCTGAAAATGAAGACGTGATGCAGGAACCTATTTTTTCACGTTGAGATGAAAAAATTTTGTCACAGAGCGTTTGAGCATTGCGGCAGCAGACTTTTTTCAAAGTGCCGGGTGAACACTGGACAGAAAGTGTCTTGACAGATGGAAACTATATGTCGTATCATACCGACATATAGGACGCAAAATGTAGTAAAAGCGGACGAAAGTCCGCTTTTACTATATTTTTGCAGCTGACCGATTTAGAAAATCGTAAAAAGGACAAGATGGGGGAAACAACATGCCGGAATACATCACAAAACGGGACGGCCGAAAGGTTGTCTACGATGAAGAGAAAATTGCCGCGGCCATTCAGGGTGCTTTTGACGAGGTGAAAAGCGGAAAAGGACATGATGAAACTTTAAGACTGGCGCACATCGTGACGCGCCGCCTGAACGCTGCAAGCGGATCTGAAACCCCCGGTGTTGAGGATGTGCAGGATCAGGTGGAGCAGGTGCTCATTGATGAAGGATATGGCAAGACCGCCAAAGCATATATCCTGTATCGGGCGGAGCGCAGCAGAACCCGTGAAGCCAAGACGAACCTCATGCACATTCTTCAGGACATCACCTTTAAGGATGCATCGGACTCCGATATCAAGCGCGAAAACGCCAACATTGACGGCGATACGGCCATGGGCACGATGCTCAAATATGGCTCGGAAAGCGCCAAGCAGTTTTACGACATGTATGTGCTCAACCCAGAACATGCAAGGGCACATCGAGAAGGCGACATCCACATCCATGATCTCGACTTTTTGACACTGACCACGACCTGCACGCAAATTGACCTGACAAAGCTGTTCGAGGGAGGATTTTCCACAGGTCACGGTGTGCTGCGTGAGCCGCAGGACATTGGCAGCTATTCTGCGCTGGCCTGCATTGCCATTCAGTCCAATCAGAATGACCAGCATGGTGGTCAGGCCATTGCCAGCTTTGACTATGACATGGCGCCGGGTGTAGCGAAAACATATGTGAAGGAATACAGAAGAGCGCTGGGGGCAGGGTTGGACCTCCTTCTGAATCATCAGGCGGCTGATGAAGAGGCAAAGGCGATGATCCGTGAGATCCGGGAAAGCTGCGGCGCACGCCCGACGCTCAAGCCGAACAAGGAGTTTGACGATGCACTTCGTGCCCGCCTGCTGACGATGACAGACGAAGAGACGGCTGAACGCATCATCCACTATTCGACGGAACGCGGATACCGCGAGACGGAGCGCCGCACCTATCAGGCGATGGAGGCGTTTATTCACAATCTGAACACCATGCATTCCCGCGCGGGTGCGCAGACACCATTCTCCTCCATTAACTACGGCATGGATACTTCTCCGGAAGGCCGTATGGTGATGCGCAATCTGCTTCTGGCGACGGAAAGCGGGCTGGGAAATGGAGAAACGCCGATTTTCCCGATTCAGATTTTCCGCGTGAAAGAGGGCATCAGCTACAATCCCGGGGATCCAAACTACGATTTGTTCCGTCTGTCCATCCGCGTAAGCGCCAAGCGCCTGTTCCCGAATTTCTCCTTTGTCGATGCTCCGTTTAATCTCCAGTATTATAAGCCTGGCCACCATGAGACGGAAATCGCCTACATGGGCTGCCGCACACGCGTCATTGGCAATGTGTATGACCCGGAAAACGAGGTCTGCAATCGCCGCGGCAACCTGTCGTTTACGTCGATCAATCTGCCGCGCATTGCGATTGAGGCGAAGGGCGATATTGATCGGTTCTTCGAGATGCTGGACGAACGCATGGATCTCGTGTTTGAGCAGCTGGACGAACGCTTTGAAATTCAGGCGCGCAAGAAAGTGCGCAATTATCCGTTCCTGATGGGTGAAGGCGTCTGGATGGGCAGCGAGAAGCTTGACTGGGATGACGAGGTGCGTGAGGTGCTCAAGCACGGCACATTGTCTGTTGGTTTTATCGGCCTGGCAGAGACGCTTGTAGCCCTCATTGGCGAGCATCATGGACAGAGCGAGCGCGCCCAGAAGCTGGGACTTTCTATCATCGGTCATATGCGCGACCGCTGCGATGAGCGCGCCCAGCAGAAGAAGCTCAATTATACGCTCCTGGCGACCCCGGCAGAGGGACTTTCCGGCCGCTTTGTTAAGCTGGATAAGAAAAAATACGGTGTGATTCCCGGTGTCACCGACCGTGAATATTATACCAACAGCTTCCATATTCCGGTGTATTACCCGATCAGCGCATTTGAAAAGATCCGTCTGGAAGGACCATATCATGCGCTTACCAACGCTGGCCATATCTCCTATATCGAGATGGATGGCGATCCTACGCGCAACCTCGACGCCTTTGAAGCGGTCGTTCGCGCTATGCACGATGCAGGCATCGGCTATGGCTCTATCAATCACCCGGTTGACCGTGACCCCATCTGCGGGTATAATGGCATTATCGGGGACAGCTGCCCTAAGTGCGGACGGAAAGAAGAGGAAGTTCACTTTGAACGCATCCGCCGCATCACCGGCTATCTTGTTGGCACGCTGGACCGGTTTAACGACGGTAAGCGCGCCGAGGAACATGATCGCGTGCATCACAGCATGTAATTTTCAGCCCGCTTTCCAAGAAGAAGGCGGGTATTTTTGTCTTTGCAAGTAGAATCAAAGCATCGCTTGGAGGCAGATTTCCAGGTGCTTCGGGCGGTAAAAACCAGGTCATTTATAGGTTGAAGGAGGAAAAAGAAGATGCAGCTTCGGATCGCAGGCTTTGAGCCGGAGTCCATCGTCGATGGCCCGGGGTATCGGTTTGCACTCTTTACGCAGGGATGCCCGCATGGATGTCCCGGATGCCATAATCCGCAGACGCACGATATGGACGGCGGGCAGATTGTGCAGACAGAGGAGATCATTGAAAAACTTGGAAAAGATCCGCTTGTGCGCGGTGTAACGTTTTCAGGGGGAGAGCCGATGATGCAGCCTGAAGCGCTGATTGAGATCGCAGAGGCAGCGAAAAAGAAGGGAATGAACATTTGGTGCTATACAGGTTTTACGCTGGAGGCTTTGCTGAAAGAAAACAGGGCGGACAGAATGCGGCTTTTGAAAATGCTGGATGTGCTTGTAGATGGGCCGTTTGTGCAGGCAGAACGTTCTTTGGAGCTTTTGTACTGCGGCAGCAGGAATCAGCGGCTGATTGATGTTCCAAAAACTTTGGAAGCAGGCAGTGTTGTGCTTTATGAGCCGCCGGTCTGGTAAGCGGGCAACAGAAAAATTAGAATAGCCAACCAGAACAAACGGGAGGGAATGCTGTGAAAAAACTGAGTATATTGGTACTGACGCTGCTGATGCTTTGCACAGCGGCGCTGGCAGAGGATAATTGGCTGGCGGGTATATTGGGAGAACAGGCAGGCGGAAAAGGCACAGAGGCGAAAGGGCAGAATATCGCGCTTTTGAGGATTGAAGATGCGATTGAGAAAAGCGCTTATTTCTACGATCAGGCAGGGACGCTGGAGGCCATTGATGCGCTGATACGGGACTCGGACAATCAGGGGCTTTTGGTTGTTCTGGATACGCCCGGCGGCAGCCTGTATGACGCGGACGAGGTTTATCATGCGCTGATGCGCTATAAAGAAGACACGGGGCGCCCTGTGTATGCATATATGGCCGAAGAATGCTGTTCAGCGGGCGTTTTTGTCGCGATGGCGGCAGACAGCATTGGCGCTGGACGAATGACAATTACGGGCAATGTGGGCGCTTACATTGAATCGTACAGCGAAGCGGGGCTTGATGAGAAACTTGGGCTGGAACGTGTATATGTGTCTACGGGCAAAAACAAGGTCGTCGGCTATCCTGAACTGACACCGGAACAGAGAGAAATCTATCAGCAGCTTGTGGAGGAGAGTTTCGGCTATTTCAAGCAGGCAATTTCGCAGGCACGCGGGCTGACGGAAGAACAGATGGCCGGTTTTCTGGATGGACGGCTGCTTTCTGCGGTACAGGCGCAGCAGATGGGACTTGTGGACGACGTGCTGTACTTTGAAGAAATGCTTGCGCGCGTTGAAGAAAAGCATCCTGGTGCAGAACTGTTGGATGTGACGCCGGAAGAATCGTATGGATTGCAGGGAACATTTGAGATGCCGCAGCTGTTCAAGTGGCTTGAGGAAAGCGGTGAAGACGCAGCATCAAGCCGCTTGGGTATATCCAGAGGATTGTAAAAACGGGATAAATTGCGCGGAAAAAAGAGCTGAAAACCGGGTTTTCAAAGACGCCGAAAAGCGGCGTCTTTTTTTGTATGTTTTTTCAACTAAAAAGCATATAAAAACAGCACTATGATGTTTGAAAAAAACAGCGGAATTTGGTATACTATTATAGTAAGTAAAACTGTGCTGGTACGGGTGAAATCCCGCACTTTGCGCTCAAGGAGGGGCCATGATTCTGCATCTGGGCGACGATGTCAGCGTACACGGAAAGGACATCGTGGCCATCATCGATCTGACGCAGAGCCAGAGTGCCGTAACAGGCGCCATGCTGGCAGAAATCCGCCGACAGAACCGCATACTCGCCCGCCAGGGGATCGTCGCCAAGAGCGCCGTGATCTGCGCAGGAGCCAGATGCGCAGGCGGCGCAACAGAAAATCCGCGCGTCTACCTGTCGCCGATTTCTTCGGTGACGCTGGCGCAGCGTGCACATGAGCGCGCCTACCCGTCCGCAATTCGGGAAGCCCCGGAAGAGGCGGATGTTTGAATGACGAAAACAGAGACAAGGAGAGCAAATGGATAATCAGGAAATGGTCGATCAGCAGGAAAGCTACGACGAGAACCAAATACAGGTACTTGAAGGGCTGGAGGCTGTACGCAAGCGCCCGGGCATGTACATCGGCTCCACCGACGAGCGCGGTCTGCATCATCTCGTCTACGAGATCGTAGACAACGCCGTGGACGAAGCGCTTGCCGGCTTTTGCAGCCAGATCATCATCACCCTCCACAAAGACGGCTCCTGCTCCGTCGTGGACGATGGACGCGGATTCCCGGTGGGTATTCACCCGAAGATTGGACGCCCGGCGGTAGAGGTCTGCCTGACCATTCTGCATGCAGGCGGCAAGTTCGGCGGCGGAGGATACAAGGTTTCCGGCGGCCTGCACGGAGTCGGCGCATCTGTCGTCAACGCCCTTTCCCGTCACTTGCAGGTCAACGTCTATCAGGACGGGAAAATTTATCAGCAGGAATATGAACGCGGCAAGGTGCTTTATGATCTCAAGGTTGTAGGTGAGACTGACCGCACAGGCACCACCATCCGCTTCTGGCCGGATGTGAAGGGTGAAGGCGGGAAGGAAGGCATCTTTGAAACGGGCGTGTTCCAGTATGATGTACTCAAGACGCGTTTCCGCGAAATGGCGTTCCTAAACCGCGGCCTGCGCATTGTCTTCAGGGACGAGCGCGCGGGAGAACCGGTTGAGGATGTGTTCCATTATGAGGGCGGCATCAGCGAATTTGTCAAGTATATCAACAAAAAGAAGGAAGTCCTGTTTCCGGAACCGATCTACATGGAGGGCATGGTAGACACCACCAGTGTAGAAGTTGCGATTCAATACAACGACTCCTATTCTGAGAACATCTTCACGTTTGTCAACAACATTCACACGCCGGACGGCGGCACGCATATGGCAGGCTTCGGCATGGCTGTTACCCGCGTCATCAATGATTATGGCCGCAGACACAACATTCTCAAAGCCAATGACGCCAACCTTTCGGGCGAGGATACGCGCGAGGGCATGGCGGCCATCGTGTCTGTGAAACTGGAAGACCCGCAGTTTGAGAGCCAGACAAAGTCGAAGCTGGGCAACAGCGAAGTGCGCACCATTGTCAATTCTCTGGTGGGCAAGCAGCTTTCCGACTATCTGGAAGAAAACCCGCAGATTGCCAAGGCTATTTTGGACCGCTGTCTGGCTGCGTCCCGTGCGCGCGAGGCGGCCAGAAAAGCGCGCGATTTGACCCGCAGAAAGACGGTGCTGGAATCTGCCAGCCTGCCGGGCAAGCTGGCGGATTGTTCAGAAAAGGATCCAAGCCGCTGCGAAATCTTCCTTGTCGAAGGCGACTCCGCAGGCGGAAGCGCCAAGAGCGGCAGAGACAGGCATTTTCAGGCAATCCTGCCCCTGCGCGGCAAGATCCTCAACGTGGAAAAGACGAGGCTTGACCGTGTGCTGGCTAATGAGGAAATCAAGGCCATGATCACGGCGTTCGGCTGCGGCGTGGGCGATGAGTTTGACATCTCCAAGCTTCGTTATGACCGAATCGTCTGCATGACGGATGCGGACGTTGACGGCAGCCACATCCGTATCCTGATGCTTACATTCTTCTATCGCTACATGCGCCCGCTGATTGAGCAGGGGCATGTCTATGCAGCGCAGCCGCCGCTTTACAAAGTGACGTACCAGAAGAATGAGCGCTACTGCTATTCCGATCAGGAGCTTGACCGCGTGATGACTGAAATCGGGCGCGAGAAGAAGCCGGATGTGCAGCGATACAAAGGTCTTGGCGAAATGAGCGCAGAGCAGCTGTGGACGACCACCATGAACCCCGAAACGCGCACGATGCTGCGTGTTACCGTGGAAGACGCAATTGCAGCGGACGAAACCATGTCTCTGCTGATGGGCGAGAAGGTGGAACCGCGCCGCGAATTCATCGAGCAGAACAGCAAGCTCGTGCTCGACCTTGATATCTGAGAAAGGCGGAAGGACATTTGGATTTTAAGGACAATCTGCCCGGTAATACAACGGATCTGGAGCGCATCCGCCCCATTGATCTGGAACATGAGATGAAGAAATCGTTCATCTCCTACGCGATGGCCGTCATCATCACACGCGCCCTGCCGGACGTGCGCGACGGCCTCAAGCCCGTGCACAGGCGTATTCTGTATGCCATGCACGAATTGGGCGTCACGCCGGATAAGCCGTATCGTAAGTGTGCGCGTATCGTCGGCGACGTTCTTGGTAAATATCATCCGCATGGAGATTCTTCCGTTTACGGCGCACTGGTGCGCCTGGCACAGGATTTTTCTACACGCTATCCGCTCGTAGAGGGACAGGGCAACTTTGGCTCTGTTGACGGCGATGGTGCGGCGGCCATGCGATATACTGAGGCCCGCATGAGCAAGATCAACATGGAAATGCTCGCGGACATCGACAAGGAAACGGTGGACTTTTCCCCGAACTTCGACGAAACGCTGATGCAGCCCAATGTGCTGCCCAGCCGCTTCCCGAACCTGCTTGTCAATGGTTCTTCCGGCATTGCTGTGGGCATGGCGACCAACATCCCGCCGCATAACCTTGGAGAAGTCATAGACGGTGTGGTCAAGCTGATTGACAATCCGAATGTGACGACACAGGAATTGATGGAGTCCATCAAGGGACCGGACTTCCCGACCGGAGGCATTATTCTGGGCAGACGCGGCATTTATGACGCGTATACCACGGGACGCGGCCGCATTGTCACCCGCGCGAGGACAGAGGTGGAGCCGATGCCCAATGGCCGTCAGCGCATTGTTGTGACGGAAATTCCGTACATGGTCAATAAAGCGGCGCTGGTTACCAAGATCGCGGAGCTTGTTCATGACAAGCGCCTTGAGGGGATCAGCGATATCCGTGACGAGAGTGACCGCGAGGGCATGCGCATTGTCATCGAACTGAAGAAGGATGTCAATTCTGCTGTTGTGCTCAATTATCTTTATAAGCACACTCAGATGCAGGATGCGTTCGGCGTCATCATGCTGGCACTTGTGGATGGCGAACCGAAGGTACTGTCTCTCCATCAGCTGCTCTTCCATTATCTGGAGCATCAGAAGGAAGTCATCACAAGGCGTACCCGCTATGATCTGGACAAAGCCGAAGCCCGCGCCCATATTCTGGAAGGTTTGCTGATTGCGCTGGACAACATCGACGAAATCGTCCGCATCATTCGGGGGAGCGCCAATACCGGCATTGCCAAGGCACAGCTCATTGAGCGCTTTGGCCTGTCAGATAAGCAGGCACAGGCGATTCTGGATATGCGTCTTGCCCGCCTGACCGGACTGGAGCGCGAGCGCCTTCAGGAAGAGTATGAGCAGCTGGAAAAGACGATCGCTTATCTGCGTGCTGTTTTGGCTGATGAGAAGATGGTGCTGGGCATTATCCGCGAAGAAATTCTTCAGATCAAGGCCAAATATGCGGACGAACGCCGTACAGAAATCAGCATGCTGGACGGTGAAATTGATCCTGAAGACCTCATTCAGGAGGAAAATGTCGTTCTGACACTGACGCACTTCGGCTATGTGAAACGCATCCCCTGTGCAACTTACCGCAGCCAGAATCGCGGCGGCAAGGGTGTCATGGGCATGACCACGCGTGAGGAGGATTACGCGGAGCACCTTCTGGTTACATCCACACATGACGAGATCATGTTCTTCACCAACAAGGGGCGCGTGTACAGCCTCAAGGGCTATGAGATTCCGGAAGCCGGGCGCACTGCGCGCGGCACGGCGATCGTGAACCTGCTTCAGCTGGACGGCGGCGAAAAGGTTACGGCGATGATTCCGCTGCCGCGAGAGGTTGAGGGTCATTATCTGGTCATGGCGACCAAGGATGGACTGATCAAGAAGACAGCAATTGATGAGTTTGCCAACCTCCGCAAGGCTGGTCTGATCGCTATTGCCCTGCGAGAGGATGACGAACTGATTGGCGTGGAGCTGACAGATGCGTCCTGTGAACTGATTCTGGCAACCCGTATGGGTCAGGCCATCCGATTTGACGAGGACAACATCCGCGCGATGGGCCGAAATGCAATGGGCGTGCGTTCCATTGATCTGGCTGTTGGGGATGAAGTGATCTCCATTGCCCGCATTGAAGAGGGCAAGCAGGTGCTTGCCATTACCCAAAACGGCTACGGCAAGCGCACGGAGGTTTCCGAATTCCGCACGCAGTCCCGCGGCGGCAAGGGCATCATGGCGATGCGCCTGACCGATAAGACCGGACTCATGGCGGCACAGCTGCTGGTCAGCGAGGATGAGGATATCATGCTCATCACGGATGACGGTACGATCATCCGTATGCCTGTCAGCGATATTTCCGTCATTGGCCGTGTGGCGCAGGGCGTCCGCGTCATGCGCGTGGATGATGAGAGCCGCATTGTCAGCGTGACAGCTGCTGAACGCGAAGAGGAAGCGGACTCCCTTAACGAGGAAGCCGCAGAGCAGGCTGAAGATACCGATGAGCTGTAATCCAGCGTAAAAAGATTTGAGCGGAGCCGCAGAATAACCTGAGGCTCCGCTTTTTTAAAGGGAATCTTCCAAGTAAGAAGAAAAAAGCAAGAATTCGTTGCAACAGCACTTGCGTGTACTCAGCCGCTGTTTGTGGGCACACTTTCAGGTCTGCTGCTTCATGAACCAATTCCTCAAGAAGCGCTCCCCGGTGCGGCAGCTGCCGTTTTGGGCGCTGTGTCGATTGGAATGTTGTCTATGAATAGGGAACACGGAAGCCTTGTTGGCGATTTTCTGGCACTTGCTGGCGCGGCGTTTATGGCGGGACATTGGCTTTGCGGACGCGCTGCAAGGCGCGATTGCCCGCCATCGGCGATATGACGCTCGTCTATATCATCACGGCGTTTTGTCTATCGTGATGGCTCCCTTTACCGGCGGACTTAAAGTGACACTTCCATCGATGGGTCGTCATCATCGGACTGGCGATGTATACATACGGAGAAAGGATGGCTGTATGCAAGGGAAAATAAATGCTCTCTTGCGTTTTCAGACTGATTTTGTTATCATATAGCAGAGTATAGAAAGAAATAAGCGCGGACGATTTTTGCCCGCGGAAAGAGGCGAGATCATGGCAAACAAGAATGTGCTTGACCTGCGCGAAATCGCGGCGGGCGGCCAGAAATTTGAAGGTCAAATTGTGACGGTGCAGGGCTGGATCCGCAACCATCGCAAGCAGAAAAATATTGGTTTCATGGAGTTCTTTGACGGCACGCATTTCACCCCCATCCAGATCGTTTACGATGAGAATGTGGAGAATTTTGCTGGCGTGCAGGCTATCCGCAACGGTTCTGCTATTTCCGCAACCGGCAAGCTGGTTCCAAGCCGCAGCGGCGCGCTGGAAATGCAGGCGGAGTGCGTTGTGCTGGAAGGTGACTGCACCGAGGATTACCCACTTCAGCCCAAGCGCCATTCTCTGGAGTTTCTGCGCGACATTGCATATCTCCGTCCGCGCACACGCGTGTTTCAGGCGGTATTCCGTGTGCGCTCCATTGCGGCACAGGCTGTTCACAACTACTTCCAGTCCCGCGGCTATGTCTATGTGCATACCCCGCTGATCACCGGCAACGATGCTGAAGGCGCAGGAAATACTTTTACTGTGACCACGGCTGAACCGGGCAAGCCCTATAAGCCGGAAGATGACTTCTTCGGTCATCCGACTGCGCTGGCTGTGACTGGACAGCTGGAAGCCGAGACGTATGCGCTGGCTTACAAGCGCGTGTACACCTTTGGACCGACGTTCCGCGCAGAGAATTCTAACACCAAGACCCATGCGGCAGAATTCTGGATGATTGAGCCGGAAGTTTGCTTCTGCGATCTTGACGGGCTGATGGATATTGAGGAAGACTTCCTTAAAAGCGTTGTGCGCGAAGTGCTCGACAAGGCCATGCCGGAGCTGGAGTTCCTTCAGCAGTTTGCCAAGAGCAGCCTGATTGAAAAGCTTGAAAAACTGACAACCTCTCACGTTGCCCGTGTGACACACAAAGAGGCGATTGACATCCTCCAGCATGCAGACAAGGAATTTGAACATCCTGCCGTTCAAGGTGAGGACCTGTTCCGTGAGCATGAAAAGTACCTCACCGATGAGCATTTTGGTTCCCCGGTGTTTGTATATGACTGGCCCAAGGATATCAAGGCATTCTATATGTATCAGAACGATGATGGGAAGACCGTTGCGGCAGTGGACATGCTGGTTCCGGGTTCCGGCGAGCTGATGGGCGGCAGCCAGCGCGAAACGCGCTATGACCTGCTGACCAGCCGCATGGATGAACTGGGCATCTCTAAGGAGCAGATGAGCTGGTATGTGAACCTGCGCCGCTTTGGCGGATGCACCCATTCGGGCTTTGGCATGGGCTTTGAGCGTCTGATTATGTATCTCACAGATATTGAGAACATTCGTGATGTGATTCCGTACCCGCGCACGCCGGGCAACTGTGAGTTCTAAAAATGAAAGATGAACGATTTGCCCGTGAGGCACTGATCTTCGGAGAAGAGGGCATGCACAGGCTGGAAAACGCCCGCGTTGCCGTGTTTGGCGTGGGAGGCGTGGGAGGCCACTGCGTGCTTGCGCTGGCGCGCTCCGGTGTTGGACACATCATGGTGGTGGATGATGACGTGGTCAGCCTGAGCAACATCAACAGACAGGCAGTGGCTAAATCATCCACGGTGGGCAGGCCAAAGGTGGACGTGATCGCGGAAATGGTCAAAGATATCAACCCCGACTGTGAGGTGGAGTGTCTGCGGCTGTTTTATACAAAGGAAACGGCTGATCAAGTAGACCTGTCTCGGTTTGATGCGGTAATTGATGCCATAGATACTGTAACCGCCAAGGTGGAGCTGATTGTTCGCGCACAGGCGGCCGGCATTTTCGTCATCAGCGCAATGGGGGCGGGCAACAAGCTTGATCCAACGCGCTTCCAGACGGCGGATATTTATAAAACAAGCGTCTGCCCGCTGTGCCGGGTCATGCGCGGCCTGCTCAAGCGGCGCGGCATCATGCATCATCCGGTTGTTTATTCTCAGGAAGAGCCGCTGCGCATTGTTGCTGAGGATCAGGCGGGACGCCATGCGCCGGGCAGCGTCAGCTTTGTTCCGCCGGTTGTAGGGATGATTCTGGCGGGCGAAGTGGTGAAACGAATTGGGGGAAAAGGCTGATGCAGGAAACGATGCAGCAAAAAGATGTGACCCTTGAGTTTAAGCGTTATATCTTGGAAAAAAGCGATGATTTTTCGTACGAGCCGATGGCTGACCTTTACCGCGTTAATCTGCTTTCCATGATGCTCAATCGCTATGAAGAGCTGCTGGAACAGGGAGTTAGCCCGAATCAGGCAGTCAGAGAGACGCAGCGCGCGTTTGACGACATTGCACAGCGCATGAGATATGAAGGTTTCAGCACGGAGAAAGAAAAGAGTCTCTCGGAAAATGAGGCTGAACGTTATATTCGGGAAAGCAGCGCAAAACTCCATAAACGCGCGCTGGGCGTGTGCCTTCTGTCTGCCTGCCTGATGCCGCTGATGATTACAGTCGGCGTTTCCGATATATTCTGGATGATGGAAGAAATATTGGTTATGACAGGCATGATGGGAATGTTTGTCATGATCGGAATTGGCATATATGCCCTGTGTTCGGCGGCAGAGCCTAAAAGGAAGAAAGAGATTCGGGAAGGACGTTTTACACTTTCTGCGAAACTGCGCAAAAAGCTGGAGAAAATGCGTGAACTTTTGAGCGAGAAAGCCAGACGCAGGAGAGCCAAGGGCATTGCGCTTTGCGCAACATGTCTGCTTCCCATCTTTTTGGGCGCAGCAACCGGCAGTTATGCAGGTCCGTTTTTCGGTGTTGCCGGCATGTTTGCAATGATTGGTGCGGGCGTCTATCAGCTGGTTATGGCTGCGGGCGAAAAAAAGCCCATTGATGAGCTGCTTAAAGATTAAAAACTGCACGCGGTTTTCTGCGTGCCTGCGCGTGTACAGCGCTGAAAGGAAAACAATGACTTCACCTGTTACTTTTAAGCTTTTAAAGAAGGAAAAGAGCACACACGCTCGACGCGGCATAGTGCATACGCCGCACGGGGATATTCAAACACCAATTTTTATGCCCGTCGGCACGCAGGCAACGGTCAAAGGCATGACACCTCGGGAGCTGAATGAAATTGGTTCTCAGATCATCCTGTCCAATACATACCATCTTCACCTGCGTCCCGGCGAGGATCTTGTTAAGGAAGCGGGCGGCCTGCACAAGTTTATGAGCTGGGACAAGCCGATCCTGACGGACTCCGGCGGGTTCCAGGTATTTTCGCTGGCAAGCCTGCGCAAGATCAAGGAAGAAGGCGTGCATTTCCGCAGCCATCTGGATGGCAGTAAGATGTTTATTGGCCCGGAAACCAGCATGGCCATTCAGGAAGCACTGGGCAGCGATATTGCGATGGCGTTTGACGTCTGTTCACCGTATCCCTGCGATCACCAGACAGCTTTGGAAGCAATGCACCGCACACATCGCTGGGCTAAGCGCTGCAAGGAATTCCATACGCGTGAGGATCAGGCGGTGTTTGGCATTGTTCAGGGCGCGTTCTACAAGGATTTGCGCATCGAAAGCGCCAAGGTGCTTGCCGATATGGATTTCCCGGGTTACGGCATTGGCGGTCTGTCTGTCGGGGAACCGAAGCCAATCATGTACGATATGCTCGATGAACTGATGCCCTATATGCCGGAGGACAAGCCGCGCTATCTGATGGGCGTGGGCAGCCCGGATTGCCTTGTGGAAGGTGTGTACCGCGGCATTGATATGTTTGACTGCGTGCTGGCCACACGCGTGGCGCGCAATGGCACCTGCTTCACAGATAAGGGCAGATTGGTCATCCGCAACGCCCAATATGCGCATGACTTCGGGCCGATTGAAGAGGGCTGTGACTGCTACGCCTGCCGAAACTTCTCCCGTGCGTATATTCGCCATTTGATTAAAGCCGGCGAAATCACGGGCGGCCGACTGGCAACAATTCACAACCTGCGCTATTTGCTCAGGCTGATGGAACGCATCCGCAAGGCCATTGATGAGGACAGATATGAGGAGTTCCGCAAGGAATTCTTCAGCCAATATGACATGAGCCGCAATTTCTGATGATTCTTCTCAGCCAGTGAAGAATCACACGGAAAGAGTTGCAGTTTTAAGAAAAACACGATATAATGATAGAGTTGCTAAATTTTGAAAGGATGTGTCTTTCCATGAAGTATCTGAACCTGCTGGCCGATGCCGCCGCGACTGCTGCAACTGAGGCTGCCCCGGAGATGTCCGGCTGGGCGACGTTTGTTTACTACGCCGTGCAGTTCCTGCCGATGATCCTGATCTTCGTTGTGTTCTACTTTATCCTCATTCGTCCGCAGCGCAAGAAGGATAAGGAAGCCAAGGCGATGCTGGACGCGTTGAAGGTTGGCGACCGCATCTGCACCATTGGCGGCATTTACGGCACTATTGTCAAGATCAAGGACGATGTGCTGACAATCGAAGTTGGCGAAGCAAAGACTCAGCTGGTGTTTGCGCGCTGGGCGATCCGTAATGTGGAGCAGCTCTCCGTGACCAACGATGCCGAGCAGCTGATCTAATTGCATATTGGAAGCCGCTTTGTCATAGGCTTGACCGTGACAGGGCGGCTTTTTGCTGCCTCCAAAAGGGGGAGTAGCGATGGAAAACAAAGCAGAATTTATGCCGCGCCGGGGCTTGGATTCGTTCAAGCGGAGCACAAGGCGCATGACACGAAAAAAACAGAACGCCGCAGGCGCGATTGCCCGAGGCGTGTTGGTTGCAGCAAGCGTTACGGTGGTCGGCGTGGCGGGCTTTGCGCTGCTGCTGAACTGGTGGAATGCGGCAGACAGGGTGATTACCGCGGTCAATCAAGTGGTTAAGTTTGTATCAATTCTTGCGGGCGTCGCTTCTGCTATGCGTTCAGGAGAAGAGGGCGGCGCTTTGCGCGGGGCGTGCGTGGGCGTTTTGTACATGGCGCTTGGCATTGTCTGCTACAGCCTTTTGATGGGGCAAAGCCCAAAGCTGACGGCGTATCTGGCTGATTTAGGGATGGGGCTGGCGGCAGGAGGCTTGTTTGGAATGATTCTCGCCAATCGTTCCAACTGAGGATTGAAATGAAGAAAATAAAAAGGCTGCTTTCAGCGAGAAAGCAGCCTTTTTGAACGAAGAAAATCAGTGCCACATGGTCTTGCGGTAATTGTAGCGCGTCTTCCAGTATTTGGATTCGCGTCGGATGGTGTTGATGATGTCGCCGCCAAGAAACAGAAAGACATTGAGCAGACACAATACAATGGTCACGCGAGTTGAAGCGCCGCCAACGATAAACTGTTGGAGATAGAGAACAGCATCAAGAAGAGCCAGCCACTTCATCTTGACGGGGAGGATCATAAACAGGAGCACCTCTTCGTCAGGATACATTGCTGCAAAGGCAAAGAAGAGAGAGAGGTTAAGGAATGTGTTGCTTGCATAGCCGGTGATCAAAGCGGAGATGACCGCGGCAATCATGCCGACCAGATAGTACAGATTGAACTTGACTTTCCCCCAGCGGTTTTCAAGCCCTGTGCCGATCGTGTAGTAAAAGTACAGGGAGAAGAGAATGAAGAGCGGGGATGAGTTGGGCGGCATGAATACAAATGTCACAAGCCGCCAGATCTGCCCATGCATCAGTCCAGAGCGGGTGAGCGTCATCATGGAATACAGTCGCATTCCCAAAGACGGCCAAACAAACATCAGCAGATAGACAGCGGCCTGGCCGAACACAATGTATTTCATCAAATCGCTGATGGCATACCGGCGCAGTTTGCGTTCCAAATCAAAGCGGATTGAGTTGTTTTTCAAGTGTAACCCTCCTTTTCCATATAGTATATCATATTTACCGAGACAGTAAAACAGGGGAGCACATATTTTAGATTGACCGGCGGCAATTAGGGATACGAAGATGAAAAATAATTTCAAAGAAATGAAAGAAAGGGATTGACAAATTTAAAAACCGGATGTATAATATTGATGTTCCTTGAAGGAATATTCCTCAGTAGCTCAATGGCAGAGCATTCGGCTGTTAACCGAAGGGTTGTAGGTTCGAGCCCTACCTGGGGAGCCAAGTCAGAATAATCCGAACTTATTTCCTTTGGAAAATGGGTTCGGATTATTTTTATCCTTCGATTACCCCTATCAAATGGGCAGACCAAGAAAAAACAAGCGGGCAGTGCCCGCGTCCACTTGAATCAGTTTGCAAAACGCCACACACCATGCTCACTGATCATAATTTCCTATAAAAAAACAAACAAGCGGTGAGGCTTCTCCTTCTTCGGAAAAGCCCTGCCGCTTTTTCTGTTTTTCTTTTTATTTTTCCCGCTCCTCCTTTTTCGCTGCCTTCCATTTTTCGAACTCCCGCTGTCCTTCCTCACTTTCATAGTAAGCGAGAATGTCAGGATAGATGCACCTGGCAATCGCTTCAATGCTTTCTTCTGGGATGTTTGTTTTGCTGCGCTTCGTGTCCCTCATCTGCTTCAAGCCCCCTTTAACGGATCAACAGGCTCTGCCTGTAAGTTGTTTGCCCCGTTCGTCCATCACCTCACCTATTTTCGAGGCTCTTGGGTGAAATTTGAGTATCAAAAAACCACGCTCACTATTTTGCTGCGTGGTTTCTAATAAAACATTTTCGATTGTTCAAAAATTTACTTAGTCTGTTTCTTTTTGTTTGATGAAGATTTCTCCAGCTGGATTTTCATAGGAAGCATCTGCATATGGATGATCAACCGGCATAGTCCACCCCTCACAAAAAATCAATTTTGAAAGGGACGGCGTACAACAGAGATCGCGCGCCCGTTTTACTCAGCTCCGGTCCACTTCTCGCTCGATCAAGTTCAGCCATGACGAAATCACAAAGGCCGCTTTGCAAAAATCACACTTCCTACGACATATAAAACGATATAGAATGCGTTTTTCTTCCCGAAATCAGGAAAAATATGGATAAATATTTTTATAAATAATCTGCTATTCTAAAAAAACTCTGCTAACTCTGAAAATAGCCTGATTTTCCGGATCCGGAAAATCCATATACAAGAAATCCGAATCTGGATATTCCATATCCAGAAAACCCTGCACAATAAAATGCTAATCTATCAATTGCAAATCAATCTAATCTGGTTGATTGCATAATGAAGTTGGACACTTAATAAGAAAATCCATAGTGATTTA